>NZ_BBER01000002.1 GCF_001312865.1 Lacticaseibacillus thailandensis DSM 22698 = JCM 13996 | reverse complement strand
CCGTTGTTGTTACTGTCAACACATTATTACGAATAAATATTCGACAACCTGCATCAGCAGTTCAGGAAACCACCGTCCAGGGCGCGACCGAAGTCGCTCGCCCTGAACAACATAAAATATCTTACCAGCCACCAGGCGGACCGTCAAGCACTCTTACGCACTTATTTGAACTTTAGCGCAAAGCCGAACGGGGAACTAAAAAAAACAGATAATCATTCGATTATCTGCATAAAAGTGCCGCTTTTAATTTTCTTTTTCAATAATCGTTTGTCCACCCATGTACGGAACCAGCACATCGGGAATTGTCACCGTGCCATCTTCATTTTGATAATTTTCCAAAATGGCGGCCACCGTCCGCCCAACAGCCAATCCAGATCCATTTAAGGTGTGCACAAATTGCAGGCGACCCTGGTCATCACGGTACTGGATGTGCGCACGCCGTGCTTGGAAATCGGTACAGTTACTGCAGCTAGAAATTTCCCGGTAAGTATTTTGCGCAGGAATCCAAACTTCAAGGTCGTAGGTCTTCGCCGACGTGAAACTAGCATCGCCCGTCGCCAACGTAATGACGTGATACGGCAAGTTCAACTTTTGCAGCAAATCTTCCGCGTCGTGCGTCAAGTTTTCGAGTTCCTGCCAGGAATCTTCCGGCTTCGTCACCTTGACCATTTCCACCTTATTAAACTGGTGCATCCGAATCAAACCACGTGTGTCACGACCGGCACTGCCCGCCTCGGACCGAAACGCCGGCGTCAACGCCGTAACGTTAATCGGTAGCTGGTCCGCATCAACAACTGAATCACGATAGTAGTTGACCAGTGGTACTTCAGCGGTCGGAATTAACGTGAGGTCACTATCTTCGTTGGTAACCGTGTAGCTATCCCCCACAAACTTAGGGAACTGGCCCGTACCGAACATCGACTCATTGTTGACAAGGTATGGTGGCAAGACTTCCGTGTAACCTTCCTTGTTGTGTTCATCCAGGAAGAAGTTATACACCGCTCGTTCCAACCGGGCACCGGAACCACGGTAATACACAAACCGACTACCGGAGACCTTGGCGGCATTCTCAAAATCAAGGATGCCCAGATCTTCACCAATATCCCAGTGGGCCTTCGGGGTGAAACCAAAGTCTCGGATGTGGCCCCACTTACGTTCCTCACGGGCGTCATCCTCATTCAAGCTAGCTGGCGCCGAGTCATCAGGAATATTGGGCAACCGTACCAAGATGTAGTTAGCCTTCTCTTCCAACTCCGCCACGGCTTTGTCCTGAGCACTAATCTCTTGACCCACCTTGCGCATAGCAGCAATCTGCTCGTCAGCGTCTTCATGTTGCCGCTTCATCTGCGCGATGGCAGCCGAGACCCGGTTTCGTTCTGCCTTCAGTTCCTCAACTTTGGTAAGCGCCGTGCGCCGCTGCTGGTCATAAGACAACAACTCGTCAATCTCTTCTGCCTTGATACCGCGCTTAGCCAACTCCGACTTAGCCCAATCTGTTTTCTGCCGCAACAACTTAATATCTAGCATGTTCGTTCCTCCACGTTTACCATCACACCAACAGGTACAAATGTTCTTTCCCACAGGTACGACCTGCTAACATTGCATACCGCTCCAGTCGTCCTCACTCTTATTATAGAAAGAAACGCCTGCCTGGCCGATACCTTTGTATACAAAAAGCCCCTCGTTGATTGGGACGAAAGGCTTTTTCCGCGGTACCACCCAGATTCACTGATCACAGCGACCAGCACGCTCTGTACGGTTAACGGACGTATCCGTGTGGCTCTCACCACCCACTATCACGCTGGACCTAGCAATACGGACGTCACAGCACCTGTCCGCTCTCTGAATTGCCTATATGCGCTTAATCACGTGTTTGCTTATTGCACTTAAAGTACCGCAAACATCCTGAAATTTCAAGTCCTGGCCCCAACCGCCCGCCAAAGTGTGAACCTGAGGCGTAATGATAACACCCACCAAGCTTTTCTGATATAATTGCTGTTGTATAATCCGTGTCAACGAATCATTAATTGGGGGAAGTAAAGCCATGCTGTTTGAAGACGCCTTTCTAGAAAATGCAGACATCCAAAAGCTCCGCATGTTCCGCGTACTCAAGACCATGGACGCCTTTGGTTTTACCATCACCGACCTGGGTAACCACCTACATATTTCGTACCAGCAAAGTTACAATGTTTTTCAAGAACTGCTTAACGACCTCGAGACCATCACGGGTCGTTCCGGTCCCGCCGTCAAAAAGAACGTTCTGGCTGGTGACAACCTCCCTGTGACCATCGACCAATACCGTCTCTACCTATTACAGAGCTCCATTCAGTTTCAGTACCTCGACTACATTACGCAAAACCGCACTGCAAACACCGACCGCTTCTGCCAGGATCACTTCATTTCCCGTTCCACGCTGACTCGGAAAACCACTTTGCTACGGACATTGCTGGAAAACCATGGCCTCAAGCTGTCGTTCACCAAGCCAGGTATTACCGGCGCGGAACCAACCATCCGCCAGTTCCTGTATATTTTCTACTGGCTGAGTTTTCGCGGGGTGGAGTGGCCGTTTACTACTGTTCCTAAAGAACGTATTGCCGAACGCTACGCCCAGATCCAGGAGCCAGGTGTCAACACGGTCAGTCACCTCCACAACTTGCTGATGCTGGCCGTCAATGACCTCCGCATCAACCATGGGGACGCTCTCGGCGCTATGCCTACCCTTGAGCGGCTACACGGTGTCATCCCCCTGCTGGATACTAAATTAATTAGCCATCAGTGGTACCCGCGCCTCAGTACACGGCAGTTGGCCCGCGAAAATCACTTTTTCGTTTTCCAACGGCTCATAGAGTACAACTTTACCCAGGACTATCGGGTCTGGGCGCCTCTGTATGATGCCACAATGCGTAGCGACAACATCATCCACCGCTACATCGACCAGCTGGCTATCCGTCTGGAACAACACCAGCGGCCGGGTGCGGGGTTACGTTTCAAAGATGATCCGCTGTTAGTGACCAACATGGTACGCGTGGCCCTGGCCAACCTCTGCGGTGGCGCCTGCTTCCCTAGCATTACCAGTTTGGATGACCCCGAACAGGACTTGTACATGCATAGCAAGCTTTATCAAATGCTCTTGAGCGCCCAACCCCAAATTATGCAGGATCTAGGGGTGGCGGGCCGGTTCGGCGACCGCGCTTACCAACAAATAGCCACCCAACTGTGCTACCTGCTGGCGCCACACCTAGCCGACTTTGAATGGCACCAGCTGGTTAACTGCCGCATCCTGCTCACCAACAACGACTTCAATAGTCGCCGGCTCGCCACCTTTGTCGGCAACATGAGCTTTGTCCATATTATGCCGGAAACCGAGGCCGCCCAGCATCCGGCCGACCTCATCATTACCGGGGTGGACGACGCCAAATTATTCCAGCAACCAGGCCATACGCACCCGCGCGTCTTTGTGTGGAGCACCGACGTGAGCAGCTCGGACTTTTACCGTTTGTTCCTGACCGTCGAAGAACTGATGTTCAACAAGCTGGGCGTCAAGTTTTCCGCCCACCAGATTCTATAATTGCAACCAAAAATGGTCCCATTACCACACACCGGTAATGGGACCATTTAGCTATTAATCAGCTTGTACGGCTTTGTAAATCCTGCCAATACCGTGTTCCGCATCCATCACGGTCACGGTGAAACCAAACTTTTCAAAAATATGCTTAGTCTTGGCAAACTTGTCTCGATCGAAGGAACTAATGTTACCGTCTACGGATTGCACATCGAACTTTTTGATCAAGTTCATGAGCGCCGTCAACGCCAACTGTGCGAGGCCCAGGTTCTGGTAGTCAAAGAAGGCCAGCCGGCTCTCACTGCCTAACGTTTCCAGCACCGTGATGTGCACCGCGTGGTCCCAACCGTTCAACTCGAACAACAGCTGTGACTGGTAATCGGCTTTGGAGTGGCCATACTTATCGACGTTCTTGTACGGCGTGTAGACAAAGATGGACGCTGTTTTGTGCTTCTGGTCATCACGCTTGATGTCGGTATACACGATATACTGGGTTACACGTTGATCGCCATCGGACATCGGCTGATTCATGCTCGCCAATACCGTATATTGCGGGTTGCCTTCAATCATGGCTAACCGCTTTTGGTATAACTCCGTATATTCTGCCTGCGTGGTCATTATAATTCCCTCCATGTCGCTATTTACGTTCATTATACCATTCTTTCAGGATTTCTCGCGGCATTTTCGCAAACGGTACCATCGCTCCCCCGTTCAAACCATCCACCAGCCAAACAAAGAGCCGCCCGGAAATTGATCTGGACGGCCCTTGTTCGTAAGTATCAATTACTTAACTTCAGTGAAAACCACGCGCTTACGCAGCTTTGGAGAGTACTTCTTCAGCTGCAGTTTTTCTGGTGTGTTGCGCTTATTCTTAGAAGTCAGGTAGATACGTTCGCCGGTTTCGGCGCATGCGAGTAAAATGTTGTTCCGCATTTCGTTCACCTCATTGTGTTTTAGTAACTCATTAAGTTTACCGAATCCGGGGCAAAAGTCAAGTGGCCTGCCTTGACGAAGATGAAGTCATCTGACCCAGTCGCCGGTTAAAACTGTCTGGCACTGGTGCCTGTACGTCGATGTGTTGCCGCGTAAACGGATCGGTGAACGTGAGGCGTTGGGCGAGCAGCATTTGCCCGCCGTGTGCACGGGCACTGCCCCCATACAACGCATCCCCCACTAACGGATGCCCCAAGTACGCCATGTGTACCCGAATCTGGTGGGTCCGGCCGGTCCGAAGTACGCAACGAACCATTGTTGCTCGTTGTCCGCGACGAACCACCCGATAATCCGTACGGGCATACTGGCCGTCCACGTCTACCCGCCGATGAATGCCGTCATCGGCCCGCCCGAGCGGCACCTCGACGCGGCCCCAATTTTGGATCAGCACACCGTCGACCACCGCCAAATACTCTTTGTGCACCACCTGATCCACACCCGCGCGGTCCAAGCGGGCCTGCGCTAGCGGGTGCTTAGCAATCAAGACGACGCCCATGGTATCGCGGTCCAACCGCGTAATGATTGCCGGCTGGACGGCCCCGTAGCCTTGCTGCACAAGGTACCCCGCCGCCATGTTCAACAGACTTGCACCCGGATGACTCGGCCCCGGCACGCTCGCACAATTCGCCGGCTTATTGACCACCAGCCAGTTGGCATCCTCATACAGCACATCCAACTGACCAGGCGCTGGCGCAACGGGCTTATCGGTAGGCAGCGTAAACGTTACTTGATCTCCAGTCACCAGGGGAATATTGCCTACGGGGCGATCGCCCACGATAATGGCGTGCGCCGTCACCAGTCGTTTAAACAACCGGTGACTCACCCCGAAACGGTCCAGGAGGCGCTTAGTGGTTGTGGCCGCCGTCGCGGTGACCCGAAACGTAAATTCCATGTCTGTCTTCCTCCCGTTCACTGCCCTATTTTAACATGGGTAATCACCGACCCCACACTATTACCACTATTTAAGTTGTGCGCGTACCTTAGCCGGAATCTTCTGCCAGCCGACACTGAAGGGACCCTTCGTGACCCGCGTTTTGCTGACCTCTGCCTTCACGTAACTGCCCGGCTTGAAGGGAGTGGGATGTACCCCGGATTGTTCAAAGGCAACCGTGCGCTTTTGTCCGTCTACCATCACCCACTTAAAGGTGTGATTATATGAATACTCTTGGCGTCCCTGGCTATCAGTGATCTTTTTGCCGTCACTGCCCCGCGTAATCGTCTTGCGTGGTGTGGGTGGTACCACCGCGTACGCCGTCTGCGCCCGATAAACGTTTAAGTACTCGCTGAGCCCGACCGCACCGGCACCGCCAATAATCACTACGGCAATGACCGCCCAGATGATCTTCTTCATATTGCGCTCCTCCATTTTTGTGCTACGTAATCAACCATGTTTATTATCACTAAGAACGGGGCCCACCACACTGGACCTGAGACCGATTTGCACAACTTTTTTTTGCTTGCCTCTACGAACACATGTTCGTATAATGAAGAGCAAAGGGGGCGTAACTCTTGGATTACCAATACGAACCACACGGCGTCTTTTTTTTCTGATTGATAGCCGCTCCTTTTATGCCTCGGCCGAGTGCGTTGTCCGTGACCTGCATCCCCTCAAAACTGCCCTCGTCGTCATGTCAGAACAGGAAAACACCAATGGTGGGCTAATTTTAGCAACATCGCCCCGCGCCAAAGAGGAGTTCCACCTGCAAGCCAACGTATCCCGCCAGCGCGACCTCCCGCAAAGCGAAGATTTGATCGTCGTGCCCCCACGGATGAACATGTACATTCAAAAGAATCTCCAAATCAACCAAATTTTTCAGCGGTATGTGGCTCCCGCCGATATTTGGCCATACTCCATCGATGAATCAATTCTCAACCTGACCCATTCCTGGCGCCTCTTTGGCCCCAACCCGTGGGCCGTCGCACGGCAAATCCAACGTACCATTCATGATGAAACCGGCATTTATACAGCCGTGGGGATCGGCAACAACCCGCTCCAAGCCAAAATTGCGCTCGATATTTACGCCAAGCACCAGTACGACTTAATTGCGGAGATCAACTACCAGAACATTCCCCAGCAGCTGTGGACCATCACCAACATGGAGGACGTCTGGAGTATCGGCAAACGAACGGCGAACCACTTACGCCGCATCGGCATTAATAATATGTGGGAACTGGCACACGCCAATCCGTACGCCCTGCGCGCCGAATTTGGCCTGATTGGCGAGCAACTCTACGCCCTGGCGTGGGGTATCGACCGCGCCCACCCCGGACAGGTGGAACCAATCAAATCACCGAGTATCAGCAATTCTCAAGTACTACCACGGGACTATATCCATCGGGACGAAATTCGCCTGGTCGTCAAAGAAATTGGTGAGCAAGTGGCCGCCCGGTTGCGCCACCGCCACTTACTGTGCCACAAGGTCAGCCTGGGCATCGGCTTTAACTATGCAACTGCTACGGCCACCAACCGCGGCGGTTTCGGGGCGGAGATCACCGTCAGTGCCACTAACAGTAACCACGCCATTGCGGCGGCCCTTCTGCGCATCTTTGACCACTACTGGGACGGTGAAGGAGTCCGCAACATTGCCGTTAGTTGCGGCCAATTGGGACCGGATAACGGCCAACAACTCGAGTTATTCCAACCAGTAAAACAACAAATTCAGGACTACACGCTGGAACGCACGGTCGATGCCATCCGCTCACGTTTTGGGTTTACCGCGCTCGTTTACGCTAAAAGCAAGCTGACCGGAGGCACGGCCATTAACCGCGCCAATCTGGTCGGCGGACACAATGGGGGTAATAGTTATGAGTAAAGATGGCGACATTATTAACGCGCGGATCGATCAACTCTTCCTTCGGCGCAGTCATACCCGCTACTGGATCACGCTAGTTGATGACCGCTATAACCACAGCTACAACTTCTTCTTCAACATCATTCCGCAAAAACAGCGGCACCGGTCCATCCCGCTGCACTCGTTGCCTAGTGGTGACCTAGCTCGCCTTGAAGCTACCCTGACGGCGATTCGCCACCACACCCAACTCAGTATTGAAATTCGCGGTTTTCAAGGGTTAAGGTGGCCGAGTGATGGGAACCTCATCCAAAAACGCCGCCGTGCAGACGAGGCCTAGTCACCCCACAAACTTAATTAGGTCGTCACGCACAATTATATTTGGCCTGCCCGCCAACACGTTGTAAACTAGAGCTAGTACAAAAAAACAGTCATGAAGGGCGGCGCTTGCATGCAACCAAACCTACTTAACATTCATCATGGTTTTAATTTTCGCGACCTAGGCGGTTACACCACCACCGATGGTCGGCGTATCCGTAGCCACCGGTTGGTGCGCTCCGGCAAACTGGACCAACTGTCTGATCGGGACGTCCACTTTCTCGGGGAATACGGCGTGCGCCACGACGTCGACTTCCGGTCCCCAGACGAACAAACTAAAGCTCCGGACCGGCCATTGCCAGCGGCACACTACCACTCCTTACCAGTGTTCATCACCGACCAGACCCAGGTGTCTAAAACCTGGGAGGAAGAGCAGGCGGAGTTTTCACAAGACCCACGGGGTGGGTTCAAAAACATGGTGATAACCTACCGTAATTTGGTGATGCAAAAACCGGCCCAGCACGCTTACCAGGAATTCTTCCGGATCCTCCTAACGAGTCCGGACCACGTTACGTTGTTCCACTGCACCGCCGGCAAGGACCGCACCGGGATGGGTGCTGTATACCTACTCAGCGCCCTAGGGGTAGACGCCCACACCATTCGGGCCGATTACCTGGCGGCCAATCAGTTCATCCAGACACCACTAGATGACATCATGCAGGAAACACGGGCGCACGGCGGTAACGCTAACCTATTGCAAAGTATCCACGACCTATGGACGGTGCACGGGGCCTTCTTGGACAGCGCCCTCAACACCATCCAGTCGGAATACGGCAGTATGGACGTCTACCTGCACGACGTTATCGGGCTATCTAATTCAGACCGGCGTGACCTTCAAGAGTTGTACCTGGAAGATGCCAGCTGAAGCCGTCACTATGATTACGCTATTAACTAACACAGCGGGAAGGAATAAGTATGAAACTATACCAAGGACTTACACAAGTAACCGTCAACGACGCAATGATTGACGACGCTCCTAACTTTGATATCACCACCGATTTGGTGGCCCCATTGCACTACACGCCCAGCGAACTGTACCACTACATCGACTCGGTGTTGCGACCAGGCAGTCGCCACGACGAAAACAACCTGCGTTACGTCACTGACGCGCCCTTCATCGCGGAAAACTACGACTTTAAAGCCTTTCCGCCTGACACAAACGTCACGACCTTCGAAGGTAAAATGAAGGTGGCCCGGGCCCTGGTCGATGACCTCAACCGGCACGTTTCCATTAACGTGGATACTGCCAGCCACCATTTTGTCATTATTTTCGTGGATTAATAGCCACCGTCTGTTTGGGCCTGAACACTCCCATGGAGCTTCACGGCCCAATTTGTTTATTAACAGCTTACACACAGGAAAGTGAAACCTCATGAATCAGAAACACAGTCAACACCAGTATCCCGCCATGCGCAACCGGGTTTTACCGAAGCGGCCCACCAGCGGCCTCACTGCCCCTACCGCCATCGAGACTGCCGTCATTAAAACCGCACCCAGTCTGCGTAACAAACGGGTCGCCGTCATTAACGCGACCACACCCTGGCTGACTCAATACGCAGTCAACGCCGGGGCGGATGCAGTCATCGGCATCAGTCAGCATCGCCACCAGATTGACACAGCCCGCCACCAAGCGGATAGTGCGCAACTGCGCTACCAGTTATTGCCACCTAACCGCTGGGCCCTGCTGGGGGGCACCTACGATATTTTGGTTGCCCGCGTCACCAGCAACACTGAACTGACCGGTGCCGCGGCGGCCAGCGGCATTATCGACGCCAAGCATGGTTGTGTCATCATCATCAATGAGGGCCTCAACGTGGCAACTATCCGCCGGGTACTGACCGATCCCCTCGAATGTAACGGCCGGGCCTGGAACAACACCCAGACTACGGGTTCACTGTTAGCATTCCGGCCGCAACGGTGACCAGATAACGGCTAGCGCCGTAATTAAACTAATAATTGAGCTGTTTTTATAACTTAATAGAACGTCAACACTTAATTCATGATAGAATAGTGCCAGTTACCAAAATAAGAAATGGGGAATGAACATATGGATAGTGGCCAAGTCGCCGCGAATTTACTGGTGATGGTCGTTACCTTCGTCTTCGCGGCGTTTTTCGTTGCGAGTGAGTTTGCGTTGGTACAAAGTCGTCCCAGCGCGCTGGAGGAATTATTACAAAGTGGTCAGGGCAACAAGCGGCGCCTGACCCGCGCCCTAAAGATGGTGCACAACCTCAACGAGTACCTCTCGACCACGCAGGTCGGGGTCTCACTGGCGGGCATCATTGTTGGTTGGATCGGTGAGGAAACCGTTGAGTTCCTACTGATCGACCTCATGGGGTTGGTACACCTTCAATTACCTGAAGGTGGCCTCCGTGCGGTCGGGGCGGTGCTTGGTGTCATCATCCTGACCTACTTTGAAGTGGTCCTGACCGAAATCGTGCCCAAAAATATCGCCATCGACTTTTCCATTAAGGTGCTCATGTTTGTGGTCACACCGCTGCACTACTTCCACATCCTCTTCTACCCGTTCGTCTGGTTACTAAACAAGTCGTCCGTCGGAATCGTCAAAATGATGGGGATCAAACCCGCCGACGAAAGCAACGAAGCCTTCTCACAGGCGGAAATCCTGAATCTTAGTAAAAACGCAATTACAACCGGTGACATGGACAAAAACGACGTGGTCTACATGGAACGCGCGTTTGACCTGAACGATAAGACCGCCCGCGACATCATGGTTGACCGTACCCGGCTGATCGTCGTGGACGTCACCGACACGGTACACGACGTCTTGCGGCTGTACCTCAAAGAAGGTTTCAGTCGCTTCCCCGTCGTAGCCAATGGTGACAAGGATAAAATTCTCGGTTACGTGTACGTGTATGACTTGATTCGGCAATCACTGGCGGACGACAGCATCACAATGTCCAAAGTCTTGCGGGCCATCGTCACCGTACCAGAATCAACACCCATCCATGACATTCTGCAACAAATGATTCGGCGTCAAGCCCCGATTGTGGTGGTGGCCGACGAATACGGTGGTACGAGCGGGATTGTCACGGACAAAGATATTTACGAGGAACTGTTCGGCACCGTTAAGGATGAAATCGACGACGTGTCTGATGAATACATCCTGGCCACCGACCAGGACAACGTTTACAAGGTTAGTGGTAAGACCACGATGTACGACTTTGAGCGTTTCTTCCACACCGACATCCCCGACTTTGAAAACTCCGACGTTGTAACGGTTGGTGGATCCATCATTGAACTGTACCCGAACCTCAAACAAAACGACGAGGTCGAGCTGGGGCGGTTCACCTTCAAGGTCATTGATTACGACCCTGGTTTCTTCGACTGGTTTGAAGTGACCGACCATGATCCGGACGGTACCAAAGCCGCCGCGGCATCAGCGCGGCCGCCGATGCCGACGAAGCTGATTAATCAAGTACGTACCCAAACGGCCCCGAGCAATGACTCGAGGCTTTTTTTTGTTGGGTGAATCGCGAGCCTGCTGGCGCCTCCCGACGCGGCAACACTGCCCCGCAATTACGCACGGCACTATTGGACCACACACCAAAGCAGCCGGCATCTTGTCCACAAATACCCAAGTGCAGGCATAAATAAACCCCGGACAAACCAATAATTGGTCCGTCCGGGGTTATTTGACGTCAAAATGTTTAGTTGACCAACCACATTAATGCGCCCTGCGAATGTTCTTTGCACTCCCTGCCTGGCCAGCACCTTGTGACGGCCGTTTTACTCCAAAAACGTACAGGTCGCAACCGTTGCACGCCTACAATATAGATGGAGTGAACCGGATAGGCATCATTGCAGGTATCGGTGTAAGAATTTCAGTACGTGCCGGCGATAGGCAACGGGATGGGTGGCCAGGCTCTTCGCGTGGGCGGCGCCTGGCACCACCCACAGCTGCTTGGGTCCCTTGGCGGCCCGGTAGTTCGCGTACACCATCCGTGTCGGCACAAAGTTGTCCTTGTTGCCGTGAATGAACAGCATTGGTCGATGGTTGTGTGCCAATGTGGCACTAGTCCGGGCGGCAGCAAAGTTGTTGTGGGTAATCAGGCTGGCCGTCGCGATGACCCCGGGTACCAGCGGCCACCGCGGTAGGTGATACATCGACTTGGCCTTTGCGGCTAACTCATCGCTAATACTCGTGTAGCCACAATCCTCAATGAAGGCCTTGACCTGGTGTGGTAGCTTGAGTCCCGCCGTGTACATGGTGGTGGCCCCACCCATGGAAACCCCGAACATGGCAATCTTGCTGCTCTGCCCGTCACGGGCAATCACCTGCTTGATCCACCGGCGGTAGTCAAGGCGGTCGGGCCAACCGTAACCAATATAATTACCATCAGATTGGCCGTGACCCCGGTCGTCGGGTGCCAACACGTTATAGCCCGCTGCATGGAACATGCGAATATAGCTGGCCATATCCTCCTTGGTGTTCATATAGCCGTGCGCAACCACCACCGTTTTGTTCGTATGGTGTGCGGCGGGCACGTAGTCGGCTACCAACTGCCAGCTGCGGTGACCCGTCGCCGTTTCGTGCCAGGTCTGCTTGTGGACGCGTTGTAACCACGCTTTGTCCACCCGCTCCTGCCGGGTATCCCCACTACCAAGAAAACTCTTCTTGCTAGGCACAAACGCGTAATTATAGAAGTACAGGCACGCAGCACAGTAGGCGGCGAGGATGAACACAATCAGGCCACCTAACCACCAACAGAGTCGTTTGTGTCGTTTAAACCATTGCTTCATTGCTAAGTTCCTCCATCTTTGCCACCGTCGTTAACGCCGTGACGGCCACAAAGTGTGGCGCCACTCACTTTAGGAGGCATCATTATGAACACTGATCAAGCTATGACCGCCTTCATCGACAGTTACTTTCACGCCGTGAAGGGATTCACGGCAGCACTACAAGCGGCGGTCAGTCCCTACAAAATTTCGTTTGAACAATATCAAATCATGCGGGATATCGCGACGGGGCGGATCGAGACCCTGACGGACATCGTCAAGCTCCGGGGCGTCACCAAACCAGCAATTGCCCGCCAAATTGGTTCGTTGCTCCGGCTGGGCTACGTGCAGCAAAAAAACCGCGCAGGCTGATCACCGGCGGCGGCTCCTCGCCCTCACCCACACGGGCGCTAACGTGGAACAAACCATCACGACCAGTGCGCGCCGGCGGTTTCAAGCCATCACGCGCCACATGGGTGCCACACCCCTCGCCGAGCTAACGACCTTACTGGGCCAACTCAACGCCGCGCTAGAAGCGACCGCATCCGCATAAGTACGTTACCATTATCCCGCAAGCCACCCGTGACAGACAATGTCCAGGTGTAACGGATACGCCAACCGCAAAAAAAACGGGCCCCACGGCCCGTTTTTTTGTACCACTCTTTGTGATTACTGTTCGTGCGCGTAAATGTATTCACGCGTCATTGGCAAAGTCTTACCCGATGGTCCCTTCGAAACCAGGTACTGGATCACGTCAATGTTACCCGATTCAAAGGAAGCAGCGGCGGCCTGCAGGTACAAATCCCACATCCGGACGAATTCCTTGCCCATCTTGGCACGAACCTCACCACGCTTGGCGTTGAAGTTCTCGTCCCAAATTTCGGTAGTCTTCTGGTAGTGACGGCGCAACGGCTCAAGGTCGTTCAGCTGCAAACCAGCATCCACAAAGTGCTGAGTCATTTCCGTCAAACCAGGAATGTACCCACCGGGGAAAATGTACTTAGTCAACCACGCGTTAGTCGCGCCACCTTGCTGCCGGGTGATACCGTGGATCAAAGCCACACCGTTATCCGTAAGCAAGTCC
Organism: Lacticaseibacillus thailandensis DSM 22698 = JCM 13996; assembly: GCF_001312865.1. Classification (GTDB taxonomy): domain Bacteria; phylum Bacillota; class Bacilli; order Lactobacillales; family Lactobacillaceae; genus Lacticaseibacillus; species Lacticaseibacillus thailandensis. Next base: position 324,845 of record NZ_BBER01000002.1, on the reverse strand, counting down.
GCAACCTTCTGCGTGTATAGACCCAAGTTTTCCTGACCCACGTGTTCGAACATCCCCACGGAGGTCACGTAATCAAACTTCCGGTCCAACTCACGGTAGTCTTCCAGGATGACTTCCGCCACGTCTTCGAGACCTTGGTCCTTAATCTGCTGCTGAACGTACTTGTACTGTTCCTTGCTGAGCGTGATCCCAGCAACCTTCAATCCGTACTCCTTGGCCGCCGTCAGCATCAACGTACCCCAGCCACAACCGATATCCAATAGGGTTTTGCCCGCTTGTGGGTGCAACTTGTTGATGATGTGGTGGACCTTGTTGATTTGTGCTTGTTCCAGCGTGTCCGTGTCGTGTTCAAAGTAGGCACAGGAGTACGTCATCGTGGGGTCCAGCCAAGCCTTGTAAAAGTCATTACTGATGTCGTAGTGGCTCTGCACATCCTGCTTACTCTTGGACTTGGTGTGCGACTGCTTGGGCAGGAACTTGATGAACTTCTTGTTCCGCATGAAGCTGCCCGCACTCTCATACGCCGCAGTCAACACTTGCTGAATTGGACGCTCGCTCGTCCCGGTCACGTCAATGTCGCCGGCCATGTAGGCCTCGCCCAACGCCAGGGACGCGTTTTTGGAAAGTTCCTTTAATGAAATGGCCTTTTTGATATCGATGGTTGCCTGGGCGGCGCCATCACCGTAGGTCTCACTAGTACCATCCCAGTAGTTTACCGTCACCGGAATGTTAAACGAGTGGGCAAACATTGTCTGGTACAATTTCTTCTCTAACATAGGATCCTCCGTTTAACAAAATTACTAACTAGTATACAGCAGTACATAACATAATGCACACGCAAGCGCTTTCGTCAACCGCCATTAATCGTCAAAGTGACCCGTGTGCACGTCGGTCAGGTACTCGCCCAAACCGGCAAAGTAGTCATCGGGGTTGTCCAACATTTGCCCGTGGCCCGCATGCGGCGTGATGTGCAACCGGGCGTGCTGGGCTTCCGCCGCCATCCGTGAAGCAGCACCCAGTGGCATGGTCTCGTGCCCACCAAAGGTCAGGTACATTGGCACGTTGATCTTCTGAATGTACCCGCGCCGATCCCAGTTCTTCAGCGCTCCCACCATAACAAACTCGTTGTCGCCCTGGAAATAATTGTATACCGGCGTGGCCAACGTGTTGATCAGGTGCCGCGGCTGGGGATCACTCGCGTGGTGCAGATACTGCTCCCCGAGCTGGGCAACCAGTTCCTGGTAATGCGCATCGCTAAAGTCATGGCGGGCTTCCACATCGTGCATGTAGGCCACCTCGTCAGCACTAAACATTGACTCACGAATCTGGTTGACACTGTCGATGTATTCCTCGAGGTTATCGATCATGGAACTCAAAATCACGCCGGCCAGGTGCTCACCGTACTTGAGTGCATACTCGATGGCAAGCACGCCACCCCAGGACTGTCCGAGTAAGAAGAAGTGCTCGAGGCCGAGTTGCTGGCGGACCTCTTCAACTTCGTCAACGTAATATTCAATGTTGAAGAAACGCTTGCGGTTCTCCGGGTCATTAAAATCGGGTTGGTCTGAGAAGAATGAACCCAGCTGGTCATACCGACTGACCCGGACGTGATAAGGTGCCAGTCGCTCAGCAAAGTTTTCAAACACTTCATTGGTACCACCAGGACCACCGTGCAGGCACAAGAGTTGAATATCGCCCTCACCCTGGGTCTGGGTCCAAAGGTGGTAACCGTTACTTAACGTGATAAAGCGCGTTCCGTTAGGATTTGTTTTCGGCATGATTTTTCTCCTTCGTCTATAGCGTTACTACCATTATCGCACTCACCGCCACAAAGTTTAAGCTACCTGGACTATATGGTGGACCAGCCTACTCGAGTCGGGTGGACAGCGGTTTGGTGAGTCATTCCCCGATGACCATCTTTTCCGAAGTTTGTGTGAAGTCCGCCCCCAGTCTGACGACAATCCTCTAAGGAATCGTTACAATAAGAACAAAGTAACCGTAATCTGACTGATTCGAGGCGAGACCATGCGAACTGACCCCAAAATTGGATTAAAACAGAGCTACGTTGATGCGCAAATCGCCGCGGGCGCCCATAACGTGGAACAAGCCCCGCTGACCCGCACCGTGGGGCAAATTGTCGCCGGCAACACCTTGACCCTCTTCAATTTGATCAACGTCGTCATCGCCGCCTTCATTATCACCACGGGTTCGTACAGTAACCTGCTCTTTCTCGGTGTTGCCATCGTGAACACCGCCATCGGGACCTTCCAGGAAATTCGCGCCAAACACCAGCTGGATTCCCTGACCATCATCAGCGCCCCGCAAGCAACGGTCGTCCGTGACGGCCACGTCACCACCATCCCCGCTGATCAGTTAGTGGTGGGTGACGCCCTACAACTGCACCGTGGTGACCAGGTACCCGTTGACGGTGTCGTGTTGACCCATGGTGGCCTCGAGGTCGACGAAAGTGCGCTGACTGGGGAACCAAACAATATCGTCAAGCAACCGGATGATGCCGTACTCTCAGGAAGCTTCATCGTTGCCGGCAGTGCCACCGTCATGGTCACCAAAGTCGCGGGGGACACCTTTGCCGCTCGCCTCGCCGCCACTGCTAAAGCTGAACGTCCCAACAAAGATAGCAGTAGCCAGCTCCTCAACACCATTAACCGCATCATCAAGGTGCTGACCTACGTCCTCATTCCGTTGGGATTAGCCCTCTTCACCGTCTCGATGATCCGGCGAGGGGCGTACAACCGGGCCATCTTGACCACTAGTGCTGCAGTCATTGGCATGATTCCCGAAGGCCTGGTGCTCATGACTAACGTCGCGCTGGCAGTAGGCGCCCGCAACCTCGGCCAGCGCCGCGTCTTGGTACGCTCCCTCACCGCCATCGAGGCGTTAGCGCGCGTCGATACCATCTGTCTTGACAAGACGGGGACCATCACGACCGGCCGTCTCAAAGTCAACCAGGTAGTGCCAGCGCCGGGTCACGATGAAGACGACTTGGCCACCGCTGTTAGTGCCGTCACCTTCGCCTTAAACGACGACAACGAAACCGCCCTTGCCATTAAGGAATACTACCCGCAGCCACCCCAGTGGGCGGTCACGCACACGGTACCGTTTAGTTCAGCCCGCAAGTGGTCTGGCGCCACCTTCAGTGATGGCGTGAGCTACTTTATGGGTGCCCCCGAATTCACCTTTGGCAACCAACTCGACACGACCGCCACCACAGCCATTGATAAAGCCGCCACGGCAGGACTGCGCATGCTCGCGGTGGGTCGAACCACGGGTGCGTTAACCACCCCACTCATCCACCCCGAGCTCATCGGTTTTGTCCTCATCGCCGACGAAATCCGGCCAGCCGCGGCGGAAACCTTCGCTTACTTTGCCGGCCAAGATGTGCAACTCAAAGTGATTTCTGGGGATAACCCCGTGACCGTAGCCAGCGTTGCCCGGCGTGCCGGCATTGCGGGTACTGACCGGTTGATCAACATGAGTACCGTCGGCAATACACCCGACTACGCCGCCCTAGTGCGGGATTACAACGTCTTTGGCCGCGTCACCCCTGACCAGAAGCAGCACCTCATCGCCGCTTACCAGGCAGCCGGGCACACCGTCGCCATGACCGGTGACGGCGTCAACGACGTCCTGGCCCTACGCCAATCTGACTGTGCCATCGCCATGGCGAGCGGCAGTGAGGCGGCGAGTGCCATTGCCGATTTTGTGCTTCTCGACGCCAACTTTGACGCCATGACCGGCGTGTTGAATGAAGGCCGGCGCGTCATTAACAACATTGAAAGTGTCGCCTCGCTGTTCCTCATCAAAACCATGTACTCCGTGGCGCTCATCATCATCTTTATCTTCCTGAACGCCGACTACCCGATCATCCCCATCAACCTGACCCCCGTGTCGGCGGTCACGGTCGCCATCCCGTCGTTCTTCCTGTCACTGGAACCCAACTTTGCGCGGGTGACCGGTCAGTTTATGAAGAAGGTCATGACCTTTGCGGCCCCGGCCGCGACGGAAGTCGTCCTGTACACCCTGCTGATGACCTGGCTGGAGTCCTTCTTACACCTTTCGTTCTACGCGACCGGTACCATCGTCGCGTTGCTGATTACCTGCGTGTGCTACAACGTGCTGTTTCGCGTCTCGCGTCCCTTTAACCGGCTCAAAGTGGGCATGCTGGCCCTAATTGCCGTGGTCATGTTCGGTGTCTTCTTTGTCACCAACCGCGCCTTCTCGTTGGTCTCGCTGTGGCACTGGCAGTTGCTACTACTTTACGCGCCCCTAGCTGTATCCACGTACCCGGTCTACATCATCCTGCAGGAATTCCTGGGCCGCCGCGTACTCGGACGGATCAACTGGCGGTCGTAACGCCGCGCGGTCGAACCGCCCGATACTGTTATAATGGGTGGTAGGTAATGATTAGAAAGAAGCGAACAAACCCTTATGCACCCACAAATTGGTTCCGTGATCCACAAACTACGTACTGCTCAAGGCTGGTCGGTCGACGACCTAGCCGCGGGCGTCTGTCCCGCGACCACCCTTGCGGCGATTGAGGCCAATACTCACGTACCGAGCATCGAGACCATTATTGGCATCAGCCAGCGTCTAGGTATCCGCCTTAACCGCTTTGACCTGGCCGCCAACTACCCCGTGGGCAAAAATGCGCGCCGGAACCTGGAACTCAGCAGTCATATCGCTGATCACGACTATGGCGCCGTCAAGAAGATGCTCAACTCCGCAGCTTACGCGGATGCCGCCATGTCAGACGTACAGGCGCAAGCGTACTACTTCTACCTGGGCCTAGCTGACCTAGCCGTCGACGCTAACTTGGATGGGGCACGCTACAACCTGCACATGGCGTTAGCCGTGAACCACCAACGCTCGGTGCTGACCGCATTGTGTTACGCCTACGTCGGCTTGGTCGCTGCGCAAGCACGCAAAGTCGCACCGCTCACCGACGCGGTGACGAACGCGACCCAAATGGCGGATACAGTTCCCTTTAACGGTGACGTTAACGCAGTCAACTACGTCGGGGCACTTGCTTACTTCCAAGCTCAGGATGTGTCCCGGAGCGCGGAGTTAGCCGTCGCAACTTTACAGCTCGCCGCCCAGCACCAGCAACCGGCGTTACTAATGCACACGTACACGCTACTCGCCCAACTCATTCGCCGGGTGGCCGGCCAGCCACAAGCACTACGCACCCTCAATACCATCACGGATTGGGACAATATTTTGCAATTCTAAAACCAAATGTGAAAAAAAGCCAGTTAAATTTAACTGGCTTTTTGTTTAATTTTAATTTACACTCAATGTAGGCGGATACAGGGACCGCCAACGTATGAGGGAAGTGATTGCAATGTCAGCAAACTGGCGTCGTGAGTACGATGATGAGGCCCTGCTGTTCGGGTTGTTGACCGGTATCAAGCCCATCCCGGACGTTGTCCCGACTAAGTCATCGTTGCCACAAACGGGAGCACCAAATGCACAAGTAACGCACAAGCAGGAGTCAAAACCAGATGCCAAACAGTCAGTTACCCACAAATAATCCACATTGAACACCCACCGGGAGCCATGCGGTGGGTGTTCAATGTTTTTTTGATCAAGGAGGTACATTATGTCATCAGCCTTACCACCACGCAGTGCCGTTGATCCAGCCAATACGTGGGATCTTACCGCCATTTTTAGTGACGCTAATGCGTGGCGTGCCGCCACGCACCAATTGGTGGATCAAGCCCGCCAATTTAGTCACCGGTACGCACACCACCTCGACACAACTACGAACGTGGTCGCCGCACTTGACGACCTCAATGGTATTGAAACGTTACGCGAACAAGTCGCTTGTTACACGGAATTTCCGCAAAGTGCCGACAGTACCAATCCCGAACTAAACGCGCGCGTTGCCACCAACGCGACTGTCCAAGCCAACGTTGATAGTGCCCTCAGTTTCTTGCACCCAGCACTGGCCCAGTTGCCCACCACCGTCCTGGATACGGTGGTCCGGGAACGACCCCAATACGCCGGTTACATACGCCACCTAGTTGCCACCCAAGCCCACGTCCTCAGTCCGGAGTTAGAAAGCACCCTGGCTACCTTGGCGCCAGCACTCAATACCTTCCGTAACATCCGGCGACAGGCATTGCGGCAGACATGGACTTCGGCACCTTCACCGCACACGGGCACACTTACCCGCTCGACTTTGTGAGCTATGAGGAAACATACCAAAAACACCCCGATCCGGCGGTGCGGCGAGCCGCATTCCGGCAATTTAGTGCGACCCTCGCACGGTACCAACACACCTTTGCCACCGCCTACCTCGGCCAGGTGACCCGTGAAAAAGCCGCAGCCACATTGCGGGGTTATGATTCTGTCATCGACTTCTTGCTGGCCGACCAGGAGGTACCGCGGCCGCTGTTTGACCGCCAAATCGACGTTCTCATGAACCGGCTGGCACCCGTGATGCGCCGCTACGTCCGGCACGTGGCCCAGGTGCGCGGGCTTGACCACTTGGAGTACACCGACCTGCAAATCGACATCGACCCCGACTTTGCACCTCAATACACACGCTGATGCGACCACCATTGTGGAACAGGCGACCGCGGTGCTAGGACCGGACTACCAGCAGCTGATGCACCAGGCCTTGACCCAGCGGTGGGTCGACTGCGCACCTAACGTTGGTAAAGATTCCGGGGCCTACACGGAAATGCCTTACGGTGTGCACCCCTACATCATGATGACGTGGACCGACACGTTGCCGGCGCTGGACACCCTCATCCACGAGCTCGGCCATGTGGGGCAAATGCACTACTCGGCTGACGCCAATCCGGCGTTAACATGGGTCATGCCCATTTACCATTGTGAGGCACCCTCAACCTTTAACGAGTTACTACTCACTCGCTACCTGACCCAGCAGGCAACGGATAATCCGCGCTACAACGTTTTGCACTGTCACGGTTGCTGAGTGACACCTACTTCCACAACTGTGTCACTCACCTACTAGAAGCAGCCTTCCAGCGGGAAGTTTACACGCTGATCGACCGTGGTGAAAGCTTTGACGCCGCCCGCCTCGACAAGCTAAAGTTGCAAGTATTACGCCAATTCTGGGGCGACACTGTAGACTTAACGGGCGCGGAAACCACCTGGATGCGCCAGGATCACTACTACCTCGGCCTGTACTCGTACAGCTATTCGGCCAGCCTGACCATTGCCACGCAGGTGTGGCAAGATCTGGAACACGACCAAAGTAGCACGGTGCAACGCTGGCGAAAGTTCTTGGCCCTGGGTGACAGTGCCGATCCCGTGGCGGCAGCGGCCGTGGCCGGCGTGGATGTAACCACCGATGCACCGTTACAACACATGGTGGACTTCCTCGACGGGACAGAACGGCGCATTGAACAACTATCCACAACCATTGCACAGCAGTAGTTAAAAAAAAGCCGGTTACCCAAAAACTGTGGGTAACGGCTTGACTGTATTATCGTGTTATTGGTGCGAGGCCCTTAAACGTAACGGGCCCGGTTTTCAAAGTTCAGTTTACCGATGACGACGTCGCTAGAATGCGCCCCACCTTCAACCAGGAGACCCTGGTTATCGAGCATTTTGACCATGAAGTTCTGGGTGGCCAGGGTCAGGTTGATCCCCGAGGTGATTTCAACACCCTGGGACTTCGCGTAATCAATGGCACCCTGCACGGAGAGGGTCAGGGAATCATGAAAGGTGGTGTTCAGGCGGTCGTACAAAACATCGAGTTGCTGATCAACGTATTCGCCAATTGCGGCAAAGTAAGTTTTGTGGGCAGCCTGTAGTTTCATGTAGCGGGATACGAGTTGATTATTGTCAATTGTCATCTTAGGGCTCCAATCTAAATTGTGGGAAAGGCAATGGGTTAAGTGTATCACAGAGCGAAGCCCCACGGGTAGAAAGCGTGAGCGTAAGCTACCCTAATGCTCACAATATCACAGCGCTTTGATAAAGAACCGATCCATCTCAGTATGCGGCCCCGCGGCCAGCGGCGCTGATAGCGCCTTGTACCCCAGTTTAGTACAACAGACAAGCCACAGTCAGGACGTGGTGGGTCTCCAAATAAATCCGCCGGTATCCCGCCACGCGCGCACCAGCCTCCGCGCAGGCCACCAACCGGCGACTAGCGCCCTGGCCTTGCGCGGCAGGCGCAATGTACAGCTTTTGCAGTTCGGCTGTATCGTCACAATACTCACCAAAGCCGCAGCCGCCGACGACCTCATCCGCGTCGTTCACCAAGACAAAGTACCCACGCTGGGGTTGTGCGTAAAACGTCGCCAGATCATCCAGTTGCGGATCAAAGTACGCCGTCCCGGGCACATCCAAGCCAAAATGTGCCAAACTATCGCGAATCAGGTGGGCCACCGCCGCGTTATCCCCCGCCCGTATTGGTCGAATCTGCATGTTGTCACCCCACTACACTAAATTTACTCACCATTATACTGCTACCGGACAAGTCAGGAACAACGACTTTGTTACCCCAAACAAAAAGGAGCCAACCACCAACGTGGTGAGCTCCTTGTCGTTAATTTTAGTCTTTAGTCCGAATTGTGAAGCTATTACGCTTCTTGCCGGCACCGGAACGGTTACGGTCATCGCGACGGTGATCATCCCGCCGGCCGCCGTTACGGTGGTCAGCACCATTACGGTCGCGTGAACCCCGATAACCGCCACGGCGTTCGCCACCACGGTTACCACGGTAGCCACCGCGGTTATTCCCACGGTAACCACCACGACCGCCATTACGGCTCCGGCCACCACCGTGACCGCGCCGTGGTAATGGACGTTCTGGTGTGATCTTAACCGGTACGGAGGACGCGTCATCTGGTGCAACGCTCTTCAGCAGGGCAGCCGCAATCTGTTCTGGCGTGTATTCCTTCAACAGGGCTGCAGCGTCATCCTCAAACTTGCTGAGGTCACCGTCCATGATTTCCTTAACGTTGGCCAACGCTGTATTCAACTGACCACGGAACGCCTCGTCGGCAGTTGGTGGCTTCATTGGTAGCATCCGCTTCTTCGTCAGGTCTTCAATCGTCCGCAGGTAGTCAATTTCACCCGGCGTGACGAAGGTTACGGACACCCCGGAGTGACCGGCACGGCCAGTACGGCCAATACGGTGCACGTAGCTGTCGGGGTCCTGGGGAATGTCGTAGTTGTAAACGTGGGTCACACCCGAAACGTCAAGTCCACGAGCGGCAACGTCGGTGGCAACCAGGAAGTCCAGCTCGCCACTCTTAAACTGCTTCAGCACCTGCGAGCGCTTCTGCTGGGTGAGGTCACCGTGAATTCCTTCGGCTTTGTAACCGCGGGCCTGGAGACCCTTAGTCAGTTCGTCGACACGGCGCTTCGTCCGCCCGAAGATCAGGGCCAGTTCAGGACCTGCACGTCAAAGATGCGGGTCATGATGTCAAACTTTTCAAAGTCCTTAGCGCGAACGTAGTACTGATCGATATTGTCGGCAGTCAGCTCTTTGCTCTTGATCTGCACAGTCTCAGGATTGTGCATGAACTTGTTGGCAATGTTCATGATGGGCTTAGGCATCGTCGCGGAGAACAGCAAGGTCTGACGACCCTCCGGTGCGTTCTGCACGATGCTCTCAATGTCATCAATGAACCCCATGTCCAACATCTCGTCGGCTTCGTCCAGGACCAAAGTCCGGAGGTTAGCCAGCTTCAACGTGTGACGGTTGATGTGGTCAAGTAAACGACCTGGCGTACCCACAACGATTTGTGGATGATCTGCTAAGCCACGAATCTGGCGCCGAATGTCGGAACCACCGTACACGGCTTGGACCCGTGCATGCTTGTCGCGACCCAACCGGTAAAGTTCTTCCTGGGTCTGAATCGCCAGTTCCCGGGTTGGTGAAATGACCAACGCCTGAACGGAACGGTCACTAAAATCAATGTGTTGCAGTAATGGCAGACCAAAAGCCGCGGTCTTACCAGTACCCGTTTGGGCCTGCCCAATAACGTCCTTACCCGCTAAGACCAGCGGGATGGTGGCTGCCTGGATTGGGGTTGCTTCTTCAAACCCGGCACGGTCAATCGCCTTGAGCAAATCTTGGTCCAAACCTAATTCTGTAAACTTCAAATGAGTCCTCCTAGTGTGTGCATATGCACACCACAAAACCGGAGTAAATCCACCCATGAAGGTACCGTTTTGTAACGTGCACAATGTGTTATCAAAAATGCGTTCTTACTATTATAGCGTGAATCGGGTCAAAACGCAAAGAAAGGCCCAGACGCCCTAGGGTTTCACAGCCAGTTTTCATAATTGCAACATGCTCAACGACCAGAAATTGCGTCTCCTCGGGTTCGCGGCCACGTGACCGCAATGGTTATCTTCATTAACATCTGCCCATAAAGAAAGGGAGTGTGTGCGGTAGCACCACTCCCAAAAATTGTCATAACGTTATTCTCGTGAACCGTTCAGTAACGCGCTCAACACGTTTTCTAGGTGCATCCCGTGGCTACCCTTGATCAAAACGAGATCATCCGAGTACACCCCATCCAGTAGCTGCGACTCCAGGTGACTTTGATCATCCTCGGCAAAGTAGAACAGGTGCTGGCCGTCATACTTAGCCTGCAGGGCGGTATACAGCGCATGCATTTCCGGCCCGTATAGGTAGACACAGTTAACTTGGTCAGGATCCAAGGCATCGGCCAAACCCGCGTGTAGGTCATGGCTCGCCGTGCCTAGTTCCAGCATGTCACCCAGCACGGCAATGCGGCGCCCCTTGGTGGGCACCTTCACAAAGTCGTGCAACACGGCACGCACAGCGGTCGGGTTAGAGTTATAGACGTCACTGAGGATGGACTCCCCGGCGTCACCCTTCAACCACTCCGTCCGGTTATGCGTGGCCTTGAAGTGCGCCAACGCATCACGCATGGCTTCCGGCTTCACATGGAAGCGCCGCCCAACTAAAATCGCCGCAAGGGCGTTGTTAACGTTGTACTCCCCCATCATCGGAATGGAGAAGTGCACGTCTGGCCAGCGGGAAACATCAAACTCCGTGTGGTCACGGAACGGCTGCACGTGTTCCGCCGCCAGGTCGTTATTTGGTGCTAGGCCAAAGGTGACCTGGTCCTGCGTCACTTTGGCGGCCCGCTCCCGCAATAACGGTTCATCCCCATTATAAACGAACAGGCCATCGTCTTTGAGCCCCGACACGATTTCCATCTTGGCATCCGCAATCCGGTCGCGCGTCTTAAAAAAACTCAATGTGTGCTTCGCCAATCATGGTAATAACCGCCACATCCGGTTCCGCCAGGGTGCTGAGGGCTTCAAGTTCACCAAAGTGATCCATACCCATCTCGACCACTAGCACCTCGGTATTTGGTTCCATCGACAGAATCGTGATGGGGACCCCGATAGCATTGTTAAAGTTATCCTGGGTCTTAACCACCCGGTACTGGCTGGCCAAAATTGCGGCCGTCATGTCCTTGGTGGTCGTTTTCCCGTTACTACCCGTAATGGCAACCACTTTGGGGTTCACTTTAATCAGCAGATAGTAACGTGCCCACGCGTGTAGCGCCTTGAGTGGATCATCCACCACCAGTAGCGGCGCAGTACCCACGCGGCTTTGCGTACTCTCTGCATGCGCGTGGTCACAGAAACTAGCGACCGCGCCACCGGCAAAGGCCTGCTCAATAAACTCATGACCATCACGGTGACCCTTCAATGGTACAAACAGGTCGCCCTGTTGCACCTTCCGGGCGTCAAAACACACGCCAGTCACCGTCACCTGGTCAGCGTTAGCTGGTGCTGTGGCACCCACCACGCTGGCAATTGTATCCAGAGTCATTTTCATGACAGTATCTCCCCTATATAAAAACGTAGGCACATCAACTGCACGTACCCGTTTTTGATTAGATCGTGATCCGCACCACGATCAGGTAGCAACGTGTTACTACCCACAACTGATTTGAACCCATCAATTTTACCGCGAATCGGGCCCCGATGCCACTACTTTATCCGCCGCAGCATGTAAGTGTCGAGCCAGTGCCGATTCCGCCGAATACCAAAGTACCCGACGATGCCCAGCGCCAGGCTCCCCACAAAGTCCATGCACAGGTCGCCCATGGTGTCCATGAGCGCGGCCCGACCAGCCAACAAGTGTCCACCGCTCATGTACCGCTGCATGTCGAGGCCGAACAAACCATCACCGGTAAACTCGTAAAACTCCCAGCAGACACCGACCATTGTCCCGAATGCCACCGCAAAGATGCTCAGTAATAGCGGGCTGACCTGGTCACGCTGGTCGGCGGGCGTCAGGGCCGCAAAGATCATGTACCCGAGTCCGGCTAACATGGCCGCAGAGAAGGCGTGCTCAACTTTGTCCCAGTACGGCACCGAGTACATCCCCATCCCGGTACCTAACAGGATCGACATTAGGATAAACAACTCGTACAGCGCCACCAATAACGGTGGCAACTGCACGTGCAACCACTTGGTCAGTGCAAGCGGCACGGAGGCCAACACCAGCCCAGCGGCAACCTGCCCAATCAGGCCCAGCTGGCTACTGCGCCACGGATGGCCCATAGCTAGCAACGTCCCACAGATAATGACGTACAACAGCATGCCGATAATATTCAGGTAATATAGGTACTGGCTAAATTTACGCATATTCTGCCCTCCAATCAGCAGAGCGGAGCGTTCAGAGACAGAATGGGACGGGCTGGGATGCCCAGGACCACTTTGGCCTCGACATTCCAGCTCGGTACCTGGCAGTTTCAGCCCCGCGCAAATCGACTAACATGAACAGTTTAACAGAAGCATTTCCTCACCGTGAGGATTTTGGCGCGCAAATGGCAAAATGCATTTAGTTTCGCGCCGGGAAAGGTCGCTGATTGTGTAGTTAGCTGTCCTGGCACCGAGATGTCTCCCAGTAAGGACAATGTCCCTAATGGCCATCGGTATTCCTATTCTTTTCCATCATCAGCCATCTAGTCAGCCAACGCTACAGTCTCGGCCATTGTTCCGAGTTAGCTCCCAGTAGGGACATAAAGACAATGTCCTTACCAGGCATCGCCATTCCGCTAGCTTTTCGCCATCAGCGGTCAAACCAGCCAATGCTACAGTCTCTCGCAATGGCTTAGCCATTGCTCCGAGTTAACTCTCAGTAAGGACAATGTCCTAACTGGGAGTAAAAAAAAACCTCCGCAAGCGGAGGAAAGTTTGGGGGAACTTTTTTTGGGGAGTGTAAGTTTAGGTTTGAGATAGGCTGATGCCTCTCTACAAGTTATATAGTACCAAATCTAACAAGCTGTGCTCAGCAACATCAATAAATATATTTTTTTATTTTGGCGAACTTTATAATAATTTATTTATAGTACCATTAGTTAAATAATGCTGTGGCGGACACTTCTGTCACCCTTGTCAATAAACGTTGCAAATACAACGATTATCCCTGTGTAACGTCGACAGCGCCACCAAGAAATCATATTCGTGACGGCCATCCGTCCGTAAACGATACCACAACATTGACACATCTGGCTAGTTATAATAAACGTAAATTTATGTGATTTACTTCACACATAAAAGTAGTCACACCATTAATACCCCGACAAACAGCGCACTGACTGTCTTTAACGACAACCTAACAATCCTACAATCTTGTGTCACCCACCCACAGCGGGGGGCATCATCATCAGTCCTTGGGGTGCGTGGCAGGGATTCAAACTTATCCTCACCTCACCGAGCGATCACAGATAATTTTCCTAGTAAGGACAATGTCCGTACTGGGCATCGCCATTCCGCTAGCTTTCAGCCATCAGCGGTCAAGCCAGCCAATGCTACAATCTCTCGCAATGGCTTGGCCATTACTCCGAGTTAACTCTCAGTGAGGACAAAGTCCTAACTGACCATCGACACTCCGCTAGTTCTTCGCCATCTGCGCTCAAGCCAGCCAATGCTACAGTCTCTCGCAATGGCTTGGCCATTGCTCCGAGTTAACTCTCAGTAAGGACAAAGTCCTAACTGAGAGTAAAAAAAACCTCCGCTAGCGGAGGAAAAGTTTGGGGGAACTTTTTTTTGGGGAGTGTAAGTTTAGGTTTGAGTTTGGCTTGCGCCTCTCTACGCAACTTATAATACCAAATTATTATCCGTGAACGCGCCAATTTATCACAGGATAATTTTTATTTTTTTGGCCGTTCATTAGCAAGAGCTTATTGACATATAAGTAAAGCTAAACGTGATTTAATAGCCAGACGCGCTACCTTTTTTTGCCCAAACAAAAACCCCGGCGCTAACCGGGATTTTATAAGTACATCATTACTTGCTCGTAAAACCGTACTTCTTGTTGAACCGCTCAACACGGCCATCCGCCTTAGCAAACTTCTGCTTGCCAGTGTAGAACGGGTGGGAGTCAGACGTCGTTTCAACACGAACCAATGGGTATTCCTTACCATCGTCCATGGTGACAGTCTCGCTGCTGGTCTTAGTGGAGCCAGCAATAAACTTGTAACCAGTCGTTGAGTCCATGAATACGACCTGGTGATAATCTGGGTGAATTCCTTGCTTCATGATCATTTCTCCTTCGCCCTGAGCCATTGCCTGACCCAGAGATTCTTATTATCTTAACTGTAGTATGTTAACACGAATGCGCACTTTTGGCAATTTTCAGCTGGCGCTGTCCACTAGCTGAACGTCCGCGCCCAAGCCTTGCAACTTCATTACCACACGGTCATAACCGCGGAGAATGTTATCGACTTTGGTGATGGTCGTTTCGCCCTGCGCCATCAACCCGGCCAGCATTAAGCACGCGCCGGCCCGAATCTCTTCAGCCGCAACCGTCGCGCCGGTCAGTTGGTCGCAGTGACGAATCTTGATGTGATCATCCTCCACCCTGATGTTAGCTCCCATCTTGAGGAGTTCCGGCACGTGCCGGGTCCGTTTGGGATAGATGGTGTCGATCACCATCGCCTCCCCGTCGGCTTTCATCAATAACGGAGTCAACGGTTGCTGGAGGTCAGTGGCAAAGCGGGGTATGGCGCAGTCTTAATCGTCACGCCGTGAAGCTCACCGGAAGGGTATACAAAGATGGAATCTTCCCCTACATCCATGACCACACCCATTTCCTCTAACTTGGCCAAAAAAAGAATCCAGGTGTTCCGCAATGATGTTCTTGACCAGGATACCGTCACCCTGGGCTGCCGCAATGGACAAGTACGTGCCCGCCTCAATACGGTCAGGAATGATGGTATGCGCGTTGTTCGCCGCCAACCGACTGGCACCTTCAATGCGAATCACGTCAGTACCGGCACCACGAATCGTCGCGCCCATATTGTTGAGGTACGTAGCGAGGTCAATAATTTCCGGCTCCCGTGCAACGTTCTCAATAACCGTCTGTCCGTGGGCAGTGACCGCCGCAAGAATGATATTGATGGTTGCCCCCACCGACACCATGTCGAGGAAAATATGTGCTCCATGCAGGCCGTCTTCAGGCGCATTTAAAACAATGGCCCCGTTATGGTCCGCCACTTTGGCACCCAGGGCCTCGAACCCCTTAATGTGTTGGTCAATTGGCCGCGGCCCAATGTCATCACCACCAGGCAACCCCACGACCGCATGTCCAAAGCGGCCCAACATGGCGCCCATAAAGTAATAAGACGCCCGCAGGCTCTTGATTTTCCCACTGGGGAGATCGGTCATCACGATCTGCGTCGGGTCAATGCGTAGGTCATTACCACTGAAGTCAGAGGTCACATTCATCTCAGCCAGGATACTCATCAAGTTGTAAACATCCTGGATATGTGGCACCCCAGTTAGCAGTACTGGTGTCCGGGACAGGATGGCAGCGGGAATCAGCGCAACAGTGCTGTTTTTAGCGCCACCAATTGTGACCTCGCCAGACAGTCTCTTCCCCCCATGAATCAGCATTTTTTTCCATCAAAAAAATTCCTCGTTGAAAATCATTTCGTAACGTTTAATTGTTGAATTTATCCGTGAACCCGCTGACGGGCGCGATAACCAAATGAGCAA
This sequence comes from Lacticaseibacillus thailandensis DSM 22698 = JCM 13996, assembly GCF_001312865.1. Lineage (GTDB taxonomy): Bacteria > Bacillota > Bacilli > Lactobacillales > Lactobacillaceae > Lacticaseibacillus > Lacticaseibacillus thailandensis. The sequence continues at coordinate 308,840 of NZ_BBER01000002.1, read as the reverse complement.
GATGACGATTCGCCACCCTGGGCGGCCTGCAAGCGTTTACCTGTGGCCGTTCTTTAATGTCAGGTTACCAACTTCACTCATTATTCCAGTTTATAGAAGGGCGGCGCTAAAAGCAAGCGCCGCCCCTCTTAAACAAAACTACAGATTAATTATTTAACTTTCTTTAGAAGTTCCCCGCGGCCTTGATGAACGCCTTGAATAGTGGTTCTGGCTTCGTTGGCCGAGACTGGAATTCTGGGTGGTACTGACTAGCAACAAAGAACTTGTTGGTCGGCAACTCGATGACTTCCATCAGCCGGTTATCAGGACTCGTACCGGAGAACACCAACCCTTTGGCCTCAAGCTGAGCGCGGTACTTCGTGTTGAACTCGTAACGGTGACGATGACGCTTCTGTACTTCCTTAACGTTGCCGTATGCAGCGGCGGCAACTGAACCCGGCTTCAGGTCACATGGATACAGCCCCAAACGCAAGGTACCGCCCATGTTTTCCACGTTTTCCTGGTCAGGCAGAATATCAATAATTGGGGTACCGTGATCCGCAGTTTCGGTGCTGATGGCATCCTTGATTCCAACCACATCCCGGGCAAATTCGATCGACGCCATCTGCATCCCCAAGCAAATGCCCAGGAACGGGACGTCATGCTCACGTGCGTAGCGAATAGCAGCAATTTTGCCTTCCAGACCCCGGTCACCAAAGCCACCAGGAACTAGAATGCCATCCGCATCCCCCAGCAACTCGTCCGCGTTTTCATCGGTCACGTCTTCAGCCTGGAGGGAGTTGAGCTCAATCTTGGTGTTGAAGCTGTATCCGGCAGCCCGCAGCGCTTCAGCCACGGAAATGTAGGCGCCTTTGAGGGAAACATACTTACCGACGAGGGCAATCTTAACGCTCCCCTGCAAGTTCTGCACCCGGTGCTCCAACTCAACAAAGTCGCTAATGTCAGCCGGCTTCGTCTTCAAGCCCAGGTGGTCAACCACGTATTGGTCCATGCCCTGTTCGTTCAGCTTGCGCACGATTGAGTAAATGGTGGGCACATCCCGCGACTCAATAACGGCTTCCGTCGGCACGTCCGTAAACATGGCAATCTTCTGCTTCATTTCGTCGGTGACGGGCTTTTCCGTCCGCAAAACCAACATGTTCGGCTGAATCCCGATGCTACGCAGTTCCTTGACGGTGTGCTGCGTTGGCTTGGTCTTGAGTTCAGCGGCAGCCCGCAAGTATGGTACCAAGGAAGCGTGGATGTAGAAGGTGTTTTCAGCGCCCACATCCGCCTTCATCTGACGAATAGCTTCCAAGAATGGTTCACTTTCAATGTCACCCACGGTACCACCGATTTCGGTGATGATAACATCCGAATCAGTGTGCTTCGCGGCACGCATAATCTTTTCCTTAATCATGTTAGTGACGTGTGGGATTACCTGCACCGTCCCGCCCAGGTATTCACCGTGACGTTCACGCTGCAAAACTTCCGAATAAATTTTACCAGCCGTGAAGTTACTGTATTTGTTCAAGTTGATATCGATAAACCGCTCGTAGTGACCCAAATCCAGGTCCGTTTCGGCGCCATCGTCGGTCACGAACACTTCACCATGCTGGTAAGGGTTCATGGTACCGGGATCGACGTTCAAATATGGATCAAACTTCTGAATGGTAACTTTGAGACCGCGACTCTTCAACAGGCGGCCAAGTGATGCGGCAACAATCCCCTTGCCCAGGGAACTAACAACGCCACCAGTGACAAAAATATACTTGGTCATATCAACTCTCCTATCCTAGACTGCGTGTCGCCACGACAGCCAACAACGACTTTACCGCGGGGAAAAACAAAAACAAAAAAAACAAGCTCCCCATTCACAATGGAATAGGGAGCTTGTAACCGATTGACTCTACATAGGTTCTGCAGAGTGCCCAATAAGTATATTACCGGGATGACATGCCAAAGTCAAGGGATTACCGGCAGGGATATCAAGGACGGTCAACCCCATACCGGGTTGGTCGCCTGCTGCAGACTCACAGCACCAATAACGCCTAACCTGCGCATAATAATAGGGCCACGTCCATTACGCGGCCCCACAGTCATACTATCTAATCATCATAATCAGTATCATCATCGTCATCGCTAAACTCAGCTAACTGACCTTCGATACCATCTGGCAGCTTGTCTGGCGTGTCGTCCGTTTCGTCGGCATCATCATCGACAGCCGCATCGTCGTCGTCCGCATAACCAGCTTCACCGTCATCGTAGTCATCGTCAGTATCGTCAAGATCATCGTCTTCAGGATCATCGGCGTTGTAATCAATGACGTCATCGTCATCAGCAACGTCAGCCAAGAAGGCGTTGACCTTCTTACGCTTCTTGCGCTGGGGCGCCCCTTCTTCGTCTTCGGGGTGGTTAACCTCTTCGTCGACGGATTCGTATGGATACCAGGAGCGCAGCCCCCAGACGTTCTCACCCAGCGAGATAAACTCACCATCTTCGTTCACATCAGTATAAAACTGTGGCAAGCGTTCACGAATTTCTTCGTCACTCCGGCCCAAGTAGGTCTGAATTTGATTGACCAGATCAGCAAACGCAATTGGTTCGCCCTTTTCATTTAAGATTGCGCGTGCAACCTCAATTAAGGACAGCTCGCTTTTGTCGGCGTCTTGGAATACTTCCAGTTTCAAGTTAGTCGCGCCCCTTTCCCGTTTTCGCAGATAGGTTCAATGATACCAGCGAACCATCTACATATCAATAGTAGCATACCACATTTGTGACATTTAGCTGCGCGTTCACGTTAATTTAATTGGCTCCAGTAAAGTTCAGGTGCAGGCGGTAATCACCCAAGTGTTGCTTGTTCGCATCAAGCCGGTACTCGATGTACACCTCACCATTCAGTGGTGCGCTGGTATAGGCCACATCCATCCGTGGCGTAATGGTCTGCACGGGAATTATACCGTACGGGGTCGTGTACCGTGCCACCACGGCTTTTTCGGCTTCGAACTGTAGCTGCAGCCGGGTGTCGGTTTCCGCGTTACCACGGGTGAGCATCACGGAGTCAGCCCCAGCGATCTTAAAAGTAACGGGATGGTGGAATCATCGTCCGCCTGTTCACGGTAGCGTATATATAATGTGTCCCCCATTTGGACGAGTTGTCCGGGTTCATTAAATTCATGGTGTTCATTGTTTCCGTCCTGGTTGACCCACGTTTCAAGGTGAATTTGAACCGGGACGCCGCGTGTCATGTCCATACTTGTCATCCTCTCTGCCCTGTATTATATGCCAAAGCCGCCGCAACGGCTACCGGGGGATGGTGTGACCCCGACAACTGCCTCCGCCACCCATCCGCTCACCAGCTATGAGGCACAACACCCTGCATGGTGACGCAGACTGCTAGTTTGGCTATACTTAAAGTAGTAGAAACGTTTCCAGGAGGGGACTACATGGCAAATAAAAAAAATTACCGCGCGAAAAAGTCTTTCGCGACCCGGTCCACAATTATATCCACGTGCAAGACAGCGTTATTCTCGATTTGATCAACTCACCCGAAATGCAACGCTTACGCCGCATTCATCAGCTCGGTGTCAGTAGCATTGTCTTCCAGGGTGCCGAGCACACACGCTTCACCCACTCACTGGGCGTATACGAAATTGCGCGTGAGATCTGTGACAACTTTGCCGCTAATTACCCCAGCCGCACACCCGGAGATGGCCTGTGGGACAATTCCGAACGGCTGCTCACCCTGTGTGCTGCGCTACTCCACGACATCGGCCACGGCGCTTATTCGCACACCTTTGAACACATCTTCCATACCAACCACGAAGATATTACCCGGGAAATTATTACTAGTCCAGATACCCGCGTGAACGCCATCCTGCGTGGTGTGAGCCCCGAGTTCCCTGACCAAGTGGCTAGCGTGATTGACCACCAGTACCCTAATCCCCAAGTGGTCCAAATGATCAGCAGCCAAATCGATGCCGACCGAATGGACTACCTGCTGCGGGACGCGTACAACACCGGGACCAACTACGGTCTCTTTGACCTCACCCGGATCCTGCGCGTAATGCGGCCCTACGCGGGTGGCATCGCCTTTGAACCCAGCGGGATGCACGCGGTGGAGGACTACATCGTGAGTCGCTTCCAAATGTACCAGCAAGTTTATTTCCACCCCGTGTCCCGCGGGATGGAAGTAGTTCTCACTGGCGTCCTCAAGCGCGCCAAGGAACTGTACGAAGCCGGCAGCGTCAAAAAGGAATTCCGGCCGCGGCTACTGATTCCGTTCTTTGGCCAAGACTTTAATCTGGATGACTACCTCCAGCTGGACGACGGCGTGCTCACCACCTACTTTCACTACTGGCAGCGGTACCCCGATCCGATTTTGAGTGACCTAGCTGACCGGTTCCTGAACCGCCGGCCGCTGAAGTCATTACCGTTTTCGACCGGGACGGCGGACCTCCTGCCCGCAATGCGCCAGGCCGTTGCGGATGCCGGCTTTGATCCCGCGTACTACACGGCCATCAACAACAGCTTTGACTTGCCATACGACCAGTACGACCCGACCAGCGCGAGTCCCAAGACCCAAATCGAGATTATGCAACTCGACGGCTCACTAGAGGAATTATCCACATTGAGCCCGCTGGTAGCGGCCATTACCGGTAAGGTCAGCGGCGACCAGCGGTTCTTCTTCCCCAAAGTCATGCTGACGAGCAAAGACGACCCGGATTGGCAGCCCGCGTACGGCGAATTTCAGCAGTACCTTGCCCACGGACAGATCATTGATCCGCGTATCAACCGACTACTGTAACGGGAGGTAGTAACATGACGATCAAACTCATCGCAACCGATATGGATGGCACCTTGCTCAACCACGACAACGCAGTTAGCCAGCGCAACCGTGAGGCTATTCGCGCCGCCCGGGCCGCGGGAGTCCGAGTCGTGCTGTGTACCGGCCGGCCCCTACCCGGCATTGCCACCTACCTCGAGCCGCTGGGTCTGACCACCGACGATGATTACGCCATCGCCTACAACGGCGCGTTGGTACAAAGTTGCGCGAGTGGAACCGTGCTGCTACAACACGAGGTGACCCTTGCTGACTACGCCCGGTTCTACACCCTGAGCCAACGCTTCCACGTAGACATTCACGCTGAAGACAACCAGACATTGTACGCGGGACAGTCACCAACATCCGCCCTCACCCGGACGGAAGCACGCCTGACGTTTATTAACTTGGTGGTGCGTACCCCGGACGACTTTGCACCGGACACCCGCTTTGCCAAAATTATGTTCATTGACCAACCCGCACAGATTGACCGGTTACAAGCCCACCTAGCCCCCGCCACCCGCGCTGCTTACACCATCGTGCGCAGTGAACCCTACTTTCTGGAAGTGCTGAACCAAAGAGCCAGCAAGGGGCGCGCCCTCGCTGGCTTAGCGGCCAAACTGCATGTTCAACCCGACGAAGTGATGGTGCTAGGTGACCAGGCCAATGACCTGTCCATGTTCAATTATGCCGGCTGGGGCGTGGCGATGGGTAACGCCATCCCCGCGTCAAAGCCCAGGCCAATGCCGTGACCGGCACCAACGCCGAAGACGGCGTCGCTCAGGCCATCGAACGGTATGTATTGCGTTAACCCTCGTGAATATGCGCCTGCAGTTCCAACCAGCGTGCGACCGCCCACCGGTGGGTCGGCCGCTTCAACTGGCCAGCTGCCACGCTAATGGGCATCAACATCAACGTGTTGAAGTTTTCCAGTGGTGGCGCCACCTGTTCGATCCCATGACACGCGTAAAACGTTGCGGGGTGGTAATAGGCCGTTTGCCGGTGATGGGAGTAAAAGTACTCCGCCGCCGCGCCCAGTTTGTCATCAATTGTGACCCGCACGCCAAATTCTTCAAGCAGTTCCCGTTGCAAAGTCGCCTGGTCATCTTCGCCAGCCTCAACGCCGCCCCCCGGCAGGAAAATTGCCGAGTTAGGTGCGCCCAACATGAGTAGCCGCTGGCCCGACGCATCCGGAATAACGGCGTACACGCCGCGGCGCTCGACGTAGTCCAACTTGGGATCCTTAGTACCAAAAACTGGGTCGGTCATTTTTATCACCACTTTCTAATTTGCTCTCATTATAATCTATTCGGCACTCGACTGAAAGGCGGAATGCACATGAACTGGTTTCTTTTTGGCGTCTTCCTGATTGCTGCGGGTTGTTGCGGCCTGGCTACGTACAGTTACCTCAGTGAACCTCGCCGGCTCGTCAACGGGTTGCTGATCAACCTAGCTTTGTTCAGCCTGCTCACCCTCGCCGCCGTAATCGTCATGGTGGCCAATAGTACCACGCTCCTCGTCGTGGCTCTCATCGCCCTCGTAATCGTCGGTGTGCCCGTGATCATGCTGGTGGCCTTCCACCTAGTGTGGTTATTATGGAACGCTTTGCTCGTGTGGCGCCGTGAAGGCCATAGTCTGGGCAACATGCTCACTTTAATGATTGCCGCGGGTTTGGTGCTACTCAGTATTTTGGATACCGTCGGCCACCAACTGTTGCCAGCCTGGTTGGCCTACTCACTGACGGTCTTGGTAAACTGTTGCTGGTTGTACATTGCCATTACCGGCCTGAACTTTCTCACCGCCCTCATCGCTTACAATTGCTGGCGGACCCGTCAGCCGCTCCAGTACCTGATCGTCCTCGGGGCCGGACTACTGGACGGCCACCGGGTATCCCGTCTGCTGGGCGCCCGCATTGACGTAGCCATTGCCCGCTACCAGCGGCAAGTGGCGCAGGGACTGCCAGCACCGACCATCATCTTGTCTGGCGGCCAGGGCCCCGATGAACAGGTCAGCGAAGCCCAAGCCATGCAAGCGTATGCGGTGGCCCACGGCATTCCGGCTACAGCGACCCTCCTCGAGGATCAAAGCCGCACGACCCTGGAGAACATGCGCTTTTCACGCCGCATCATCGATCAACACCAACAGGGACGGCCTTATCACGCGATGTTTTGCACGAATAATTATCACTTACTGCGTGCTGGTATTTTTGCCCGCCGTGCTGGTATCGACGCGAACGGAATCGGGGCCAAGACCCGTCTGTACTTCCTGCCCAACGCCACCATCCGTGAATACGTTGCCATGATGGTCATGAACAAACGCCGCCATTTTGTCGCCGGCGGCCTCATCCTAGCCTACACCATCCTCACCATGATTTTGGGCGCTACCCACACGATAGCCTTCTAACCATGCTAAAATATTCCTTGTAATGGTTACGCTGACTGAGCATCCAGGAGGAGGAGTACTATGCTGAAAGAGTTTCGAGAATTTATTAGTCGTGGCAACATGGTCGACCTAGCTGTGGGCGTTATCATTGGCGGTGCTTTCACCAGCCTGGTGAAATCCCTCACCACTAATTTGATCAGCCATTACTGTCATTGTTTATGGGTAAAGCAAACTTAGACGGATTGTACTTCACCGTGTTCAGCGCTAAGTTCACTGTCGGGACGTTCATCAGTGATGTGATCAACTTCATCATTATGGCGTTCGTCGTGTTCCTGTTGGTCAAAATCATCAACCGACTCACCCACCGTGCTAAACCTGCGCCCGCGGCCCCGTCGGCAGAAGAAACCTACCTCAAAGAAATTCGGGATATGCTCGCCGCGCAGACCCACCAAAATGACTGACAAAAAAAACCACACAATCAAAAAGGAGCAACCACGCGATCGTGGTTGCTCCTTTGCTATCTATACGTACTACTCAGCGTCCCGACGGAACCGATTCTGGAACAATGGGGACACTGGCCGGTTTTCGTGAATGTGCTTGATGGCCCGGCCAATCAGTGGACCAACTGAAACGGTCACCAACTTGTCGAACTTCTTGTCCTCCGGCTGCTGGATCGAGTCGGTCACCACGACCTGCTCAATCGGAGAATTCTTCAACCGCTCAACGGCTGGGCCAGAGAACACGGCGTGGGTTGCGGAAACCAGCACGGACTTGGCGCCGGCTTCTTTCAACGCCGCCGAAGCCAAGGTGATAGTCCCCGCGGTGTCAATCATATCATCGATAATGATACAGTGCTTGTCCTTGACGTTACCGACAATGTTCATGACCTCAGCCACGTTTGGCCGTGGCCGCCGCTTGTCGATGATAGCAATCGGCGACTTCAGGAACTCGGCCAGCTTCCGGGCACGCGTCACCCCACCATGGTCAGGAGAAACGACCACGGTATCGTCACCAACAAAGTGGTTGCTGAGGAAGTAGTCCGCCAGCAGCGGCGCCCCCATCAAGTGGTCAACTGGGATATCAAAGAAACCCTGGATTTGTGCCGCATGGAGGTCCAGCAATAACGCCCGGTCGGCACCGGCACGTTCGAGCATGTTAGCCACCAACTTGGCGGTAATCGGTTCACGGCTCCGCGCCTTGCGGTCTTGACGGGCGTACCCGTAGTACGGCATCACCACGTTAATGGTGTGGGCGGACGCACGCCGCAGGGCATCGATCATGATGAGCAATTCCATCAGGTTGTCGTTAACCGGCGCCGAGGTGGACTGGATCAAGTAAATATCATCCCCACGGATACTTTCCTCGATGTTAATCTGAATTTCCCCATCAGAGAAACGGTTCACGGACGACTTACCCAACTCAACACCAACCTCAGCGGCAATCTTTTCCGCCAACGGCTTGTTGGAGTTCAGGGCAAAAATTTTTAATTTCGGGTCAGCGTAATGCGCAGACATGGTGGCCTCCATATGTGTATTTGTTCGGATTCTGCTTACGTATTAAGTCTAGACGATTAATCACAAAAAGCAAGTGACGTTGACTGGCTCTCATGAAATTATTTCTGAAAGTTCCTTGGTTCAACACCGCAAATGCCATAAAAAGTTGGTTAGGAACGGGCCGGCAAGACATGAAAGTACACCACCAACTGAGGTGTGACAATCAGAGTGTCAGGACGAAGACCGCCCCCACAGCAAACGCGCCCAATTAATGCGATTAGTGGCGCCAGTACGGACATTTAGTGATCAAACTATTGTTTTCTTTACCATCAACCAACTGGCGTAGATAAGAAAGGGTGGCCACAATGCTTAAGGGCCACCCTGTACTTATTTGATTTAACCGCGCTACACACTACCGTAACCACAACGGCCTGCGTTGCGCTCGCTACTGCCAGTCCTCCGAGTCGGACAATGGCAGCCGGTCCCAATAATCTGGCTTCGTCGTCTGCCGTGACCGGGCAATCGCCATGGCGTGGAACGGCACGTCGTTCGTGATTGTCGAACCCGCCGCAATGAAACTGTGATCCGCCACGTCCACCGGTGCCACGATGTTGGAGTTGCTGCCGATAAAGGCGTCATCGCCCACGTTCGTATGCCACTTCTTGACCCCATCGTAGTTGACAAAGACCACGCCACAGCCAACGTTGATGTTCTTGCCCAGGGTCGCGTCACCCACGTACGTCAAGTGCCCCACCTTGGTGCCAGCGCCAATCGTGGCCTTCTTCACTTCACAGAAATTCCCGATGTGGACGCCCTCACCAATATCACTCTGTGGACGTAGGTGGCTGTTCGGACCAATATCACTGTTCTTGTGCATAATACTGTCCTCAATCGTCGAACTCGTGACGGTCACGCCGTCTTCAATGGTACTGTTGACGATGGTCGAACCCGACCTGATGTGGCAATCATTACCAATCACGGTCTGACCCTTCAGGTAAACGCCCGGCTCAATGACCGTATCGTTGCCGATCTGCACGTCCGCATCAATGTACGTCCGCTCAGGGTCAATCAGGGTCACCCCGTCACGCATGTGCTCCTCGTTGATCCGGTCGCGCATCACACTCGCCGCGGCGGCCAAAGCCACCCGGTCGTTCACGCCCATACTTTCGTTGAAGTCTGGCATTTTGTATGCGGCCACCACATCACCGCGCCGCTTCAGGATTTCAATCACGTCCGTCAGGTAATACTCACCCTGCGCGTTATCATTCGTCACTTCGTGCAAGGCCGAGAACAAAGCCTTGTTGTCAAAGCAGAACACGCCGGTGTTAATTTCGTTGATTTTGGCTTCTTCCGGCGTGGCGTCCTTTTGTTCCACGATTTTCTGGACGGTACCCAAATCGCCACGGATGATGCGCCCATAGCCAGTCGGATCTGGCGCTGCCGCCGTCAAAATTGTGGCCTTGGCGCCCTTGTCCGCGTGGTAGGCGAACAACTTCTCAAACGTGGCGGCAGTCAACAGCGGTGTGTCACCACTGACAATCATTGTCACCCCGTCGCGACCACCCAAAATGCTTTCAGCCTGCAAAACAGCGTGCCCAGTCCCCAACTGTTCCTTCTGTTCAGCAAACTGCGTACGGTCCCCCAACTCAGCTTTGACCGCCTCAGCGTCGTGACCAACCACAGTGACCACGGCTTCGGGATGAATTTGCTCTACCTGGGTCAACACGTGGTCGACCATCGACTTGCCCGCAACACGGTGCAACACCTTGTGTAGCTTGCTCTTCATCCGCGTACCCTTACCCGCGGCTAAAATAATCGTGTATTTTGCTGTCATGTATACTCTCGCTCCTGTAAGTTTTGGTTTTGGTGTCACCTGTAATGATAGCATAGTCACCGCGCACTTGCCGTAATTGGTATAGGCCCTGCCATCTCCGTTCTAACGTCCCAACCACACAACAAAAGGGACCCCGCCCAGGTGGTCCCTCACAGTACATTTCAATTATCGTTGCTGAGTATCATTTACTACCATCACTTTGCCGCGCGTCTGGCGTTAGCGCAACTGGTGTTGGTACCGCGGTGCGTGGTTTGAGCGCCACTTGTTCGGTACCCGCCCACGCTTCGTAGAACAACCGCTCCCGACGCCGCAACAACTGCCAGCAAAGGTTCCAGACCACGAACAGCACGCCCACGCTGAGTAGGCCCAACGCTAGCAAGTTGAGCTGCGTCCGGGCACCCACATTAGCCAATACACCAGTTAGTTCGTGCGTCCAGACCCGCAACAGCGGCAGCGTAATCAGGTACAGTACACCCTGACGTAACCCCAGCCGCCACCACGACAGTGACGTCCCATTCACGCCCACGATGCGTATCCGTAACAACTTTTTGCCCAGCGTCTGGCCGTGCAACCACAGCGGAGTCAGGTACATTAAGCACAGGACTGGCACCAGGTACGTCACCAGCCAGCTTGCCGCCAGCCCGGCGTGACCCAACCACCGGAGTACGGCACTCAACAAGAACGCCACCAGACCCCGAATAATCACAAAGTCGACCAGCCACGCCGCAAAACGCCGCAGTGGCCCGACCCGGTCAGCCTGGGCAAAACTTTGAGCATCCATCCGGGCCCGGTTGGGAAAGGCCACCGCAATCAGGGGCGTCAACCCAAAACCGAGGACCCCGCCGGTGGTGTTGATCAACAAGTCGTCCACATCGAACAAGCGGTAAGGCCGGGGGTAGATCAGGTACAACCCCGACAACTGGGTCAGTTCAAAGAAGAGGCTCAGGCCAAACGTCAATAACACTGCCTGCCACCACGAGCGCCTAAAGTAGTAGCGCATGTAGAAGCCAAACGGCACGGTCAGCATTAGGTTAAACGCAGGTTGCAGGAACGACGCTGCTTAAGCGTCGCCAACCAGGTGTGCCAATTAGTGAGCTCAAACCCAGAATACTTCATGAATTCCCGCACAAACATCAACGGTACGAGGTTGTACCGCGGCGTTTGCAATGCCGCCACCACGTGGATGGGTGGCAACGGCAAAATAATCAGGAAGTATGCACACAGCATGTAAAACACGAAGAAAAACAGGACGATAGTACGGCTCCACAAAAAGCTGCCGTAGCGTCGGTACTGCAAAATGACGAACGGTAAACTCAGCAAAGCAGCCAGGAACGGAAAGACGAAGATGGCCGTCTTGATGGGTTCCAAGTAGGATGACATTAATTACCCAACTCCTTGAGCAGATCCTCGTTGCGCTGCAGGTAGTTCCCGGCCGCCGCGTGGATGCTCTTTTCCTTACCGTCGACCGTGTCAACTTTCAATAGCGAGGTGTAATCATCGACCATGTGGTCACCGTTGAACGTCCCTTCGGCAAAGACGGAAACGCCGACCGTTTCAGCATCAAATTCTTCAATCAGACTCTTCATCCCGTTAACGGTGCCGCCGCCCTTCATGAAGTCGTCCACGATCAGGACGCCTTCGCCGGCACGCAAGGAACGCTTGCTGAGTTCCATCTTCTGGACACGGTCCGACGAACCCGAGACGTAGTTGACGGATACGGTGGAGCCTTCCGTCACCTTAGAATCACGCCGCACGATCACAAACGGTACGTTCAAGTACTGACTGACACTTTGGGCAATCGGAATTCCCTTAGTGGCCACCGTCATGACGGCATCCACGCGGGAATCCAGGTACTGGGTCGCAATTAGGCGACCGATTTGGCGCAAAACTTCCGGCGTGCCGAGAAGGTCACTGAGGTACACGTACCCACCAGGTAGTAACCGGTCAGTGTCCGCCAAGCGACCAGCCATCTCGCTGATAAACTCGTTAGCTTCGTCGATGCCAATCATGGGAATGTAGCGCACGCCACCAGCGGCCCCAGGGACGGTCTCCAAAATGCCAGTTTGCCGCTGCTTAAAAGTACGGCGAATGATGGCCAGGTCTTCACTGATGGACGATTTAGCTGATTCATAGCGCTGCGAAAAAAAAGGTTAGGGGCACCAGCGTGTGGGGCCGCTCTAACAAGTAGCGGGTCATATCAATCAGTCGATCACTACGACGGGTTTTCATGTTGTTATCTCCTCTGAGTTTCAATGTTTTACGTATTTTATCAATCGATTATAACCGAATATCCGTCTTTACGCTAGCCATTTCCACCCATTATTCAACAATGTTCGCCTATCGTCGACGGTTTTTTTCCCACTGGCACCCGGTGTAGTGACTAGTAGACTAGTAGTCGTTATCACCGTCATTATTGCCGTACTCGACCTGGATGGTGATGTGGGTGATGCCGCACTGTTCCCGGATTCGTGCAGCGAGTTCGTCCAAGAACGCGTCGTTATGTTCGTGGGTGTTCCGCCGCACGTGTACCGTCAGTGCCGTGTCGGCCGTGCTAATGGCCCAGATGTGCAGGTCGTGGTAGCTCACCACGCTCGGGCAATGCGCAATGACTGCCTCCACCTGCCGGGTGTCGATACTACGGGGAACCGCCGCCAACGCCATGTTGAGGGCATCACGTAACAATCCCCACGTTAATCCGAGCACTGCGCCCGCCACTACTAACGAGGCTACCGGGTCCACCCAGCGCCACCCGGTGACGATCATGATGATACCGGCGACGACCACGGCTAGCGACACGCCGGCATCTGCAGCCATGTGCAAAAAGGCCCCCCGCACGTTGAGGTCCTTGTTGCCCCGACCAAACAGCAGCGCCGTGGCCCCGTTGACGAGGACCCCCGCGCCCGCGATCAGCACCACGGACCACCCCGCGACCGGGGCTGGATGATGCAGTTTATTGACAGCTTCCGCCACGATCAACACCATGGCAATCACCAACATGAGTGCGTTGACCAACGCCGCCAGGATGGTGGTACCCTTCAAGCCGTATGTCCGTCGTAACGTGGGGTGCCGCCGCGTCAACAGCTCCGCGCCCCACGCCAACACGAGGCCCAGCACGTCACTCAAATTGTGCAACGCGTCCGCAATCAACGCCACGGAGCCCACCATGGCTCCCAATACCAACTCCACGATGGTGTAACCCGTGTTCAAAAAGGTGCCCCAGGCAAAATGGTCAGCGGTCGCGTGCCGCCCTGAAGATTCTTTATTCATCTTCTCCTCCACTTCTTCGGCACGACCGCGCCGGTCGGGCGTTAATCTCAATGATACGTTGGTAGTCCCCCACCACCTGCATCATTCAAACGAACGCGCCGTCGTGGCCGCATTACTGGTCCATCAGCGCTGGGCGTGCTAACCCAGTCTCAATGGCCGCACTAAATACACCTCCTTGCAGAAACCACGCATACTGTTGTAGACGCGCTCCGCCCGCGAACGGGTGGGGCACAAGCCAAAGACGGTCGGCCCGGTGCCGCTCATCTGTGCCACACTGGCCCCATACTTAACCAGACGCTGTTCAAGTTCTTTGATCACCGGGAACCGGGTGGCAGTCACGTCTTCGAGTGCGTTGCCCATCCCGGACACCATCAGGTCAAAGTTGCGCTGGGTGATACCCTTAAGCACGCGGTCAGTTTGCGGCCGGTGCAGAACCTGGTCGTAGTCCACCATGCTTAAAATACGGGCCGTAGTGACCGAAATAGCCGGCTTTACCAGAACCACCCAAAAGCTGGGCAGGGTGCCTAGCGGCGTCACCTGCTCGCCACGACCCGTAACCAGTGCCGGTTGCGAATACACACAAAAGGGCACGTCCGAGTCCACTTTGAGACCGATCCGTGCAAGTTGTTCCTGGCTGTAGTGCAGCCCCCACAGTTCGTTCAGGCCGCGCAAAACCGCCGCGGCGTCCGCGGAGCCACCGCCCAGGCCCGCCGCTACGGGAATGTGTTTTTCAATGTAGATTGATGCACCGGCATTAATACCAGCCTCTTGACGCAAAATACGGGCCGCCTGGAACGCGAGGTTGCGCGCATCCTCAGGGACAAAGCCGCTGTCCGTGCTGACCCTGATTTTACGGGCACCCGGGCGTATGGACACGTAATCCGCCAGGTCGATGCTCGTCATGACCATGCGCCACTCGTGCTCACCATCGCCATGGCGGTACAGCGCGTCGAGACTAAGATTGATTTTGGCCGGAGCTTTCTGGGTAATTTCCATAACCCTCACCAGTCTTTACCTGTTCATTGTCGTGCTTGTTAGCATTAGTATACGCAATTATGCACAACTTTGCACGAACCAAGTGCTGGCCCACTGACGGGGTTTACAGTGCGGACACCCCACCATCCACAAAGATGGTCTGGCCGGTGATGAAGTGATTGTGCATCAAGATAGGTAGGCCGTTGCCACCTCGGTCGGTGTGCCCACGCGCCCCAGCGGAATTTGCTGCGCTTGGGCCTCTACCTGCGCGGCGACCTCGGCGTCGCTCAGGTTCCGCCACAAACCCGTTGGCGTCCAGTACGGCGCCACGGCGTTAACGCGTTGGTGCGGCGCAACCTCCACGGCCAGTCCTTGCACCAAAGTCATCAGCGCCTGGTTGCCCACCACGGCGCCCGAGGCATTATACGGGCGACCACCAGCGCCGGCGGTCAGCGTTAAACTGCCCTGCTCGTTCAGGTGGGGCAACACGCGCCGCGCGACCCGCATCCCCGTCGTAAACTTACCCGCCACTGCCGCAACCTCTTCGTCGTCGGTGTGATCCAAAAAGCCGCCACCCATGGCGCCACCGAGAGTCGACACCACGTGGTCAAAGTTGGCCTGATCAGCCAGCCAACTTTGTAACTGGTTCCCATCAGCTACATCCAGACAGACACCTTGCGCTCCCGTGAGTTTGCCCAGTGCGGCCGTTAGGTGTTGCTGCGTACGGCCAATGATTGTCACCTGGGCACCCTCATTGAGGGCAAGTTGGGCAACCGCCTGGCCAAAACCCGACGTGCCACCAATCACCAGCACCCGCTGTCCCGTTACCGTTACCATGTTGTATTCGCTCCTTTCGCGCCACCATGTGGGCGCACCGTTGCACACATTCGGTTAACACAAAGGGCCGACACCAACGAGAATGTTGGTGTCGGCCCTCAGCCGTAATGCATGTTGTTGCTGGCTTCACCACGCCAGGTAGTCATCCTACCTAAGCCGAAGCAGCCTCATCAAACGAAATTTCAATTGACTTAGTCAACAGATCTGCATAACTGTACGAAACCCGCTCAAAGTCGTTTTCTTCTTGATTCAGTTCCACCACGAAAATGGCTGGGAAAGTTTCGCGCAAAATACCGTTGCGCCGGGTGACTTTCTTCCGCCCTGCCTGGGCAACCACGGTGATTGGCTCACCGATTTTAGAGTCAAGTTTGTTCTTGATACTAGCAAGTGTTATTGGCATGTGCTCACCCCTTCGGTTAGTTATGATAGCACAAAAAGGCCTAATTGCAAGTGTGGCAAGGGCCCGGTGCATCCCGGTATGAGTGGGTTTCACTGAAAGATTACAAAATTGGTCTGATTTTTTTTCTGCTCACGCAACATGGTGTTTCTGTAAATTATTGAAGAGTAGCGCAAAGTCGGTGATGGTCAGCCGCTCCGCTCGCACCCCCGGTTCAATACCACTATCCGCCAGGGCCGCGGTCATGGCTGCCTTTACGTCTGGCGCCTTGCCGTACAGCTGCTGGAGGTTGTTCCACAGCGTCTTGCGCCGTGAAGCAAAGCTGCCCCGGACCAGCCGGTCAAAACCGGCCGGATCATTAACCATCGCGAGGGGTTGCGGCCGCCGTTGGAGCACAATGATGGCCGAATCCACGTTGGGCGCCGGCACAAAGGAATGTCGATTGACCGTCATGGCCACACGCACCGTCATCTGATTCTGAATCGCGATGGACAGGCTACTATAATCCTTACTTCCGGGTTGGGCGGTCAAGCGGTCGGCAACCTCCCCCTGCATCATCACGGTAATCGAACTAAAGTCCACCGTCGTGCGCATCAGGTGCATCAAAATGGGTGTAGTGATGTAGTACGGCAGGTTAGCCACCACTTTGACGTCGTGCTGACCATCAAAGTGGGTGTTGATCAACTCCTGCAGGTTCGCCGCCAACACGTCCTGATTCACCACCGTCACGTTGGGGTACGGTGCCATTGTGTCAGCCAGTACCGGCAACAACGCTGCGTCAATCTCCAACGCTAACACTTGGTGAGCCGCTTCGGCCAAGTACTGAGTGAGCGAGCCGATGCCGGGGCCAATTTCAATCACGTCGCTATGGTCATCGATGGCCGCCGCGCGCACGATGCCACTCAACACGTCCAGGTTCGTTAAAAAGTTTTGCCCCAGGTGTTTTTTTAGTGTGGAAGCCGAAACGCTCCATGATGGCATGGGTGCGTGCCGGAGTAGCAATACGGGGAATATCAGTCATGCTTGATCCTTTCATTAACGCGACGGAGGGCCGCCGCAAACTCGTTGGTGGTAATGCCAAAGGCCCGCAGTCGCCGCAACAGCTGTTTACCGTTGGCATAACCAATGTTGAGTTCGTCACCCAACAGCTCACGCCGCCGCTGCGCATCCCGGCCGCCCAACAATCCGGCCGTCCATAGATCCTCACGCGTAATGACCTCGGGGGCCGCGGTGCTCAGGGTAAATAGGTGCCCCAACACCGCCTGCAGGTCAGCTACCCGCGCGTGTTCCACGCCTAGTGACCCACCGCTGCGTGCCGGTACGGCCTGCTCACGCGGTAAAAAAAGCGTGCTGGGCATCCGGCACGGCGGCCATGATCTTCTTGCGGATCCGCTGCCCCTGAAAGTCGGGGTCCGTCAGCACGATCACGCCACGGGTAGCCTGGGCGTGCTGAATCCGCCGCAACGTAGCGTCGTCAATGGCACTACCGTGCGTTTCAATCGTATCAACGTCGCCGAATGCCTCGCGCAACCGCTTGGTGTCGTCCCGACCCTCAACGACGATGATTTGTTGTATACGTTTCATTCAATCTCCTAATTACCTAAACCAAACAACCGGTGGGCGTTGGCCTGCGTGACCGCGGCAATGTGTTCTGGTGTCGTGCCCCGCAACCGGGCCACCGCCTCCACGACGTAACGGGTAAACCCGGGCTGGTTGGTCTGGCCGCGGTATGGCTCCGGTGTCAGGTACGGCGCGTCGGTTTCGACCAGCAGCCGGTCATCGGGCACTACCCGTACCGCGTCATGCTCTGGCGCCGCATTTTTGAAGCTGACAATGCCGGAAAACGAGACGTACATCCCCAGCGCCAAAAACCGCCGGGCCCACACCGCGTCACCGGTAAAACTATGCATCACCCCGCCAAAGCGGCGAATCTGGCTGTTATTCAGTAGCGTGTACGTATCCATAAAGGCGTCACGACTATGAATTGATACTGGCATGTCGAGTTCGTCCGCCAGCGCCAACTGCTGGACAAAGACGCGGCGTTGCACCGCCCGGGGCGATGTATCCCAGTGGTAGTCGAGGCCAATTTCGCCAATCGCTACCGTTTGGGGTAGCGCCAGCTGGGTTCGCAACTCCGCTGCAGCAGCCGGCGTATAGTCCTTCGCCGATTCAGGGTGCCAGCCCACGATGGCGACTAACCCCGGGTAACGGGCCGCTAACTGCACTGCCCCAGCGTTAAGCGTCGTGTCCGACCCCACAATGGCCATTTCGTCGACCCCCAGTGCGTGGGCTGCCGCTACGCAGGCGTCCTCCTTCCTGGCGTAAGCCGGATCATTTAAATGTGTATGGGAATCAAAAATTTGCATAGTTACTCCGCTTCTTTGTACCCCGCTCCGTTCATCTTGACCCATTGTACAGCATTCCCCGAAACCTACCAACTACGGTGACAGCAACTTGGTGAAAAACTCGTCGTTCTGCGTGGTAAACTAAGCGTGTTAAACGTTGGGTTCGAACGAGTGAAAGGATGATCACTGTGAATAATATTCCGACAGATATGGATCAAGTCGCCAGCATGGTGCAGGCCGCAGCTGCAGCGGGCCACCCGACTACGGCAACCGACGTCATCAACAAGGGTTTACAGCAATCCGCCCAGGACTACATGGACGAAGCCACTGAAGGCAGCTACTTTAGCGCACACCTCAGCGGTAACCAGATTACCATTGACGACATGAACGGTAAGCAGGTGGCCACTATCAGGACGCCAGCCGCCTCGTACGCAGAGGCCTTCAAGGCCAACCCACGGCAAACACTGACCAATATTGATAACGACTTGCGCCACTTGATCGACACCCGCCAGATTGCTTTGTAAACCGGATGCGGATAAATAGTCAATCGGCCACGAAAAAAATCCCGTGCTTACGCACAGGATTTTTGTTTGCCTACACAATTAGCCTAACAGTGCCCCGTTGGCAACGCTCGGGTCGATCGTCAGTAAGGTGATCTTCCCCGCCGAGTCCTCACTCGACAGTAACATCCCCTGACTCTCGATGCCCAGCATCTTGCGTGGCTTCATGTTGACGACGGCCATGACTTTCTTTCCCACGAGGTCCTGGTAGTGCGGATAGTACTTGTGAATACCGCTCAGAATCGTCCGTTTGCCCTCGTCACCAGCGTCCAGCGTGAACTGGAGCAATTTGCTGGAGCCTTTGACTGGTTCCACGGCCAAAATTTCAACCACCCGAATCTCGGTTTTATCAAAGTCATCAAAGCTGATTTCCGGTTTGCGGGTCCCAGCAGCCGCAACGGCCGCCTTCTTCTTGTTGCCCTCAACCTTCTTGTCCTTACTCTTGGCCATGGCGCCCTTGATGTAGGCCACCTCGGTCTCCACATCTAGCCGGGGGAAGATGGGCTGCCCCTTCTTCACAACGGTGGCATCCGCTGGTAAGTGACCAAACTCCGGCAGCTGCTGGTCAGCCGCGCTCTGGTCCAATCCCAACTGGTCAAAGATGTCACCTGAGGCCTTAACCAGCACCGGCTTAGCCAGGACCGCGATCACGCGCAGACTTTCAGCCAGGTGCGCCATGACGGACGCCAACTGGTCGCGTTTGCTGTCATCTTTAGCCAGTACCCATGGCTCCGTCTCGTCAATGTACTTATTGGCCCGTGCCACCAGCTTCCACGCGGTATCCATCGCGTCAGAGAATTGCAAGTTGTCCATCTGGGTGGCGTAATCCGCTACCGTCTGCTTGGCGGTGGCCTCTAGGCTATCATCAAAATCAGTCCGACCGGCACTCAACGCAGGAATGTGGCCATCACAGTACTTGTTGATCATGCAACGGTCCGGTTCAGCAGGTTTCCGAGGTCGTTTGCCAGATCAAAGTTGATCCGATCAACAAAGTCTTCCGGCGTGAACACCCCGTCGCGGCCAAACGGAATCGCGCGAATCATGTAGTACCGTAGCGCGTCCAAACCGTAGCGGTTGATCAAAGTCTCGGGGTACACAGCGTTGCCCTTGGACTTACTCATCTTGCCATCCTTCATCAGTAGCCATCCATGCCCGTATACCTTCCGTGGGATCGGAATACCCAACGCCATCAGGATGATGGGCCAATAGATGGTGTGGAACCGCACAATTTCTTTGCCGACAAACTGGACGTTTGCCGGCCAGTACTTCTTGAACAGGCTGTCATCGTCACTACCGTAACCCAACGCCGTAATATAGTTGAGCAGGGCGTCCACCCAGACGTAGACCACGTGCTTGGGGTTACCCGGCACGGGCACGCCCCAGTTGAAACTGGTTCGGCTCATGGCGAGGTCTTCCAGGCCCGGCTTAATGAAGTTGTTGATCATTTCGTTCTTACGGGACTCCGGCTGGATAAAGTCGGGGTGATCCTCGTAGTACTTGAGCAGCCGGTCAGCATACTTGCTCATACGGAAGAAGTAACTTTCTTCCTTGACTAGCTGTACTTCGTGGCCCGACGGTGCTTTGCCGCCGATAACCTTACCGTTATCGTCACGGTAAACTTCGGCCAACTGGGTCTCAGTAAAGTATTCTTCATCCTCCACGGAGTACCAGCCGGTGTATTCACCGAGGTAAACGTCACCCTGATCGATCAGACGCTGGACGATCTTTTGCACGGCTTTGACGTGCTCCGGGTCCGTGGTGCGAATAAATTTATCGTTGGTAATGTGGAGGGTCTGCCATAGCTGCTTGATCCCCACGACCATCCCGTCGACGTACTCCTGCGGTGACTGGTGCAGCTTTTCCGCCTTCTGCTCAATCTTCAATCCGTGCTCGTCGGTCCCAGTCAGGAAGAAGACGTCGTAGCCGGTCTGCCGCTTGTAGCGGGCCAAAACGTCGGCCACGATGGTCGTATAGGCGTTCCCGATGGTCAGTTTGCCGGACGGATAATAAATTGGTGTTGTGATGTAGTACGTTGGTTTTGTAGACATATGAGCCTAGCCTCCAGAGATGTAATTGTAACGCTCTGTGCCGCAAGCGAATGCGCACAGTCGTAATTGTGACCAGTATACCACGCATACCCAGCACGTTCTATGCAGGCCTCACCGGTGGTAGCTGGGTTGGTGTGATGGAGGTGGCTGGGGTGTTGCAGTACAATGGTCGTAACAAAGAATGCAAAGATGAGGGTAACATAATGGCGGATTACGCAGAACCAGTACAAGGATTATTAGATGAACTCAGCCGCGTCCTCGGGCACCAAGTCCAGGTCAACGCGGAAGGCCCCAGCAGTGGTGTCCTGAACCACGACCAGGGTGACCTGACCGTCAACAAGGACGGCCAAGTGGTCGTGCACATTACCGACACCACCGACGTGGACTACACCTTGAGCCACGAACTCGTTCACTTCATGATGAACATGAAGGGCTACCTAATGATGGAAATGCCCCTCCACAGCGACGACCAGGAATACGACGCCATGCGCATCTCCACCGCTAAGCTACTCGAAATGGCCGCACAACACGTGATGGTCGTGGCCTGGCAGCGTGAAAATGGCCTGCTCAACGACGGCGTGGACCAATCGGTCATCGCCGGCTTTGAACAACAACTCGATGATGAGGATCCGCAACACCCTGACGACATGATTGCCTTCCGTACCCTGTTGTTGCTTGACGGCCTCGTTTACGTGCACCAGATGCCGCAACCAGACAACACACTGCGTGCTTGGCGAAACCGGTACCCGGCGGCGATGGCTGCAGCGGAGCATCTCTTTGGCTTGATCAGCGAACATGAAACTGACACCCCGCGGCGGTTACGGGGGGTCGAGGTCAAACTTCTCGCTAGCTTTGAACAATTCCTGATCGACCAGGGGTACGCCCAGCTGAGCTGCCCGACTTTGTGGTCTTGCCACCAGTGCTGTCCAAGCGCCAGTTGCGCCTCGAACTGACCCAGCTCTACACGCTGAGCGAGACCTCGTTAAGCGTCGACGGCGACGACCTGACCGGCTTTATCGCTCAGGGTAACACCGACCATCAAACCGCCTTTGTATTGTCATTACCCAAAGATGCGGCGTCCAGTGAGGCGTTACAAGCCCTCTACCAGCGGCCCGTTAAGGACGTCCTCGATCAGTTCGATATTACCTATAGCGAGCGGTAAGCACCGCTACCAGTGAGGTGTGCGTATGGACAAATCACGTTTGGAAGCCTTCACGGATGGCGTCATTGCCATCATTATTACCGTCATGGTCTTGGAACTCCACGTTCCGCACGGCGATGACCTGCACGCGTTACTCGGTACCTGGCACCAGTTTGTCGTGTACTTGGCCAGCTTTGTCACCGTCGCCGTTTATTGGCACAGTCACCATTACCTCTTCAGCCGTGTACAAACGGTTTCCCGCGCAACGCTGTGGCTCAACACCATGTTCTTATTAGCGCTATCGTTCTTTCCGTTTGCCACGGCCTGGGTTGGTGACACCAACCTGATCGCGCTGGTACCCGAACAGCTCTACGGCGTAGTGCTCCTCATCGCCGACGTGGTCTTCACCCTCATGGTGGCCAGCATACTCCGTAATGGCGCTAACCCGATCCTAACCACGACCCTACGCAAAAGTGAATGGTCCATCACCGGCAACGTGGTCGCTATCGGCGTCGGATGGATTTGGCCACCACTCACCTTGATTATCGACGTACTGATTCTAACCAATTGGCTGTTGCCGGACCGCCTGCTATTACGAAAGGACAACCAAAAATGAAACGTTACACTGTCATTGCGTTACGGACTCCTCAAGGTGTCGTTGGCATTAACCGGCGTCAACCACCATTTCGGGGGATGTGGAACCTCATCGGCGGCAAAATTGAACCAGGGGAAACGGAGCGGCATGGCGCCATGCGTGAGACCTTTGAAGAAACCGGCGCGGAACTCCCCGAACCCACCTTTGACTTTGTGGGTACCCTCGACTGGGTCGTCGACGGTGACCGTATTGGCATCATGTACCTCTACGTCGTTGACACCGATGAGCGCTTGCACCTGCCCTGCGATACGCGGGAAGGCATTCTGGCCGCACTGGACCCGGACTGGGTCACCCTCACCGACAATCAGGGCATCGTGCCCGACCTGAAACCACTATTGCCGCAGATGCTGCACGGCCATAATCTAGACCTAGTCGCCACTTACCGTGGCAACAATTTAGTCAGCGTCATCCCCCGCCCCAGCGCCGATTAACGTGCTCGGCAAGGGCGCGTTCGCATGCTAAAAACGGGTATAATAAAGGTACCGAGTAAAGGAGGTGCACATAATGCACATTGCTGTTGATACACCTAACGGCTACCTACCAGACAAGTACGGTAAGTACGCTACGGGCGATGATATGCGTAACGGCTTTCCCGTAACCAGTTTTCCGTTCCAAGTCACCGATATTCCGGCCGACACTGTGGCGCTAGCCTTGACCCTGACAGACTATGATGCCATCCCGGTCTCTGGCTTCATGTGGATTCACTGGATTGCCGCCGACATTCCGTTAAGTTTGGCCAACATACCCGCCAACGCGAGCCGCGACCTCGCCGGACAGTTCGTCCAGGGCCGCAATTCGAACGCTGGGCGGTACGTGAATAATACCGACCCCGAGATCTACCAGCGCTACACTGGACCAACGCCACCTAACGCTGACCACGACTACACGTTTACCATGTACGCGCTGAACGCCACGTTAGACCTGCCTGAAGGCTTCTGGATGAACGAACTTCGTCACGCCCTGCCAGGACACGTACTGGCGCAGGCTAGTCTTGAGATTACTAGCCGCGTATAGCCAGAGCTGGTTTGCACAAAGACGGTACGGTGACGTCACCTACACCAAAATCACCATGTCGACGTTTGATCGACATGGTGATTTTTATCTACAATTTCATCCACGTTTACCCACTATCACTGGCTACAATTGTTCCCCCCGTGTGGTCCGTGGCGCCGGGGCGGTCGGTCCAGTTGGCGGGTGACCGCGTGCCGGTCGATCAACCCGTCAGCGGTGCCCCACATGGCCCAGCCAGTGAGCACCATCACGAATATGGCCCCAATTATCCACATCCAGATCAACATCACCACCCCATCCCTACGTGTGGTTCTATTCTCCAGCCGGGTCGTCGCCGGGTTGTAACGAAATCAACTTGCCGGTAGCCCGTAACACCGTCAGTTCCGCGATACTAACGGCGCAATCACCGCTTTGGGCCAACAGGCGGGCCACTGCCAGTGCCGGTTCACCCGGCGTGATTGGCCCCAGCAACGCCTGAATGCGGACGTTCAGCCGGTCTACCTCGCGATCACTCAACGCGACCTCTTGTGCCACGCTAGCATCACGGCGCACGAAAGCATGAACTGCCATCCCCAGCGTCTTGCCTACGCGGTTCAACATCGCCGTCAACCACACATCCGCTTGGCTGTCCGTGGGGTGTCCCGGCTGGGTAAAGCTACTGGTGGTGATTGCGGCCAGCACGACGGCGTGGTCGCCTACCCGTTCGAGCGCATCCGTAACTTTGAGTAAAGTGGCCACGTCCTGCCAGTCCTGCCGCATATCGCTCAGCGCCGCCCGTAACGCCGCACGGTCGATCCGGGCCTCCACCGCGTTAAGTTCCGCATCAGTATTGAAAACCAACCGCGCCGCCGCGGGGTCTTGCCGTAAAAACGCACCGCCGGCCAGCACCAATTGGTGGCTAGCCCGCGCCGCCATCCGGATGAGCGCTGCGTTCACGTCGTCATCATCCATCCCCATACTCATCGACCCACATCCTTTCGGGAAACCCAACCCGTCGATTGACTACACTGTTAGTGTAGCTAGCACGTGTAAAGACCCACACAACCTTTGGGTAACCTTTGTATGCAGTCCGTAAAACTTTGGTAAAAATCGGCTGAATCTGAGCCAATACCAAAAAGCCACCAACGCGTTGATTGCGTTGGTGGCTTTTGGTTGGTACCGGTATCGAGTTAGAACAAACTCAATACCCAATTGTAAATGCTGGTAAAAAAAAGTTGACGATGCGCTGCCAGAGGCTACTCCACCAGCTACTATCGTGATTGCCAACCGACCCCTTGATCTTATTGAACAAGCCCTTGGCGGAACTCTGGATACTGTTGGCCAGGTCGCTGGCTTGTTGCTTAAAACCGCTACCCTTCAAGGCCCCCGAATTTTGGATCTTGACCATCAGGTTAATAATCTGGGTCCGCTGGTTGTTGTTGATAATTGTGCCTAAATTATTATTTTTCAACTGACTGTCCACAATGTTCCCAATCTGATTTGAGGAGAGCGTCTGTTGACCGTTGTTGCTGTCAGTCGCCATTTGCTTTTTGATGCCCGCAATGGCGTTATTCAGTTGTTTGTCACTATAACCGTCTTTGTTCTTGTTGGCCTGGGTAATACTACTCAGAGTGTTGACCTCGTCTTGGGCAGCCGTCACCTGTGACTGGCTCAACGTACTGCCATTAGCTGCAAAGGCAGCGTACACCCCCGCCAACGCGCCGGACCCGTCGATTGAGACCGGACTCGTGATGTAAATATTGGCGTTAGTGACCCCCGCCGTAACGGCCGCATTACGGTACTGGTCAGCGGTAATGGTGGTGATGTTGTTCGCCCCGTTATAGTTGACGATCTTGACGTTAATACCGCCGCTACTGGTTTTTTTGTACCAACGCGGACGACCAGACCCCTGAACTGGTGGTGAAGTTATCACCACTCGGGTTCAGGTATTTCACCAATGTCGCCCCGTCAACGGTCAGCGTGTTGTAACTGTCACCCGTCCCTGCGGCGTCGGTCAGGGTGTCAATGACACCCTGCCGCTGACTACTTGTGAGTGATGACCCTAACGTCACCACTGGCTTATCCCAGGCGCTATCGGTGGCAGCCGCTACGTGCTGCGTACCCAAACCAATTACGGCCACGACCACTGCCGCCAGGGCCCAAAAAAAGCTTCTTCATGTTGTTGACCATCCTTTATTATCGGAGTTATGACGCTACCATAATTTTACCAGCACGGGGGCAGGCCGGCCGCCCACCCCTGTTTCTTTACTAAAACACATGTTTTGTGACTAGCCCTCACTGGTATGTGGTGGCTGCGGTGCGTACACCCACTGCTCGAACGTATGGGTCAACTTGGGGTCCGCCGCTATAACCGTCCGCGCCGAGTCACGCCGGTACTGCGACCACGGGAGGAGGACCATCTTGGTATCCCCCTCAAACGCCCCATGTATCCGCGTCACGTAGAGCTTGTCGGGGTTGCCAACCGCGGTTAAAAAGCTGGTGAACACCCCCGCCCCGCCGATAACAAAGGCGACATCGTGGTCGCCCGTGTTAGCGGCATTGAGCGCGGCCTCCATAGAGTGCACCACGACGACCCCATCCGGAGCCTGAAAATCAGCTTGGTGAGTCAACACAATGTTTTGCCGCTGCGGGAGGGCCCGACTGCCCATACCGGCAAAGGTGCGGCGGCCCATGATCACCGCCTGGTTTAACGTTGTTGCCTTAAAAAAATTTGAGGTCATCGGCTAACCGCCACGGCAGTTTGCCGTCACGCCCAATTACCCGGTTGCGGTCCTGCGCCCAAATAAAGGCTGTTTCCATACCCCGTCATCTCCTCGTACTCCGTTGGTCGCGTTATCGCCGTTAATTATACTGCTACCGGAGCCTTGATGGCCGGTAGCGGGTCATAGTTGACCGCTTTAATATCATCCATGCCAAACTCATCGAGGTCATGCTTGTCGGGGTTCAACCACAACTGCGGTGCTGGCCGCGGCGTCCGGCTCAACTGTTCACGCACCTGGTCTAAATGGTTCTTATAAATATGGGCATCCCCTAGCGTGTGGACAAAGTCGCCCACCTGCAGATCCGTTGCTCGCGCCACCATCGAGAGCAACAGCGCGTAGCTGGCAATGTTAAATGGAACGCCCAGGAAGACGTCTCCCGAACGTTGATACAACTGTAGTGACAGCTTGCCATCATTCACGTAGAACTGGAACATGGTGTGGCATGGTGGCAGCGCCATCGTCGGCACGTCCTCCGGGTTCCATGCGGACACGATCAGCCGCCGAGAATCGGGGTTGTGCTTAATTTGTTCGATTACATGCCCAAGCTGGTCGATTGTTCCACCAGTACTGGTACGCCAAGCACGCCACTGACTGCCATACACATTACCCAGATCCCCATAGTGGGCGGCAAAGTCGTCGTCGTGCAAGATACGGTCGTCAAAGGCACGCTTTTGTTCCTGGTACTGGGCGTTAAAATCCGCGTCCACCAGGTGCCGCCGGCCAAAATCAGTCATGTCCGGACCGTGGTACTCCGGCGACTCGATCCACTTTTTAAAGGCCCACTCATCCCAGATGTGATTTTTGTGTTGGAGGAGGAAGCGAATGTTGGTATCACCGTGCAGGAACCACAGCAATTCACTTTTAATCAGCCCGAGAGGTACCTTCTTGGTGGTCAGCAGCGGGAACCCTTCCTGCAGGTTGAACCGCATTTGGTAGCCAAAGATGCTATAGGTGCCAGTCCCGGTCCGATCATCTTTATAATGGCCATCGTCAAGAATGTGGCGGGCCAAATCTAGGTATGCTTGTTCCAGCATGATGGTGCCTCCTCGATGTTATTCATTGCTACCATCATACCGCATCATCTGCACACCGACCACTGGATGATTAGTGGTATGCGTCGTTAGTTGGCGACGCCTGCCCAATGCACGGGAACGCCGGCTGCCACAAAGAGACACCGAACTGGCTCCACGACAATCCACCTACTGACACTCTCGTGACTAAGGCAGCATATCTCTCCATATCCTTTAGGAGCCAAAAAGTTGCCCACCTAATTAGTGAGCAACTCTCGCCGTAATTTACTTATTGTGCTGCGGCCTTCGCCAACTCCTGCTCTTTCAACCGCCGCATCGTCCGCAGATAACTGGCAATCAGAACGGACACCGAGCCAATCCAGCCAACGGGTTGGCCATCGCCGCCCCCGTGAAGCCGAGACTCGTAACCAAAATCACACCCGCAAAGATCCGCATCACCAGTTCGAAGACCCCTGCCAGCGTTGGCACCAACGTCTGACCCAGGCCCTGCAACGTGTAACGGACCGTAAACAGAAGTGCTAGGAACCAGTACATGCTGGCGTTGAAGTGGAAATACGTTTGCGCCAGCGCGGTCACGTGCAGCACCCCGTTACCGAGAAAGAGGTTCACCAGCGGCCGTCCAAAGATGATGATCAACGCCCCGAGGATCGCCGACGTCGTCATGTTCAGGGCCATCGTTTGGTGGATACCTTGCCGAATCCGTCCGAATTCCCGCGCACCTTTGTTCTGCGCCGCGTACGTCGCCATGGTCACCCCAAACGAGGCCGCCGGTAGTGACGCCAACTGGTCGATTCGTCCCGCCGCGGTGTAGGCCGCGACCGCATCGGTCCCCAGCGTGTTGAGCATTACCTGGATGATCACCGCGCCAATGGCAATGATTGACTGCTGAAAGCCCATCGGCAACGCGATGGTCATCTGCTTACGCACTTCCACCAGGTCGAAGGTCATGTCATGCCGCCGCACCACCAGCATCGGGATGCGCCGACGAATGTACCACCAACAGCACAGCGATGAAAAGACCTGGGCCGTCACCGTCGCCCAGCCAGCACCAGCAACCCCCATGTGCAACTTGAGGATAAACAGCAATTCCAGCAAAATGTTAACAATGGTGGACAATACCAGGAAAATCAGTGGTGTGCGTGAATCACCCAGCGCACGAATCTGGTTACTGAGCACGTTAAACGCCATGGAGGCACCGAACCCCATAAAGATGACACGCACGAAGGATGCCGACTGGTGGACGATGCTGGCCGGTGTCTGCATCAGGTGGAGCAGCGGCACCGTGAACGTTACCGACAGCGCCGTGCCGATTACCGTAATGATAATGGCCAGCCAAATACTAGCGACAAAACTCCGCCGCACCCCGCGAAAGTCGCGCGCACCGTACGCCTGGGCGGTGGGAATCGCCAGCCCCGAGGAAGTCCCCTGGGCAAAGCCAATAACCAAAAACGTCAGGCTACCCGTGGCCCCCACGGCCGCGAGTGCGTTCACCCCAATCGTCCGCCCAACGATCAGCGCATCCATGAAACTATACAGTTGTTGGAATACGTTCCCAATCAGGAGGGGGATGGTAAATAATACCACCAATTTGATTGGGTTACCCTTCGTCAATGTGCGCAAACTAATGCCTCCTTTGTCCATATCAACGCCATTATACTCATCCCCAACTACAAAAAAAAGCCCTCGGTTAACAATCACCGGGGACAAAACCAACAACGTTAACGGTGGTGCGGATGCCAATGTATACGCGTCTGGGCAAAGTCGTGGACGCGGCCCTTACTGCCGTGAATTTGTCCATAAAAGTATTCGTAGACACACGCGTTCAGCACGGCGCCCACCATAACGATGAACGAATTCACAAACAGCCACAGTAGCAGCACCACGAAGGCTGCGAGTGTACCGTACGCGCTGAAGCCACTACCAAAGTAGCGCATGTACAGGGAAAAAGCGTACGACACCACGATCCACCCCACGGTCGCAAAAACCGCTCCGGGCATGATGGTCCAGAACCGCATTTTGGCGTTAGGCATGAGGTAGTAACACAAGGTGAAAGCCACCACCAACACCACGATGGTGATCGGCCACTTGACCGACTGAAAGGCACTCACCCAGTAATTACGAATGCTGGTATTTTCTACCACCCATTCGAGCACTTGCCGCCCAAAGGTAAACACCAACACCACGGCCAAAACGACCGCAATTAGGATCACCGTGAGCACCATTGATACCAGACGCGAAATGAAAAAAAATTCTGCACGGTTGCCCGAATACCATACGCCCGGTTGAACCCCGACCGCATGGAGGCGATACACAGACTTGCCGCCCACAACGTAAAGATAGTCCCAATGCCCACCCACGTAGTGTTGGGCTTTGCCGCGAGTGATGCGAGCACGGGTCGAATCGTCGCCATCACGTTGGCGGGGACCACCTGCGTCACGGTCGTGCGTAGGCCAAAACTAGAGACCCCGATTCGGGATACTAGGTTAAACACGATCAGCGCGGCCGGAAATGCCGATAGAATCGCGTAGTACGCCATTGCTGCAGCCGTTTGGTCGATTTGTGCGGCGTTGACCCGCCGGCCCAGCAGGTCGAGTATTGCCGCCCAGCGTTGTTTAGGCGTTAGGTGCTGGCGGTGAATTGGCTGATGTCTTTGTTCATTACGGTCATGTAGCTCTTGCCACGAGGCTGCACTGACCCGATGCCCGAAAACCGTGCGCTTAGGCATGGGCTTCCTCCTTTATCACTGACACGACCGCCACTGCGGCCATGCTTTTACTACCCTCAGTAAACAAATAAACGGCCAACCGGCGCGCAATGGGCAATAACCCACCACCGCACAATTGGCCGCCAGTACCACCACCAAGATGGTCGCGGCACGTTATTTGCTAAAGGTACTTAGCATCATATTCTGGATCTTGGCTAGTCAGGATCTTAGGCCCATCGTTGGTAATGGCAATGGTGTGTTCGTACTGCGCACACAGGGAGCCATCGGCCGTAACGTAGTATTCCCAGTTAGTCTTAGGGTCTTCTTTGGCAACAATTTCC
The DNA here is from genome assembly GCF_001312865.1 of Lacticaseibacillus thailandensis DSM 22698 = JCM 13996. Taxonomy (GTDB): domain Bacteria; phylum Bacillota; class Bacilli; order Lactobacillales; family Lactobacillaceae; genus Lacticaseibacillus; species Lacticaseibacillus thailandensis. Next base: position 278,256 of record NZ_BBER01000002.1, on the reverse strand, counting down.
CAGGTGCCGGTAGTAATCATCGGCTCGATGGTAATGGTCATGCCGGCCTTGAGGCGCAGACCATGACCGGGCTTGCCGTAGTGCGGCACGTTAGGTGCTTCGTGCATGGTCGGCTGAATGCCGTGACCAATCAGTTCGCGTACGTCGCCGTAACCATTTTCGACTTCGGTGTACTGCTGGATGGCGTGGCCGATGTCACCGATACGGTTACCGACAACGGCCTGGTCAATACCCAGGTACAAAGCCTTTTTGGTCACGTCCATCAGCTTTTGGGCTTCGGGACTGATGTTACCAACGGCGTAGTTCCAGCAAGAGTCGCTGATGTAGCCGTCTTTGTCCACACACATATCGACGGCCACGATGTCACCATCGTGCAGGATCAGGTCCTTGCGCGGTTCAGCGTGGGCTACTTCGTCGTTAACGGATACACAGGTCGCGTACTGGTAACCCTCAAAGCCCATTTCACTCGCGTGGGCGTGGTGGTCACTGATGTACTGCCGGGTAAATTCTTCAATCTCCCAGCTAGAAATACCGGGCTTGATGATGTTACGCAAGCCACGGTGCACGCCGGCCAAAACGGCGCCAGCGCGACGAATACCGTCAATTTCACGGTCTGTCTTAATGGTAATCAAATTCTCTACCTCCATTTGCTATCTCCACCATGATACACCAAAACATATCCCCATTGCGATGTTCGGGGCGCCCACGTGACTGAGCGGGCATGTTGAACTATCCTTGCTTGCTAAACCACGCCACGATAGCCGCTTTCTGGCGCAGGCTTCAACCCGCGACGGTGCTGCCGTATTGCCCCCCTGCTTGTTGTGACTAAACGCTAACAGTGCACACGCACCATCAATCTAGACGCCACCGGCACGGGTCACACCCCAGCTATCGGAGCCACGCCGGCACCACGCACCGTGTTTGGAGCACACTGTGACCATGGAGCACAAATCTGCTATACTGTTTGGGAACATTTAATAGGAGGTAGCGCACACATGGCTACAGCACGAATTGTTTACGCCAGCATGACTGGTAATACTGAAGAAATTGCCGAAATTATCGAGGAAGAGCTGGAGAAACACAACGTGTCCGTGACCACCACCGAGGTGTCACAAGCCATTGCCGACGACTTTGCCGACGTCGACATCTGCATCGTGGCCACCTACACGTTTAGCGACTCCGGTAGCGGCATGTTGCCTGACGAAGCCGTTGACTTCTACGAGGAACTCAAGGACGTCGACCTCCACGGCAAGGTGTTCGGTTGCGCCGGTAGTGGCGACCACTTCTACACCGACTTTGCACCAGTGTTGATGACTTCGCGGAAGTCCTCGCCGCCGATGGAGCCGTGAAGGGTGCCGACAGCGTCAAAGTTGACTTAGCCCCCGAAGCCGAGGATATCGACCGCCTTGAAGAGTTCGTCAACCAAATCGTTGCCAAGCAGCAAGAAATCGCAGCTCAATAATTGCACCACCTCTGGGGCCAGCTTCTGGGCCCCGTTTTGCTACCCTGGGCGACTTTGCGGGCATTAAAAAAAAGGGCCATGCTAGAAAGCATCGTCCTTAATCGTATCGTACCCTTGAATTAGTTGGCGCGAGCCATGGAAATAATGTTGTCACTATCTGCACCATCGAAACGCTTGTTCTCAATAAAGTCCTTCAGTACCGACTGTAAAATCTCGATCATCTGGCGTGGGAGATGTGGATGAAGCCGGCAGACATCAAGTCCGCAATCCCTGTAGCACGATCCAGGCGCCAGTAATGACGTTGTTCTTCTGAGATTCAGTCAACTGCTTAACGGAGTCGTACTTGTTGAGGCGCTTCAAGGCGGCACTCATGGCAAACTGGCGCATGTCGTCAACACCGAGGTGATCCTCAACGAACACTGACTGGTACAAGCTGTTGTTCTCGATGGCAAAGTCGATGTAAGTCAACGCCATGTCGATCAGCGGGTCATCAGTATAGGTGCGCTGGAACCGTTCCGTCAGTTCTGACTTGATGCGATCAACCACCGCCTGCCGCAAATCTGCCATGTTGGCAAATTCGAGGTAGATAGGTTGCGTGGAGCACCCCATCGATGCAGCGATGTTACGAGCGGTGAACTTCTTAAAGTCCTCCGCAATGACTAAGTTGTACGCAGCGTTCAAAATGTGATCGCGCGTAATGGTTTTCTTTCGTGCCATGTTATGCCTCCCCAAATAAAGTTTGATTCATCAAAAAAAACGATGCTCCCCTAAGCATCAGCAGTTACAAAACACATTGTATCAGAATCGGCAAATAAAACAATAGTCACAAAATAATAAAAATGATTTCTGTTGTTTAATACCTGGTGATAAGGCTATCGGCACGGGCGTTGAGCCCCACCCACCGGTCGGTATGCTAAAATGGTTGCAATAACATGCACAAGTTGTTATGTTCCCGGCCTGCTCCTTAACAATAGGAGGAATGAGTTAGGACCTGACCAAATTTTGCACGTAACTTGGCGAAATACACTGACCTGGCCGTTGAGACCGGCGTCGCGGTTAAACCTAGTGATACCGTCTACCTCCAGACCAACGTCACCCGAGCTCAGCTGGCCCACCTCATCGTCGCCGCGGCCTACCGCGCCGGGGCTGCCAAGGTGAATCTGGCCGACACCCACGTGAACTTCATGATGGGGTCTGCACAAATGAATATTGCTGGCATCGCCCGCGACAGTCAGCGGGTCGCGCTTTTCCGCAACGGCGACTGGGCGTAATCACAAAGAAAGCGAAGGCATACTGAATATGACAACGAACCTGATTTTTGACCTCGACGACACCCTGCTAGACTTTACCGCCAGCGAACTGCACGGCCTGCAACGCGTTTTTGTGCAGTACGGTATCCCCTATACCGATGAAACTCAGCGCACCTACCAGCAGATCAATACCCACCTCTGGAACGAGCTGGCGCGCGGTCACGTCACGCGTGAGCAGATTTTTGCGCGCCGTTTCGCAACGTTTCTGGACGCCATTGGCCGCGACCCGGCACCCGCTCACGATATGGAAGCGGCGTACCGCGTGGAACTCAACCACGGCTACGACCGCGTACCGGGAGCCAAAACGCTCCTGATCGACCTCCACCAGCACGGCTTTCGCATCCTGGCTGGTACCAACGGTCTGGCAACCACGCAACACCAACGATTGCAGCACAGTCACCTGGGGCCGTTGTTTGACGGGGTCTTTATTTCGCAGGAAATCGGGTTCGATAAGCCGTCCCACCAATTCTTTGACGCCATCTTTGCCGCGGAGCCCCAGGCCACGCGGCAAAACACCATCATGATTGGCGACGGCCTCAACTCGGACATCCGGGGCGGCATTAACTACGGGCTACGCACCGTGTGGGTCAACCTGCACGGCCAGCAAAACACCACACCATTACACCCGACCCGCGAGGTGCACTCGTTGCCAGAGCTTGACCAAATTCTTGTACAATCCGCATAAAACGTTGGGAGGAAACGCAATGAATGTTATTTTTCATATTGACGAAATGGCCAAGTGGCCAATGGTACTGAACAACGTGATGCACTACCATGAGTGGCTCACTGCGCACCAGCAGACGGCACACGTCGAGATTCTCGCCAATGGTGACGCCGTAAGGGGCGCCGAGACCGGTAGTGACGTCCAGCTAACGCCAGTAGCCCAAGCTGGCACCGTCGTGGCGGTCTGTGCCAACTCGCTGAACCAGCGCCACATTGATCAGCGGCAACTGCAAGCAGGCGTGACGGTGGTACCGGTCGGCGTTATTGAATTAGCACAAAAACAACAGGCCGGTTACGCCTATATTCGACCATAAATTAGAAAAATAATATTAGCGTAGATTACTTATGGCCCGGACAGAGGATTGTCCGGGCCATTTTTTTCGGTGGGAAACATTATTTTACCAAAATTAGGGGTATACATGGCTGTTGTTTTCTGTTTGATTTTCGGAGTTAGGGAGCAGTGGTACTGGCGTTGCCAAACATATAAACTCCTCACTAATGCGCAATCGAGGGCAGAACCCTACACCTAACACAAAATCGCCTAGCCATCCCTCAAACTAGATGACTAGGCGATTTTACGTTAATCTGCGGATGCTGACCGCCCTTGCTTGCGCTCTGCACCCCATCGGAATCGAACCGATGACCTACCGCTTAGGAGGCGGTCGCTCTATCCTGCTGAGCTAGGGGTGCGGGAAAAGCTCACTAGATAACTGTGCCACAACGCACTGTGAGCGTCAATCAATCCTAAATATTTGCGGCCGCTAACCGTTGGTACACCGCCTGGAACTCCGTTGCGACCGCCTGCATCGTCGTGGCGTTGGTCAAGTAGTTCTCCGCGTGCACCAACAGCAACTTGACCTGAGGTAGTTCACCGCGTGCCTCTAGCGTCAACAAGTGGTTGTGCGCGTCCTGCGCCTGCTGTACAAACCCAGCCACGAGTTTAAGCCGCTTCTCGGCCTGCGCAAACTTACCCGCACGGCTAGCCGCCATGGCTGCCACCGCCGCGTCCCGGGCGTTTGCCCCGGCCGTAATCAACGTCATCATCTCATCCGCACTGGATTGCGCCATCGTCACTACCTCCTCTACCGACCACTACTTCTTGGGCTTACCCTTGTTCTTACGGTTCCGCGCCCGGTTCTTCTTGTGTGGGCGCCGCTTGGGTTCTGATGCTGTCACACCCGCCGTGAGCGTACGGCGCTCGCCATGGTTGCGCGTATTCGTCGCCGCAACACCGGTCGTGGCTGTCTTAGCGGCTGCCGACGCCTTCCGTACTGGCGGCGTCTCACTCACTGGCCGCTCCGTCGTCAATCCGTGGTTGCCCACGTAAGCGCGCTGAACGTTATATTGAGGAACCAGCTTCTTCAAATCACGGAAATCGTGGTCATCCCCCATCGTGATGACCGTCCCCGGATTGCCCATCCGGCCGGTACGGCCAGCCCGGTGGATGTACGCCGTAGCCGTCCGCGGCACTTCAAAGTTGATCACGGCGGGCAACCGGATCAAGTCCAAGCCACGACCAGCCAGATCGGTGGCCAGTAGCAACTTGATTTTGCCCTTGCGGAAGCCGACCATCGCCTGCTTGCGTTCTTGCGCCCGCGCGTTACGGGACAGCACCGCAAACTTGATGTGCTGGTGCCGCAAAATGCTAGCAGTGCGCTCCATGCTGGCATTCTTGTTGAAGAAGACCAACGCCTGGAAGCCTTCGGTGTGGGCTAACCGCCCCAACCAGGCCACCTGGTGTTCACGACCGCCACGCAGGAAGTAGTGTTGCACTGCGCCCTGCGTATGGTCGATGGCCCGTACGTCAATCACTTCGGGCTCGATACCAAACCACTTGTGCAGTTCGTGCAGAATGGGACCGTCCGTAGCCGAGAAAAAGGCCAGCTGCAGTTCACCCGGAGCGTGTTCCAACAGGTCACGCACTTGACCCAAGCCGGGGTCGCGTAACAACTCATCGGCCTCGTCAATGACCATCGTTTCGAGGTTGTGCAGCTTGGCGACCCCGTCGTCAGCCAGTTCCAATAACCGACCTATCGTCGCCACGATGACCTCGGGATGCTTTTTCAACTGTTCCTTTTGTCGCGCCACGTTGGCACTACCAGTAATGGCGGTGACGTGCACGTTAATTGCCTGCGCGTATGGCTGCAGGACATCCCGCGTCTGCATTGCTAATTCCTGGGAGGGCGAGAGGATGATAATCTGAATACCATCACCCGGCGTGACCTTCTCCAGTAATGGTAACCCAAAGGCCAGCGTTTTCCCCGAGCCGGTGGGGGCCAGGCCAATGACGTCCTGATCGTTGCGCAAAGGTGCCGCCACAGCCGCCTGAATGGGCGTTTCGGCCTTAAAGCCGGCCTTAGCCCAGAGTGATTGAAATGGTGTTGCTACTGTCATAAATGCTCCTTATAGACAACGCACGCGGCGTGGCGGATCCCTTCCGCCCGGCCGCGTGCGCCTAGTTCCGTGTTGCTCCGGCTCTTATTCTACCAGAAAATTACTGTTTGTCGCCCGGAAATTTAACGCCGGCGGCTAAGCGCATATCCGTCATCACCTGGTGCACCTGCCGCGCCAGTTGTAACTGCCGGGCTGCCGCCGCGTGGTCGCCACTAGTGATGGTGTCGCCAAAGAACGCCGCTTCGGGAGCCATTGGGTTGTCTTCCTGGGGACCAGCCAGTTGGGCCGTACCTTCCGGCGTGGTGAAGTCCATCTGGGTGATGCTTTCGGGTGCGTCCAGCCGCAGCGTATCCTTGCCAAAGTAGATTTCGGAAGGCAAGTAGCTCTGCGTGGTCTTGCCACAAATCATGTTGACATCAAAGTCAGGGTAGCTCAAGTGCATCACACCGGTACCATCTACCCCACTTTGCAACATAGTCGGCAGGTAGGTGGCGTGCGTCGGAACACCAAACCAACCAATGGCGGCATAGACCAGGTAAACCCCTAGGTCCATCATTGCACCCCCCGCAAACTTGGTGGTAAAGACGTTCGGCTCCTTACCGGCGAGGTAGGCATCGTACCGGGAGGAATACTTCATGTAAACCAGTGTGGCCCCCGTGACCTCGTGGCTATCCACAAATTGACGCACGCGGTGGAAGTTGTCTTCGTAAATGTGACGTGCAGCCTCAAACACAAAGACGTCCGGGTGGGCCGCCATGGCCGCATCCAGCGCGTCAAAGTCCGCCACGTTGGCCACCATCGGCTTTTCCACGATGACGTGCTTACCGGCATTCACCGCCGCCAGCGTCTGCTGTGCGTGCAGACTGTTGGGGCTGGCAATATAAACGACGTCGAAATCAGGGCTACTGAAAAAGGCGTGCAGGTCGTCAAAGAGCCCGACTTCCTGCTCGTACTGGGCAGCAAATTCCTGGGCTTTGGCTAGGCGGCGTGAATATACAGCGGTTAGTTCAAACCGGCCCGTCCCTTGGGCAGCATCAATAAACTGCTTGGTAATCCAATTGGTACCAATGATACCTAAACGTAACATACGTGCTCCTCCTCTAGGTACATCCGTTGTTGTAAACGCATTAATTTTTCTCTTATTGTAACAGTTTACACAACCTCCAGAATAGGCTTAAACAAACAAAGCCGCCGTTTACAACCACCAACTTTCACCGATCACGACGACAGACACGAATCTGTCAAAAATATTTAATGAAATTGCCGTCGCAAATAACGGCCATGGTGCTATCATGATGAAGAAGGAGGTATAAATTCATGGTCAATATCTGGCGCTCTTTACGATCGATTAACGCACATCGGAATCACCACGCTAGTGACGCGGACAGCAATCCCGCGTTGGCGCTAGCCCAGATCTATGAAGGCAGCTTTGATTTTATCGACAGTGCTACTAACCGCCGCCACCGTTTGGCCGTGAACGCAAACCTCGATATCATAATTGATAACAAGCAATTACCCGGACAGATTGTTGGTGTCACCCGGGACGCGCTGACCTTTATTGATCACTTCGGTTATCACCTCATCATTCGGTGCACCGGGGGTATCCCCGAGACCATTTACGATGAGGCCGAGGACGAAACGTACGCCATCATTTACCCGGATGCCGTCGATGAAGACGCCACGGAGTGACGTTCAACCGTAGTACGTTAATTATTTGATTTGTACCCACACCCACTTGATGCGTAGCGTCAGGTGGTTTTTTTATGCCCAACGCCATCCTGCTTTACCCAAAATGTGGTGTTACTAACCGCACCTATCACAAGATAAAAACAAAATTTAATAACGGTGAGTAAAAGATATGTGGCCATTTGGTGCCGTTCAGCGCACAAAACGCATAATAAAAATAACGCCACCCAGCCTTTTCGACCCTTGCAAACACTTACAAAAAGATTCATTATGTACTTGGAATAGTCTACTAATATGTATCTTTGATGGAGGAGGAGCGGTAATGGCAAAACCTGAATCACGAAAAGAACTATTGGTTGCAGCGCGTACAGAATACGACAAAATTTGGAACTTGATCAACTCGCTACCGGAGCAAGGGGCGACGGGCGAATTCAACTTTAACATCCCCGAGCGGAACGTTCGCGACGTTTTGGTGCACCTCTCCACGTGGCAACAAATGTACCTGAAGTGGAGTAACAGTAATCTGGACGGCCACCACGTGCGTTTCCTACCACGGCCATACACGTGGCAAGATTACGCCGCCCTCAATCAGCACATTCTGGCTGAGCATCAGGACGACACGTTAGCCGATGCCAAGACTGCACTGGAGGAATCCCACGCGAAAGTTATCCAGCAGATCGAAGACCTGATCAACGAGCAACTCTTCATCCCTGGCTTTTACAAGTGGACTGGGTCCACGGACCTGGGTGCCTACGCAACAGCCATCACGTACGGAAACTACGTCTGGGCCGTAAAGATTCTGCGCCTCTTTAAACGCCAGAAGCGGGCTACCACCCAAGCATAAGGACTACGTAATAGGGCGTTGCCACTACCAACTATTTACCGGTTGGTAGTGGCAACGCCCTATTTGTTTGTTCAACCAAATTTAGCGTAACTCGCGCCGCTGGTGGTCCACCAAGTCGTACACTTTGCCCCGAGCCTGGTGTGGGCGCCGAGAAAGTACTCGGCCACCGTCGCATTGATCAGCGCGCCGATAATCAGCAGCATGGCGGACAGGTCGAGCCACAGCATCAACACCATGACGGTCCCAATCGTCCCGTAAGAACTGTAGCGGGTCCCAAAGTAGCGCATGTACAACGTGAACAGTTGCGCTACCGCCAACAGCGTCACCACGGAAAAAGCCGCACCGGGGAGGACGAAGCGTAACTTGATTTTCACGTTAGACAACGCGTAGTCGGCGATCACGATCACCACCACGATGGCGACCACGGTGACCGGCCAGCGCCAATCGTTGAAGGCGCGGATCCAAGTGTCGTCCAGGCCCAGCAACGGGATGAGCCACTCCAAGAACTGGTTGCCAAAGGTAAAGGCCAGCAAGACCGCGCCCATGACGACAACCAACGTCAGTAACAGCAGCATGGACACCAGCCGCTTAATGATGAAGTTCTGCGCCGGTTTTACGCCGTACACACGGTTAAAGCCGTTCTTGAGTTCCGTGATGCCCAAACTGGCGGTCCACAACGTGGCGATTGCCCCCACGGACAGCACGCTACCACTGGTGCTCGTCAGTAAACTCTTGATGATGGGATTGAGCCAAGTCATAATGCGCGCCGGCACCACCTGGACCAAGTACTGCGAGATGTTGTTGTAACTCAAGCCAAAGAGGGGCAAGAGGTTCCCCACCGTGATGAGTAACGGAAAGAGACTCAAGACCGTGTAGTACGTGACGGACGCCGAACGCGTACTGATTTCCGCATCGCTATAACGTCGCCACGCCCGGACGAGAAACGCCCAGACTTTGGCCCGCCGCGCCGCTGCTACTCGTGCCAGTGGCTGCGGACTTTCGCGCACCCGTCGCTGGTCATCCGCAGAAATTCCCATTTTACGGATAACGGCCGTGCGCGGAACGCGGCGCAAATGCCACCGTCGCTGCTTACGCATGGATCCCACCTCCCTACCAATTTAATCACTGACTTAATTATATCAGAGCCGCCCCACCATCACAGCCATGACGGACAACACTGGGACCATAAAAAGACGCGGCCCCTTGGCGGGATAACCGCGTCTTTGCGGCACCACCTAATTACAATGGCGCCATTCGTTATCGCTAATAATTCGTGCTGCGGCGAGGCCCAGCGGCAGGGCTACGACCATCAGCGCAGCTTTGATCAACCAGGAACCCCCGACCGCAAAGTTGTTCAGGCCCAGGTTATACACGGCCCGGTACATATACAATCCCGGCACCATGATGACGATGGCCGGCACCGTTAGCGAAATCCGGGGATAACCCATGCGCTGACGGATGAGCGATGCTAGGAGTCCAGCGACCAGTGCGCCAATAAAGGCGGCCGCCGCTGCCGGGACGTGCCCGTCGCTTAGTTCCAGCCGCAGCGTGTTCGCAACAGCCCCAATGCACCCCGCCACGGTTGCCATCTTTACGGGGCTGTTAAACATAATCGAGAAACCAAACACCCCACAAAAGCTGGCCAGCAACCGGAATACCAGCAACGTCCCCGTACTGAGATCCAGGGCGATGAAGTTAGCCGGCTGGAAGTGAACCAGCATCGCGACTACCCAGCCAGTCAGGGTCGCCACGACGATAACGTTAATGGCGTACGCCATGCGCTCAAGGCCCGACCGCATGTCCTGCTTGGCGATGTCCAGCCCGCTGGTAATAAACGGAAAGCCGGGAATTACGAACAACATCGCGCCAATGTAACCAGCTTCATGCGCCGGTGCCACGTGTAGTCCGAGCCGCAACGCGCTAAACAGCAGCAGGTAGGAGATGCAGGCGGCAGCCACGCTGACCGCCGTGCTAGCGATGTAGGTAATGCTGTGCTCGCCCATCAGCCGACGCAGGTAGTTACCGACGCCCGCCCCAACGAAGCAGCACAGCATTTCGATGGGCCCACCACCGAGCAGAAAAACGAAGGCACTACATGCCAAAGCTGAAGCTAACCCTACCTGCCAGGCGCTAAAGTTGCCTGGCTTTTGCTGAATACGGTCCAACTGGAGATGTATCTCATGAGCAGTCAATCCCAGCGATTCATCGCCAAAGTGGGCCACAAACTGGGCCACAGCCGTGAGTTTGTCGGTGTTCACACCACTCTTAGGTAGAGACAGAGTTTGGGAATAGTGGCGGTGGCCTTCAAAACAGGTGTACTGGATGGATACTAACCCGACGTCCGCTGCACACGTGAGGCCAAGATGCCGCGCGATGGTATTCATGGCTTCACGGACCCGCCAAGCCCCCGTCCCACACGACAGCATAATAATGCCGACGCGCCCAACGATGCTGGAGCGCTCGGTCAAACTGCTCTCGGTCACGGGTGCGTGGGGGTTCACCACCAAGTTATGCCAGGGAATCGACATGTGGTGGTGCTGTGAAAGCGGCACGTGATAATGTGGCTCATTATCCGATGAGTGGTCCATGATTAACCTCCGAATGAAAACTAGACTGTGAAAATGGCAATTACTTGTAATTTACCACTAATCGCCCTCATTGGGAAAGCCGCAGTGCCCCAGACCACTCCCCCTACCAGTGCCGGTATACAGTAATCACACAGTTGTGGCGCGGCCGGGGCGAACATGGAGTAGAATGGGGGCATATATTTTTGTTGGAGGTATCACAGTATGACTAGTGTAATGATTCGTCTGGCCGCCACCACTGATGTGCCCGCCATTATGGACATCATCCAGCAGGCGAAGCACCTGCTCGCCGCGGACGGCATCCCCCAGTGGCAGGGCGCCTATCCCACCAAGGACGACGTGACCCGAGACATTGACCGCCAGTACACCTACCTGCTCATCGCGAACCACGCAATCGTGGGCACCGCTACCTTATTCCAGGCTGCCGACCCTAACTACGCCACCATTTACGACGGCGCCTGGCAACCCGGCACTAGTGACCACTACGCCACCATTCACCGCATTGCTATCGCCCCTGGTCACGCGGGTGCCACTTGGGTGACCTCTTTTTCAGCAATCTTACCAGTGAGGCGTACCGCTTAGACTTCCGCGAAATGCGCATTGACACCCACGTTAAAAATAAGCGGATGCAGCACGTACTGCTCAAAGCCGGTTTTACTTACTCAGGCGTGGTGCGCATGGATAACGACCCGCAAGATCTGCGCAATGTGTACCAATTAATGCTTTAATTTCCTACTGATTAGCCGCATCCATTCATTTGCTCGTTTACATACCGCTGGGAACGAGTAGATTTAGAACTAGACACTACATCGTTGCTAAGGGGGAAAAACAACATGCTCAGCATCTGGCTTGGCCACATTTTGTTAGGTTCCTTTTTTTGTGGCTGGGTACATGGCCATGTGCAACGCCCCCTGGTACCGTCGGCTCACCCCCGTTCCGCAGGCGCTGGTCACCATCGTGATTGCGCTGCTGCTGCAAGCCCTCATCATGACCGTGCCCACCGGCCAGCACCTGTACATGAGCTTACAATTACTGATTATTGCGTACCCAGTCTTAGCGGATGATCTAGCTGCACCGCACTACGTACTGCGGTGGCTAGTCATCTTCGGTTTTTGGTGGGTCAACCACCCGTGGTTGGACCCGACCGCATTAGCTGTTGGTACCCTATTGGCACTCACCGCCGCCGTGGTCTACCCCATCCGCAATACGGTGCACTACCGCTGGTGGGCCAACACCATCTTTGCCCTATGGCTCTGCTGCCTGTTCTGGTACCACATGCCTGGGACCACCATCGCCATCCAGGTGCGTTACTCCTTGATGTACCTCGTCATGAATGCTTACGCCTTCATCACGTGGTCCCACGATCAGCGTGAGGCCCAGGCCAAAGAAGCGTTGGCTGCCAAGGTCAACTACGACACTTTGACTAACGCGGGTAGCCTCAGCAAGTTTCGCGCCGACGCCAACCAGGAATTTGCCGACGCCCAACAACATCACGCACCTATGACCATCCTCGCCATGGACATCGACAACTTTAAAAACGTCAACGATACCTTCGGCCACCCCGCTGGTGACGCCGCATTGATCCACATGGCGGCCCTATTGGAGGACTTCTTGCAGGACGTTGACGCGAACTACCGCCTCTACCGTACCGGCGGCGAAGAATTTGCCGTCTTGTTGCCAGGCCAGACTACTGACGAGTTCCTACCAACGGCCCAGCAATGTTTGGAAACCGTCCGCCGCGCCCACTTTGATTACCACGGACGTAGCAACCGCCTCACCGTCTCCATGGGCATGACGGAATGGCACCCCGGTGACCAGTCGGTGAACGATATCATTCAACGGGCTGACCATAACCTGTACCTGTCCAAACAACGTGGCCGCGACTGTATCACCATGAACGACCAAACACCGGAAACCAGTCACCTGCGCGAAGTCACGCTGACGTACGCGTTTTACACGCAGCCCATCGTCAACATCAATACCGCTGACGTCTTTGCGAGCGAATTACGCTTACGGACCTACGATGATGGCGAGTGGCGCAGAGCCGACGACTTCAACGTGGGTGCTTCTACGTTGACCCACATCTTGATGCACGTAGCCGAGCAACTGTCCGTACACCGCCTCAACGGCGACTTCTCGTTGGCCGAGTTACAAACGACCGCCATCCACGACGGACTGATTGAATTCAACCGCGACGCCAACGTGACGTTTACCATCGAGCTAACTGCTATCCCCGACCAAGCCACGTTCCTCCAGGTGGCACGTGACTACCGCCAGTACGGTATCCACATTGCTTTGGCCAACACCGGCTGGGACATTTCCTACGCCGACGCTTGCGCCGTGATCGATCAGGTTGACATGGTGAAGTTCACGATGGACCAACCGGGACCGGATGGGTACTCACCCACGCAGTTCGCCAAGATCAGCGAATGGCGGAACCTGGCGGAAAGTCACCACTTGCCGTTCGTCATGCACGGCATCGATTCCGACCGCGACTTGAAGCTAGCCCGCACCATGGGCATTAAGTACGGTCAGGGTTATTACTTTAGCCGTTCCGTCTTACCACGCATCGTTTAACAATCAAAAAAAAGGTAGTACGTCCACTCAATGAATGAATGTACTACCTTTTTAATTACCCCATAATCGCGTTGTCCCACCGCTCGGCGCCGGCCAACACAAAGCGGCGGTCATTATAGCTACGCAATCGAAACGCCCCTTGCGTGTAACTGACGTGAGCGACGGCCGCATTACCAATGGCGGCACTGTCCATCGGCATGCCCAAGCTAGCCAGCCACAACCAAATCACGGCCCCGTGACTAACTAACAGCACGTTGTCCTGGTGGGTCGCAGCGGCACGTTGGGCGATGATGCCCACAGTGTCGTTAAAACGTTACTGAATAGTGGCGACGCTCTCCGTACCACCCATGCCCCACCGACAGTTAGCCACGTGGGATAACTCGGCCACCTGGTCCACGGTAAACTCGGGTTGCCCAAAGCGGTCGGTGCTCTTGGTCAGCTCGATCATCGCGGCGGCGCGTTGCGCTTCGCTGTGGCCTTCAAATACACCAAAGCTTTGTTCCCGCAGGCCAAACCACTTGTGCACCGTTAGCCGTTGGTGTGCCGCCGTGAGGGCCAGATTGGCCGTCTCCACCGCGCGGCGTAAGTTGCTGCTGTAGGCGGCATCAAAGTTGATGCCCGCAGCCGCCAATCCGCGCCCGAGCGCCATGGCATCGTTGATACCGCTGGTGGTCAGCGGTGAATCCACGATCCCCTGCACAATGCCACGCACGTTGTATTCAGTCTGGCCGTGCCGTGCTACCCAAAGTTCAACCATGCTGCCAACCCCTCTCACTCAAGCAAGTAATTGTGATTACTAGATAGCTTAATTGTGCCACGGCTGGTCAGCCCCGGCCACCCGGTACCGCTTTCTTTACCATTTTTCATAAATTTTGGTCCAGCCCAATTTTGTCAATATGGGCGCTAGTCCCCGGCCTAACGCCATTGCGTATGTACCAAGTAACTAGACCAAATTAACCTCAGCTTGGCACTAAGCACGGGTAGTGGTGGATACCAACCATAAAATCCGCCACGTGGTGCTTGCACCTGGTGTACCCATCCCCGCGCCGAATGTGGTCCATAAAACTAAAAAGGTGCTCCGTAGCACGTCGAAAAAAACGTACTACCAAGCACCTCGGATAAAAACTATTTGAGTGATAAATCCATTACGTCCACGGTCTGGATGTTTCGCGGCGTCAGCGCCGCCCGGCTTTGACCCACCACCTGGAACCCACGTTCTAGCCAGAACGACCGGACCGCTTGGTTAGTGGTCACAACGGCCACCCGCAATTGCCGACGACCAGCGGCAGCAAAATGCTGGGCCAATCCGGTCACCACGCGCGTACCCAGACCCTGGTGTTGGTACTGCGCTGGTAGTAGCAGTAAGCCAATATACACCGTCTGCGCGTCGGGGTAGCCATCCAGTAAGTCCAACACGCCGATATTCGCGCCAGCCAATTGCAAAATACCAAAGTGCTTTTGGTCGGCTGGCACGTTGTCCGGACGGGCAGTCCTATCATGCTCCACCATCGCCCGGTCTGGGTACGGATCACCATTGTTGCGGAAATACTCTGCTGCTCCCTGATACAGGTCCAAAACCGTGTGCCGATCCGCCATGGACCGCACCGGTCGCCATTCAATTTTGCCCATTGCCAATGCCCCCTAATCTACCTGCACTTGCAATAAATCTACCGCCACGTGCACACTGGCTGGTGGCGTCGCCAGGAGCGCGGTTTTGGCATCCACCGGGGCTTGCCACGTCAGCGGCGTCATTGCCACCACGTCAGCAAACAGTGCCGGTGTCACCGCAAAGTCATAAGTAATCGGCGTCACCGTGGCGTGAGGATAGACCTCCAGGAACCGGTCCAATACTTTGGCGTTACTGTAACTGCCTTTGGGCGTACCGGCGTATAGGCCTTGGCGCAGCTCCCGTAAATAATCTGCGTCCGGAATAATCTTGAAGATCCGGCCACCGGGGCGTAACACCCGGTTGAACTCCGCGTAAGCACCAGGCGAAAAGAGGTCGATGATGGCGCTGAACGTCTGCGCCAAAAACGGCAGTCGTGCCAGGTCCGCCACGCAGAAGAACACCGTGCTATCAAGCGCCCCGGCCAAATTGATGGCTGGTGCCGAAATGTCGAAGCCGATACCCGTCGCTCCGTGCGCCGCCAATTTAACGGTGGGCGTCCCTTCACCGCAACCGATATCGAGGAACCGATCGTCCGGCGTCAACGCAGACGCAATGCGCGTCACGAAAGGATCAAAGAACCCCGCCTGCAAGACCCGCCGTCGGGCTGCCAGCATGGCCGTGCCGTACTCGGTGGCCACCGGGGCGTTGAGAAAGTTGACGGTCCCCTTTTTGGCCAGATCAAATTGGTGGTGCTGTGGGCACACCAGACTGGTGCCAACCATCGTCAACGGTGCGTGGCACACGGGACAAGCAAACAGCGGTCCTTGCGCCGCCACCATCTGGGCCTTGCTTTCGATTTTACGCACACTGCTACCTCCGTTCTATCCTGACCGTTCCGTTGGTGCTGCGGGTCGCAGCGTTCAAAGTACCCTGCCAATCACTCATTGGCACCACCATTGCGGCATGCACTCATACTCGCAGTTCATTTTAACATGGGTCAGCTTATCGACCACCCACGATGCGGTCGCGGCCGCCCTGCTTAGCCCGGTACAATTGACCATCGGCGCGGCGGAACACCGCGTTGGCCCGTTCATCACCGGGGACAGTGGCACTAATCCCGAGCGATGCGGTTATGCGGACCACTTGCCCATCATCGGTACGTATCTGCAATTGGCGGATAGCAAACTGGCAGCGTTCCGCCAACCCCCGCGCCGTCGCCAGCGTGGTCTCGGGCAACACCACCATAAACTCCTCGCCGCCCGTGCGGTAGAGCCGTGCCCGGGCATCCACGTCGCTAAGCAGCATCTGCATGGTGCTACTAAAGCTCACCAGGGTACGGTTACCCACCAAGTGCCCGTACGTATCGTTGATCTGCTTAAAGTGGTCAATATCCAGAGCGATAATGACGTACGGCGTGCCACTTTGGAATAATTGCAGGGTATCATCACGAAAACTCATCCAGTTACGGGCTCCCGTCAGCCCGTCCGTGCGAGCATTGCGGGCACTGTCCATGCTGCTGACGTGGTCGTTATGCAACAGTACCGTGAAAACATAGCAGGCAACTACGCTCAGGCCAAAGCTGACGAGCAAAACGAGCAGATTACCCTGCAACCGGTAGGTCGGGTCGGCCAGCACCCAGAAACCTGCGCCCAGGTATACTTGCACCAAGATGGTGACCACGGGGTGCGTGTCAAACGGCACAAACCGTAACTGTTCTAACCATAGCAATAATGCGTACCCGATAAACAGGAGCGTCACGGTCCAACTGATGGTACCAAAATGTACGCTGATCAACGCGAAGGTCCAACCGGTCGCCAGTAATTTGTTCCGCAACGTCATAATCACGTTATTGTACGTCGTCATGATCAGCAACACGCAGTTGGTCAAAATTAACCCCACCGTATGCAGTGGCAACACGTCGACCATACTCAAAATAACCGTCGTCGTTACCGCTAAGAAGGCGGTATACGCCAGTTCGTGACGCCACGGCCAGGTGACCGTTTCTTCAACGTCCCAATCGATCCAGTGCATCAATTGCTGCAATAGAGCGATAAACGCCACGCTGAAAAAGGTCATCACGACCCAAGTAAAGCCAGTTACTGCCAACATCACTTTTCGTCTCCCCGTACCGCGATTGACTGCTCACGGTAAATTATCCACCACATTATAGCGAATCATCGGGACTTATCAACGACAAAAAAACATTAAAAAAACGGCACCACGCGTGCACTGGGCGCGCGCATTAAAAAAGGGGCACCGCCCCGCATGCTACCGGTTAAACCGGTGGCGGAATGGCACCCCTACAATTAACGTTATTATTCGACGGGCACGGTCCGGTGCTCCTTGATTTCAGCAAAGCGCTGTGGAGACAGCTTGCCCAAATCAACCAGCTGCTGTTCGATCTGGTTCAAGACCGTGTTCCGGTCAGCAAGGTCGTTCACAAAGTCGTACTTGTCGCGGTCGACAGTTAAGAGCGTGGAACGCGTGTAGCCCTTAGACCATTCGCGGTACGCCTTGTTGACCCGGTTGTAGTAAGAAACCAGTTCCGGCTTCTCCCGGATGTCTTCCATTTCCCGGCCACGGTGTTGAATCTCGTCAATTTCATGGTCAGGGTCAATTTGCAGGTAAACGGCGAGGTCTGGTAACCCGTTCCACGGGCTCCCGTTGACGTTGGCTTGCATTTCTTGTGACAAGGTCACGTAGATGTTGAAGTCTACGTCATCAATTTCACCGTTCTGGTGTAACTGGGAAGCCATCACGAAGTCTGACTCTAGGGAGGAATCCAGCACGGCGTTTTCCTGCATGACGGCCTTCTTCAACTGCTGATAGCGGAACGTCAGGAACGCAATCTGCAAAATCGTCCCGGTCGTTTTACGACTATCTTCACCAGCTGCGTAAAACTTTTGCAACATCTTGGCAATCATGCCGTTGCCTTCTACGTCTTCATAATAAGCTGGTGTCCCTAAGTCTGCGGACAGCAATTTTGTCAGCGACGTCTTACCTGCGCCGATACTACCAAGAATATAAATCATGTTCTAGTCCTCGCCTTTTTCTTGTTAACTACCAAAAGCGAGCACGCCGCCCGCTTCAAATGTACCTTATTCACTTTACCAGTTTTGCCGTAAATTGGTAGTACCAATTACAGATCAATGAGTACTACTTCAGGGTGTCAAGACCCAGGCGCTTACGGCCGGCGTTAAACCACGGGCTGACCGTGAAGGCCAGGATGTCGTTGATAACGTAGATGCTGGCGTTGATGGCCATGGCCAGGCTGGCGTCGCCCTGAGCAAAGGTGATTGCCCAAAGCACCAGCTGCGCAATCCCACTGAACAACCACCAGAAGTACTGGTTGCTGTAACGCAGGAAACAGACGATCCCACCAGTCAAGGAGATGGAGAAGGCTAAACCATCATAAACGGGACGTGGATCGTTGGTCAGGTGACCGATCAGGTAAGCACTCAAACCCCATACGATCAGGGTAAAGGCCAGGGAGATGACCCATTCCTTGGCCCCAAACTTGCGCAGGTGATTCTTGGTGTCGTCGTTCCAGCTCCGTACACTGATGAGGACGGGCAGGTCCAGCGTGACCACGTACGCAATCTGTTCAAAGATGGACAGGTAATTGCGTGCAGAAAAACCGACGATGATGAAGCAGGCAGCACTGACAAGGCCCAACCAGCCATTGACGGCCTTAGTGGCGTTGATGGCCAGCACACACAACACCCCGAGCATGGTCCCGCAGAACGTAATGACGGTCAACCCCGTAATTTTTCCGTTAACCAAGGTCATGATCTGGCAGCCCAATGCGAACCAGAACAGGTAGTAATTCTGTTGTGGCCAACCCTTTAACTGCTTGAACAACCACTGGAAATAGTTCTCTGATGAATCCATTGCAAAAAAATCCCCTTCGCTATATAAAAATCTCGTTGTTAGAACAACTGCTGATTATTATGCAGCGAAACTTTTTTTTGAATTAAAGTC
This sequence comes from Lacticaseibacillus thailandensis DSM 22698 = JCM 13996, assembly GCF_001312865.1. GTDB lineage: Bacteria > Bacillota > Bacilli > Lactobacillales > Lactobacillaceae > Lacticaseibacillus > Lacticaseibacillus thailandensis. The sequence continues at coordinate 259,085 of NZ_BBER01000002.1, read as the reverse complement.
TTGAATACACTAGATATTGATGTTATGGAGACATCTGACCCACTATATAGTATGGCTAGTGGCCAACACACAATAAACCCGCTAGCTGGCCGCGAGGCGTACATGTTAACGCTTTTCACACGGGGGTGCACCACAAACATTGCACGGTGATGATAAATTTTGGCATATGACTAACTGTGCCCCACCGGCCAGCCATGGTTGCCCCTACCGAAACTTGCTTCTCCCCACAGGCAGGAATTGAATTGCACACGCGCTAACGCCAATTTCAGACTGGTGGTCGAACGGCGCAGTCATGGTGAGACTGTGCGGGTATCCAGCAGTAACAATGCCATCACCCTACCCCAATCAAAACCACTTACCACAAAAAAAATTGCCCCAGGTGTTGCACCTGCGCCGGGGACGTGCTACGATACTGGCAATTAAATAAATTAAAAACAGAGGAAAGACCAGTAAGATTTTAGCGCCCCCGCCAGTGAATTGAGGCTAGTGGAAACTCAATCGGGATGGACAGAATCCGAACAACACTTTCTTAGTTGCTAACCCAAAGGGCACTGCCTGAGTAGGCTTAGTCGTCACCGGGACGTTATGGCCGGCGGAGTATGTTAGTACTCTATGAGGTGGTTTATTTGAAATAAACAACTTGGGTGGTACCGCGGAAACCTTTTCCGTCCCATGATTTGGGACGAAAGAGGTTTTTTTTCTTTGGTCCCGCGTTGAATGTCACAATTGGATTTAGCAAAGGAGCTGCGCCCATGCATTTGATTATTCCTACTGATTACAACCCGAAGCTGTCCGTGAAGGAGACTGAGGCGGCCATTCGTTATATTCGTGAAACTTTCCAGGACGAGTTCGGTGCCGCGATGAACCTATCCCGGATGTCCGCGCCCATGTTTGTTGAACAATCCACGGGCCTTAACGACAACCTTAACGGCGTGGAAACACCCGTTCACTTTAGCATGAAGGACATGCCCGACCAGGATATTGAGGTGGTGCACTCCCTCGCCAAGTGGAAACGCGCCGCGCTGAAACGCTACGGCTTTGGTATGCACGAGGGGTTGTACACCAACATGAACGCCATTCGCAAGGACGAAGATCTGGACAACATCCACTCCATCTACGTTGACCAGTGGGACTGGGAAAAAGTCATCGCCAAAGACGAACGGAACCTGGATACCCTGAAGGCTACCGTACGCCAAATTTTCAAGGTCCTGAAGCACATGGAACACGAAGTTTGGTACAAGTATCCGCAGGCAGTGTACCACTTACCCGACGCCATCCACTTCGTCACCACACAGGAACTGGAAGACCGGTGGCCCGACAAGACGCCGAAGGAACGCGAGGATGCCATCACCAAGGAATTGGGGTGTGTCTTCCTGATGCAGATCGGCGGCCCACTCAAGAGCGGCAAGCGCCACGACGGCCGTGCCCCCGACTACGATGACTGGCAACTCAACGGTGACATCCTGTTCTGGTACGAACCGTTGCAGCACGCTCTGGAGATCTCCAGCATGGGTATTCGCGTTGACGAAGACGCGCTTCGGCGGCAACTCAAAGCTGCCCACGCGGAAGACCGGCTACGGTTCCCATTCCACCAGCAACTCCTGGCCGGCGAATTACCGTACACGATTGGTGGCGGCATTGGCCAATCCCGCGTGTGCATGTTACTGCTGGGTAAGGCCCACGTCGGTGAAGTCCAGGCGAGCGTCTGGCCGCAGGAGATGCTCGACCAGTGTGCGGCGGCAAACATTCAGATTCTTTAACTTGAGCCAACAAGGCGGGGACAGCCACGTTACGACTGTCCCCGCCTTGTTCTATGCTATTTGACCAATTCTGGGTCCTCAATCACGATGCGGTCACGTCCACTTTGCTTGGCCCGGTAGAGGTTGCGGTCCGCCTGCTTGTAGCGTCGTTAAAGCTATAGTGACTGTCGTGCACATTCGCCTGCCCAATGGATACCGTAATCTTAAGTTGGGGGTCAACACTATTAAACCGCATGGCTTCCACCCGGTGCTTAAAGTGTTCCGCGGCGGCGGCGGCTTGGTGTGGATTCAACGCCACGTCCATGATTACACCAAACTCTTCACCGCCCAAACGGTACGCCTTGGCGGGCCACGGTGCCCCCGCGGTACAGTTACTTAAACCGCGCGCGACGGTTGCAAGTACGCGGTTGCCCGCCAAGTGTCCGTAGGTGTCATTAATGCGCTTAAACCAGTCCACGTCCAGTTCAAAGACCGAGTAGCCCTGCTTGTGTTCCTCATACTCGGTAAAGTGTTGCACTAGGGCCTCGTTGAACGTGTTAAAGTTGTTCAGTTGGGTCAACCCGTCCACGCGTGCATTCCGCGCAAGTTCACGGGTATTCTCAAGGGCGTTGATGAGCGTTGTTGAGTACTCGAGGGCCACGACCCCTAGGATAAGCAGTCCGAGCCACTGTCGCAGCCAAAAGCCCGGCACCACCGTAAACGATTCGTTCACCAACATGGCATGATTTAGCATAACGGCGGCGGCCCCAGTTAATAGTAGCAAACCGTACTGAACGAACCGTGATTGTCTGGTCCAGTCACGCCATAAATAATCCACCGTCGTACAGGCCAATACCAGGAGCAAACTAATCCACACAGCCGGCCCATTATGGACCGTCCGCGCCCACGCGTACAAACAAACGATGGCGTCAACACCCACCAACTGCCACCAGCGGCGACTGCCCGTGACCACCAAAAAGATGGTCACCGCTAACATGTTCATGTAGCCCAATGATAGCCGTAAACCTGTGGACCCATGTTGTTGTTGATCCACGACTCGGTGTAAAGGTACGCTAAAAAGACGGCCCCTAATGCAACTTTAATCTGCGGTCGCCAACGCGCCACCCAGGACGGATGCGTCTGCAGATCCACCCAGTACACTGAGGCAATAATACCCAACAACACCGTGACGTTGGTCAGCAGCACCACAATAAACGCGCCCGCCATACGGAACATACCGGTATTCATGCTCGCCTCAACTCCCCTTGAACCAACCGCAACCAGCGCCAATGGTGCACCGCGTCCCCACACGCTAGTTACCTCACCATCTGCTTAAATGATAACGGTTAATTATTCCGTCAATACTTACGGACTGATTGTAACACGCATTACCCTGACTTAACCGCAAGACGCACAAATGTCATGTTCATCAACCAGCCCTAGATAAAAACAGGGGGTGCCACCAGCTAACTAGTGGCACCCCCTTCCCTATTATCTATTCGAGTTTGAACTCCTGGGCGGGCACGTCGCGCGTGCCACCCCCATTTTCCACGTAACGCCGGTCGTTATAGCCGAGCAGGGTGAAGCGACCTTGGCCGTAAACAATTTTGGATACCGCCACGTTCCTGATGAAATCGGCCGTATCCGGCATCCCCAACGAGTTGAGCCACAACCAGATAATCGCGCCGTGGGCGACCACGAACACGTTATCCTGGTGTTGAGCCACCGCCGTTTCGCTGATTGTCGTCATTGCTTGGTTGAACCGCTTCAGGCTCATGTGGCTGTTCTCGGCGTCGCCGCCACCACGATGGACGTCCAGAATGCGCACCAAATCGACGAGCTGCTTCATGTTGAGCCGCTCCACGTTCGGCACCCCGGCCTCCCGCAACATGTCCGCGAGTGCGCCCTGTCGCTGTGACTCCGGCTGACCATCAAACAGACCAAAATTTTGCTCCCGGAGCCCTGCCATCTGGGTCACCGGCAGGTCAATGTGTGCCGCCGCTAAAGCTAGCTGGGCGGTGTCCGCCGCCCGTTGCAAGTCACTAGAATACGCGGCATCAAAGTTCACCCCAGCAGCTGCAAAGCCACGCCCTAACGCTTGAGCATCAGCCACACCACGCTTAGTCAGGTTGGAATTAACCACACCCTGCACCACACCACTCACGTTGTACTCAGTCTCACCGTGACGGGTTAGCCAAAGTTCTACCATAATAAGATACCCTCCTATTGTCCTTGCTCAGTTGTCTACCTCTTCACCTACTATCATGGCATAATCTAGCGCTATAAACCAGCGTGAGCATCATCCCGACCGATCAGGCAAACCGGGGCAATTGCGGCCGGTCGTAGTAATACCCTTCAACATACCGCGCACCCAATACCTGCCGGGCGTAATCAGCATCATGACTGTTTTAATTCCGTTCACAACCACCACCACGTTATACCGGGCCATGGTCTGCCTAAAGTCATCCACTTGCAGCTTAACCTGGCCGGCTTCCACCGCGGCCCGCACCCGCTCGACGTTGAACTTTAACCCGTCCACCACCGGCAGGACCGCCCGGATCAGCTTATCCTCGCCAAAGGGGGCCAGGTCCTCCAACTGAATCCGCAAGCCGTACTCGTGAAATGCCCGCGTCCGCGCCGCAATTTGTGCAGCAGAGGGTAAATTACCTAGTTCCAACACCAACCTTTTGAGGGCGGGGTGGTGAGCCTGAAAGCGTGCCAGGTACGCTGGCGTTTGCACGTCCAAAAACTGCTTCTGGGTCAGGTTCATAATGACGCGGCCACAACACTCCGCCGCCAATAGCCGCTGCACGTAATCCAGCTGCACCGACAGCGGCAGGTCCACGTCATCCGGAAAGTCCCACCGATCGTACGGCTGCGCGTAGGTCGCCAAAATCACCTCGTCGTGTGTCGCGACAATCGGCTGACTTTGGGTATCATATACGCGCTGGGTCAAGATGGTTCGAATCGCAATCGGCCGCCGTTCCGGATCACCGGCCACCGTGCGACCGTTCACCGTAATGGTATTACGCCCGTGGTGCTTACTCTGGTATAAACCTCATCGGCCCGACGGTAGAGGTCCTCAATGTTGCGGTCGGCGTCCACCATGTCCACTACACCCATGGAAATGGTCAACCGCACAATGTTGTCCCCAGCATGAAAGTGGCCCTGGCGCACCGAACGCCAGCAGTCCTCGACGATGGGTTGCGCGGCTTTAACGTCCATTGCTGGCAACACCACGTTAAATTCCTCGCCTCCGGTACGGTACAACGCAGCCCTGTTCCCATGACGGGCCAGGACAGCACTAAGTTGCTGGGCGATGCCCACGAGGACGTCATCCCCGCCCAGGTGACCGTAGTGATCATTGATCTGCTTGAAGTAATCGATGTCGAGTGCGGCCATCGTCAGTGGCTGGCCCTGCTGACGGGCACGGTTAAACGCGGCCGTCACCTCTTCTTCGAACGTGGCGTAACTCTTGGCGTTCGTGAGGCTATCAAAGTGCGCTGTCTGGTCATTTTCTTCGTTGCGCACTTCGGCTAGGTGGTCTGCCCGTAGGTAAAACGCGGTGGCGATAATCATGCTAGGTACATAGAAAAACCCTGAAAGGCAATTAAAGGCGTCATCGTTAAGCCCGCCGAATGTCGTGGTAGCAACGTCCAAAAATCTAACCCGATGACGGTGAACAAACCGACGTTGCGCACCACGTAGTAACGAATATCATTTTTGTGCAACCAAATGATCACCGCTAGGATAGCCAAGATCACCAGCGAGATGGTGTACTTGGGGTCGCTGTAATAACCCATGTGGTGCATATTCCAAACGAACAGCACCGCGACCAGTTGCACGAGGTATTCCCAGAGCGCTTCGCCTTCTACTAGTAACGTAAACGTTAGCGTAAATAGGCCCAAATTATGAAACATCAATCCCGTGGTGTTAGCAAAAACGCGCCAGCCGATCATATGTAACGCAATCCCCAAGACAATGGCGCCCACCAACATGGTGAGCCGAATCATCCAACTCACGACGGGCCGCTGCCCATACTTTTCGTGGGCGTTGTGCCACCCCTGTTGGTAATAGGTGATAAAACCAGTCGCAAAGACCGTGGTAATAAAAAGCTGTGCTAGCCATAGCCAAAAATTTAGGGGTGCCCCACTGGCCGGTAACCCCGTCGCCATATCCATATTCATAAGCCCACTCCCCAAGCACTTGCGTACTTTGAAAAGCCGGTATCCCCATACCCAGTACACCCGTGCTTATTGCTGCTTGCATCAATGTAACTTGCATCGATGTAATATGTTATAAATCAGACTCATGATACCACCAAATGAAAACAATAATCGCCGATAATCAATCGGTAACATTCCGGTAATGCTGCTTGCAGCGAGCAACAAAAAAAACGTGACCATAACGACAACCATTCTGTCGCGACACCACGCCCACTGATACTGTTTTAAAACATCCGTCCCGGTAGTACTGGCCGCCCGTAGTAGAAACCCTGACCGGTAGTAATTCCCAACTGATTGGCCACATCAACGTCCGCATGGCTCTCAATCCCGGTCAACGTGAACCCCAACCCATATTCATCGGCCAACCGCTTCCAGTAACCGACTTGAGCTTCCACGTCCGCGTGGTTGCCCGGCACCCGTACGTTTTGCATTGCGTACTTAATGTCATGTAGGTACGGAAAGAAGTCCTCGACGTCCTCCGTCAGGTTAGCGGCCCCAACATCATCAACCGTGACCCGGATGCCCACACTATTCAGGACCCGTGCCGTACGCTGCATCGCCGCGATGTCTGGTAAAGCAGCCAACTCGACATGCAGACAATCCAACAAGGGCGTATTCTCCCTGAGCGTAACCAGTTGATCAATAAACCGGGCATCGACAAATTGCGCCACGGTCACGTTAAGCGTAAGCCGTTTCAACTCCAGTGACGCCAGTGCTTGCCACATTAGCCGGCGCACGTCACTAAACGACAGACCAAACGAGGACGGCAACCGCCACCCGGCTGCGCACCGCTCCCGTAGCAACAACTCGTACCGCAAAGTACTACCGGTATCGATATCTACAATTGGCTGAACAAAAAAAAGTGTGCTCAACCTGATCAAAATCCGTCATGTATTGCCCCCAATAATTGCGCGGTCTGCTCTCCAATCCAGCGCAACGGTAACTTAAACATCAAACCTAACCACTACAAAATTATCCCAATATGTAAGTGCCACGCTACAATTGTAACTATTATATAACAAATCAAAAATAACTGATAAATATTTTTTTCTTTGGGATAAGCCAAGAAAAAAAACACAATAATTTCAGAAATATATGTACGCACATGGTGTGGTTACACCCCGTTAGCCAGTCAATGCGGCTCAATGTGCATATTACGGGGCCAGCGAGCATTGCCAGGGTCCAGTCTGCAAGTGCGGCTCATTACCATTTTAAAATAACAATTTGCCGTCATTACTATCCGTCCCACCTGGCGCTGACTGCCCGTGATGATCATCAACTACACCACGCGCCCAGTAACGCCCTGGCTGCTGGGTCCGGTTCATCCCGGCGTGACTTGCATTATAATGGAAATAATATGCCATGCACCATGAAAGGATTGAAACACTTGTCAACCGCCACTAACAACCAAAAATCTACCACCAACCCATGTTGGTGGTGACCATCGTTGCCCTGATGTCGTTCATGGGGGTGCTCACGGAAACGTCCATGAACGTCACCTTCCCCACGTTGGAACGCCAGTTTCAAGTCAGCCTCAGTACCGTCCAGTGGGTCACCGCCGGGTACTTGCTCATGGCCGCGCTGGTCATGCTCACCTCCGCGTATATGAAGCGCCGGTTTACTAACCGCCAACTCTTTGTTACCTCCGCGTTGCTTTTCATCACCGGTGACCTACTATGTGCCACAGCCACCATCTACCCCGTCTTGCTTATCGGTCGCTTAATTCAAGCAGGGTGTGTGGGCCTGTGTACGCCGTTAATGGTCAACATCATCCTCGACGTCGTACCGCGGCCCAAACTGGGCACCTACATTGGTCTGGCTAACGTCATTATCCTGATTGCCCCGGCGTTGGGTCCCACGTTCGGTGGTGCCGTCGTGGCCTTTGCCAGTTGGCGGATGATTTTCTGGACCACCCTGCCGTTGGCCGTCGTCCTGTTGCTTTTGGGGCAGGGCCGCATCAAGCAATACGCGCCCACTCAGCACTACGCTTTTGACTGGACCCGCTTCACCGTCCTGGCCATCGCAGTGATCAGTCTGATTGTCGGTCTGAACCAACTCGGAAACGGGGGATGGCTGAGTTTTGCCATACTACTGCTGATTACCATCGTCGGGTTGCTCCTGTTCGTCCGCCTATCCCGTCACCCCACGCGCGCCCTCTTTGAACTCCAGGTTTTCCGCGACCCGGCGTTTTTGTATAGTTTCTTGCCCTACATCTTCCTGCAGTTTGCCAACGTTGGCATCAACTTTCTCGTGCCCAACTACGTCCAGGAGGTGTTTGGTGCTACATCCCTAATTGGTGGGCTGGTGCTACTACCCGGTAGCCTCTTCAACGGTCTTGGGCAACCCGTCTACGGGTGGATGCTAGACCACCTCGGTGGCAAGGCACCCCTCTATACGGGTGACGCCCTCTTCACGCTGGCACTCGCCGCACTGGCAATTGGCGGCAGCCACATGGGCGTGCTGGGAGTCACCATCACCTACATGATTTTTGCCATCGGCCGCTCGATGGCCTTTAGTAATACCGTGGCGTACGGGCTGAAACAAATGGACAAAGCCGTTCAGAACGACGCTAACGCTCTCTACAACACCGGCCAGCAGGTTTTTGGCGCCATCGGGACGACGGTGTTAGCCCTCATGATGGGTATGGTGCACCACTCACACGTGAGCCACGCCGCTAACGTAGCCGCCGGGAGCCGCTGGGCCTTCACCATGCTGGTGGCACTCGGCCTGATCAACTGGTACCTCTACCACCGGTTGTTAACCTTGCCCCACCACCGCGTACAGTAATACTAAATGCCCCCAGTGCTGCACTAGCACGCTGGGGGCATAATTATCGTTCACGTTACCGCCGCCGTGGGATAAATTGCCCGGCAAACCGCCACTTGTAACGGTTGTGCAGGTACAGCCAGCCAAAGATCGAGAACACGACCGCCCCGATAAAGTTCACCATCAAATCCTTCATGGTGTCGACCAACCCTAAATCAAGGTAGCCATGTACCGGCAGCCGCACAACTTTGCCCCCCGCCGTGACGGTCATCCCCGTAATATGGTGCAACGTGACCGGACGGTTAGCGCCCGTGGGGTTGAGTAGCACCGACCGCAGGGTGTGCACCACCACATCTTTTTGCATATCGAGGTTGAACCAGCGGTCCATGGTGAATTCAAAAAAACTCCCAGAGCACCCCGATGGTCATTGAAAACGTGAAGGCCAGCAACACCAGCAGCAGCGGTGATAGCTCAGAATGAAACAGGTCCTTTTGGTTGAGGATCTCCACCAACGACAAGCCAATGGCCGCCGCCAGAAAGCCGTTAATCACGTGCAACATGACGTCCCAATAAGGGAAGGTCCCGTAAAAATTATGAATCTCACCCAAAATCTCGGCTGCAAAGATGAACAGTAACACCAACACTTCCAGCAAGATGGGCAGATCGATCTGCGTGTGCCGGCGAATTAACGTGGGCACAGCAAATAGCCCTAGTGTCAACAGACACATCAGGATACCCTCAAAGTTACCCAGGAAAAACTGCCGCACCATGGTCACCAAGACCAGGACACTAAAGAATAGGTGGACCCGCCGGACAGCCACGGCGGAGTGTTGCCAGTTGGGATTCACACCGTTCACCCCCTTGCCTTTATTTTAACAGGCTGGGGAGTACGTTTGGTTGCCCTAACTACATTTGACGAGACTGTGGGCCAATCTTATGCCCAGCCTGGCACCAGCAGTAGCATGATCCTGCACGTGGTGCGTGTGCAACTATTGGTGTCCACAAAAAAAGTTGCTACTATGCTCCCTTGTAGCGTAGTGACAACTTTAACTTATTTAGTCTGTGTATTACCGGCCGCTAGTCAGATCAGCCTCTCTGAGCCAGTGCGTCACCGCACAGCCGGCCTGGTCGACGCGGTCCCCGCGCACCGGGAGGCCCATTGCGACCACCGCCATGGGGCACAAACGCCGAATGGTCGTGAGGCTGGTGCCAAAACGACTACCAGCGTGCGTGCAAAACGGCAGGATCGTCATGTGCGGTTGGTACACCTGCCGTAGCCACGACGCCACGGGGCGGGGTAAGTCCCCCCCACCAAATCGGAAATCCAAGTAGCAACACGTCACCTTGCAATGGTGCCGGGGTCAAGACATCTGGCCATGACCGTTGCTCGTACTCCCGCCGCGTGCGGTCGATCGTGGCCTGGTAATCGTCCGGATAGGGCTGCTGTGGCACGATAGCCTGTGCTGGCAGCCCCAGGGTCGTCGCAATGTCGTCAGCCAACCGTGCCGTATGCCCGACCGCTAGTCGCTGCGGTTGCCCAGCAACAACGTCCATCCCCGCACGGGAAAAATACGCCAATGTTGTCATGCGGTAGCCACCTCCCGTGTGCGACTCAGGAGGGAACCGTTACTGGTCCTCACCAAAGATGTCCTTGGCCAATCCGAATGTGGACCACGCCTTTGGCCAGCCGGCGTAGAAGGACAGGTGGGTGATCAGCGCGACCATTTCTTTGCGGGTAACCCCGTTTTGCTTGGCGATCCGCATGTGGGCCTCCAGCTGTGGGAACAATCCCTGGGCCATCAACGCTGCACACGTGATGAGGCTCCGGTCCCGCGCAGACAACTCGTCCTCTTTGGCCCACACTTCGCCAAACAGTACGTCATCATTCAAAGCCGCGAACTGGGGTGCAAAGTCGCCCAACTGGTCGCGTCCAGCAGTTTGTTTTTTTTAGCCATGACGTTAGTCCTCCAATGCTGCGTATTCCGCATCGCTGACTGGTTCCAACCACTCCGGCGTGCCCGCCGTGATGGCAATGTGACTGAACCAGCTATCCTTAGTGGCACCGTGCCAGTGCTTGACCCCATCGTGCGTGATCACCACGTCGCCCGGGTGTAATTTCCGCGCCGGCTTGCCGGCTTCTTGGTACCAGCCTTCGCCACCCGTAACGAGTAACAGTTGGTAGCCATTGTGGTGAATGTGCCAGTTATTGCGGCAACCAGGCTCAAAGGTGACGTTGCCGACGCCCACGTTCACGTCCGGATCAGCGACCAGTGACGCCAAGTAACTTTGCCCGACGAAATACTGTGCGTACGAGTCGTCCTTGTCGCCCATCGGGAAAATGCCGTTCTTAACGGCTGCTTCATTGTTAGCCATAAGTTTGTGCCTCCTATGCACGTTTTGATTACAAGGGTAACTCTACACTCTTGCAACTTATTCGTGAAATGCCTAGTTAACATGTATCTATACGCGGTGTGTATAGGTACAAAAAAAGGCGGCTTGACGCCGTCTATAACCGTACTGATTTAACTAAAAGCTTCCCGGAACCGCCGGATATAATCCGCCACCAACGGCGTCAATACCCGGTTACGCCGCCACACTAGCACGCAATGGGTCGATAACGTCGGGGACAACGGCAAAAATTTGAGCCGGTCGTGATCTACGTCGCGGTTGACGCCCTCAATGCTCAACGCCATGCCGACCTGTCGTTCAACTAGTGGCACGACGTTGAAATTGAGGTTAAAATGCCCGATAATGTGCGGCGGTTCCGCCCCCGCCAACCAGTGGTCCAGCATGGTCCGCACAGCTGGCCGTTCCGACATAATCAGGGGTAAGCCGCCCATATCCTGGGGCGTGATGACGTCACGCGTTGCCAAAAAGGCTTCCCGGGCCATGAGCAAGCCCCAACGCTCAACCCGCGGCAGTCTTAGCGATTCGTACTTAGTGGTATCTACGGGCTCCAGCAGGACGGCCACGTCCACCAAGCCTTTGTCCAGCTGATCCGTGATAATAGCCCCATCGCCAGTGGTAATGCTAAAGGTTACTTCCGGGTACTCCGCCGTCATCTCCTCCAGCATCATCGCCATGGTAGCGGAATTATCGGCCTCCACGCAACCAATGCGTAGATTACCGGTCATGACGGCGCGCTGGCGGTCCGTAAACGCCTGTTCAGTTTGCTGGGTGAGGGATAAAATTTCCTGGGCCCGACTCCGCAAAAAGACCCCCGCCTCGGTTAACGTGAGCCGGTTGTGCTCCCGGTCAAAGAGTTGCGTATCCAACTCGTCTTCCAGCGCTTGAATCTGACGACTCACCGTTGGCTGGGTGACGTGCAGGCGTCGCGCCGCTTCGGAAACCGTACCGGCATCCGCCACCGTCCAAAAATATTCGAGTAACCGCAACTCCATGGATTATACCTGCCCTCAATAGTTAATTCCGTTTATACACCATGCGTATATTATACAGCACTGCGGCACCGTGGGGTAACTTCTGACCGACAGGCCGTAATACCGACAAAGACGGCAGCCATCATGATGATGACTGCCACTGATATTACAATTCACCCTACAACGACTTGCCGTACAACGATGCTACCATTGCTAGTCCGCACGTGAACCTGGGCCGTAATATCAGCAATTTTTTTCAATTTATCGTACTGATCCTGCCTAAAGGAAATACACACCATAATTGTGCAAGCCACAATTTGATCCACCTTTCGTGTTTTTCACCCTTGGACACCTACATGGTAGAGACTCAAGGATATTAAGGTAGCACCAAATATGACCGTAAATTGCCCCATCAAAGATGCATACATAAATCTTCCTTTCCCACTCCCACGCAAAAGTCCAAAAATCCTCGCAACTTCAAAAAAAAGTTACGAGGATTGTTGTCTTTATTTAGTATCACATCGATTCACGCCGAATAATCTTATACGGCACGCTCAAATTCTGAGGACGAAAATCGTTATTCGTCAACCTTTCAATAATAATATCCACAACACTGGCCTTACTCAATTCTACAGTGGTCATTGAAGGTGTGATGATGTTAGTAACATCATAGTTTTCGACGCCAGAAAGCAAAATATCTTTGCCTGGAATTATTTTACTTTCCATCAAATAGCGAAAAATACCTAGTGACAGTTTATCCATAGCAGTCACCACTGCATCATACTGCTTAAATTCAATGTCCCTAGCCATCTCATAAGCTTTGTTGATATTGCATTCACATTCAAGATAATGGTAAGTGAGCTTGGCCTCCTCAACTGCTCGCATAAACCCGTCAAAACGTTTGGAACCAACCTCGATATCATCCTTAAAAGTGCCAACGTACAAAATTTTTTTTAGCACCCGCACCAATTGCAATATTTGTCATTTCATACATCATCCGAGAATTATCGTAATTGATATTGATACAATTTCCGTAAACCTGACCGTATGAAAAGATTGGTGTGCTAGTTGTATTAATCACTGCCTGCACATCCTTGCGAACCCGTCGCGGTTTGTAAATAATCGCTTTATAGCCTTTGTTAATGATAAATTGCAACAATTCGGCCTCTGGCCTAGTTGAACCTTCAACAGTGTAGTAATCGACAACGTACCCATTCTTCAGTAGCCGATCATTCAATCGCTGAATAAAGTCCGAAGTGAGGTATGCATTGAATTTAGGAATCAAAACTGCAATTCTATCCAGTAGATTTTCCGAATCCGATTTGCTAGACACAACACTCGTTTTATAGCCTAAACGCTGCGCCGTCTGTAGGATTATCTTCTGATCCTCTTCTTTGATGGCACCAGTGCCACTAATCGCACGTGATACTTTTGAAACAGAAAAGCCAGTTTCCTTCGCAATATCCTTCAACGTGACTTTACTCATACACAACCCCACCTAGTAATTTAGATTAACCGCTTGCAAATCGGCAAATCAACTGATTTTAAAACTTAGTTTGAACAACCTTTAAGGATATTTTACTTGTACTGATATTTTTTTTGCAATTTACTTAGCCACTTATTTGTGCTAATTTTTCAATAATTGCACAACTTTGATTATGTAAAAAAAAGAGGAATGTCGTTACAGGCATTCCCGCATAAAAAGCCACCATATCAAATAGACATCATTTCAAATTATCGATCACATTCTGAGCGGCATGCAATCCAAGATTCTTACTAGACTCAACGGATTGCCCACCAACGTGTGGAGTCCCAATAACGTTGTCCAAAGTCAACAACTTGTTACCAACGGGGGGTTCACCCTCAAAAACGTCCAACCCTGCAGCTTTAACCTTACCAGACTTTAACGCCGCAAAAAGGGCATCTTCATCAATGAGCTCACCACGTGCTGCATTAACTATGATGACCCCATCCTTCATTTTCTTGATAGCGTCTGCATTGATCATGTGATGATTATCTTTGGTTGCCGGAGAATGCAACGTGATGAAATCAGACTTTGTTAGAACTTCATCAAGCGAAACGATGTTTGCATCATAATCCCCACTTTTCGCAGCGCCCAGCTTCAAGAATGGATCATAGGCAATAACCTTCATGTTAAAGCCCATCGCAATCCGCGCAATGGTCCGACCAATTGCACCAAACCCAATAATACCAATTGTTTTACCAAACAAATCACTCTGAATTGCAGTGGCGCCGTAATCCCCATTCTTTGCTTTGAGCTCATGTGCCTCATGGTAGAGGTTACGATTGGCAGCCATGAGTAACAACCAGGCCATTTCAGCGGTACTCTCGCGATTAGCTCCAGGCGTATTTGTAACCTTAATTCCCCGCTCCTTGGCTAGTTCAAGATCGACATTATTCAACCCCACGCCTTGTTTGGAAACTACCTTGAGATTAGGGCAGTTATCAAAAACTACCTGACCAACCTTATCGGAACCGACAATAACCGCGTCAGCATCACCAATCAGTTTAGCAATTTTGTTCTCGTCATAAACATCAAAGTTACGTTTAATTTCGACATCAAAGCCGGCATCTCTCAACATCCGAATTGGCTTGTCGTCCAGCTTTGCGAATGAACGTGCTAAACTTACTACCTTTGTCATGACTAAAACCTCCAATTATTAAGCAACTATATTCAACACTAAAATTAACCAAATAGGCACTGTGGCCGCCGACAGTAACGTAGTAAAGGTGATTAATGATGCAGCCAGCTCCTTCTGAATATTAAATTGACCAGCAAGAATACCCCCCGTAGCAGCAGTAGGCATAGCAGTCATTACAACTGGGATAGCTAGTGTCCAGCTCCGTGCACCGATCAAGTACAAAATTACTAGCATTAAGGCTGGCACGACCAGCAGCTTGCAAGCCGCAAAGTACCAAACTTGAAAATCTTTAAGAACTGCACCAATTTTAGAATCAGCTAGCATGGCACCGATTACGACCATTGACATCGGTGTATTGCAACTTGAAACAGTAGTAAATACGTCCTTAACAGGGTCCAATACTACGTTAGCACTGGCTGGAACAAATCTTTGCAAAATCCACCAAACATACCCCAAAACACAAGCAATAATCACAGGATTAGTTAGAGTGTTTAAAATGCCCTTTTTGTTCATCGGCTGTTTGGTAAACTGAGCGTAACCAATGGACCACAGGTAAATATTGAATGGCAAATTAAATACCGATGCAAAGAACAAACCATTGCTCCCAAAAAGTGCTTGAGCAAATGGATAACCCATGAACACACCATTATTGTAAGTAGTATCAAATTGGAAAAGCCGTTTCTTATCGTCATCTTTGACAAAAAAAGTAAAACAATTTCGTAACTACTAATTGCATCACAGGGTAGAAGAGAATAGCCGCTCCAATAAGAACCATAGACGTCTTTGCCTTAGCCCAATCAAACGGAGTTAAAAAAAAGCTGCAAAAACCGCAAATGGAATAATGAACTTAATCAGAAAGTTATTCAGACCTTTCTGCAATTCCGGGGAGATGACATTGATCTTCTTTAGAACAAAACCAATTGCAATAAGGAGAATGATCGTAACTATCTTTTGATAGCCGGCCAACATGTTGATACCCATTATTTTTCGCCCCCAATCAGTGCTGCAAACGTACTCTTATCCTCATTGACATGGAAATCAGTCGAGTTATAAAAGTTTGCTAGATAGTCGGCCATTTCCTTCCATTCCCCATAAGCATGTACATACTTCATCGTCGGGTTATAAACCCGGTTTAAATACTGACTTTTAGTTGGGTGTTGATCAATTGCTTCAGCGGCAACATATGCGGCACCATAAGAACCAAGAAAATCAAATCCTTCCAGAATTCCCATAGGCACCGGCATAACACCAGCCAGATATTCCATGAGAATTTCAGATTTGGCACCACCACCAGCCACAACAAGCATTTCATTGTTATCGTGGACAACTTTATAAGCCTCGTTAAACATTGAAGCTAATGTGAATGCCACACCACGGAAAATTGCCGCTTGATAATCGTTAAGTGTGGACTTATCATTCCCGCCCAACATAGTTTCCTTTAAGGAGCTTGACCAATAAGGCGTTCGCTCACCATATTTCCACGGGAAGAACTTAATTGTGTTATTTGCTTTATTAGGAGAAACAGTCCAATCTTTGACAACATTAACATCACGAAAGTGATCGAGAACCGCAGAACCATTAGAGCTAATTCCACCCACACACCAAGTATTGTCGTCAACTGCGTACGTCCAAACACGATGAAAATCAATCTTAGAAATATCATTTACAAAAGCACGAACTGCCATAGACGTCCCAATATTCGCCGCTAAAGACGATGTCCCTGCCGACGCATACGAAGCAGATGGGCCATCACCCAATCCGCAAGCAACCATAATAGGGGATTCTTGCTTGACCTTGGGATTAATTACTTCTCCTACCGGCGCATTGAACTTATACAACTCTGGCATGTCCGCTTCATCAAAACCAGCAAGATGCAGTAACTCAGTGTTCCACGTACGGTCCCGAACGTTCATAAATCCGTAAGAGGAAATGTTGCAGTAATCTCCTGCAAGCTTTCCTGTTAAAGCACGAATAATTGCTTCCTGTAAACCATAAGGTTGGATTTCACCGTGAAAATTATTATCCTTTTTCGCAGCTAAAATCTTATACGATGGGAAAAGAGTATCAACGGGGCATCCAGAAATATCAACGTATTTTTCTAGAATTTTCTCAACCTCTGGATCCTTATGCCACGGGACATTCCACTGGTAAACAACCTCTTTACCATCACGCTTGACAACAAATGAATACATCTGTATGGATAACGCTACTGATTTTACTATTAGTTTTTCTGCGACACGATTAATTGAGTCAATAATAGTATCTACAAAGCGATTAACCGTTGAAACACCAACATCAATCGCCGGTTCCCTATAACGTGCAACAAAATTTTCAATTACTTTATCTTGATTAATAGAATACACACTGACCTTCAAGCCTGATGTGCCAACATCAAGACCGAGTGTTGCTTCTTCCATGGGCGAATGCCTCCATATCTACCAAAAAGTGTTGTATTCAGGAAAGCGCTTCCTTTCGAAATTCATACTATCCCGAGTGAAATATTTTGTCAACAAATTTGCTGAAACTTTTTTTCTGAATTTTTTTCAAGTTGTGTGTTGACAACTGAAATATTTTTCACTATCATTCGAGATGTAAGTTGGTAACGATTTCAAAACACATGGAGGCTTTTGTTATGTCAGATATTTCTGGTGTCATTTCACCTTGCATTACGTTGTTCAAGGAAGATGGTTCGGTTGACGAACCAGCCACCCTTGATTTGTGGACATACTTCTTTGCTAATGGTGTAGATGGGTTATTTGTAACTGGGTCTTACGGGTTAGGACCACTGATGACAAATGATGAGCGACTTAGCCTGTTTAAGGTAGCCGTCAAGGCTCGTGAAAAGTTCCCAGATCGTAAACTAATTGCACACGTCGGTGCCGCTGACACAAAGTCGGCTGTAGAGTTGGCAACCCAAGCCGAAGCATTGGGCTTTGACGCAGTAGCCGCAGTTGCACCATGGTACAATAAGTACTCTGAAGACTTAATTTTTGATTACTTCAAGACGATTATTCAGTCTGTCAACATCCCTACTTATGCGTACAACAATCCCAAGACTTCGGGTTTCATGTTCACTCTCGATTTTGTTAAGAAGTTACAGGCTGTTGGCCTTAAAGGCCTAAAAGACGCCTCGGTTGACTTCAAGTTTCTATCCTCAGTGTTCTACGACGCAAAGCTTAATCACAAAGATTTCCATGTTATCCTCGGCACTGAAAATTGTTGGTTGACTTGGTCACAAATGGGCGGTGATACCATCATTGGCGGAATGACTAACTACGTCCCAGATGTGGACTACAAGATTAAGAAGATTTTTGAAACAAACAATTATGAAGCAAAAATCAAGCATACACCCTTGCAACTAACTTCCGGAAGCAAATTTTGTTCACTGACTCCACCATCTCCTCACACGTAGCCCTTAAGGCTGAGGGACGTTACGCTGGGTTTTCGCGCGCGCCAATGGAAGTACCTTACACTGACGAACACATCAATAATGCAAAGAAGCTGATTACTGGCATCCGCCGCGACATTGATGCTTTGATTAAGGAATATAACTTTGATATCCCTGAGCCGGAGACACTGTCGACGGCATCAGCAAAGTAAGTCTGTTTTTAATCGAAGAAGCAAATTTTTTTTACCTATACAATACAGAAAGTGGCAATCACTGCTCCTCAGTGGTTGCCATTTTTTTGTTCGCCAACAATATAATCTGAAGCACTACTTATCTGCAGAATGATCATTAGAACAAGTTTTGCGAACTCACCACATAAAAATTCCCCGCAACGCCACGGCGTCACGGGGAATCATTGTCAATTGGTGTTAGCAGGTCTCGCCAGCAACCGTCAGGCCCTGCTTGAAGGCCGCCAGGATATCCGCACCTTTGGCCATCGTGACCGCACCATCGATGTGGTGAGCGTCATCCTTCAGGTCAATGGCGTAATGCTTGAAATCGAGCACCGCACCATGTTCCAGGAAGAACAGGTCATAATCTGACGTGTACAGGTCTAACCCCGCATCGTTTTCGAGGCGCACGTTGTAGTCAGGGTCCGGTGCATCCAGCTCAATTAAACTGAACTTCGAACCGATGGTGCACGCCCCACCCTGGAGGGAGTAGCGCCCACCACCATCATCCGCAATCAGCAGCAAAGTCTTGTCCGCCAAGCCTTTGCGCCGCATCAGTCCATGAAACTGTCCGTCAACTTAATCTGTGCCATGCTACCAACCTCCTGTGTTCCCAGCAGTAACTTACTATTAATAACCATTTACAGTATGCCACTTTGCTCCCCATCATTCAATGACGGGTGTAATTATCTGGAAACAAGGGCCATTAACGCGAACCGACTACTTTTCTGGCTGGTCAGCGGAGGCCGACAGGTCGTGCAGGCGCTTGAAATCAGCCAGGGTCTGCTCGTACTTGTTGATGGCCGTGTCACTAGCAATTTTGCCTAGGGGCAGGCGTAGTGGCAAGCTGTCCCGGTGGTTAGTCACCTGGTCGTAGATAATCTGTGCAGCTTTGTCAGGGTCACCAGGCTCGTGGTGCGCACCCTCTTCGTTACCTTCAATGAAATCGGCAAACTGCTTGTAGTCATCAATCTTGGGCATTGCTTTGTTGGATGAACGACCAGCCCAGTCGGTCCGGAAGCCACTTGGCTCGATCAACATCAGCTTAATGTTCAGGTCAGCAACTTCCTTAGCCAACGACTCCGTCATCCCCTCAACGGCATACTTGGTACCGTGGTAGAAGGACAAAGTAGGGAAGGAGAACAAGCCACCAATGGAAGAGAAGTTGACGATGGTACCTTCATGCTGCTGCCGCATCGTTGGCAAAGCGGCACGGGTCATGTCAACCAAGCCCCAAACGTTCACATCAAACATGTACTTGACCTGGTCACGGTCGCTTTCCTCAAACGTACCAAAGTAGCCCAAGCCGGCGTTGTTAATGAGTACGTCCAACGCACCAAACTTATCGACGGTGGCTTTGACTGCGGCGGCAATTTCGTCGCGGTCAGTTACGTCGAGGCGTTGCTTCAGAATCTGACCGTGATCAAATTCATCCAGGTAGGATAACTGTTCTGGGTGCCGTGCTGTGGCCACCACGTTGACATCTGGCTGTTTAGCCAAGAACGTCGCCAAGGAACGACCAAAACCGGTGGAAGTACCGGTAATTAACCATGTTTTTGCTGTCATATTATTACTCCTTTGTCATGTGTCCTAATCAACAAAACTGACTCTACGACTTAAACACGAGTTTAAGTCAACACTTATTTTAAAAAAAGTGACATTTTTCTGGAGATAACTAACATTACCGCTAGTTATTACCCATATTGCGACCACAATCAAAGCGACCCCCACCAGATTATGCATCCAGTGCGAGCCGCTAAACCGATCAATAATAATATGACGCGCTGTGTTCGTGCCGACTACCCCTGCACGTACCGATCCTCCTGGGTCCGACCGCCGTAACCCCAATCAGCCGAATCCACCGTATGCACCACTACGTAGCTAGTCTCGGCAACATCGCCAAAGATGTCTTGCATGTGTGCAAAGGATTGGCGGATGAAGGCGGCCTCCTGGTCACGTGTGTTCGTCCCCGCGGTCACCTTAATTTCGACATAAAACCCCGTTTGGTGCGCCGCGGCCATTGATTGTCCACCCACAAACACGTGTGCGGATCCCGAAACTGCACGTCAGCCACGGCGGCAGCGGCGTTCTTACCCAGCGTGTTCACTGCCAATTGTGTGACCATAGCGGCGACCTGATCTGTGGGGTGATCCTATTGGTTAGTAGCAATACGTACCCGAATATATGGCATATTAATTCCTCCTCAAATCATTCTGCTTAACTTACCTTTAGTTTGAGTGTACGTGGTTTCAAGCGCTGTGCATATTACCAAAATGTGTTAGGGTTATCGTAATTAGTGATAGGGGGTACGCAAACCATGCAACTTAATGACCTCGAGATTTTCCGCCAACTCTATGAATTGCACTCCATTAACGCTACGGCCCGCGCACTCGGCTTTGCCCAATCAAACATCACTGCGCGGCTGCAAAGCCTGGAGCGTGAATTTAACGTGCAGCTCTTTCACCGTAGTCACCAGGCATTACCCCCACCAAGCTGGCACCGAGTTTTACGCGTACGCCACCGCAGCGCTCAAGGCGACCGCGCGGCTGCGGGCCCACCTGCATCCGGACAATGCCCGTCCCCAGGCCATCATTTCCACATTGCTCTTCAATTACCTCACTAGCTACCGCCACGTACTTAGCCTGCAGGATTATCAGTACCAGTTGCTCAGTTCAACGGCTATCCATACGCTGACCAATACCAGGGTAGCCACCGTGATCACCTACGCCCAATTTCAGCAACCGGATTACCAACCCGGCCCGTTGCACTACCTACCCGCGATGTTCTTACGGGCACCATCCGCGACCCCGAGCCTACCACTGCTCATCAATAGCGACCAGCAGTGTCCTTTTCGCGCCCGCTCGTTGCACTTTGCCGCACACCACCCGGTAACCACTCAGGCCATTGATTCATGGGCCGCCATCATTAACCTGGTGCGGGCTGGTCAGGGGGTAGCCTTGTTGCCTGCATACCTCACCCAAGACGATACGTTGACGCGCATCCCCGGTACTCCCGGCTACCGGGTGCCTTACCGCACCTACACCCGCCAATAAAAAATCCGGTTGGCACCGTATGTACCAACCGGATTTTTTATGTGCGTTAACCTTGTGCCACTTTAATAAACATTAGTTGATTATGCAAAGGTAGCCACTACTTTGCCCACAACCTTATCCGCAGCAATCATTTGTAGTCCAGTCACAATGTCGGCCGCCGGCACTACGCGTTCCACCTGGGGGTCCACCTGACCCGTTGCAATCAGCGCTAACAAGGCTTGGGCCATCCGTCCTAAGTCAGCGACCTGCCGGGGATCACCACTACGATGGGCGCCACCAAGATTGAGGTCACTGATGGCGAGGGCCTTGGCCCCCGGGGCCGTATCCGGCGTATCCAGAACACACACCAACTGGCCGTTATACGCCAAGCGGGACAAATCAGCAGCAGGCTGCCCAATCGTGTTGATGATCAGGTCCACCCCGAGACCATGTGTCCAGTCGGCCAAGCGTTGATCCACGTCTTCCGTACGGTAGTCAATCATCAAATCCGGGTGCAACCGGCCCACGAAGTCCTGTTTGTGGGCGGACACGGTCGTTGCGACCTGCTTACCAGCGGCACGCGCCAACTGAATCGCCATACTACCAACGCCGCCGGCACCCGCATGCACTAACACCGTGTCCACCGCAGTCAAGTTGGCTTTCCGGTACAACGCCTGGTAGGCCGTCAACCCGGCACAAAGACTACCAGCCGCCGTGACCCAACTGACATTGGTCGGAATCACCGCAAGCGCGGCCGCGGGCATGATCGCACACTCCGCAAAGGTGCCATCCTGAGCCAAGTCACCATGTCCGGCCACACGGTCGCCGACCCGTACGCGGGTCACGTTGGCCCCGACCGCCGCCACGGTGCCAGCAATATCGACCCCCACGGTGTGCGGAAACCGCCAAGCGGGGTTACCCGCTTGCACTACTTTATAATCGACCGGGTTTAACCCCACCGCCGCAGTACGTACCAATACCTGCTCTGGGCCTGGTTGCGGCACCGGCCGGTCGGTCCACGTTAACGCTTCAATTGTCCGTTGGTCTGACGCTGTTACTACTAATGCTCGCATTATGCCTCATACCTCCCTGGCCGGATCGATCTGCAGAGCGTGCCCACGTCAAACAGCGACTCGACCAAGCCGTCATTCAAAGTCACCCGTGCGCATTGTATGCCCGCCAACCAAAGTTAACTTATTTTAGCACGCATCCACAGGGATGGGGGTAACGCCAAGCGCCACGACCGCTGGGGCTGACCGCATAGTAAATACCGACAAGATTCCTGGGCAACCATAAAAATGCCCACCAATTAGTTAAGTGATTGGCGGGCGTTGTCCCTGAACTAGGCACCGATATTAAACTTACTTGTTCGTAGCCGTGGCTACTGCCGCATTAACGGCTGCCTGCTCATCGGTTACGAGCGCCACACGACTAGCGATCACCTTTGTATCCATGGTGATTTCACGCGTCAGGGCCGTGTCGCTGATCTTAGGTTCAAAGAAGGCCTTGAACTCGGCCAAGCGGGCCGGCGTCTTGAAGATGCCCGCGATGACAGTAATATACGTTGGGAACTCCATATCGCCGCCGACGGTCTCTTCCAGCCAGGACCACTCGTTGCGCAACCAGTCCCAAGCCGCTTGCTGGCCAGCGTCATTCGCTAGTAAACCGCGGAACCAAGACCGCAAATCCTGCGGCTTGATGATGTTAGCATCCTCAAACATGTCCACTAACCGCTTGATCAGTACCGAATCAGTGGTCGTCGTCAATGCCTGGGCAATGTCAGCCCGGTAAATAGCATCCGCGGTGGCGCGGGAAGCGGCCACCAACTGGTCGAAGAGCGCCGCGCTACCAAAGTGCTTCACTTCGTTAGTCAGCACAAACACACGCGTTGCGGCCGGCAAGGCCCCAGGATTGTCCGCGTACTGCTGGAACAAGCTGTGGGCCGCCGCAATGCTATCTGGGTTCTCCGCGTACAACGCGGCACTCAGGACGTACGGCCGGGTCAACTCATCGTCGTTAGACTCGCCAGCTCGCGGCGTCCAGCCCAGACGTGCGACCTGATCAGCACTCAGCTGGTCGTAGAAACGCTTGAGTTGCTGTTCAGCTGCCGACTCTGGCGCCACAAACTTCTTCAGGTTGCTTGCAACTAGGTAGAGGGCGTCATTAACTACCGATGCTTGGCTGGCTGCAAACCGCGGCAGTAACGGCACTACGTCGGCATATGAAATCTGCCGACCCTCAGCCAACAGCCGCTGATCCTGCAACAACTGCAACTGACTAATTGGATCGAGCTGGTCCGCTTCCCGAAGAATGTCCTGCAGCAGCGTGTCGTCGTAACGTACGATGAAGTGGGAGTTATTGCCCACGTTCAGGCGGAACGGCTGACCGTTAGCCTGCCGTAACTGGGCGTAATCGCCCAACGTAATGGTGGCATCCTTCATGATGGTTGGTGCCGCGTCGTAGTTGGCGTTCAACGGAATCTGCCATAGCCGGCCGGCATCCTGACCGGCACCGATAAAGAACTGCTGCTGACTCAGGGTCAGCTGGCCGTTTTCGACGCTCGCCGTCACGACCGGGTACCCCGGCTGGTTCAACCATGAGTGCATGATAGCCCCAACGTCGAGCCCGGAGGCAGCCCCTAGCGCAGCCCACAAGTCGTCCCCAGCCGCGTTACCGTAGTGGTGCGCTGCAAAGTAGGCCTTCAAGCCGGCGCGCATGGCGTCGTCCCCCAACAAGGCACGTACCATCACGAGCATCCGCGCCCCTTTGGCGTACACAATCGCACTATCAAAGAGGGCATCGATTTCCGCCGGGTTCTCTACTTCGACGTGCACGGACTGCACGCCATCAGTTGCGTCACGCTGCAGTGCCAATGGGGCTTCGGAAGTCTGGAACAACTCCCACACGTGCCACTCCGGTTCCAGCGCGTCGACAGCCACGTACTCCATCATGTTGGCAAAACTTTCATTCAGCCAGAGGTCATCCCACCACTTCATGGTGACCAGGTCGCCGAACCACTGGTGGGCTAACTCGTGGGCAATGACGGTCGCCACATGCTGCTTGGTACTCAGCGAAGTATTATCCGGATCTACGGTCAGGTAAGCTTCCCGGTAGGTCACCAGCCCCCAGTTTTCCATTGCGCCGGCCGAGAAGTCGGGTAGCGCTAACTGGTAGGAGTGTGGCAACGGGTATGGCGTCTGATAAAAGTCTTCATAGAATTCAATGGACCGCTTGGCGATGTCCAGGGCAAAATCGAGCTCCTTGGCGGCGTGGGCCTTGGTGGCAAAGACGCCGATTTCAACGCCACTCTTGGTATGCGTCAGCTTACTTTGCAGTTCGCCAAACGCAAAGGCAATCAGGTACGTGGACATCCGCTTGGTCGTGTCAAAGTAGTGCACGCCATTTTCGGTGTGCGTTTCGGGCATATTACTAATGATGGTCTCACCCGGGTGCTCGTCGAACTTGATCGCCAGGTTAAATGTAGCCTTGGCTTCCGGTTCGTCCACACACGGGAACGCCTGACGGGCGGCAGTGGTCTCAAACTGCGTGCCAATGATTTGCTTCTTCACCCCATCAACTTCGTAATACGACGGGTAGATGCCCATCATGGAATCAGTCAGTGGTGCGGCATAGTCGATGGTCAAAGTGGTTGCCCCGGCAGCGGGCAGCTCAATACGGATGGCCTCCGCGTCCTCGTCCAGCGTAAATGGTACCTTAGCACCGTTACTCTTGACGGCACTGATGGTCATGCCCTTTTGGTGGATCGCAATGGCTTGCGCCGTTGCGTTTCCTTTGATGACGGACTGGCCAGTGATTTGCTTGGTGGCGCGGTTCACGTCAATGTAGAGGTCGTAATGCTCAGGTTGAAATAGCGTGTAAAAATGTGTTAATGCCGGCATGTTTCTCTCCTCCGTTTAATGTTGTTCAGAATATCCTCATTATACGCCACCTTGCGCGCAATGACAGCTGGGCGACGTTGGCAATATGGGTTGATAAGTACTTTACCCTAACCGGGCCGGTTTGTGTGTGCAGGGCGGACCCCGTCGCCCCGGATGCCAGTACCAACTAGCGGCAACGCAACAGTTACAACTTTGGACCCACGACAGGGACGACAGATTTTGCCAAAATGAAGGTGGAATAGCGGTGGAAGCCTACTTTTTTTGTTAAAACTGGGTCGAGACCGTGTCGAAACCCCATCGGCAACCGATAATAGTCCTATCAAACCACGAAGGAGGTCAGAACGCATGGAGAGTTCCACCAAAGTTCAACGCGTCAGTCAACTGTGCGGCCTGGCCGTCATCATTACACTGGCTATCATTTGCTACCGCTTTGGCATCCTCTCATCGGTCGAACGCATCCAGGCGTTGGTGCACACCGCTGGTATTTGGGGACCCATCCTCTTTATCGGGCTCCAAATTATCCAGGTCACCTTTCCCATCATCCCTGGTGGTATGACGACCGTCGCTGCCGTCAGTATCTTTGGCCCGTTCTGGGGCTTTGTCTATAACTACGTTGGCGTGGGCCTGGGCTCAGTCATAGCGTTCCTCATCGTGCGTCAGGTGGGTCAGCCGTTTATCCACGCCGTCATCCCCCCCGAAGTTTGTCCACAAGTACGAACACTACCTGGACAACCAGCCGCGGTTCGACCGTCTCTTTGCCATCGCCATCCTGCTCCCTGTTGCACCCGACGACTTTCTCTGCATGCTCGCAGGGTTGACCAAAATGTCCCTGCGTAAGTTCGTGTGGATTATCGTACTGTGCAAGCCGTGGACGATTCTCGCCTACAGCATGGGGATGAATAAATTGATCATGCTGATGATTCAACACTTTTAGCCATATAAAAAGCGCCCACGTTGCCGTGAGCGTTTTATTTTGCCCTAATAAGTGGCCGGCATCCCCGCGGATCTACCCACCAAGCCAATTGACGCTAGTCCACACAGAATCATTACCGCGGCCATGCCCCAGTTGTCCAGCAACCCCGAGACGCTGACGAGTAGTCCCGCGATTACTGACGCCAACGGGTTGACCGCCATCATCGCGCCGGAATACACCCCGATGCGCGCGGGATTCATCATGTCAGCCCGCAGCGTTTGGCTGGATGGTACCACAAACATTTCCCCCAACGTCAGAATCACGGCGCTTAAAATGAGGGGCCAGAACCGGTCGCCAACAAAAGCCGACGCAAAGCCGAGGGCACTCAACGTCACCCCCAACGTATACGTGCGGGCGAGCCGCCACCCGCGACTGATGCGGGTAAACACGCCCATCAGCACCACAATCATTACGGTGTTCGTGATGGTGACCATTGATAGCATCCGTTGTCCGTAGAGGTGCAACCCCATGATGGTAGTCGGGTGAAAGTCTGCCCCGAGGTGCACCGCCAAGTAGTAATCCGGCTGGCTCGAGATGATGCACGCAAAGACCCAGCCAATCAAGAATAGGAGGTACCGTTGGTCGGTCATGACTTCCCGGTACGCGTGCACCAGCGACCGTAGGGAATTGGATACCGCCGCCGTGGCGTGCTCAATTTCCCGCATCCCCAGGCTCACGATGCCCAGGTTTACGATCGACACCACAATCATGCCGGTGAGTAATTCAAAGAGGTAGTCGCGAAAGAACCAGCCGCCCAGCGCCGACCCAATCATGACACTGATATTGACGATCCAGTAGCTAAGTGAGTATACGTACTGCCGGTTAGCCGGCGTCGACGCGTCAATAATCATCGCCTGTTCGGCGGGATTGGCCCCTGATGAACCGACCCCGGCAACGAGAAAACCAATAAAGGTCACCTGTGGGTCATGAATCCACGGACTATTCATGGCCGCAGCCACGGCGTACCCAACCGCAATCAGCAGGCCGCCACCGATCATGACCGGCTTGCGGCCATACACATCAGCTAAGTGGCCACCGTACAGCCCCGCCAGAAAGCTCGCTACCGAGACCGCAATCAGCAGGCCCCCAGTCACCAGCGTACCAAAGTAATGTGAGTAATAAATAGTCATGTTGGGTAAGACGGAACTATTCAAAATGGCGACCAGAAACATGGTCAGCATACGCAGCTTGAGGTTGCGATCCAACTGCAAGAATTCTTTCATCATACCCTCCCGTAATTCTAATCCCAGGCCAGTATACACGAAATCATGTACCGGGTGGAACCTGGCTGCGACGATTGATCCCGGTTGGCGTCCGCATCATTGCCACCAACGGTACTCCAAGTCTCAAAAGGGAGTTGCCATCTAACCCATCGGTCAGTTGACAACTCCCTTAATTTTTATCCCTGATAATACTCGTCCGCTTGTCGCTGCCAGTACTGGCGGTCGCGTCGGTGATCTTGCGTAACACCCTAGCAGGAGTACCGACGACCACCACGTCGTCCGGCACGTCTTTGGTCACCACGCGCCCGCGCCAACGACCACGTTATTACCGATCGTCACGCCGGGCAACACCGTCACGTTACCCCCCAACCAGGTATTATCGCCAATCACGATGGGTTGAGCAAATTCCAAGAGGCTCGTCCGCACACCCGCATCGATGGGGTGCCCCGCCGTCAACAAGTTAACCCGCGGCCCAATTTTTACGTTGTCGCCGATGATGATCCAGTTGGTATCCAGAAAGATGGCGTTGACGTTGCAATAAAAGTTTTTGCCCACCTTGATGTGCCGGCCGTAATCGACCTCAAACGGTGGCTGGACAAACACGTTATCGTGTTCACCCTGAAAAATTCGCCGCTCCAAGGCAATAATTTCCTGTACGTGGTCGGCTGGCAACTGATTGATTCGCTGCACCAAGCGCTTGCCGGGCCACTCGCGGTTAAACGACTTGATTTTATCCGTCACGTACAACTTGCCCGCCAACATGCGGTCATATTCCTTGTCAGTACTCATTTTGTGCTCCTCAGTAAACTATGTTGCCTTTTATTATACCGTAGTCGCACGTCATTGCAGTACCATAGCTATTCTTGTACGTATTCAGCCTTAACATCAAACTGATCTTCAGTAACGTTACCCGCAAAGTTGGGTGTCGCTAAGGAAAGCGTACCGTGTACATTGTAAAACAGGTAAAAGCGCTCACCAACGTAGCGCGCCCCATCATCCGCTGGCCCGTTGTCAGTAGCAATGGCTGTCACAACGTTAACCTGCGTATTGGCCTTCACGGTGCGAATTTCCTCATCATTACCGTGACCGCTAAACAACCTAAACTCCGTCGTGGGACCTTGTTGTATTTCAGCCCCTACTTTGGTAACCATGGGCGGATCTGGCGAATCTTGTGGGTACACAATGGTCAGAATATGGTTGTAGCTTGCCCCCTGTGCGGCGTTAATAGTGATGGAAGCCGGCTCGTCAACCCCATAACCGCGGTAGGTCGTATCTTCAAAATCGCCAACCCCAACGGCATACTGGTAAGTATCTTGGCTTGATGTGGCATCAGTTGCACGTCCAACACGCGGCTGAGTACTACTGGCCGCCGCATCGGCATTACCACTACTAGTTGTCTTGCCCGCACCGTCAGACATGCGCGACGACTTAACGGTCACCCGTGTTTGCGACGCCACATTGCGTCCCCGTTGCTGCGCCAGCATCGGGCCCAGAATAACTACCAATGCCACTACCACGACAACTACCACAGCCGCTGTTACCCACAACCAACCAAGCCGACGCCGCTGATGCCGGCTCCGACGCGTATCATTACCCATCTTTTCGTCCTCCTCTTCTCGGGTAATAATAACATACTAACTAAGCCAAAATGAAAATAATTGTAAGCGGTTGCTTTACATACGGTTGCCCCCGTACACTGGAATTAGGAGGTGAACCACATGAGACAACCACGCCCACTAGGAACAGCGCCTGCCGCCGTAGAACGACCGGCGCGCTGGCTACACATCGACGACTTGAACCGCACCCAAGCAAACGCGTTGGCACAGCGATACGATGTCCCCACGACCTGGCTAGTCGACGTGACCAACAGTCACGCTGACCCCCGAGTGGAGGATCTAGCTAACAAGGAAGATGGCCAAGCGCTGATCCTCATCCGTGCTCCGTACCAAACAACCACTGCCAACGGCATTACCGCTTACGAGACCATGCCGGTGGCCTTCATCCTGCACGACGACTTACTAATCACTGCCTGTGCCGCCCCGCTGCCCATCCTGACTGAATGGGAGCGGCTCGCCGAAGTGCACGGTACCGTCACCACCTTTGCCGCGGCCGCCATCCACGCCGTCTGTGATGCATTCACCGCGACGGCCGATACCGTTGATGACACTACCCGCAAAATGGAAAAACGGGTGACTAGTTCATCCCACAACGACCTGCTGCTCGAAATTATGGCGATGGAAAAGAGTTTGGTTTACCTGAGCGCCGCACTCGGCCACATGCAGTCGGTCATGGCGGAGTTACGCAAAGTTGACTACCTGTTCACGACCGATAGTACTGCTGGTGAGCTCCTTTACCGGGCTAACATCGAGTTGAACGAGGGGTTGACCCTGGTTGAGAGCACCGAACAAATTTTGGAGCAGTACAACGCGGCCATCTCGGCCATCGTGGGCAACAACTTGAACCTCATCATGAAGATGCTGACCAGTGTCTCCATCTTGCTGGCAATTCCACCCATCATCAGTGGTATTTGGGGCCAAAACACCTGGATTCCTTGGCAACACGGTGCCAGCGGCTTCTGGATCGTATTCGCTATTTCAGCCGCATTAACCGGCATGGTGGCGTGGTGGCTCAAGCGGCGCAAATACTTTTAACGACCAATACAAACAGGGCGGCCCGTCAATGGGGCCGCCCTGCTGTGCGTTTACTTAAATTGCGGTTCGTTAACGGGAAAGTCTGGTCGCTGTCCTGACAGCACCTGGTCGATCATCCGCGCCGCCGTCATCGCCATAGTGCGGTTAGCTTCCTCCGTGTTGGCGCCAATGTGTGGCGTCACCAACACGTTCGGTAGATGCCACAGCGGGTTGTCCGCCGGTAGGGGCTCTTCAGCAAAGACGTCCAGTGCCGCGCCACCAATTGTGCCGTTCTGCAAAGCGGCAATCAGCGCCGGTTCATCCACGATACTACCGCGGGCCAGGTTGATTAACCCCGCATGTTCAGGCATCAGCCCAAACTCGTGGGCGCTAACGCTATGAATGGTGTCCGGTACCGCCGCCAGGTGCAGGCTCACGTAATCCGACCGCCGGAACAGCTCGTCCCAGGTCACAAAGCTACCATAGGGCGTGGGCCGCGGGTGCCGATCATAGATCAATACGCGCGCCCCCAATCCCGTCAGTAATTGCGCCAGTAACTGGCCGATGTGCCCAAAGCCGACAATACCGACCGTCGCACTGCCAACTTCATGTCCCAGCAACCCGTACGCGGCCGCCCAGCCGCTTTGCTGCATGCATGCCTGCGTCTGCGGGATGTTCCGGGCTAACAACAGAATGTCCATCAACGCGGCCTCAGCCACCGCCCGGGCGTGGCCCCCGGTGTGTTGGTGACCCACACACCACGACTGGCAGCGTAGGCAACGTCAATATTATCGTAGCCGACCCCGCGCCGCGCTAACACTTTCAGATTGGGCATCTGGTCGTACAAATCGTTGGTCAGGCGCTTGCTGATCATCATCACCGCGGCCGCATCGGGCGCCAACCGCAGAATGTCCTCCTGCGACGGGTTAGCCACCGTCAGCACCTGGTACCCGTGATGCGCTAAATAGTGATCCGTTAATTTATCCGCGACGGTTGGCACAATTACCTTTGCTTGCATCCATTCCACCTACCCATTACTTATTCGGCCGCACCGGACTGAACGGCCCGGTTGTGACCACGTACCTGCTCAAGGTACCGCTGCGCTTGGTCAGCGTCAAACTCACCTTCCGATTTGGCCACCACTACGGACGCCAGGGAGTTGCCAAAGACGTTGACGGCGGTGCGGCCCATATCAACAATCCGGTCGATACCGGCGATAAACGCCAGCCCCGAGGTTGGCACGCCAATGCTGGACATGGTCGCCAGCAAGACCACAAAGACGGCGCCGCTGACCCCCGCAGTACCTTTGGACGTCAGCATTAAAATCAATACCAACGATAACTGCTGCATCAGCGTCAGGTTAATGTTGTAGCCTGCGCCAGGAACAACGCGGCCAACGACTCATAAACCGCCGCTCCATCGAGATTGAAGGAGTAACCCGTGGGGATGACGAACGAGACAATGCTGCGGCTAACACCATAATTTTCCATTTTGTCCATTAATCGTGGTAACACGGTTTCGGAACTAGACGTGGAAAACGCTAGGATCACTTCGTCCTTGATCACGCTGAAGATGTGGCGAGACGTAAGCCAAACAACCGTGCAGTCAGCCCCATGACCACCACAATCAGGAGGCAAAGGCCACGTAGGTTAACAAGATGAAGTATCCCAGGGGTTTCAACGCGGACAGGCCCATCTGCGCAATGGTGGCACCAATCAGGCGCACACCCCAATGGGCGCCGTCTTCATGACCCAGTTGGTGACTTTGAACATCACCTGGGAAACGGCATCCAGAAAATCAATAATGATTTGTCCCTTACTGCCGAGCGACGCCGTACCGAGCCCAAATAGCACGCAGAAGAAAATGATGGGCATCATGTTACCGGCGCTGAGCGAGGCAAAGATGTTGGTGGGGATGATGCTCTTGACCAACGTCCAGAGGCTGCCATCCTTAGCTACCGTTTTGGCGCTGGCTACGTACTGGCTAATGTTGGTCGCCGTCAGTGACTTGATGTTGACCAGGGTTCCCGGATGGAACACGTTGGCAATGACGAGCCCGAGGATGATGGCGATGGTGGTGATGATTTCAAAGTAGACCAGGGTCTTCACGCCAACGCGACCCAGTTTGCGGACATCCCCCATGCTGGCGATACCCACGGTCAGGCAGGAGATCACGATGGGCAAAACAATCATTTGGATCAGGTCGATAAACATGGTCCCCACGTTGTTCATGGCGGTAATTGCCGTTTTATTTTGGTAGAAAACGGTTCCCAAGATGAGGCCCAGAATCAGGCCAATGAGGATTTGCCAACTGGTAGAAATATGGAGCCGTCTATGTGTATGCATCGCCAACACCCCGCTTAATAGAATGATTTCATTATAATGGTATTAGTTAGTGAATGGTGGACTTTTTTTTGTGAAATTGCGCAGCGCGTAGCCCTTCAGGGCGTACGCGCTGCCACTCGGAGGCTGCGCGTCAGCTCAGCCGAGAGACTGAAGCCCAATACCACTAGGCCTTCAGATCCAGCGACATGACAGGGCAGTACTAACCCCTCCAGGCGTGCGCGCTGCCACTCGGAGGCTGCACGTCAGCTCAACCGCGAGACTGAAGCCAATACCAATTAATCAAGTCCAACAAAAAAAGTGGCTGTACCTACCACAACCACTTTGCCACCTCAATCATCATCCTTGACCGTACGGATGCGCCAGCGCTCATAAGCATACATTACAATACCCAGTATGATGACAAACCTCAAGGCTGGATGTAATTCGCGCCAGCTGAACATCAACCGCCAGAAACTACCATGGTCGTAGTCCATCGCCGTGTTCAGCAACCACTCCGCAATGAAAATAATGGGCAGTAGGTAGGCATACCGCCGTCGGAGCTTCCGCACGGCCTGCTTCTGCTGCGCGGGACTGACTTCTTGCCAAAAGATATCAGTGCGCTCCAACGGTAATAGCACCACCGCCACTACCACCACGAATAGACCCACCATCTGCGTTATTAATGCAACGTAAAACAGGTGTTCAAAGTTAACTTGCTCAGCTTTGACCGCATACAAGCTCAACGCAAAGCTACTGAGTAAGTCAAAGAGAAATATTGACACTAAGCCCCAAACTGCAGTGCGACCAACCGCGGCCCGAATGTGCTCGTCCACCACACCCGGGATACCAAAGAACCACTTGATCAGCCGGTCGTTCCAACTAACTTTGGTCTGCTTCATCTTGCTGCCTCCAAAATAAGGTGTTCAAATCCGTCCCCAACACCCACGCTAACCGCAAACAAAGGTCTAGCGAGGGGTTATACTTACCGTTCTCAATCAAGTTAACCGTCTGCCGGGCAACCCCAATTTCGTTAGCGAGTGCTAACTGCGATAAGTGCCGTGCACGACGATATTCACGTACATGATTCATTCTGCCACCTCGCGCTTAACTGTCATATATATCTGACACCAATAAGATACTACCTGTACTTGCTTATGTCAATTATATGTGACATTATCCGCCATTTGCCTTATTGGCGGGTAAGCCCTATACTAATCTCAATCGTGCACGACTGATACGGAGGAAATCATGTCTACTCATGTTCATTTAGCGGACCAACTGTGCTTCAGCGTCTACAACGTTAACCGACTCTTTAACAAGTTCTACCAGGAGGCGCTGAGCCCATACGGCCTCACCTATCCGCAATACTTACTGCTCACGGCGTTGTGGGAACACGACCACCAGGAGCTACGGGAACTGGGCGTAACTTTGCACCTCAGCTCCAACACGCTGACGCCCCTCGTTCGTCGGTTGGCCCAAAGTGGTTGGGTCAACCGCACCCATCCGGCTACAGATAAGCGGCGGTTGATCGTCAGCCTCACCGACCAGGCCCGTGCTAACGAGGACCCGATTCACCAAACGTTAGCGGACTGCTTGGGTCACTACGCCCTGACACTGGATGATTACCGCGAGGCGCTCGCACTGAACGAAAAATTGATTGCCGCCCTGAACAACTAGGGCGGTTGCTTTCCACCGTATCAGTCGTGCACGATTAATAATTATTAGGAGGAAACAACTTTGGATTATGACGTAATAATGATTGGCTCGGGTCACGCAACCTGGCACGCCGCAGTGGCACTACTACAGGCGGGTAAACACGTGGCCATTGTCGAACGCGACCTCGTTGGCGGTACCTGCACCAATTATGGCTGTGACGCAAGATTGCCCTAGATGGCGCCTTTCAGCTCACCGAGCAACTTCACCGCTTTGCTGGCAGCGGTGTGACCGGTACAACTACCATCGACTGGCCGGCCTCATGACCTACAAGCACCAGGTCATCGACCCGCTCGCCCCGACCATGACACAACTATTTACCCAAATGGGTATCACCATGATCACCGGTGACGCCACCCTCGTCGACGCACATACGGTCAAAGTCGGTGGGGACACCTACACTGCCGACAACTTCGTCCTGGGAACGGGTCAGCGTCCCGCCACGCTAGATATTCCGGGTAAAGAATACATTCACGACAGTCGGGCCTTCCTGGACTTGCCAGACATGCCACAGCGCATCACCTTTATTGGTGCTGGCATCATCGCCATGGAATTCGCCGCCATGGCCGCCACCATGGGCCGGGACGTCCACATCGTTGAATTTAGTGACCACGCCCTGAACGGATTTAACCCGGACTACGTGGCCAAACTGCAAGCTAAGCTGACCCAGCAGGGCGTGCAGTTCCATTTTGGTGAAGCCGTCACCAGCATTGCCCACAGCCAGCAGGGCTTGACGGTCACCACCAAGAGTGGCCTGACCATTGAGACCGACTACGTGCTGGGTGCAACCGGACGCGTGGCTAACGTAGAGAACCTCGGTCTGGAACAGTTGGGCATTGAGCTTCGCGCCGCGGCATTACCGTTAACGACCACCTGCAGACGGCTGTACCGAACATCTACGCCAGTGGCGACGTCATCAATAAAGTACAACCAAAGTTGACCCCAACGGCCACCTTTGAATCCAACTACATTGCCGGTACTATTTTGGGTAACTCCACCCCGATTGCCTACCCGGCCATCCCTAGCGTGGTCTTCACCATGCCCCGGATCGCACAAGTCGGCGTCACACCGAGCGCTGCTGCGCAGGATACGGACAACTATCGCACCCAGGTCATTCCGTTCGGCCAACAACTCGCCTTTGAGTACAAGCACGCGCTGGACGCCGAAATGACACTGGTGTTCGACCATGAGGCTACCTAGCCGGCGCCAGCGTGTACGCTGACGATGCCGAGGAGCTGATCAACCTGCTGACACTGATTATCAACGGGCACTACACCAGCACCCAGCTTCAACAACAGATTTTTGCCTTTCCGAGTGCGAACAGCGGCATTATCGACCTGTTAAGCACGCAGTTGCCGCGCGCATAAAGTCCTCCATGACACACCACCATGCCGAAACAAGGTGGTGCATGTGTCCACACAAAAGAGCCCCTACCTTTGCCCAAGCAAGGATAGGGGCTTTCGCTTATCATCAATCGTTGACTGTACGCATCCTGTGCCAAACTGCACGTACCAGCAATGGCATGCCCATAAGGACCAGCATCATTACTAACACTAGTAAGCCTGGCGTTCGGTATTGCCCACCCGTTTGCAGGATGTGCGCTCCTTTGTGAAGATGACCACCGTTCCCAACGGGCTCAAAGGTGTTCGGCAGCCGGTGCTCACTGGGAGTAGTGGGCACCATTAAGCCTGACTTGGGAGTGTAGGTGTACATGAGGTGCGTCGTGTTAAACACTAGCGCTACCGGGCCTGCCGGTGTAACCACTCCCGGTCCACTTAGTTCCTGGACTAAATAAGTGGCATTCAGGGCCAACCCGTCAACTTGAGCCATACCCTCCGCATCCGTGGTCACCACTATACTAAAAGCTTGTCTACCAGCCAAAGCGCGATAAGTCCGTGGCTGTTGCGCGTTAATGGGAACACTACTGCGTGCGACGATGCGGGTCACCTGGTAACGGGCACCGCCCAACGGCACCGTCTGTTGGGACACACCCTCGCCACTAGCGGCCACGCGCTTGTTGATATTTAACGTACCTGTATCTGTGGCTGCACTCACCACCTGACCGTGCGTCCAGCACACAATCCCCAGAAATGCAATGAGCACCAACACTAGTTTCTTCAAAGGGGTCCCTCCTTTCTCATTGAAAAATCAACAATTGCCACGCAGTAGCTAAGCACGCCGCCGCGCCAGCATGCCGGTCGTGCCCAACACGACTGCTAACGCTCCGGCTACCACAGTCAAAAACGTACCGTGCCCGCCAGCGTGGGGATATTGCTTAATCAAGTTGCTGTCGTTTTGCTTGTCCACCACCAACGTGACGGTGACATCATCACCATTAATTGTCGCGGTGCGCGTATCCGTGACAGCTTCGTAGCCACCCGGCAAATCACCTAGTTTAACGGTATAGTCACCATCAGTCGCATTAATGGGCACCGTGACCGTTCCGTCGGCCCCGGTCGTGCCACGCATGACTTCCTTGCCATTACTATCCTGCACAATGATCGGCACACCGGCTAGCTGAATTGGGTTGCCCTGGTTATCCTCCAGTTTTGCAATCACGTCGTAAGCAAAGCGGAACGTATCGGTGCGGGCGCTTGCGTCAGTTGGTGGCTGGTACGTTTCTTTGACGGTTCCCGCACCGCTAACGTACTGCTTGTCATGTTGCTCACCACGCCAAGTGCCGTATTCCGTTGCGGAGAGCTGGAACGTAGGCAAGACTACTTTGCCAGTCCATCCTGAACCAAACTTGATCGATTTTAATTGCGATTGTGCTGCGCTATTAGTGTAGGTATAGGTCGGAAACACCTTGTCACCGGCTGACCACGCACCCTTCACGCGCCAACTCGATAAATCCAGGGTGGTTAAGGCATAATCCTGGTAAAAAAAATCTGGGTAATGTTGGCATTCCCGTTCGTACTTAATTGCCATTTAGCTACTGGCAAGTTCTTAATACTAGTCATACCTTGAAACATACTTGTCAGGTTCGTAATGTTAGTCAATGTCCAGTTGGCAATCCCAGGCAAATCCGTCAGTTTAGCATCGTCCTGGAACATGTTGCCAGTATTCGTCACCGCGGTTGGTTGCCAGCCGTGATGTCCAGACTAGTCAGGTTTGTCATACCTTGAAACATGCTGGGCATCAGGGTTGCTTGAGCCACATTCCACTTGCTTAGATCCAGTGACTGGACGGCTGTATCGTTATGAAACATACCACTAAAATCTGTGACCTGCCCGACATTCCAATTGAGCCGGCCATTAAACTTGAGCTGGGAGTCATTTTCAAACATATAGGACATGTTGGTCGCCAGTTGTGTCGGCCAATTTTGAATTGACGCCAAATTAGTGAGCTGGTACATATTCGCAAACATGTAGTGGAAGTCTTGCCCCTTTGCGGTGTTCCAACCACTCAAGTCCGGAAGAGCTGCCAATGCGTTATCATCATAGAAAGCGGAATTAAAGTTGGTGACGTTCGCGACGTTCCACTTGTCAATGCCGGGTACGCTTAACAGGTTCTTTTGCCCGGCAAAAACATGATCCATCGTCGTCACGTGGCTAACATCCCAACTGCCTAAACCTTCAATATCCGTCAACTTGGCATTGGTGTTAGTGCTCCCAACAACACTATTACTTTGGTAGGAAAAGAAGTATGCCAATGAGGTTAACTGCGAAGTATCCACGTTGTCTAACCCCGTAATTTTGGTGAGGTTAGCAAACTTCTGAACGAACCCTGCGGAATTGTCGTTAAAATAGTTTTTACCCTCAATGCTGACGGCAGTCACACTTTTTAGGTCAGCTAAACTGATGTTGCCATTCAACGGAGTGCCTGAAGCGTCCAGTGCCGACGCGGCGTTGGCTGCTGACATGTGTAAGGTGTTGTTACTATCAATATAAATCTTGGCGTACTCCTGACCGTTGCCACCTTGTAGGAGCCACTGCCCCTTCTTGGTTGCTGCGTTATAGGCACTGTTATTGAACGTCGACGCCGCGTGCACATCCTGGGTATTATTACCTGCCCACAGGCCTAAACTAACAAGCCAGGCCAGCAAAAGGATTACGGCCAGTTGCCACCACCGGCTTGATTGGTGTCTTGTTGCTGCTGGTGCCATCTTTCCGCCCCCTTAGGTTAGCGTGAACCCATTTCTACAAAGAGGCGTGGCGATTCCTCGCTACGCCCGTCGTGTAGTTTTACCATATCAATTAGGCGTTACGCTGACGCCGCTTCATAACGTAGACCCCAGTACCACCGGCAACAATCAGTACGGTCGTGAAGGCGTAGAGGAGAATCCGGCCCTGCGCACCAGTCAGTGGCAAGTTTGGCAGCATGTTGTCGTGGTCAACAACAGTAGCATCGTTCTTTTCATCCTGCGTCGCGGTAACTTCGTGAACCTGCTGGTCAACGTCATAACCTACAGGTGCGTCTGTTTCAACTAGGTAATACTTCTGAGTGTGATTCCCATCCTTGCTAACCTGCAAGCCTGTAAATTCAGCTTTACCTTGGTCATCGGTCGTCACCTTTAGCGGGTCACCGTTGGCATCCGTAACGGGGTTAGTCCCGGCTTTGGCGTCGGCTTCACTGTTGTACAGTTCAAAGGTGGCGTTTGCCAACGGCTTGTTGTCCTCATCAGTCTTAGTCAGGTCAACATTACCAAAGTAGACCGTTGGCACTGGCGTGTTATCTGTGCCTGGCTCGCCAGGGGTAGTTGTCTGGTGCTGTTCTTGACCTGGTGTAATAGTTCCCTTGTAGTAGGTATCAAAGTGGTTTTCAATCTTGGCATCGGAATTAGCTTGACAGTCGTCTCCAGTTTGGCGGTCAACTTGCTACCCTTTGGTGCGGCGGCCAGCTTTTTGATCCCATCATCAGTCAATTCAACCGTGACGGTGGTACTACCGTCGGCTTTGGCCGTGGTGACCTTGTAATCCGTGTCGGCTGTTAAAGCGGTGTCCGTCATGCCACCATTGGAGTTAGGCGAGCTAATGACCACTTTGGAAACATCCTTGTAGGTCATCAGGTCGTCATCCAACTTATCGGTCATCTTCAACTCACTGGCATACGTTTTGTACGTCGTGGTATCCGTAGTGGTTGTACTCCCATCCGCGTTCGTGACGGTGCTGCTGGTATTACCAGCCGTTTCCACCCCGGAACCGTGGATATCGGATGGCCGGTCAATCGACAAGTCCCAGGATACAGCGGCGCCGCTCTTGACGCTGTCTTCAGTGGTGCCGTCGTCAAAGGTCTTCGTTGGGTTCAAGTTCATGCTGTCAGTGTCGACTTCGTTCTTAGGATAGATGTTCACATCGTACTGCAATGACTTGTCCCCAGTCGTAGCGTCTACGTGGGTCATTGGTACATGCACGATGAATGGTGCGGCTGCCGTCTTGACGGCGTCGCTCGGAAGTTCAGTAACCAGGTAGTAACCATCCGCAGACGTCCCCACACCCAGATCAATGTTCGCGGTACCATCCCCATCAGTCGTAGCCGTCTGTTTAGTAAAGCTGCTATCCACGGTGTAAGTCGATGCATCGCTGGCATCAAAGGTCTTGCCGGCCACCTTGGTGACTTTCTGAACCGTAAAGCTGATCCCTGCCAGCGGTTTGGCATCGGCTGGGACATCATCGGCGCTGGGTTCCTTACCATCCGTGTTCTTGGCTGGCTGACCGGTGTACTTGTGCAACGTGATACTACGTGTAGATGTGTCATCGGCAACCACCGCGTTTTTCGTGGTCGCTGCGGTCACAGTTGCAAAGTGACTTTCAATCACTGGGGCGCTCGCTGCACCCAACGCGCCGAGGGCTAACCCGCAAACTCCGACAATGTGGACAATTTTCGACTTATTCATAATTTTCTTCCTCCAACAAAGTAACCTGAATTTCGCTAGGCGACACCCCCATGACGTCTAACATTATGGGTTCATAGTAGCACCCAACATTTACCTGGTGTGGAAAGTGGCCGGTTCTGTCCTGGCCACTTCTGACCCCTTATTTTTAATTAGAGCGGCAACTAGCAGTACCTATTTATGACAGGCAAATTTGCGCCCAAATATCGCGCTAAAAACAGCCACACAGGCGTGTGGCTGTTCCGTTGACACACTATTTAGTTGGGGCAGCGTGGCGCCGTTTCATGAAGATTACGCCGAGACCACCAGTGCCAATAAGCAAGGCCGCCACCTCATAGAGAAGTAGCCGCCCGTCCCGCCCCGTTAGTGGAAGGTTGGGTAGAACGTTATCGTGATCCTTAACGGTTGCGTCTACTGTGGTATCACGTTTGGCGGTTACCTCGAAGACCTGTCCGTTGAGGTCGTAGCCCACCGGAGCATCCGTTTCTACCACCCAGTAGGTTTGTTGCTGAGTAGTCGGGTCAACTTTAAGTCCGGTAAATTCAGCAATACCTTGTGCATTTGATACCGCCGTCAGGTCGTGATCCGGTACGGACGGATCCGCACTCGGCCCGGTTTGCACCGGATTCTTACCAGCCTCAGCGTCAGTTTTACTGTTATATAATTTGAAGGTGGCGTGTGCCACATTATTTCCGTTCTCATTCGTCTTATGAATATCGACGTTTCCGGTATAAATAACTGGTGCCCCAGTATCCGCGTTCGTTGGCAGAACCGGCTTGTCCACATCCCTTGCGCCGTCCTTGAGTGGATCCGTGGTACCTGAATGCTCATGAATTATAGTATTGGTTGCCGTCCCCTGGTAGAAGGTATCAAAGGTATTGATGATTTTCCCGGTGACGTCTGGATTAACCGTGGTACCAATTGGTACCGTCAGCTTGGTTCCCGCCGGCTCGGCAGCAAATTTCTGAATGCCTGCTGCCTTCAACTTAAACGTCAATACAGAATACTTACCATCCGTCACCAAACTATTGAGTTGGGCGCCGCTATCGTCGTAATCACTCGTGTCCAAATTGATCTTTGTACCATCAGGTTCCTTGAAGTATGGCGTATTGTAACCTAGATACTTGAGATTGCTAGTCACGAGCGGATCCGAAAACGCAACCTCCTTGGCGTAGGTGATATTACCATTGTCGTCTGTGGCCTTGATATCGGCTGGCCGCGTCACTACCAAGTTCCAAATGGCAAAGCACCCTGCATGACCGACGTCGCAGTCGTGCCGGTGCCACTAGTATCATTCGTCACAAATTTTTCTGGATTGAGCGCCACCGCGTTGTCGTCCACCTTATTCTTAGGGTACACGTTTACATCGTAGAGTAGGGTCATATCCCCTGTGCTGGCATTCTTAGTAGTCTGTGGCAAGTGCACAATGAACGGAGCAGTAGCCGTTGCCACCAGCTTGCTGGCAACTTCCGTAACCAGGTAATACCCATCTGCGTCTTTGCCCGTCCCGACCGTCAACTGAGCCTTGCCATCGCTACCCGTCGTGGTAGTTTTGGCGGGAAAGCTATTATCAACGGCATAGGTGCTACTATCACTAGCATCGAGTGGCTTGCCCGCCACTTTGTCCACCCGTTCGACCCGAAACTGGATGCCCTGCAGTGGCTTGCTATCCGCGGGTACGTTGCTGGCATCGGCCGTAGTACCAGTCGCCTGTGCTGAGGTAGGCGTCGCACTTTCTGTATACTTGTGTAAAGTAATGGTGCGGTCCGAAGTGTTGTCCTCCGCCGTGGCGGCCACTACGGGTATAGCCGGTTGGTTGGTACCGGCTGTAAGGATTGTGCTCACCAAACCCAAAGCCAAACCGAGCGCCAACAGCCCCCGAACAATCGTTATCTTCTTCATTCTCTAGGGCTCCTCAAGTTACCGAATTTCCTATATGAGGCTAATGTAGCATGTTTAGTGCAGGATAACGCTGGACCGGACAGAAGTGGCCCGGTCAGAAGTGACCACTAATCATGCGTAGTATTGCTGCCAGATGGTATGCTTAACACATCAATACACTAAGAAAGGTAAGAATTGGTATGCAACCACGACGGCGACAGGACCATTGGGCCATCAGCATTTACATTGGGTTGATTATTGTGGGCTTCGCACTGCTTCTGGCACCAACTGTATACTCCCACATGGTGCAGCAACACTACCAACGGCAGGTCACCGTCTACCAGCATCAACAGTCCAACCAGACACGACAAACGCGGACCTTGCGCCAGTATAACCAAGCACTAGCACGACACCAAGCTCCTGTGTTACCGCTGACCCGGGCCCAACAACACCACGTGATTGGCTACGTGTCGGCCCCCCGCATCCACCTCATTAACCAGCCTATCTACTACGGTGATGACGACACCACCCTTAGCCACGGCGTTGGAGTGATGCCAGGTACCAGCCTGCCCATTGGTGGCCGGTCAACCCTGAGCGTAATTTCTGGACACTCTGGCTTCAATAACCAAATCATCTTTGACAATATTCGACACCTACACAATGGCGACCGGTTCTACGTCACCGCACTGGGCCAACCACGCCACGCCTACCGGGTGTACAAACGAATCGTTGTGGACCCCAACAGTCATCACGCACTGGCACCAACGACAATCCAACCGGGTCGAGACATCACGGTACTGCTGACGTGCACTCCCATTTTTATCAACTCGCACCGCTTGTTAATTTTTGGCCGTCGTGTCCCAATCACGGCGCGAACCACTATAAGTACCAACGCCAACAAACATGTAACTGCTAACCTTCCCCATTGGTTCACAATCGTTGTGGCAATAGTGACCCTCTGTGCTGTCATTGCCATTACCTGGTGGGTGGTGCGTAACTGGTCGCACCAAAACAACCAAAGGACGCACTAACTATGAAACACTTTATTCGCTGGTTCTGGAGTCCACTTTTACTCCTCTTGTTGACCGCCGCTGCAGTGTGGCTTGGCGGTCTGATCATTACCCAGGACGTCCCCATAACCGTGCAGCAATGGCAGGCCCAGGCAGCCATTAACGCGCACAAGCAGGCAGGCCACTACACCAAAATCAATGATGTCGACACCGCAACTTTGGCCCACGCACAAGCCCACGCCAGTGCGCTGCAACGGCGATACGGCATGGGCGAACTGCGAATTCCCGCCATTAAAACGGACCTGACCATCTACTCAGTAGTCAACAACGCCACCCTGTCGACCGGGGTTGCCCGCTACTTTCCAGACCGCCGCATGGGTAGTGGCAACAACGTTTACGCGTCCCACAACCTGGTGGGGGCAGATATCCTCTTAAATCGCACTAAGGACTTACATCACGGTGACGAGATTGCGCAAACTGACTTTCAACACGTTTACCATTACCGCGTAGTCTACAACCGGGTCATTCGCGAAACCGAAACGACGGTGTTGAACCAGACCAGCGAGCGCCGTATCACCCTTATCCACTGTGAAGGCCCGCTCAACACCCCGTTTCGCCGCGTGGTGATTGCTCGCTTGAGCAAAGTCACTCGCTACCACGCTCCACGCAAACAAGCGTCACAAACCTTGCTCCGCCGCGGCCAACGGCTAACAGGTGCACTAGCTAATAACCACCTCAACCGACCACTCATCGCCACACTCTTGATTGTGTTTATCATACTCTTGGCCTATGCCTACCACGGATTTTACGCCACCAAGCGGTAATGATCGTCATGACAGTCAAACAGCTCCTGACCAACTGGGTATGTAATTACCCAGTTGGTCAGGAGCTGTTTGCTTGCTCTGAACATGAACGTGTATTTTATTCAGTGGCGCCAGCCCGCAGGCGTTCCACGTTGCGCCACAATTGCTCAATACCATCATGGTCACGCTGAAAAATGTTGTGTGGAATGAACCCACCGACGCTGGCCAGCAAGTCATCCTTCATCTTAACGGCCTGCTGCTGGTCGCCCGTGAGCAACTCCACAATGGCAACACACAACCGTTTATACATTCGGAAATAGTAGTTGCTCCATAACACCACGCGCTGGCGAATCAGGTCACAAACCTCCAAAACATTGTCCACCTTACCCGAATCCACGGCGCTATCGATCAAACCAATGTAGAAACTAT
Source organism: Lacticaseibacillus thailandensis DSM 22698 = JCM 13996 (assembly GCF_001312865.1). Classification (GTDB taxonomy): domain Bacteria; phylum Bacillota; class Bacilli; order Lactobacillales; family Lactobacillaceae; genus Lacticaseibacillus; species Lacticaseibacillus thailandensis. The sequence continues at coordinate 214,943 of NZ_BBER01000002.1, read as the reverse complement.
CCAGTACAGCGTCAGCTTGGTCATCCAACCGCGTCCAGCCCAACGCCCGTTCATTAAGTTCGTGCCCCTTGAACGTGTCGCGTAGTTCAGCATATGGTACGTAACTGACGACCCGACTCACCACGCGGAAATCAAAGGCCGTCCACTGCTCGTAGTTAGCCAGCTGGTGAAACAGGCGGTTGGCTGCCTGGTGGGCGCCATCATCATCCCCACGCAGCTCGCACAACATGATGTCACAGGTCAAAATCTCGCTTTTCATCCACGGCAGGTATTCCTTCTTCATCGCAGCGGTCAATTCCGCCTTGGTGGCTTCAAGCTGCTTCGTGTCACCCGTTGCCCCCGCGTTGATAATGTGACCGTCAACTTGATCAAACGACCAGGTGTGACCTTCTACTAAGCCATCGACTTCCTCTGGTTCCGCCGTCAGGTAGGACAACAGGTGGATGAACTGGCTCAGCTTCATGTCCACTTGCCCCTGCGCGATTCGTTGCAGGGTCTTTTGCGACCAGCCCAAATCCTGCGCTAAGCGGTGCCGCGGAATGTGCTTAGCTAAGCGTAACTCCTCGATATACCGTCCTACCGCTTCAAAATCAACAGCCATGATTGGCCCCCCAATATTTACCGTTCGCCACGCTACCTGTAAACCATTAATCACCAAGTTGTACAACCAGTGATTTTGTGCACCAGGCTGTCTTCGTAGCCCCCTCTAATACAATTATTATAGCAAATGGTGGTCACTTGTGTCCTTATTATGAAGCGCTTCTCACCAGATTGACGTAAACTTGTGCGACGATGAGCAAGTTGATATGGTTGGTGCATCGGTAGGCACTACAAAATAGTCACCCATCACTTAGCAGGATTAGTAGGGGTTAACAGGTCAGTTCTGTCCAGGTCACATTTGTCCCCTTTGCTCACAGCCACCATCAAAATGATTATGATAGTTTTTGACGGTACGACGCGTTCCCAAAATGTTGCGTACATGCGCGTCGTGCATCATACTTAGTGGTGCCCAGTATAAACCCCAGTATGTGATTAGACGCCGCCCGCCCCCCAAGCTGTGCATTGTCTTCACCAAACGTTGCCGGGTTAGTACTGACACCACATTTTTGTACATATGTAAAGGAGGGAAAACCGTGTCCACCAAGCCACGTACCACCGCAGTACCCCAAGGCCCGACAATCCAGTCGCATCGACACGGTTGGTTGAAGTGGTTCTTCGGGACCATGGTCGTTTTGGGAGCCATCATTTTCTTCGCCCCCATGATCTACGAACACCAACAGGCCAACCAGCGCATGCACTTGGCAGAAGCCTACCGCAAGCATCTCTATCCGGCCGACGCAAAACGTGATGAACTAATTCGTCATTACAACGCTAACGCATATGCTACCCAGCAACACCGGGTGCGGCCTTACCACCAAGTCACTATCAAGCAGATCATGAATGGCCATCCCCACGCCGCAATTGGCAACATCACCATTCCCAGCATCAAGTTAAAGGGAATGCCAATTTACTATGGGGATAGCGACCGGGTCCTGGCAAAAGGCACTGGTGTTATGCCGTTTACCTCGCTTCCTGCCAAGGGCCACTACGTTACCTCATCAGTTACTGGACACACCGGGATGGCTAATAAAATCTTCTTTGATAACATTCGTTACATGAAGAAAGGCGACGTATTCTACCTAGACGTCTTTGCCCACCGCCTCGCCTACAAGGTTTACCGCAAGCAAGTGATTGACCCGCAAAGTCCCGACGCCGTGTCACACTTTTACGTCCAGGGACGACAGAATCGCGCCATCCTGATGACTTGTACGCCAATTGGTATCAACGACCACCGCTTGCTGGTATATGGCAAACAGGTACCCATCAAGGAAGCAGAGCAAACCCACACCATTCCGCGAGACGCCTTTAGCCCAATGAACTTGTGGCGGGACGCAATCATTCTGTTACTGGTGCTACTGCTACTGTGGTGGCTCTATCGGTGGTACCAAGACCACAGGGACAAAAAGCGACAACAAGGCGCAGCAACAAACACGGAAGAATCAGCCGACTAGTTACAAATAGACACCAAAAAGCTCCAGCGACCGTTACCCGGTTACTGGAGCTTTTTGAATACGAACGGGCAGATGCCTGTACTAACCGACTGGGTGCTTACAATTGTTACCCAGCAATTGCAACCCCAGCTTCAAGTACCGCCCGTCTCAGATGGTTCTAACTACACTACCCATGATCTTACTCCATAGACTGTCTGATCCCTCAAACTCAACTAGACCAAGACTACCTTATAGTTACATTATGCAAAGTAATAATGATAAAGAGAAGTAAATTTGCATATCTGCCTCTTCGTTAATACGTATGACCATTATTAGTTGCTTTTACGCGTGGTCGTGCTCCTCAACCGCCGCGTCATCAAACGTACCAGCCGGCAACTTGTCAGCCCACTCTGTTTTCAGGGAGGCCAAAGTATCAGTGTGACCCGTCAGGACGGTCTGGTGCACGAACAATTCCAGTTGCTGATAATGTTCTTGCGTCGGTTCCAACACGTAACGGGCGGCGTACCACATACCTACTGACTGCCAGCGCATCGGCGTCGGATCAGCAATTTTGGGCAACCAATCAAACGTCCGTAAAAAAATTCTTCGCCGCCTCAGCATCGAAATTACGCACGATCCGCCTGATGGCATCGCTCATACCCCAGAAATAGTAATTCGCCCCCACTGTGTACGGATGACGGGCCAAAACCCGCCAACCTTTCTTAAACAGCAAGGATAATTGGGCCGGTGGCAGTATGGTCGCCAACGGAATGGTGGCATGAGTCTCCAAAGAACCCCACAAATTCATTTGCAACATGCCTTTAGCCAATTCGGTAGCCTCCTGCTGGGTCTCGGCATCATCAACTAGCCCCTGCTTGGTTGCCGCTAACAGGATCAGCCGTTCAGCGCGTTCAGTCTTCTGCGGCATGTACGGTTGTTGCTGCAAGAATTGCTCAATAATTGGTAGTGCCCGCGCCCGGTCCAAACCATTCACCCGCTTAAACGTTGTGCGCAGCGTAAGAAGTGCCGGACTACCATCGCCTGCTGGCACGGGCGTTGCAAGTACCTGGGAGACTAACAATCCGAGTTCGCCGGTCAGCCGCACCAATGACCCAAAGGATAGACGCGTCTGGCCGCTCTCAAAGCGACGAATGGCGGAGGTGCTGGAAGCACGGGCTACTTCACGAATACTGAGGTGCAACTGCAGCCGGCGATTGTGGACCACCGCGGCCGCCGTGTCTCCGTGCTGAATGTGCACCCCGTGATCAACCAAGTGCTGGTTGTGGTAAACTTTGCCAACCTGAACCCGGTTAAACATTAACTCAAACCAGTGGGCGTCGGTTTCGACCCCTAAATCCCGTAGCGCTTGGATGATCTTCACCACGCGCTGGCTATTGTCGGCAGTGGGTACGTGCAACCAACGGTACACCGCCTGGCCGAACTGCCAGTTGGGCAGAAACTCCGTGAGGGCTGCCTTGACTCGGGGTACCTTAAAGCTACTGGTTAATTCAGGGGCGATGGCGTCAGCCAAGTCCATATCGCGGTCCATCAAGGCACCGAGCCAAATCATCAGTAACTGCATTTCCCGCGCACCACTCCAATTTTGTGATACTTAGCGCGCTCGTTGTGCGAGTAACACGAGTAATTCATGACTCGCCGGACCCACAATGGCCTTGAAGAACTCCGCCTCGATCAGCCCAAACTGCCCAGGATTGTTGAGGTAATCCGCCAAACGCTGCTCCTCCTCATCGGTCAGGCGGCAACGGGCCCGGGGCCAGAACTTACCGGCACGGAACAAAATTGCCACCAACTCCGTGACGTTCGTTGTCTGCGGTTGGTTCGCAAAGTACTCCTGTTCACGTTTCCGCAATTTGGGGACATCATTCAGCTGTATGAGCTCTTGCAGATCCAACGGTAAGTTACTCCAGTCGGTAATGTAATAGCTGATGAAATCCAACTCGTCGATCCCCAAACGGGCCATTAACCCCAACACTTTGTCCGTACTAATATCCAGTTCACCACGTTCAAAGCGCGACAGTGTGGCAGCAGACCATTCGCCGCTAACTTCGTTCAAGGTTAACCCACGACCAACGCGGTACTCGTGGAAGAACTTCCCTAACGCCTGTAGATTGTTGTTACCTGTCGTACTACCCATATTGACCCCTCCATACGTCATTGCCGCATACCGCTACCCGGCGGCCGTACCCATTCTTGTCGATGCAATAACGTTAGTGTTGCTACAAAGTCATTATGTTGGGCGTTAACTATTAACGGAAGCAAATTTGCATATCTGCACTTTTGCAAGGGACGCGTCAATTTGCTGGCAACTCCAGAATTTGGTATGGGAGGCACATTAAAATACCGTCGATGCTTGACCGGCTAAACTCACTAAATCGCTATTGGCCTGTTATTGCACGCACGTATCACTACATAAAATAACTAATCAATGTGGAAACATGATAAAATATCAGCAAATAGTCGAGGGGGAGACAACAATGGAGTACCTGGCCCTACTACACGGAATCAACATGGGTAACAAGCACCGTATCAGCATGACAGAATTGCGTACTGCCTTTGTGGCCGCAGGGTTTGACCACGTAAGTTCATATGCCCGCAACGGCAACGTTGTTTTCACTAGCAGTCGGCCGCAAGCGGTCGTGATGGCCCGTTGCCGGGAGGCACTAGCAACCTGGCACCTGTCCGTGCCATTGCTGGTCACCCCCGCAACTCCCGTCGTGGACGCCGTGGCGGCAGCACCGCCCTGGTGGCTCCATCCAGCACCAAATTGCGTCAGTGAAGCATTCTTCATGGGCCAACCGCAAACCGCCCCGTTCATTCTCCAAACGCTGACACCAGCCGCAATGCGGATCCGTAGCTCGATGGTGGGCCCGCTACTGCTAGTAACAGCAGATAGTCCGCACCTAGCCCAGGAATATTGGGCACTCGTGCCTCGCGCCCGGCGTAATCAAGCAATCATCCGCAATCAGTTGATCACTACTAAGCTGGCGGAGCTGATTACTGCACGAATTTAAGTAAAGAAAATCCTCTGGTTACTGCAAATTGGCAGTAACCAGAGGATTTATTTATATCAACTAACCATGTAGACGGCGATAACCCAAAACGCTGACAGTAGCGAGGAACAGTAGCCCCACCACTGCGGCCGCCCGAGCAATTTCATCACCTGTAGCTGGAAATACCCGGTGCTGCGGGTTAGCCTGGGCTCGCGGTGCTTGCGGTACTGCCGCTGGCGTGACTGATGTCGTTGGTGTCGCCGGATTGAACGGCTGTCCCGGCGTCACCGCTTTCGTTGAAGTCGTTGGCGTTGTCGTCGGTGTCGTCGGTGTCGTCGGTGTCGTCGGTGTCGTCGGCACGAGTGTATTCGTAATATCGAATCCGTCAACACTGGCCGTGTAGCCCACAGGCACTTTCAATTCTTGCACCGTGTATTCGACTTTGGCCCCAGCTTCGAACTTTGGTAAGTCCGCAAACGTATACCGCCAATTATGCGTAGTATCTAATTGGTGCGTAGCCACCGGCTGACCATTAGCCAACAATGTGACCGTAATGGCTGTCGGGCGCATACCATTCTGGTTGTTGTGATCCTGCCAAATTTTGTTAACGGTCACTGCAGTTGTGGCTGGCGTGTGTACGTTCGTAATGTTGAACCCATCAACCTTAGCCGTGTAGCCGGTGGGTACATTCAGTTCCTTGACCGCGTACTTAATGTTTTGGCCGGCACTCTTTGTGGGCAAGTTGTCAAAACTGTACTGCCAGTGGCTGGCAGCGGTTACCGTCCGCGTGGCCACCTGTTCACCATTCGCGTAAAGCCCCACCGTGACTTGGTTTGGCCGCAAACCATCCTGGTTGTTGCCGTCGTCCCAGGTCTTGGTGCCCGTAACTTTTGTCGTCGCCGGCGTATGGGTGTTCGCGATGTTGAACCCATCAACTTTGGCCGTGTAACCCTTAGGCACGTTCAACTCTTTGACCGTGTACAGCACTGACTGACCGGCGGCATTCACCGGCAGGTTGCTGAACTGGTACCGCCACCCCTGCTGGGCGTTCGTCGTCGTTGTAGCCAGTTGCTGGCCGTTGGCAAAGAGCCCCACCGTGACCTGGCTTGGCCGCAAGCCGTCACGGTTATGGTCATCATTCCACGTCTTCATCCCGGTTATCGTCGTGGTTACCGGGGTGTGGGTATTAACGATATCAAACCCACTGACCTGATCCGTATAGCCCTGCGGAACGTTAACTTCTTGAACAGAGTAGTTGATTTTTTTTGACCCTGGTCATACTCCGGCAACTTGGTGAAGCTGTACTGCCAGTGATCAGCTGCGGTGATTGTCTGCGTGGCCACTTGCTGACCGTTGGCATACAGACCGACCGTCACCTGCTGAGGCCGCAAACCATCCTGATTGTTACCGTCGTCCCAAGTCTTGGTGCCCGTCACTTTCGTCGTCGCCGGGGTGTGCGTGTTTGTAATGTTGAACCCATTCACTTGAGCCGTATACCCTTGGGGAACATTTACTTCTCGTACCGTGTACTTAATGGCTTGACCATCTTTGTTAACCGGCAACTTATCAAAGCTGTACTGCCAATGATCCGCCGCCGTCACCGTCTGCGTCGCGACCTGCGAACCGTTAGCATACAAACCAACCGTTACTTGGCTGGGCCGCAAACCATCCTGATTGTTACCATCATTCCACGTCTTCGTGCCCGTGACTTTCGTCGTCGCCGGGGTGTGCGTGTTCGTAATGTTGAATCCATCAACTTTGTCAGTGTAACCACCCGGGACGTTCAGCTCCTTCACGGTGTACTTGATGTCCTGACCATTAGCTTTTTGCGGCTGGTTGGTAAACTGGTACCGCCACTGTTGCGCAGCCGTCACCGTCTGTGTTGCCACTTGGATGCCGTTAGCGAATAGCCCCACCGTAACCGCATTCGGCCGGATGCCATCCTGATTATTATGATCAGCCCACGTCTTGGTACCAGTAATGGTCGTCGTCGCCGGGGTGTGTGTGTTCGTAATGGTATTGGTACTATTGTCCACGGTGCTGGTATAGCCAGTCGGGACGTTCAGTTCCTTCACGGTGTAATGAATGCGCGTCCCGTTGGCATCAACTTCCGGCAAGTTCGTGAAGGTAAAGTCGCTGGCGGGAGTCGTCACGGTTTGTGTCTGTACTGGTGTAGTTCCACCGTTGGCAAAAACACCCACTTGAATGGTCGCTGGGCGCAACCCATCCTGGTTATCGTTATCGGCCCACACTTTGTGGCCAGTCACAGTGGTGCGCCCTTCAATGCCGCCGCCAGTGGCACTACCACCAACGCGCACCTGTGCGGAACCAGCGTACGAACCCGTGGTGTTATCGAAGGGGACATCCCCATTTGCGGTCACCAATGAACCCGTCATCGTAAAACTGTTGTTCATGATGGCGGCCGCACCGCTGGCAATGTAATCCTTATCCGTAATGTTCGTAGCATAAAGTAGGTTCAGGCTCTGGGTCACATCCTGATTGAACGTCACCGTAATCTTCCCACCGTTGACATTCACCGTATAATCGCTAGTCGGGATTGTCTGCCCTGAATCTGCCGCGGTGACGCGAATGGTATCCGTCGCAATCGTTTGGTTGGAAGTATCTACCGTATCGACCAGCTGCACGTTCTTCAGGTGTTGTGCGTTCGGATCAATGGCTACCTGCCACTGCACCTGTTGGTAACGCTGAGTCTGCTGATCAAACGACTCGTCGATCAGCCAGCCTAACTTGCGCGCGTAGTCCTGGTTGCCCGCCGCGGAACCGCCAGTATTCTTTTCGCCACGCGCCCAGAATTCCAGCGTACCCGCTTTGCCGTATTGGTGGGTTTGGTAAAAGGTGTTAAAGGTGATGCGGCCCGTTGTGGCACCCTTGGCAGCGTAAAATGAGCCACTGTCTCACCCGTTTGCTTATCGACAATCGGGAAGGACTGGACTTGATTAAATGCTACGCCGTCTGGTAGCGTTACGGTCACATAGTCGCCTGACTGGACTTGAACATTATCAGCGAGCGACCACTTATACTGGACGTAGACATTGTCCCATAACGTTAACTGATCGGGATTCTGCACCACCGTCCCGTTTTGGTCCTTCACGGTGGCGTCGTCAGCCGTTAGTCCCTGCGCCGGCAATTCCCGGGCGGTATCAACCGCCCCAACGTTGGTCGGGGCAACCATCAACAACTGTCCCACAATCAGCAACAAACTCATGACGGTAGTAAACAGTCGGCGCCAACCATTAATGTGCTTTTTCATTATCGATAACCCCCAACTTACCAATATTCATGCACCCACAAGTTATACCCAGGAAAATGTGGGCTTATCTCTGATATCATTATAGCATTGGTTACCCGGGTTAACGGCTGACGTTTTGGCGAATTGCTTGGGCATTAGGGTCGATTTTCCGACGTTCGCACTGGCGACCACCGCCACCGGCTAAAATTGCGCCGGTCGCTGCGTTCATCTACGTGGTACGCGTCTTTGAGCGGCAAAGAGTAAACGCAAAAGGGCTACGGTGCTCAGCACCGTAGCCTTTCTAAACTGCAATTTACTTAGGATCTGCATCCAACAAGGTCACGCCTTGCGCCGGATTGTGGTCAATGGCACCCACCACTTTGTGTGGCACGTATGGTTCCTCAAGATAGCTAATGTCCTCAGGGGTGAGGTGCACATCGAATGCGCCCGCCGCATCATCGAGGTAACGACTCTTTGTCGCCCCAATAATCGGTGAAGCCACACCCTTGGCCCACTGCCAAGCCAAGCTGATCTGCGCCATCTTAACGCCGTACTTATCGGCCAGCTCGTGCACGCGCTCAGTGATCTTCACGTCGTACTGCTTAGTGTGGTCATACTTGCCCCGCGCCACGCGGTCCGTCTGACTGCGCTTAGTGTTGGCCGTCCAGTTAGGCCGGGCCAACCGCCCTGAAGCTAGGGCACTGTACGGCATCAACGAAACGCCCATCTGCTTGCAAATCGGGATCAATTCGCGTTCGTCTTCCCGGTACAACAAGTTGTAGTGGTTCTCCATCGCGGAAAACTGCGTCCAGCCGTTGTCCCGCGCCGCCAGCTGCATGTTGTAGAACTGGTAGCCATACATTGCGGACGCCCCGATGGCCCGCACCTTGCCGGCTTTGACCAAACCGTCCAGCGCTGCCATCGTTTCCTCAATCGGCGTATCGTAATCAAACCGGTGGATGATATACAAGTCCAGATAATCAGTGCCTAGCCGCTTCAGCGAACCATCAATTTCACGGTTAATGGCCTCCTTGGACAGCCGCCCCGGATTGAAGTACACCTTGGATGCCAGCACAACTTTGTCCCGGGTCGTGTGCTGTTTCAACGCGCGACCTAGGTACTCCTCACTGGTCCCCGCTGAGTAGGTATTCGCCGTATCAAAGAAGTTGAAGCCATCCGCCAACGCGTGGGCCACCACGTCGTCAGTCTGGTCCTGGTCCAACGTCCAGTCATGCATCGTACCCGCCTTGCCAAAACTCATGGCGCCGACACACAACTTGGCGACCTTAATGCCGGTATGGCCAATTTCTGTATACTCCATACTTAATTACCACCTTTCATCATATCCTGCCAATTACCAATTAATATGCGTCGCTGATCCACCGGAGACAAAGACGTGGCCGCAATGGCCGCCCGAATCGTGGCCCCCGCACCATTGGGCGCAATCCCCAGCGGTGCATCGGTCCCGTACAATACGTGGTCAACGCCATAAAAGTCGACCGCGAGCGCCCCAACGCACGTGTAAACCGCTGAATGCCCATCAGCTGGTCGTTAGTGGCGACGTCGTCCTCGATCATGCGTACCGCCGCGGAAATTACCTGCCGTTCGTCAGCTGGCACCGCTACCGCTCGTGCCGCCATGTCCGTTAATAACGGGTGCCGCATCCAGGCATTACGGTCGAGGGCGTCCGGCGCTAGTTGCAACATCTGCGCCAGAAACCGGGGCGGCAATACGTGGGCAAACACATCAATTTGGTTAACCCCCATACAGGCACCCCTTCCTTATGGTGATCAATACCAACAGTGCTGTTTGCTTTCAGTATAAGCCCGGCCATCACCAATTAGCATTACCAAATACGCATACCTCCAGGCCTCCAGGCCATACTAATCGAGGCGAATTTGTACCATTTGTAGGTGCGGCAACGGTATCGGAATCAGGATCCGGTCACCATCACGTCGTAACGTTACCCGCAGCGTGCCGGGCACGGCTGACCACCGTGGCGGTCAGCGCTGCCACCGGTGCGGCCGGCTGCCAAACCAGCTGGTCATAGTCGTCAAGCGTAAAGTTTGCCGCCCATAACGTTAGCCGGTCGTCTTGGGTGACCACAAACTTCACGTTCGGTGCCCCGACCAGGTAGTCGACTTTGGTCACCCGCGCCAGCATCTGCTGGTACAAGCCCTGCTTGAACCCGACAAACTGTGACTCCCAGCCGTACTTGGGATCCGCTGCCATTGGCATCACGATGGTCTGGCCGTTAATGATTACCATCACGTTACCCAGCTGGTCGCCGTGGGCGTTGTACGCATGACTCCAAACGTCCACCTGCGCGTCCGACGCGTACGTGAGCTGCAGGTAGTCACCAGTGTGTTGCAGCATCGTCACCCGCGGCGCCACGACGCCCTCAACGGTGTGCCCGTCGGCCGCTTCGTAAGATTGGTAGCCGGTACGCACCCCGTGCCACTCGGCATTGGTGATACCCAGTAAACTACCCAGTCCCTGATCCAGCACCACTTGCACAGCTTCCCCGTCGAGCAACGTGACGTTATCCGTCAGGAGCTGCCGCGTGGTCGCCGGATCAAAGTTGCGCAGTAACTGGCCGCTGATGGCTAACTGCCGTCCGCGAAGATGCACGTCCGGCCCCACCGGCGTAATCGTGGTCGCAAATCCCATTGTACCCAGTAGCGCCGCCCAGTTGGTTTCGTGCGGCAACAACTCAGCCGGATCTTGCCCAGCGGTGGTGTGGATGGTGTACGCCGAATCTTGGTCCACCAACACCTGAATGCCGCGGGCGTGGCTCATCCGTAGCCGGTGGTCACTCACCTGGTTCAGAAACGGTTTGCTTTGCGCCAACATTTCGGCATAGTGGTAATCGTCATCAATACCGTTGCCCATCATGTCAAAGAGGTTGAGCAGGATGCCGCGGGCACCCACTAACGCCGCGGTTTCAATTTGAAACTGCGTGAAGGCGACCGACTTCGCAAACGGCGAGTACATGTAGTTCTCTAATTCCGGAAACAACTCCGCGTCATCCCCAAGGTACGCGGCCGTCGTCCGGGTGTAGTCCTCAAAGACGCGGCTGTACCTCAGGGGGGCAATTTCGTTATACGCGGGCAGGTGGGGCCGGGCCACGCGGGGATGACCGGCACCGGACAGCGCGTCGAATTGCGCCGCCCAGTCGCGCCCCTCCACGGCGTGCCAGTTAGGAAAGGACGTCATTTGCGCCAAGTTCGTCGTCGGTGAAACCGCGTGGACCCGCTGTTCGATCAGACGGACAGTCGTCTGCATCTCCGCCCGCGCGGTATCCAGGTAAACTTTGCGTTCCGGTGTCGGCGTGCCGGGTGCCAACATGGCGGCGACAAAGTCCGCCCGGCTTTCCCGATGCCCCAGCTTGGCCTGGTAGATGGCCATGTGGTGGTCACAGAAGCAACCCAGTTTAAGCGGCGTATGGTTATAATGGCGGAAATCGTCCTCCAGCCACAGTTCGCGGGGATGCAGGGTGGCGTACTGTGCGTACCGGTCGGCTAGGTACTGGCGCCACCCCGAATCATCGGGGCACGCAATCTCAGTGGCCTGGCGTCCGTTGATATCAACCAACGTGTGGATACCCAAGGCCGGATCCACACTGTGCCCCCGGTCCGAGTGCATGATCGTCGTCCACGGGTTCAGGCTCGTGCTGACCCCCAGCTGGGCCAGCCGGGCTGCCACCGGGCGAATCGCGTCTAGCCACACTTGTGTTTGGGCAGCGTTGAGGTGGCTTTCGTTGAGTTCCTCCGGATTGATAAAAAAAGGCCACGTTGTCGATCTGCGCCGCCTGGACGAAGGCGTATAACTTGGCGTCTTGGGTCGGCGTGTTGGTCCGTGGGTCAAGGGTGTAACGGAGCGAATATTGAAACATGGTTGTCCTCCCAGCAATATGTATTTGTGAAGCGCTTCCATTGTAGCATACGTTGGTTATTAACCACTGACCCACTGCGGTACCGACAACTGGTGGTGCCCGTGCCCGACACCGTGGGCCTTACGCAACCCCGGACAAGACGCGCATCCATATTGATAGCAACTCCTGCCTACACACAAATAGCTCCAAGCAATCCGCACGCACCGACGTGGGCAGATTGCTTGGAGCTATCTTGGTATTACTGCTTTGCTACTGGGGGCACCATCGTCAGTTGGATCCGCTCGCGCTGCAAATCGACCGACTCGATCCACACCGTCACGATGTCGCCCACCGCCACCACGGTGTTCGGGTCGCGGACAAACTGCTTGGCCATGCGCGATACGTGCACCAACCGTCATGCTTGACGCCGATGTCGACGAACGCCCCAAAGTCGACCACGTTCCGCACCGTACCCTCGAGCCGCATCCCCGGCTGAAGGTCAGCCATCGTTAACACGTCGTGCCGTAAGAGCGGCGCCGGCATGTCGTCACGCAGGTCGCGTCCCGGACGCTGCAGGCTCGCCACAATGTCAGCCACCGTGGCCGGGCCCACGCCCGCCGCCACAATCGGCGCGGTGTCTACTGCCTGGATGCGGGCGTTAGCGGCCGGCGTGCCTAACTGGTCACCCGTTACCCCCGCCGCAGCCATGATCTGCCGCGCTACCGGGTAGCTTTCCGGGTGCACATCGGTATTGTCCAACGGTTGGTGCCCGCCAATAATGCGCAGGAAGCCGACTGACTGCTCGTAAGCCTTGGGCCCCAACCGCGGCACGTGCTGCAACTCCGTGCGCCGATTGTAACGCCCGTGCTCGTCGCGGTACCGCACAATGTTGGTCGCAATGGTCGCCGACAGCCCCGAGATACGCGTCAACAACGGCACACTCGCCGTGTTCAGGTTGACGCCCACCCGGTTGACCGCCCGCTCCACGACCGCGTCGACCTCCGCCGCCAGGTCTTTGGCTGGCAAGTCGTGCTGGTACTGGCCCACGCCGATCGCGGCCGGGTCAATTTTGACCAACTCTGCCAGGGGGTCCTGCAACCGCCGGGCGATGCTGATGGCGCTACGCTGCTCCACGTGCAGGTCCGGGAATTCGTCGCGCGCCACCTGGCTAGCGGAGTACACCGACGCGCCCGCTTCGTTGACAATTACGTAATAGACGTCGCGATCCAGGTGCTGCAAAGTTGCGGCCACAAACTGCTCCGACTCGCGGCTGGCCGTACCGTTACCAATGGCGATCATCGTCACCTGGTACTGCGCGATGAGGTCCAGCAACTGTTGCGTGGCGGCCGCGCGCTGGGCGGCCGGAGCCGGCTTGTGCGGGTAAATCACGGCCGTGGTCAGCAACTTGCCGTTAGCATCCACCACTGCCAGCTTGCAGCCGGTACGGTAGGCCGGATCAAAACCTAGCACTACTTGGCCCTGCATGGGTGCTTGCATCAACAAATTGTACAGGTTTTGCCCGAACACCTTAATGGACTGCGCCGCCGCGGTAGCGGTCAACGCACCGCGCACCTCACGCTCGATGGCTGGCCCAATGAACCGTTTGTAAGCATCAGTGTACGCCGCTTCGATGAGCGCCGTAGCCGCGGTGTGGGGGTGCTGGCCCACCAACTTGAAGTGGCAATAATTCATGATGGCGCCGGTATCCACCGTCACTTTGACCGACAGCACCTTCTCCCGCTCGCCCCGGTTCAGCGCTAATGTGCGGGTCGCGGTCATTCGGTTAATGCGTTCAGCAAAGTCGTAGTATTGCTGGTACACGCCCTTCTCGTCTAGTGCCCGACCCTTAGGACGCACCCGGGCCTGGATGCTCCCGGTCCGCTGCGTGTACCTGCGAATCCACGTTCGCATGGGCGCCAGCTCACTGAAGGTCTCGGCCAAAATTTCGTGCGCCCCGGCCAGCACGTCCGCCACCGATGTGACCGCCTGAGCGGGATCAACGTACTTGGCGGCCTCAGCCTCCACTGACCCCTGCGGAAACTGCAGGAGCCACTCGGCAAACGGGGCCAGCCCGTGCGCGCGAGCCATCATGGCCTTGGTCCGCCGCTTCTGTTTGTACGGCAAGTACAGGTCTTCCACGTCCTGTAGTTGGGTCGCCGCCGTTACCTGGTGCCGCAACGCGGGCGTCAATTTGCCCTGCTCGTCGATGCTCTTGAGGACCGCGGCTTTGCGTTCTTCGAGCTTCACCACGCGGGCATGTGCGGTTTCAATGGCCTGAATTTGTACTTCATCCAGGCTACCAGTCATTTCCTTACGGTACCGCGCAATAAACGGCACGGTGTTACCATCCGCCATCAGGGCCAGGACCTGCTCAATTTGGTGAGCACTGATACCTGGCAAGTCTGGCCGCATTAACGTAATGGTTGTTGGTTGGTTTGTAGGCAATGTTGAACTCCTTTGATGTGAAAACTGATTTTATCTTACCATGGTCGGTAACATCAATATAGGCTAATGGTCACCAGCCGACCAAAGTATTTGCGCTGGATTATTAGGCTAAAAGTTTGTTTGGTATAGCCGTTTCATTCACCAAAAAGGCTGTTTATCAGCAGCCTCCAAATACATATATAGCTGGTGGGAATGAATCGGTTAGTTACGCGGACGGCCAATGGTGACGAAGCAAGTCGACCACCGACGCGACGCTGTTCGCATTATCGCGTAAGTAGTGGGCGTAGACCGTTACCCGCGCCTGAGCATCACTGATGGGCACGGCGACCCGGTCATCCACTGAGCTCACGGACGACATCGTGACGTTGGTTGAAAAATACGGAAAGTGTGAATGTGCGATCAGTTCCGTAAACGCATCCCGACTTTGATACATAAACTTGGCGTGGGGAATGTCGGTTTGGATTAGGTCACGCCATGGACCAATCGCACCGAGCACGATAAAGCTCTCACCCGCCAAATCAGCAAAACTTACACTGGTCTGGTTGGCTAGGGACGAAAATTGGTCGAGGTGTACACGCAAGGCCTCCACGCCGATCGTAGTCGTGTCGATGTCCGTGGCCGTGATTGGTGCCGTGCTCAACATCACGGCGCACTGACGCTGACGCAACACCGTGGTTACTGCCGTCGGAGCAAATAGTGTGTCCACGACCTCCACGTTGTCCGGCAAGGTCAATCGTCGCAGCACCGCCAAGGGGCCCGGAATCGTCATCCCCACGCGCACCCTGTGCTGCTGATGCGCAAAGTTAACCACCGTGGTCGCAAAGTCACGCTCGCGTGCCAACAACTCTTCCGCTTGGTGGACGGCAAACCGACCGGTCGTGGTCAGAACCAAGCGGTTAGGTTCGTGCCGAAACAACGGCACGCCAATCATGGTCTCCAGCTTGCGTAAGCCACGGGACACTGACGGTTGCGTAATATTGAGTTGAGCGGCAGTGGCTGCGAGGGTGCCCACCCGGGCAAACACCACCAATTCCTCCAGTAAGTAGGCATCAATCATATGACCATCCCCCCCCTTTTTTTTAGCTTGCGTTATGCGTATACTAACATGCTTATTGGACAATTTTCAAACCGACGCGACCGCACTACACTGTCATTAGGAGGTAATTTCATGACAAGTATTCCGACCATTAAATTGAATAACGGTGTCACCATGCCCACATTAGGCTTTGGTGTTTTCCAAATTGCTGACGCTACCGCCGCCGAAGCTGCCGTTAGCGCCGCTTTATCCGCTGGCTACCGACTCATCGATACCGCCACCGCATACCACAATGAAACGGCGGTCGGCGCCGCCATTGCCAAAAGCAGCGTCCCCCGTGACCAGATTTTTGTGACCTCAAAGCTGTGGGTTTCCGATTACGGTTATGCCCGGGCCAAAGCCGGGATCGACGCCTCGCTGCAACGCCTGGGCCTTGATTATTTGGACCTATATCTACTCCACCAGCCGTATGGCGACGTGATGGGGGCTTGGCGCGCAATGCAGGAAGCCCAGCAAGCCGGTAAGTTGCGGGCAATCGGCGTGTCCAACTTTTACGCCGACCAGCTAAAGAACCTCGAGTTAAGCATGCCAGTTCCTCCGGCCATCAACCAAATTGAGGTCAACCCGTGGTACCAACAGCCACAAGAAGTGACCTTTAACCAAAGCGAAAACGTACGCGTGGAGGCGTGGGCACCGTTCGCAGAGGGCAAAAATGGTATCTTCCACAACCAGAAGTTGCAGACCATTGCTGCCGCTCACGGAAAAACCACCGGTCAGGTCATCTTACGTTGGCTCTTGCAGCGTGACATCACCGTGATTCCCAAGACCGTCCACCCCGCGCGGATGGCGGAAAACTTGGACGTCTTTGACTTCACCCTGCAACCCGACGAAATGACCACCATCACCGGACTCGACCAGGGTGTCAGCCAGTTCTTTGATCACCGCGATCCCGATACGATTGAACAAATTTTTGGTAGCAGTCTGCGCCAAGCTCAACAAGGAGGTAATTAGTATGCCTGAAACATTGACATTGAATGATGGTCACCAAATTCCGGCCATCGGTTTTGGTACGTTCCAAATTCCCAATGATGGTAGTACCTACAAGGCCGTCACCGCGGCTTTGCAAGCCGGTTATCGGCACATCGACACCGCGGTCGCGTACTTCAACGAAGCCGAAGTGGGCCGGGCCATCCGCGACGCCGCCGTACCCCGTGACCAGATCTGGGTGACGAGTAAGCTGTGGCTGCAGGACTACGGTTTTGAAGCCGCCAGCAAAGCCATCGACAAATCTTTGCAGACTCTGGGTATCGATTACATGGACCTATACCTGTTGCACCAACCATATGGGGATGTTACCGGTGCCTGGCGTGCTCTGGAAGCGGCTCAACAAGCCGGTAAAATTCGTAGCATTGGCGTGTCCAACATGACCCCCAAGCTGTGGCAACGCTACGTGCCGCAATTTGCCACCAAGCCAGCAATCAACCAGGTCGAGTGTAACCCCTTCTGCCAGCAACAACCGCTGCGGCAACTGTTGGCATCAGACCACGTCGCCATTGAAGCTTGGGGGCCACTGGGTCATGGCAACACTGACCTGCTCACTAACCCCGCCATCACCACATTAGCTGAACGCTACCACAAGGATGCAGGCCAAATTATTCTGCGCTTCTTGAACCAAGAGGGTATTGTGGTGCTCCCTAAGTCGGTTCATCCTCAGCGCATGCGAACCAACCGCGAGATTTTTGATGTCTCGCTCACCGCTGCAGAAATGACCAGTCTACGCGCCCTGGACACTGGCAAAGGCAGCCATGATCCGGAAGCCCCCGGTGTGGAGCAAATGCTGCTCAGTGCCTTTGATGTGCACGCCAACGACTAGACTAGTCGCTGGTCTGACCTGACAGTGTAGAAACAGAAAAAGAACCTTGCAGATCCGCATAACTGGGATCTGCAAGGTTCTTTTTATATTGGTACTTACTATGAACGTTGTACCCACCACTAACCTAGATGCAATTACTGCAACAACTGCTGACTGGAAAAAGCGTACTGCTGGAGCGCCTGACTCAAGAAGGCTGGCGTGTGCTGAAACTGAAACGAAGCCAAATCGTTCAACTCAAATTGCCCGTCACCACGTAACCATTCCACAAATAGGCCCATCATGCCGTACGAATGGTATGTCACCGCCAGTTGGCGCTGATTATCAAACGGAATTCCCGCTGCCCGACAGGCGTTGGCTGCCAGATCGACGTTGAAGGCCTGAATATAGCTGTTAATATCATTTTGCCCATTTTCGGCGTAGGCGGCCCGGTAAAAATCGCGGTGTCGTGCCATAATGGTCAAAACCTGCTTGATGCGCGTGACCGAATACGCCGGTGCCTTGTCCGCAAAAGCTTGGGTAAAGTCGCCCATAAACACCCACGCTACCACCTCATACTTATCGTGGAAATAGTAGTAAAACGTGGGCGGTGTCACCCCGCAACGTTGGCACAAGGTGACCACACGCACTTTGCTTAACGGCATTTCTGTCAACATTTGTTCTAAACCGTCCGCTAACACCTGCTTCATCTGCTTTGGCATCATGTCCACCCCCACAATGTTGTTGCCATGGACATTGTATAAGGTATCCTTATAAAATGCTATTTTTATAAGGTTACGCGTGGCCGACTATACGGATTACGACGCTATGGTCGCCGCGTTACGGGGAATTGACCGACTTTTATTCGTCTCCATCTCCAACCCCGCGGCTCAGCAAGTCGTCATCAACGCTGCCAAAGCTGCCGGCGTGCAGTTTATCGCGTACACGAGTATCGCTGACCCCCAGTACAATAAATTTGGCCTGCAAGACAACCACCACCAAACGGAAGTGGCCATTGCCGCTTCCGGCATTGCGCACACCTTTCTCCGCAATGGTTGGTACTTGGAGTTAATGCAAGACTACTTGGCCGCCGCCGCTAAAAACAACACGGCACCATACTTTGCCACCCACGGCCAAATTGCGTGGGCCCTAAAACGTGAGTACGCCGAAGCCGGCGCACGCGTGATTGCCACGGCCACAACACTAGAAGTTGTCACGCTCACTGGGGAACCGATCACCTACCAGCAGCTCGCCGAAGCCACTAGCACCGCCGTGGGCCGCGACTTACAGTCAACCGCAGTCAGCCGGAAGGAATTTACGCACATCATGGCGCAATGGGACATCAGTGAACAGGGAGCCATGTTAGCCACTTCGTACCAGGATTACACGCTGCAGGGCAACAACGGTGAGGCGTCACTATCACCCATCACCTTTGAAAAAAATTCTCGGCCATCCGCTGACCCCAATTGCGGACGCCATCAAGGAATTGCTGCAATAGTCGTCAACCAATCCAACTAGCCGCATTACTAGTAAGAACGACACAAAGGGCCACCAATCGCATGTTGGCGCGGACCAGCGCCCCAATGGGGTATCAGCCCCATTGGCGATTTTTTTGGTTTTCTATCCGTGTTCCTAGGATCTGGGTCAGTACGGTTAGCATCGTTGTCTAACCATACTGACCCAGATCCTTTAGTGCTGGGATAAGCCCGCGAAAAAAAATTCGTTTCACTGCACCTGCAATCACAGCACCACAACATGCTTGCCAACATCCTGGCTGGATTCCAGATCCGCCTGCGCCTGGCCAGCCTCAGCTAGACCATGGTACACCTTAGCAATCTGCACCGGTATCTGCCCTGCTTCGACTTTGCTCAGCACAGCCGCCAAAACTTCTACCGGCAGGTCGCTGGCTGCACCACCATAGCTAGTGAGGAAAGTACCGGTTGGTATCGCAAAGGGGGAGAAGTTTGGCAACGTCCAGCAGCCGTCCAGCGACCCCGTCAAGCAAGCACGTCCGCCTTCCTTCAGCAATTGCATGTCATCAATCAGTTTGTCGGCCCCGACCAGCTCTAACACCTTATCGACGCCGTCTGGAGCCAGTTGCCGAACCGTCGCTGCCAGCTGCGCGTCATCAAGTACCGCGTGATCTGCCCCGTCTTTGGTGATCGCGGCTAACTTCTGCCGGTTGCGGGTGGTCGCAATCACCGTAGCGCCAGCCTGTTTAGCCAAAGCGGTCGCCATCAACCCCACCGTTGAAGTACCACCGTGGACCAGTAGCACATCCCCAGTGTGCAGGTGTAGCCCTCGCCGCAGCGACCCGTAAGCGGTCTGCAATGTCTCCGGCAAAGCACCCAAAACATCCCAGTCCAAAGCACTGGTAAACGGAATCACACCATTTTCCCTGGCCAACGTGTATTCCGCGTAGGTCCCGTCGATTTCACGACCCAGGCCGCCCATTAAGGCCGCCACTTGCTGACCGACTTTAAACATGCTGCCAGAATTGGCGGCCGCGACCACACCGACGCCTCGATACCCAGGATTCGGGGGTAGGAAAAATCCGGATCTGACTGGCCCCTGCGACTGATGACCTCAGACGGATTAATGCCAAAAGCCTTGATTTTGATCAAAACATACCCGGGCTTCAACGTCGGCCGCGCGACGGTGACGGGCACCATTTGCGCGGTGCTGCACGGCTGCGTGAGCCGAATAGCTTGCATTGTTGGCATAATCGAACCATCCTCCTTGACGAAATTCCACCAAGCTTCAAAAAAATCTTGCACAAATTCCAAATGCGGATTACACCGGGTAGCAGTTGCCGCACCTACTTTGCACTAATCAACGCCCTGGTTGTTCCGCAAAATAGTGCCTCGTTGCGTAGTCAAAACTGGCCATCATTAAGCGATGCGCATACTGCGCCTGGGGCGAATTCGGGGCGATGATGTCAAATCCGTGATAGCACCCTTTCAGCACGTGGCATTCAGTCGGCACACCAGCGGCATACAGTTTTTGCATGTAGGTCACCGTCGCGTCGCGGAAGGACTCAATGCTACCAACGAAGGTAAACGCTGGTGGCAGGCCCCGAAAATCTTGTTCCCGTGCCGGTGCGGCGTCAGCAGGCACCTGGTCCGTGCCAAACAAATCACCCAGATAAAGTTTCCAGCCGTTGTCGTTCGATTTATAATTCCAAACCGGCGCATCGTTGTCCTGCATAGAGGCCGTGGTCATGCGGTCATCAAGCATCGGGTACAGTGGCATCTGGTAAGCAATGGCGACCTGTCCGCGGTCCTGGGCACGAATGGCCACGGCGGCGGTGAGCCCACCGCCGGCACTATCACCGCCGACCATCAGCTGGTTGGACCTGATGTTCAGTTCGGTTGCGTGTTGCTGCGTCCAGACCAGCGCGAGGTAGCAATCTTCCAAAGCCGCCGGGTACGGTGCCTGCGTGGAGAGGCAATAATCGGGTGCCACCACCGTACAACCGCGTTCAACCACAAATTTGCGAATAAAGCCCGTTTCCGTTTCCGGCGCCCCCAGCGCAAACCCACCACCATGGATCCACAGCATCCCCGGTTGCGCGGTCGGTTGCAGCAGCGGCCGGTAAACGCACAGACGCAAATCTCCAGAAACACTGCTACCAGCGGGCCGCAGAATATCAACCTGCGTTACCCGCATGTCGTGACTAAAGAGGCCTTTCAGCGGTTTGATCAACAAGTTACTCAACTTAAATGCCCTGGGGGTAAAATACGGCACCAAATGCCGGAAAACCTCTCCAGAATGCCTGAGTTCCGGTGCAATCATCGTGGTTGTGACTTTCATATTAATCTCCGCCTCGATGTTAACTATAACTATACCGGTTATTATGGCTAGTCCACCGGGCTGATGTCAACGGTTACAAAAGCTAGGTAATCACTGCGCAAAATTGGCGCAAAGAAGTCCGCTAAAATTGAAATGCCCCACAATCGCTAGGCAAATAAGCCAGCAATTGTGGGGCACTTTACCACTTCCAGCCAAAAGCAATTGTTTCTGACCCCGGACGGCCAAATTTTGGTCCAGTCTGTGCACGAAACCTTTGTTAACCTGGAAAAACGCGTCAGTGCACCAGTTACCCGAGAAGAAAAGCAAACGTTGCTGACATTGCTCGATAAAATTCAATCCAGGGCTAATTTTAACCCGTAATAACCTCGCTTTCGATTCTGCTCGACTGGTTGAGAACTGGTCCGGTGCACAATGGCTAATTTACCCCCACAACAAAAATGGCTTGAACCCAAGTGAGTATCGGGAACAAGCATGGTTGTTTAATTCAAAATCTAGATTGCTTAACTTCTCTATTGCACTTCATCTGTCAGTGATACATATGCTTACCACCACAAACAGAACAGTTAGTCGGTCGCCACAAGGTCGGCGCCGCTCCTCAAGGCGATGACGTCCTTGCTACTCTTCGCTCAACTGCCGAATTGGCTTGGCCGGCACCGACAGATTCGGACCGTAACTGCCCAGAATCTCCTGCATCTTCTTGGTTTGTTTTTTTCGGTTCCGTGGCGGGAATGGCGTTGAACTCCTGACAGAGCTTCGCCGCGTGGGCTTTGCGTGCGGCGACCTCTGCGTCGGTAAAGCAAAACCACTCCCCGGCCCTCAATTTATCTAATTCTGATGGCATCTAATCATTCCTTTCGCCGTTAAACCTAGCATACGAACCTATGTTTAAGTCAAGAACGCTGACGACAAAAAGCTTAGGAGGGTGCCCGGGTATCAACGCCTAGTATTGACGCAATTAGCAACCAGCTTTTGAGAATCAGATTATCCCGGTGAGGAGAATGAGACATGCGATTCAATCCCTTCTTACGCGACCGCTTGCGTCAACTTTTCAATTAGTTTAAGGCAAAAATCTAAATCAAATTTGTTCGGGGATTTACGATGATGCCCCCATAATCAGCAGGTAAATTATTGTATTTTATCTGACAACCACAAAATGATTATTGCATAGCGCGGTTTTTGTCACCGATTCATCATCCTTCCTGCTTAGTTGGGCGAATCAAGACTTCATTTACGGTTGCGCCAGCAGGTTGATTGATTGCAAATGCGACAGCATTGGCAACAGTTTCTGGATTTAAGCCCAGCCCATCGATCTTCGCTTTCTGCTTGAGGTAGGCTTGCGTCTCGGCATCATCAACCGTCGTATAAAGTTCAGTATCCACCAAGCCTGGTGAGATGATGGTCGAACGAATGCTTGATCTTTTTCCTCTTGACGTAAGCCTTCCATGATTGCACGCACTGCAAATTTAGTGCCGGCATATACCGCAGAAGTTTGCTCAACCACATGGCCGGCTACAGAATCAGTTGCCAGAATCTGTCCACCGCCTTGCTTTTCCATGATCGGTAATACCGCGGCAATTCCATTCAATACCCCCATAATATTGGTATCAAGCATTGCCCGCCATTCGTCTAAGCGCAATTGTGATAAAGGATTGAGCGGCATGATCCCGGCGTTATTATATAAAACATCAACACGACCATACTTTGTCATGGCCAGTTTAACTACTGATTGTACATCTTCGAACACCCGGACATCGGCAACCTGATAGTTGACCTCATAGGCTGATAATGACGCTGCTATTTTTTTTCAATCGATCTTCTCGACGCGCGGAAATGATCACTTTGGCACCATCTTCAGCTAATCGACGAGCTGTTGCTTCCCCAATACCGCTTGAGGCCCCCATGATGATCACAACTTTGTTATTAATATATTGGTTAGACATCTTCGACACTCCTTTACGCAATAACTTGTGGCAACACTTCAACCGTCGCTTTCACTGGACCATCAGGCTGAGTTAATAACATGTGCGGCATATATGGACTCGAAGCATACTTTTTTTCGATAGGCGCTGTTAACAGCATCGTCAACACCATCATTGCCAGCTGCTCGAAACCCGCATAAATAATCCTTGCCATCGATCCTGATTTTGCCTGCTTATTGCGTCACCGCTGATCGATACCAACTAGAATGTGTACCATTGTACGGGCGGATATAGAAATGTCCATCAACCACGACACCAGAAATCCTGGTCGGGGTCCCGAAAGTCTTGCCATCACTATAAAATGGGGATACGAAAATATCTTTTGATGTCGAAAAATCATTTAACTCAGAATCACTCCATAACTTCAAAGCAGTCGCTCCTTCCAAAATTCAATTCATTTACCAAAAATAAGTGTACTCCACATTAAATACCATGTAAACCAAAAATGCCTTTTTGGTCTATCCTGTTCACTTATTGTGTTTGCTAAGGTAAAATTGAATGTAGAGGAGTGATTCCAATGACAAACGTTAGTCGTGATATGGGACGCTATAAAACAGATGCGTCAAAACAAGAATTAACTGATACGTTGATGGCTTATTTTCGAGTAGATGGGTTTCAAAAGAGTCGGATCACTGATATTACGAAGATGATGCATATCTCAAAGGCGACGTTTTATAAGCATTTTGATTCAAAAGAATCTGTGTTGACATTGATGGTTGATCAAATTAGTAAATACATTGGTTCTGAAATCGAAATTCCAGTGAACGCTTCTTATCCAGATCGATTCCAACGAATATTTCTCAAAAGTTTGACCATCGCCACCTACGAGTTCGAACCGTTCATGGCTGATTTGAGCGTAACTTATCCTGCATTGGCCGAAATAATCGATAATGCAAACAAGATGCGTCGGCGTAAAATTGTAGAAGTTTTTGAAGCAGCTTCAAACGCCGGTGAGTTCACCCAACAAAACGCGGAATTGTTTGAACTAGAGATTGAATTTACGATTTGCAGGCTGATTGACTCTCATTTCTTGATGCAAAATAATCTGAGCGCAAAAAGCATTGAAGACTATTACCTCATGAAAAAGCAACAACTTGTTGTGAATCCTAGCCATTATCCTGACGATTGGATTCTGACAAACATTCGCAATGTGATCAATAGTGTGCTGTAGTGGTCTCGTTTCAGTAGGTCGCACTTAGCTGTTACCATGAAAAATTCTGACGATTACTCCACCCCCTTTCACCACAGCCACCATCACGTTATAAAAAGGGATTTAATCGCGTCACGAATAAAGGCTATACTCCTTCTTGGGTAGACAAGCAAATAATTAAAGCTTGCCTTCCTAGGAAGGAGTTTTTGTATGGGCCGGAAAGGTTCAAGATACACGCTTGAGGAGAAGCTCTTCTATATTGGCCTAGTTCAAGCAGAAGGCTGGAGCGCAAGGGCAGTTCAACGAACGTATGGGGTCAAAAATAGTCAAGTAAGTAAAAGTTATACTCGCTTGGTTCAGTGCTACCTATCACGCATTTTCCAACGTGCAATCGCACTTGGTTTCATGGACGAAAACCCAGCCAAGACCATTGGCAATGTTCGCAAAGAGAAAACCGAAGTTGGGTTTTGGACGAAAGAAGAATTCGAGGCCGTCATCAAGACGTTTTACATTGAAGACTACTACCAACACTTCTGCTTCATGATTCTCTGGCTTCAATTCATGACCGGCATGCGTATCGGCGAAGCAACTGCGCTTCAATGGGAAGGCATAGATTTTGAAGAAGGCACAATCCGCGTTAACAAGACGCTATGGTTGCGCAGCTACGAGATCTACACCTTCTCGGCACCAAAGACCCCTGCCGGCAACCGCATTATCCCGCCAGACGCAAAGACGCTTGAGATCCTCTCCAAATGGAAAGAAGCTCAAGCGTCTGAATGTAAGACGGATTCTGTTGTTTCGTACAACGGGATGCCAGTTCGTCGAGACTTAGTGGGTCGCATTATCGACCGGCATGCAGCACTCGCCAAAGTACACCGCATCCGGGTTCACGCATTGCGCCACTCACACGCCTCGCTATTGATCAGCTTGGGTGAAAACCCGCTGGTGATCAAAGAGCGGTTGGGCCACGAAGACGTTCAAACCACGCTAGGCACATACGGACATTTATATCCGAATATGAATTTAGCAGCGGCAAAACGACTGAATGTCTAGTTGCAATAGATTTTGCAACTGACGACGTGGCCAACGTGCAACCCAACGGAAGCGTTCATGGCACCCTCCCAAAAGTTGCAAAAAAAGTTGCAATCCGACAGTGACAAGGTGTCGCAACGTTGACATATCAACGTTTGTATCCTCTAATCTGCTATTCCCACTCAATCGTTGCCGGCGGCTTGCTCGTAATGTCATACACGACGCGATTGACGTGCCCGACTTCGTTGACGATGCGAGCCGAGATCTTCTGCAGTACGTCCCAGTCGATACGGGCAAAGTCGGCGGTCATACCGTCCACGCTGGTGATGGCCCGGATGGCGATGGTGTAGTCGTACGTCCGGCCATCCCCCATGACGCCAACACTACGGAAGCCTGGCAGGACGGTGAAGTACTGCCAAATGCTTTCCTGCAGGCCGGCCTTCGCGATTTCGTCGCGCAGGACCCAGTCGGATTCGCGCACGATGTCCAGTTTGTCCTCGGTAACTTCACCCAGGACACGAATACCCAGGCCAGGGCCAGGGAATGGCTGACGCCAAACCAGGTCGTGCGGGATCCCCAGCTTTTCGCCGAGTTCACGCGCTTCGTCTTTGAACAACTTATTCAGTGGCTCGATCAACTTGAACTTCAGGTCATCCGGCAAGCCGCCGACGTTGTGGTGACTCTTGATGGTCTGCGCCGTATCCGTGCCGCTCTCCACCACGTCGGTGTACAGCGTGCCCTGCGCCAGGTAGTCGATGCCATGCAACTTGCGCGCCTCATCGTTGAAGACCTCAATGAAGTCCCGCCCGATGATCTTCCGCTTCTGCTCGGGGTCGGTAACGCCCTTGAGGTCACCCAGGAAGCGGTCGGCTGCGTCGACTTTGATGATCTTCACACCCAGCTTACCGCTGAGGCTGGCCATGACCTGGTCGGCCTCGTTTTTGCGCAGCAGGCCGTGGTCAACAAAGATGCACGTCAACTGGTCGCCAATCGCCTTGTGCAACAACGCCGCCACGACGCTACTGTCGACCCCACCGGAGAGGCCCAGCAGCACCTGCTGGTCGCCCACTTCGGCGCGGATGGCATGCACCTGGTCCTCGATGAAGTCCGACATGTTCCAGTTAGCTGTAGCCCCACAAACGTCGAAGGCAAAGTGGCGCAGGATCTGCTCACCATACTGAGTGTTACGCACCTCGCGTGGAACTGAATGCCGTAGAACTTGCGGTCGTCATCCGCCATGGCCGAAATTGGGCAGTTCTTACTGGTGACGGTGGTGACAAAGCCATCCGGGACTTCGCGCACCAAGTCACCATGGCTCATCCAGACAGTCTGGTGGGCTGGCAAATTGCGGAACAACACGGGGTCCGTGTCGGTCAGGACATCAATGTCGACGTGCCCGTACTCACGCTCGGTCGCCGGTTCAACGCGGCCGCCCAGTTCCTTAGCCATCAGCTGCATGCCGTAGCACACCCCGAGAATCGGGATGCCCAATTCAAACAGCTCAGGGTCCACGCCCAGGGCACCCTCATCGTAAACCGAGTTGGGGCCGCCAGAGAAGATAATCCCCTTTGGTGCCAAGGCCCGCACCTCCGCCGCACTAATTGTGTGCGGTTTAAGTTCGGAATAAATGCCGAAGTCACGAATCCGGCGGGTAATCAGCTGGTTGTACTGGCTACCGTAGTCGAGCACGATAATCTTGTCGTAGTCCTTATTTTGCGCAGTTGCCACCATGTCACACTCCTTTGCTATTAACGTCTTAATCGTTGTAACAATTCTACCGGTATTTACAAAGCCGGTCAATCACCTAGAATCGGCGGACCGAGACCTGATCAATCGTGTGGTCTGCGCGCTTGTGCAAGACGACGTCCGCCCGCGCCCGGGTCGGCAGGATGTACTCCTCCAGGTTCGGCAAGTTGACCTCGTTCCACGCCCAGTGGCACAGGTCCGCCGCCCGCTGTGGATCGCCGTGCGCGTAACTATAGTAGTAATCATCCGGGTCGTCCTTGGCCAAACTGAGTAACTTGTAGAAACGCTCCTCGTACCAACGCGCAATATCATCCGCAGCGGCGTCAACGTAGAGGGACAAATCAAAGAGGTCGGAGTAAAAGATGGCTCATCACCGCCCGTCTGCAGGACGTTAATGCCCTCCACGATGACGATGTCCTGCTGGTCCACGGTCGTGAACTGACCGGGCACCACGTCGTACTCCTCGTGCGAATACACCGGTGCTTGCGCCGCGCGCCCCAACTTGATGTCGATCAAAAACTGGAGTAAAGCGTGCATGTCGTAACTTTCGGGGAACCCTTTACGCGCCATGATGCCGCGCCGCTCCAACTCGGCATTGGGGTACAGGAAGCCATCGGTGGTCAGCATCTGTGTCTTGAGGTCCGGCATCACCCGGTTCATTAGCAGTTGGAGCAAGCGCGCTGAGGTGCTTTTGCCGACCGCGACCGAGCCGCTGATGCCGATGATAAACGGTGCCACGCGGTCGTCGGTGCCCAAAAAGTTAGCTTTGGCCTGCTCAGTATGCAAATAATTGTCCCGCCGCATACGTAGGTACCGGACCAGCGGCATGTAGACGTCGCGAACATCATCAATGCTCAGCTTATCGTTGAGGGACCGGACCCGTTCGATTTCAGCCGGCGTAATGTCGGTGCCGTTGGCGGGACCCATTGCGGACCACGTTGCCCGGTCAAACGTCCGGTACTGTCCTGCAGCTTTTTCCACTATTCTTGCCTCCAAATTATCGTCCCGTGTCTTAATGGCAGTATTCTACCACAATTATTGCTTGCGGCCGATGACACTACCAACAAGTAGCCAGTGGCCTGCATTGCTTGGCCAATCAGCGCGACAATTGCCAAAAGCGGCCACCTCACTGGTAGTCGCTCGCAATATTACTGTTCGGTTGTGTACAGCTTAGGGTCCACCGCCGTGATCAACGGAGATACCGCACCCGTGGCAATCACCGTCAAGCGGTGCATCGCCCGAGAGCAGATGGTGTACAAAAGTTCCCGGTCCGTATCCGCGCCAAAGTTTGCTGGCGTCACGTTCCACGCCACCACGGCGTCAAACTCGAGCCCTTGGCCAAGAACGACGGTACCACGAGTACGCCCGGCACCAGCCGCTGGTTCTCTGAGCGAATCAACGTCGACCGCTGACCCGCATCGTGGAGCTGCTGCTGCAGCGCCGCAGCGTCACCCAACGACCGCGTGATGATGGCCGTCGTGTCGTGATCCTGCGCGTTGGTAGCCAACTGCTTGGTCAAAGTATTAAAGGCGTCCGCCGACGTCGCGCGGACCAAGACCTGTGGCAAGTCGCCCTGCCGGTTGAACGCCACGATCTTCTGGCCACTCTTGAGCAGGGCCTTCGTGAACTCGGTGACCTGGGCCGTCGAGCGGTATGACTGCGTTAACTGCACCACGCGCGTCTTGTCCGGATCGAACAACTTGGTGACCGAACCCATCAGGTTCCGGGCGTTGCTACCGGTAAAGATGGCCTGGTTTAGGTCACCCAGCAAGGTAAACTTGGCCCGCGGGAAGTTCTTCTGCAGGTACGCCAGTTGGTACGGCGTGTAGTCCTGAATTTCGTCGATGAAGACAAAGCGCATCTTGCGGTCACCATGCCGACCAATCATCAAGTCGTACAGGTGCAAGTATGGCGTCGCGTCGGCCATGGTCAGCTTGCGTTGGCGGAATTGTTCAACAAATTCGTCGACACTTTGGTTCCACTCACTCGGCGTAATACCAAACTTGGTCACATCCAGCAGGTCCGGCACGGCGCGCAAGAACGCGACGTACTGGGCCCGAACGTTCAGGAACCGGTTGCGCACGATGGCTGCATCGATTTCGGCAAAGGCCTCCGTAACGATGTGGCGCGCGTAGAACTGGAACTCACTGTTGCTATCCTGAAATTCACCAGGATGACTTTGTGCCTGCAGGTCCCGAATTTCTTCCTCGGACAAGTTTTCAACGGCCTCGCGCACCCACTTGGCCCGGGTTTCGGAGCCTACCCGGCGGTTCAGCATCGAGGTCAACCGTTCCTTAGTGGCCTGTACCCGGTTATTCATGTTGTAATTCTGGTTATAACTATAGAAGATTTCCGCAATTTTCTTGCGGCTAAAGAAGACGCCACCGTGAAACCGAATGTCCTTGAACCGCACCCCGGCGCTACGCAAATGCTCAGCGTACGCTTCAGTGGCGTGGAAGAAAGCATCACTTTCCTTCAGCGCCGCAACTTTGGCCTGCAAAGGCGTCTGGTCGGCTTCAAACTGCTGGAACAGGTTCTGCACGTGCATCCCCGGCGTCCGGCGCGTCACGTACTGGTAGTAGGTAAACTGTACCATGTTCTGCTCACCCATTTCGGGCAGCACGTTGCCGATGTAGTCAGAGAACAGTTGGTTGGGCGAGAACATGATCACCTGGCTGGAGGTCAGGTTGCCCCGATACCGATACAACAGGTACGCCACCCGCTGCAGTACCGCGCTGGTCTTACCGGAACCGGCTGCCCCCTGAACAAACAGCAGGTCAGCCGTGGTGTCGCGAATAATCTGGTTCTGCTCACGCTGAATCGTGGTGACGATGCTCTTCATCTGGGTGTCAGACTTCTCCCCCAGCACTTCCAGCAGCATCTGGTCACCAATCGTTTCGGCGGTGTCGAACATGGTCTCGATCTTCGTCCCGTCTTTGATCACAAACTGGCGCTTCAAACTCAACTCCACCCGTTGCGGGCCGTCCGGGGTCTGGTAGGTGACCTGCCCCAGCTTGCCGTCATAATAGATGGAACTGATTGGTGCTCGCCAGTCGTAGATCAGGAAGTGACCGTTGCGTCGGTAAAGCTACCCAGCCCAATATAAATGGTTTCGGGTTGTTCACCAGCTTCTTGAAAGTCAATCCGTGCAAAGTAAGGATTCCTCAACAAGCGCTTGACCGTACCCAACTGAACGGTCGACTGCCGGTGAGCGTTGGCCCGTTCATCAAGCAGTTGCTGCTGTTGCTGCACGGACGCGGCCGTTTCGATGATTTCGTCATCGTTGGTCAGGTTAATGGAAAAGTCGCTGAAGAAGTTGTCACTGATATTCTTTTCTTCGGATTGTGTCTTGGCAATTTCCTGCGTCAGCCGCTTGTCAGCGGCGTGCAGCTCCCACACCGTATCATCTAGGTGCTGTTGTTCGTACTGCTTTTCTGAGTCCTCCAAGGCCCAACCCCCTTAACCGTATTAAAAAATTATCGTTGTAATATGTTACCACTATTAGAAATGTTCTTCAAGCGCTTCCGCCCGTTCTCATCGCCGTTAGCGCGCGATAATTGCTGGTGTTTTGGTTGTTTCTGTTGCTCCGATAATTGTAGTTATATTGTAATTTACTTAGTAGTGAGCATCCTAGGCCTGTTGACGATGACTACAGCTTGCGTGACCGACGCCATAAACCCGCCACTCCCGATTGTGATAGAATGAAACTATCTTATTTAGGAAGCTAGGTGACCCACACATGAAGCAAGGCACAACTATCATCACGCTTGATAACGGGTACCACCTGTGGACCAACACGCAAGGCGAGGGTGACATCCACCTGCTTTGCCTACACGGTGGCCCCGGTGGCACGCATGAATACTGGGAAAACTTCGGCGAAGAACTCGCTGACCTCGGTGTACAAGTACATATGTACGATCAGCTCGGTTCGTTCTACTCGGACCAGCCGGACTACTCCGACCCAGAAATTGCCGCTAAGTACCTGACCTACGACTACTACCTGGACGAAGTCGAAGAAGTACGCCAGAAACTAGGCCTGGACCACTTTTACCTGATCGGCCAGTCTTGGGGTGGGGCCCTCACCCAGCTGTACGCCCTAAAGTACGGCGAACACCTCAAGGGTGCCATTATCAGTTCCATGACCGATAACATCGAAGAATACGTGGAACACATCAACCTGGTCCGCGAAGAAGCCCTGCCACCTTCAGCCGTGAAGTACATGAAGGAACAGGAAGCTGCTGGCAACTGGGACGATCCCCAGTATCAGCACTACGTTGACATCCTCAACGCCGGCTACGTGGACCGCAAGCAGCCGCCAGCTATCAGCCACCTGATCAGCACGATGGCTACCGACGTCTACAACGTCTTCCAGGGCGACAACGAGTTCGTTGTCACCGGTAAGCTGAAGGACTTTGACCTGCGTGACCAGATTCACAACATCACCGTGCCCACCCTGTTGACCTTTGGGGAACACGAAACGATGCCAATGAAGTCCGCCCAGCGGATGGCTGAAGTCATCCCCCACGCCCGGCTCGTCACCACGCCTAATGGTGGACACCACCACATGATTGACAATGCCCCGGTCTACTTCAAGCACCTGAAGCAGTTCATCCGCGACGTTGAATCAGGCAATTTTAACGACTAACTATGATAGAAACCGGCCTGGTGGGGCGTAAAACCCCAGCACGCCGGCTTTTTTTTGTGAGCAGCATTCCCAGCAGGTGTGGTCGCCGTGTCCCACAGTGCGAGAAACTGCAGCCCGATGCATATTGGCAGTCAGAGGGAGAGCGATAACAGCACACCACTAACTGCTTCAGGCGCCACCGCCTATAAATAGTAAACATAAAGGAGTTCCATATTATGCAACACGTTGAACCAACTACCGTTCCCACTAGTACCAAACTCGCCATTGCGGCGGTCGGAATGCTGTCGTTCGTCGGCATTCTGGTTGAAACCTCAATGAACGTTACCTTCCCTACCTTGATCAAAACGATGGGGGTTTCCCTCGACACCGTCCAATGGCTCACCACCGCCTACTTGTTGGTGGTCACCATCGTCATGAGCACCACCGCGTACATCCTTAAACGTTTCAACCCGCGGCCACTCTTCCTTTGCGCCGTCGGCATCTGCCTGGTTGGTGGCCTGATGTGCCTGTTCGCACCCACATTTGCCATGCTACTAACGGGACGGCTATTGCAGGCCGTCGCTACCGGGATTTCCACCCCGCTGATGTTCCAAATCATCCTGACCCGCGTCCCGCGCACCCAACTGGGCGTCTACACCGGTTTTGCCAGCGTCATCGTGTCGCTAGCGCCAGCGCTCGGCCCGACGTACGGTGGTGTTCTTACCAGCCTCTGGTCTTGGCGTGCGATCTTCATTGGCATCGTACCGCTGCTCGCCATCATTGCCATTCTGGGTGGGACCACGATCAAGGGCAAAGCCGCGGGGGTCGGGTCGTTACGGTTCGACTACCTCGGTATGATCATCCTGGCCGCCCTGTTCGCCGGCATCGTCTTTGCATTTAACGGTGCCGGTACCAATGGCTGGGCTAACGGTCACTTTTGGTTTTGGGTGGCCGGTAGTATCGTCGTGGCCGGCGTGTTCTGGTTCTACGCGCGGCATGGTGCCCGCAAGCTGCTCGACTACCGCATCCTGCGTCGGCCGGTACTACGACTACGACTGTTCACCTACTTTGGTCTGCAGTTCATTAACATCGGCCTCTCCCTCGTCCTGCCACTATTGGCCCAAACCGTGCTGGGGGCTTCAGCGATGAGCGCGGGCCTCATGTTACTGCCGGGCGCGTTGGTCGGCGCCGTCTGCGCCCCAATCGCTGGACGTGTGTACGACCGCGTGGGCGCCACGATTCCGTTGACGTTCAGTAGCGTCATGGCGTGCCTCGCACTCGTATTACTGTGGGTGCTGACCGACAGCTTAACGGTCGTCGGCATTGCCATCCTCTACGTGATACTGCGAATCGGCTTTAACTCCGGCTTTGGGGTTGCTATTTCCGACGGTAGTATGCAGGTCAGCGGCCGGCAAAAGGCCGACCAAAACTCCCTCTTCAGCATGATGCAACAGTACGCCGGCTCCCTGGGGACCAGCGTGATGTCCGCCATCATCGCCGCGTTTACGTTAACCATGACGGCCACCAGGGCTACGGTTTTAGGGGCCAAAGTCGACTTTGCCTCCTACTCGTGCTCGGATTCGGGCTGTTCTTGGCGACGCTGTATGCACACTTCGCCTACCCCGTCCAGGCAGATCATAAATAAATAGACACAAAGTGGCCCTAGGATAACCAAAGTTACTGGTCGATCCTAGGGCCATTTGTATACCCTCAATTACCGTGCATCATGACGCCGGCGCTTCCAGCCGAACAAACCGAGAGCCATCGTCAACAGACCTAACCCGGCGACGGTCCAAGCATTTTGCTGCTCGCCCGTCTGTGGGAGTGTCCGGGCACCAGTGCCCGGAAGCCGGTGCGCAGCCGCATGGCCGGTCGTCGGCAAGGTCCGCATCGCCCCCGTGACGGTTGTCGTCCGGGCGGCGTTAGTCGGCGCTCCACTTGTCGGTGCAGTCCGTTGCGGCGTAGTCATCATTGGGTTGCCACCGGTGGCTGGCAGCCGGTGGGTCGGTGTTGGCGTTGTGCCACCGTTGTGCGTCGTATCGGTGGTCACTAATACGTTGATGGCTGCCGCGTTGCTTTCCGGTAGCGTGATCAGCCCGGCATCCCCATAAACGAAGTGGTAGCCAGCGGGCGCACTGACCGTGAAGCGGTCGCCCGGATCACCAACACGGTTGAGCGTGCCGACCACTTTGCCCGTCGTAGTGACAAAGTTGACCATGTACTTGGCCGCGTAGACCGGTTCGCCAACCCGCGCAATCGACTTGGTGATCGGATCATCCGTGTCGACCTGCGCGTATGGCTGGTACGTAACGGTAACGTTCTCCGGACTGGCTGGCAGTTTGGTCAGTGGCGTGAGCGTCATGCCCGCCACCGTCGCAATATCCGGCCGCCAACTGGTTTGGGCGCCATCGGCCGTGGTTACGGGCACGTACGGCGAGGTGACACTAGCAAAGCTGCCTTGCGGGGTGGCAACCACGTGACCCGTAACTAAGTCGGTAGTCGTCTTCCAGGTGACCGTCTGCGTCACTGGCGCCGGGGCTGTGAAGGCATCCCCATCAACTTGGTACGTAATCGTCCGCGTAGTTTCGGTCTGACCGTCAACGACTTGGTGCGTCAGGTGAATGACCACCGGCGCGTTGTCCGTTTCGGCAAAGACGTACGTGCCACTGGCGGCTTGATTGTCGGCCAAACGGTAGTTGGCTGGTACCGTCGCCGCCCAATCAAACGTCTGTCCCGGCTCACCCACATGCACTGTGGCTGAACCAACTTGGTCACCCGTAACGTCATCCACATACTGGACCGTCGTTTGCACCGCATGTAACGGCACGCCAACCTGCGTCTTGGTCTGGGTGGTTGGGTCGCCCGTGTCAACCTGCGCGTACGGCTGGTAAGTAACGGTGACGTTCTCGGGACTGGTTGGCAGCCCGGTCAGTGGCGTGAGCGTCATGCCCGCCACCGTCGCAATATCCGGCCGCCAGCTAGTTTGAGCGCCATCCGCCGTCGTTGCGGGAACGTACGGCGAGGTCACGGTGCCAAAGGAGCCCTGCGGCGTGGCAACTACGTGACCCGTAACCAGGTCGGTAGTCGTCTTCCAGGTGACCGTCTGTGCCACTGGTGCTGGTGCGGTAAACGCATCACCTTCAACCTGATAATCAATTGTCCGTGAGGTTACGGCAGTGCCATCACTAACTTCATGCGTCAGGTGGATGACGACGGGTGCGTTGCCCGTTTCAGCAAAGGTGTACGTCCCACTAGCCGCCTGACCATCTGCCAAACGGTAGTTGGCTGGTACCGTCGCCGTCCAGTCGAAGGTCCGTCCCGGCTCACCAACCTGGGTTGTAGTGGCACCAATTTGTTTGCCGGTGACGTCGTCCAGGTAACTGACCGTGGTTGCACTGCGTGCAGCGGTTCGCCGACTTGCGTCTTGGCCTCAGGAGTCGTGCCGGTGGTGTCAATCTGTGCGTACGGCCGGTACGTCACGGTAACATTATCCGGATCGGTTGGTGTGCCCGTAACTGGCGTCAGCTTAATACCCTCAACTGTAACCACATCTGGCTGCCAGCTAGTCTGCACACCATCACTGGTAGTTGCTGGCGCATATGGTGAGGTGACGCTCGCAAAGTTGCCTGCAGGCGTAGCGACCACGTCACCCGTGACGAGGTCAGTGGCCGTCTTCCAGGTCACGGTCTGCGTCACTGGGGCTGGTGCCGTAAACGCGTCACCTTCGACTTTGTACGTAATCGTCCGGGTGGTCTCGGTCTGACCGTCAACAACTTGGTGCGTCAGGTGAATGACAACGGGCACATTATCTGTTTCGGCAAATGTGTAGGTGCCACTAGCCGCTTGACCGTCTGCAAGGCGATAGCTGGCTGGCACCGTTGCCGTCCAATCAAACGTCCGTCCGGGTTCACCGACGTGAGTCGTGGCGGTCCCAACCTGCTCACCCGTGACGTCGTCCAGGTAACTGACCGTGGTTGCCACTGCGTGCAGTGGTTCGCCGACCTGCGTCTTAGTTTGGGGAGTTGTTTCAACCGTATCAATCTGTGCGT
This sequence comes from Lacticaseibacillus thailandensis DSM 22698 = JCM 13996, assembly GCF_001312865.1. GTDB lineage: Bacteria > Bacillota > Bacilli > Lactobacillales > Lactobacillaceae > Lacticaseibacillus > Lacticaseibacillus thailandensis. Next base: position 179,055 of record NZ_BBER01000002.1, on the reverse strand, counting down.
ACGGCCGGTACGTCACGGTCACACTTGCCGGATCGGTTGGTGTGCCCATGACTGGCGTTAGCTCAATACCAGCAACCGTGGCCACATCCGGCTGCCAACTGGTCTGCACGCCATCATTAGTGGTTGCCGGCGCGTACGGTGAGGTGACGCTCGTAAAGTTGCCTGCAGGCGTAGCAACCACATCACCCGTGACCAAATCTGTTGCCGTCTTCCAGGTGACCGTCTGCGTCACCGGGGCTGGTGCGGTAAACGCGTCACCCTCAACTTTGTACGTAATCGTCCGCGTGGTTTCAGTCTGACCGTCAACAACTTGGTGTGTCAGGTGAATGACAACGGGCGCATTGTCCGTTTCGGCAAAAGTGTAAGTCCCACTAGCCGCCTGACCGTCTGCCAGGCGATAGTTGGTTGGCACCACTGCCATCCAATCAAACGTGCGTCCTGGTTCACCCACATGAGTCGTAGTGGTTCCGACCTGCTCACCCGTCACATCATCCACGTACTGCATCGTAGTGGCCACTGCGTGCAGTGGTTCGCCGACCTGCGACTTGGTTTGCACCGCTGGCGCCGTGTCCACTTCCGCGTACGGCTGGTACGTGACAATCACGTCATCGGCATCCTCGGGCATGCCAGTTTGTTCGGCCAGGGTGACACCAGGAACGGTCGCCACATCCGGACGCCAAGCTGTTTGGACACCATCAACGGTAGTTGCCGGAACGTACGGCGAATCAACGCTCGCAAAGTTGCCCTGCGGCACCGCCGTGATAACCCCCGTGACCAGATCCTTGGTCGTGGTCCACTCCATCGTCTGCGTCACTGCAGTGGGAGCAGCAAAGGCATCGCCCGCCACTTTGTACGTAATTGTCCGTGTCGTCGTGGCGGTGCCGGTCTCCTTAGCCGGAATAATGTGAATCTGGACCGTGGTGGTAGCTACCGGCGTCATGGTGTAGTCGAGTTCATTGCCATTGATATTCACACCGGTATCTTGCTTGGTTGCCAGCGTGTAACCCGTTGGTACATCAAGGTCATAGGTCACTTGCTGGCCGGCTGGTGCCCGGACAGTCGTCCCCGGTGTCACCGTGCCGGTCGCGTCATCAACGTATTCGAAGGTCACCGTGTACTGACTTTGCAGTTCGTACTGGATGATGTCACCGTTCATATTGTGATTGACCACGGCCCCAGATACCGCTTGGCCAGGGGTTTGCCCGTCAGCCGCTAACACGGTGTACCCATCGACCATTTCGTAACCGTCAGGAATCAGGTTCTGGTCCAGCGTAGACATATCAGCCTGCGTCGTTGGCAAAACCGGCACCGTATCGGTGTCGTTGACCAACGTCTTCGACAGGTCGGGTAAGTTGATGTACTGATCTTGCCCATCACTGTCAACGTAGTGGTACCGCGCCTGAATGTCCGAGTAACTTTGCACCGTTAGTTGTGCGGTCGTGCCCTTGCCCTGCACCGAGTACGCACCGCCATCAACGGCAAACGCCGTTTCTAGGTAGCCGGTGTCGCCTAAGTGATTCACCGCGTCGGCCACCTGGCCCGCCAGGTCAATGCGCCCGGTGGACGTCAAACTGGCAATGTCGTTAATGGAAATGGCGACGGAACGCACGTCAGCCAGGCAATACCTGCCGCTGCGAGCTGGTCGGCCGTCATGTAACCACTGAGGTCAACCGTCGTCTGGTTGTTAACTACCTGCGCGCGCTGTGTGGAGTACAAGACGGTGGCGTCAATCGGTCCACCGGTCCCCTCCGTAACCGTATAGTTGGCGGGAACGGTAATAGGGCCGGACAGTTCAAAGGTGAACTGTGAGCCTTGGTCATCACCCACTTCAGGCAGGTTAACAATCACTTGACCATCATGCTGGCCATTATCCTTGACCGTATTGACCAGCGAAACGTAAAAGTGTGAGTCGGCCGTAGCGTACGCATTGGTCGTCCCGACATTGGACGCATCACTGTCCTGAGTACCTTGCGCGAGGGTATAGTCGGTGAAGGTGCCCACCGAACTAATGTGCCAAATCCAGCCACCCAGGTCCTTAATGTACGCAACCGCATCGGCATTACCATCCGTGAATGACGTGTCCTCTACCGGAGTATTATTCGTCAGTACCGTTGTTGGCGAATAAATGTACAATGCCAACGGATAGTCTCCTGGTAAGGCATCAATTTTATTGTTCAGCTTAATCTCGTAACCAGTCAGTGCGGTGTTGATCGACACACCGGTGTGCGAGTAGTCAATTTTAACCACCGTGCGCCCATCATCCGCAGTAAATTCGGACACTTGGGCGTCAGGTTCATTCCAATTGAGCCCGTCAAAAGTAGCAGCCGCAGGTAGGACGTAGTAGAGAATCGGTTCAAAGATGTTGTCCGTCGTATGCTGGTAACCGCCAGAACCAATCGTCCCCATCACGCCAGCGTCTGTTACTCCTGGTGTTTGGTTAGGTTGGTACAAATAGCTATGGACCGTATCATACGGAATCGTGACCGTCTCCCCGATGCTAGCCTGACTCAATGGGGTAACACTCCCCGCCAACGCCAGGGCAGCATCAAAGGTCAGGACATCCCCTTCAGCAATCGTGGTACCGTCATCAAGGGTGTCATTGAGACGCCCAAAAATTGTAAACGTATCGTGCTTATCCAGCTCACCATTAGTATCCCAAGCCGCCCCAGCAGCCAGATTATTGATGGTAATGTCAGCCTGCCGAATAGCGCTACCCGACTGGCTGGTAATCGTATCACCACTAGCCGCAGTACCGGTTTCCGTGGTGCCATCAGCAAGGGTTAATGTGTAGCTGTACGATATCGTCCCCGGCAAATAGTTAATCGGTGTGACCTCACCCTTGGGTAGCAAGATGGACGTGTCCACGATGCCACTTGGAATGGTGATTTGAAATTGCGGGTGATCTAGGGCAACCACACTGTTGTTACTAAATTTGATTTGCGCCAGGAAGGTCGGATCATCCGTTGTATCTTGGTCGAGGACCAGCTGGTCCCCCGCGGTCGTGCTGTTACCGTCGACGGTGATCTGCGCAGCCGGCGTGATGGCAGTGTTGGTGCCCGCAATCGAGACTGCCCACGGGTTTTGGCCCACAGCCGTGAAGAGTGTTCCCGCATCATCGATCTGCTGCGTCAGGGTTGCTACGCCACTAGCGGTGTACTTGGTCGTATCGGCTGCGGGGGCTACCGTAAACTTACCAGCGAGGCGATACCCACCAGCATTTTGAAAGCCCTGATTACCGGACCCACGCGGGACCGTAATAACGATATCGGTACCCGCACCGCCCGGCTGGGTAATGGTGGTTTCATCTTCAAAGTCGTTCAACGCACTGGTGGTATCTGGATCCAGCACAAAGCCAGCGGGTACCGGGATAGTTAACGTCGAACCATAATTGTCCGCTGAGTTGACCCGTTCCGACTGATATTGGTTATCGAACACCCCGTTGGATTCATCCACGCGGTAGGTATAAACGTATTCTGTACCGCTCACCACTGGCGTATCGCTGTTTCCCTCCGGATAGGTCATGTACATATCATTCATAACGGCCGCGGGGGTGACAATTTGGGTAATGGTCTGTGGCGCCTGCTCGACACCATTAACGGTGTAGCGAATCGTTTTCGTGGTTGTCCCAATATCCGCCATTGGTGTGGCTTGAGCGCCATAATTACTATTTAAACCAATTGTGATTTGTTGTACCAACACCCCCGAGTAACTAGCGGTCATAGTGTCCGTGATGGTGCGGGTGCCGTCCGCGTTAATGGTGTTGTCCGTCACCGTCCCGTAGGTAGTACCCCCAGCAATCAGCGCCGCAGTACGTTGGTACTTAAAGACGGCCCCGTCACCCGGAATGGTGATTGTGTACACATCCCCCGCTGTCGGGTTAGTAATATTAACGCTTAAATCCAATTCACTTAAGCCTGACCCGTATCCCACAGTGTCCGCCGACTTCGTCACGGTGACCTTCGTGGTGTCACTTGGGAGTCCAGCCACGGCACGGATAGCTTGTGTCTGACCGGTAGCCTGATATTGGGCGGTCGCACTGGACTTAGCCGCGGCTAACGAAGCTGGTGACGGATCAACAAGCGTCGTCGCCGCACTCGAAGCGGCGGCGGAACTTGCCACCTGGGCCGCACTACTAGCTACAGTACTAGTGGCCACACTCGCACTGACCGCAGCACTGATCGTAGTCGCGCTGCTTGCGACACTAGCCCCACCGCTACCGTTACTCGAGGTGGCAACACTAGCACTACTGGACCCTACCGCTGGGGATGACTGACTAGTGCCCGCACTCGTCGTGTTATTACTGCTAGCCACGCTGCTAGTTGCCGCGGTGCTGCTAGATGCAGTACTATCAGCAGCACTCGTACTACTACTCTGCGTCGCAGCAACCTGAACCGTCCCGTGGGTAGCATTCGTAGCAGCCCTGCTGGTAGCCACCGCACTGGTATGACTATTGACATCCGCCCGCACGGTGGTGTGACCCAACGACGTGGCGCCCGCCCCTAAAGCAAACGTCGTGATTAGGGCGAAGGCCCACATTTTGCCTTGTTTATACATCTTATAATGTTCGCGCTCATTTACTGCATAGCGCGCCACATCACGTTTATTCATTGCAAAGTCCCCCTTTAAATTGGCCCGATTACTCCAGCTAACCTATAGTGAACCTTTGCTTACACGCTCCCATGGCCCTGCGTCTTACGACCCCCAATCCCCAAATACTGACGGTACCAACGTACGACCCTCTTGCCCAAATTTTAACATATTTCCGCATGCAAAAAGTATTCTATCCGTGCAACTTCGTATAGAATATTTTATTTCGTAATGTTATTAAACTCTCCAGGGTGAATAAAAGGCAGTGACGCCGTTAACACGTCACTGCCAAAATGTTATTTTCTAGTCTAAGATGAGCTTGTGAATCATTTCCGCAACACCAGATTCGTAGTCGGCCTGCGTCACTAACTTTGCGGCGGCCTTAATTTCGGGCCGGCCATTGGCAACCGCCACCGGCATCCCCACTTGCTGTAACAATGCCAGGTCGTTGAGATTATCACCGATGCCAATGATTTCGTCACGTTTGATGCCGAGCGCCGCGCCCAACTGCAGTGCCGCAACACCTTTGTCCACTCCCAGCGGGTTGAACTCGGTATAAATGCCGCTCGAGAACGTCAGGTTAAGCCGCTGGTCGAGCGCCGACATCACCTGGTCGGCAATCGCCTTCTGCACGGCGGGGTCCGGATTCATCGCGATGACCTTCATGATCTGTAAGTTCTGGAAGCGGCTAAAGTCGTCATCTGGCATCACGGTGTACGCCGCCCCCCGCGTCTGCATGTACTGAATGTCGTCGGCCCGCGGCTTGTACAGGAACACCTCGTTCAACGTGTACACGTGGGTATCGGTCTCCGGGAAGGTCTTGGTAATCGCAAAGATGCGCCGGGCCACATCGTACGCCATAGGGTTGACCGCGACCACGCGGTTGTGGTCGTTGCTGACGGTCGCCCCACCATTGTAAGCAATCACGTACTGGTCATCGCGCCCCGCCAGGCCCAGCGTGTGCAGCAAATCCTGTACGGACGTAAAGCTGCGCCCCGTGTTGGGAACAAACTTCACGCCGCGGTCCCGCGCTGCCTTGATGGCCGCCACGTTAGCCGCCGAAATCGTCCCGTCTTCACGCAACAACGTTTCGTCCAGATCACTCACAATTAACTTGTACATATCCCTGCCCCACTTTCATCATGCCTCCCCAGAATAGCATAGAAAGCGGTTGCGGTGAAGACGTGCTGGGGGACCATCTTTGCACCCTAATCGTCGACCGCTTGCTCGCCGCCATGCCACCATTGGGCCACCAAGTGCCGCTGATTGAACAGGACCGGAATCAATAATACTAACGCCAGAATCCCACAGGCTGGGAACCCCCAGATGCCGCCGGCGATGTCCATGACCCCACCGGAATACAGGCTACCCACCGGCGTAGTCCCCTGATTGAGCAGGACGTACACGCTCATCACGCGGCCACGCAGTTCGTTAGGAATCTTGAACTGAAATCCGGCGTTGGACTGGTTAAGGAAAATCATGTTGCAAAAACCGATGGCCACCATCAGGATCATTGCCAACCCGTACGACCGGATGACGATCATCGCTGCTTGCAGCGCTGCGGTGCCGACCCCGACGGACAGGTAAATATTGCGCTGTAGGCCAAAGCGGGACAAATAACTCATCAGGATCGCCGCAATGAGTGACCCGACCCCAGTCGCCGACAGTAGGTTAGCGTACGTTTGCGCCCCGGAATGGAGGACCTCCTTGGCAAAGATAGGGATAATGACGTTATTGTTGTAGTTCAACGTGCAAACAATGATCATCATTTCCGCACTCAGACGAATCTCCGCGTGACTCCACACGTAGCGCAACCCGTCTTTGACGTCCGCCCAGATGTGCTTCTTGGACGGCGTGGCTAGTGGGTGCGTCTGCTTGATCAGGAAGAGGCCCAACAGCACGGCCAGGTAGCTAATGGCGTCAACCAGGAAGCAGAAGCCCAGGCTGAACTTAACCATCAAGAGTCCGACTAACGACGGTCCCGCGATTTTAGCGAGGTTAAAAATCGTCGAGTTCAAGGAGATCCCGTTGAGTAGGTCTTTGTGCCCCACCAGCTCCACAACAAACGACTGCCGCGTTGTGGTATCAAAACTTTGCAACACCCCGTAACCGAGGCAATGGCCACGACTTCCCAATACTGCACAATATTGGTGTACACCAGCACCGTCATAACGACCCCTAGGAGCAAGAAGCCACTCTGCGTAATAATGAGGATCAATCGCTTAGAGTACCGGTCGATCAACGTTCCCGCCACAAGCGTCAGTAGTAAAATTGGCAAAAATTGCGCCGCCGCCAGTAACCCGACCAAAAAGGCCGAGTTGGTCATTTTGTAAACCAACCACGTTTGGGCAGTCCGTTGCACCCAGGTACCCATCACTGACACACACTGCCCAATCCAGAAGTACCGGAAGTTCTTGGAGTGAATGAGTGATGAAAATGTATTATCAAAAAAGTGCATGTTAACCGCCACCTTAATCGTTATTAACCCAACCGCTTATATTGACATTCCCCCAGAATGATGTGGTCCCAGAAAATATTCGTACTGAAACAAAAAGGCCACGGCCGCAACCGTGGTCTCAGTCAATCAACGTGTTAAGCTTTTGGTACAAAATTATAGCTCAGAACCTTGATGCCTGCGTCGGTCAACTGGATCTTGGTAATACTGCCATTTTTCGGCCCCACGGACACGTCGTAACCGTCGTGCCGACCAAACTTGTCGACAATGCTGCGAATCGTGGTCCCGTGGCTGACCATCAGAACGTCGCCACCATCGGGATTATCTTCGCGTAATTCCTTAAAGCCATGCATCAACCGCGTCCAGTAAGTCCGGGCATCCTCGGCGTCGCCAAACGGATCGGCGGCTGCCATAAAGTCCTTGCTGGCGTCCATCCCGTGTTCCCTAATAATCTCGTGGAAGGTGCGCAAGCCACCATGAGGCATCCCAATCACGTACCAAGTACGGGCGGAATCATCACCCTCAAAGTAGCCGTAGCTTTGCTCCCGAAAGTTTTCCGTCAGGTGCAGGGAGGTGCCCGGATACAAGTTAGCGGTCAGGATGTGCTTGGCCGTGTTCCGTGCCCGCATGGTGTCACTGCAGTACGCCCGCTGGAAGTGCACTTCACGCAGGTAGCGGCCGGCACGATCGGCGTCGGCTTCGCCCTTAGCGGTCAGCGGTGAATCACACCAACCCTGCATCCGGTTGTACTTGTTCAGGTAAGTCTGACCGTGACGCACAAGGTAGACGGTTACTGGTTCCATAATGGACCTCCTTATGGTGTCTTATTTACCTTCATCATACCATTATCACTGTTGATTGGCGTACGGTTCTTAACGGGTTAACCCAGCATATGTGGTGATCGTAACTGGCTGTTTGGCGCCCCGGTTTGCAATCGTTAGGAAGTGACCTACAAAACCGCAGCATCACACAGCGCCAACATTCGGTCTCACGCAATCCACCAAAAAAAGCCCCCACACACGTGGAGGCTATTGTTAACTGTACAACTATAACTACTACTTTGCCTTAACGAAGGTCGACCCATCGGCTGCGGGTGCCGCCGACTTCCCGACGAAGGCAACTAGCACGATGATGGTGATCAGGTACGGCGCGATACTGAAGATGACGTCCGGCATCGACTTGATGAACGGAATGTACGCCCCGACAATCGACAGGCTCTGTGCAAAGCCGAAGAAGACGGCCGCGCCCATCGCGCCCACTGGGTGCCACTTACCGAAAACCATGGCAGCCAGGGCCATGAACCCTTGCCCCACAATGGTCGTCACCGAGAAGTTTAACGTGATGGATTCTGCCATGACGGCACCACCGATCCCGCCGAGGAACCCGGACAACATCACGCCCATGTAGCGGTACTTGTAGACCGAAATCCCCACGGAATCCGCAGCCTCGGGGTGCTCACCGACTGACCGCAGCCGGAGCCCAAAGCGCGTGTGGGTCAAAACCCATGCGCAGTAAATGGAAATGATGATACCTAGATAAGCCACCAAGGACGTCTTCGTGAAGAAGATTGGCCCAATCAACGGAATCTTGGATAGCACCGGAATGGTCATCGTTGACAGCGGGTGTTGCAGAATGGCCGTTTGCCCCCGGCCGTCGTACAACAACCGGGTCAGGTAGACCCCGAGTGCCGGTGCCATCAGGTTCAGCACCGTACCACTGATAATGTGGTCCGTCCGCCAGTTAATGGTAGCCACGGCATGGATCAGTGAAAACAGTACACCGACCACACCACCAGCCAGCAACCCGACCCACGGGGTCCAGTTGCCCAACTGGTGACCAAAGGTGAGGTTGAAGACGGACCCAGCAAAGGCGCCCATGACCATGATGCCTTCCAAACCCACGTTGACGATCCCGGAATGTTCCGAGAAGGCCCCACCAATCGCGGTGAAAATGAGTGGAGCGGAATAAACGAGCGTCGTTGAAACCAACGTCAATAAGATAACTTGTAAGTCCATTTATTTCGCCTCCCCATCATCATCATCGTGGTGGTCTGGTGCTTGCTCCACGGGCGGCTGCTTCTGCCCCCGTTGACGTGGCGGAATCGCATCCGCACGCGGTTGGTCCGGTGCTCCGTCACCCGGCCCGGAATCGACCCCGGCCGTGGCTACCGTTGTCGCCGCCACTTGAGCGGCATTTTTAGCTGCTTGCCGCCGCGCACTCGTGTTCAGCGCGTACCGGATAATGTACTGCGCCCCAACGAAGAAGATGACGGCCGCAATAACGATGTCGACAATTTCCGACGGCGTGTTGGACATGATAGAAATGTTCAACCCACCAATCTTTAACAGCCCAAACAGGACGGCGGCAAAGATGATCCCGATGGCTGAGCCACCTGCCAGCAGGGAGACTGACATCCCGTCGTACCCGATACTTGGCATTGCGTCATTCACAATAATGTTTTCGTAGTTACCCAGACCATCGACCGCACCGCCCAGGCCACAAAAGGCACCGGAAATCAGCATCGAGAGGATGATCGTCTTTTTGTCGGACATCCCGGCGTAACGGGCACCATCGGGGTTCATCCCGACGGCCCGAATTTCAAAGCCGAGCGTCGTCTTTTTCATCAGCCACCACAGGAAGATGGCCGCGATAATTGCAATAAACAGACCATAGTGGAAGGTCGAGTTTTGTGTTAGCCTTTCCAGAAATGGAGTCCGCAACCGTGCCGCCACGGGCACCGTCGGGGAGTAGTCGTTATCCCCTTTGGCCAGCACACCCTTCACGAACGCGTTGGTGCCGTACAACGCCACGTAGTTCAACATGATCGTCGTAATAACTTCACTAGTCCCGAAGAATGCCCGCAGGAAGCCGGCAATTCCGGACCAAACGGCCCCGCAAATGACACCAGCGATCAGGGCGCCAGGCAACATGATGATCCGCGGTAGGTTGGGGAACCAGAGGGCAAAGGCGACCCCACCGGCCCAGCCCAGGAGCGCCTGACCAGCAACACCAATGTTGAAGAACCCCGCCGAATTGGCAATCGCAAAGCCACACCCCGTCAAAATCAATGGGGTTGCGGTACGCAGTACTTCACCAATGGCGTTAGGCGTTCCCACGGCCCCGATGAACATATTACTGTAGTTTTGAATCGGGTTGAAACCCGACAGCAGCATGATGATTGCCCCCACCAACAGGCCCAGGAAGACCGCGATGATAGGAATCCAAATGCTACGAATCCACGTCTTACTAATCCGCATTGGTAGTGGCCTCCTTGTCCGTCTGGCCGGAGCCGGCCATCATCAAACCAATTTGTTGTTCCGTCAAGTTTTCTGCATCCTCCGTCGCCACTAGGTGCCCAGCATGAATAACCGCAATCCGGTCCGCAAGCTGACGAATTTCGTCCAGTTCGTACGAAATCAGCAGCACCGCGTGGCCTGAAGCCCGGGCGTTAAGAATCTGTTGGTGAATAAACTCAATGGCACCAACATCCAACCCCCGGGTCGGGTTCATCGCAATCATTAATTGTGGGTCCCGACTCATTTCCCGGGCAATAATCAGCTTTTGCTGGTTACCACCGGACATGGAGCCGGCCGAATTATGCATATCGGCGATACGGACGTCGAACTCTTTGTTCAAGCGTGCCGTCATTTCCGCGGCCGCTTTGGCATCCCGCACGCCATGATGCGCCAGTGGTGGCCGGTAATACTGCATCATACTCATGTTATCAATTTCGGACATCGGCATAATTAACCCAAACCGTTGCCGGTCTTCAGGAATGTGCCCCACACCCGCTTCAATCACTTGCCGCGGTTTGGAGTGTGTCGTGTCCTTGCCACCGATCAGCACCTTACCACCGGTCACGGGCATCAAGCCGGTCAGGGCTTTGACCAGTTCACTTTGGCCATTACCATCGACCCCTGCCAGCCCGACAATTTCGCCGGCGTGGACGGTCAGGTTAAAGTCACGGACGCGGTGCACCTTGTTATGGTCAACCACGTCGAGGTGCTCAATTTGCAGGATAGCCGGACCGTCATGATACGGGGCCTTATCCAACGCAAAGTTGATGGCACGTCCAACCATCATCGTGGCTAGATCTTCGGCAGATTCATCCGCGGTGCGCACCGTCCGGATGACGCGTCCTCGCCGCACGATGGTCGTGTAATCAGCCACCTGGCGGATTTCCTCCAGTTTGTGCGTGATCAGGATGACGGCTTTGCTTCATCTGCGAGCTTACGCATAATCTTCAACAACTCGGTAATTTCCTGCGGTGTTAACACGGCGGTGGGTTCGTCAAAAATCAGCACGTCCGCTTCACGAAACAGGATTTTGACAATTTCTACCCGCTGTTGCATCCCCACGGAAATGTCGCTGACCTTAGCGTCTAGGTCAAGTTCCAGATCATACTGATCAAGGATGGCCTGAATCTTTTTGCGTGCCTGTCGCTTGTCCAAGCGACCCGCACTAGTTGGCTCAGCGCCTAAGATAATGTTTTCCAGGACGGTGAAGGCCTCGACGAGCATGAAGTGCTGGTGCACCATGCCGACACCGAGGTCCGTCGCGTCTTTGGCGGAGTGTAGGTGCACGACCTGGCCCTTGATCTTGATCTCCCCGCTCGTTGGGCGGAGGATTCCCGACAGCATGTTCATCAGGGTCGACTTACCGGCCCCGTTTTCGCCGAGCAATGCGTGTACCTGGCCGTTGTAAAACGAAATGGAAATATCATCATTGGCCTTGAAAGTACCGAAAGCTTTGGTTAAATGCTTAATCTCAATAGCTGCTGTAGGCATATAGCTGTCCCCCAGCATGCGTGTTACTATCCACGCACACCAAAAATGAATTATTCCTCTGCATTATGTAGGCGGCGGTCAACCACAATGTATGCGCCTCCACTGGTGTCTATCATACTACCAGTTGTGGGTGTTGAGCGGTGACCACCAAAATACCTAACTAATATATTACCGTGTTTTTGTGCATGCGGATACGACAAATTGCAATTTTCCGTACGTTGAACGCTTTCACTTCCAATCGTTCGGGTTGTAAACGATGACATTGATAACGAACAGTGGCACTGGGTGGTGACTGTCATTACTAACACCAGCTCACAGTCAATACTAGACGTGTGTGTAAGCGATGGTCCCACGCACCCCAGCCAGCACAAAAACTGTATAGAAAAACCGGAGCCATTACGCTCCGGTTTGGTCAAACTGTCAATTCAGGATTACTTCAGTTCACTAGGCCGTTCAGCAACTTTGATCTTGCCGTTGATGACGTCAGTCCGGTACTTCTGAACGTCCTTCCAGACGGAGGCACTCATGTTGTCGCGGGCCAACTTAACACCATTGCCCTTCAGGCCGTAAGCAATCGTCTTGCCACCAGGGAACTTGCCCTTCTTGGCGTCAGTTGCGAGGTCCTTAACGGCAGTGTCCACACCCTTAACGGTGGAAGCCAAAGTCAGGTTGCCACCCTTGTACTTACCTTCAGCAGTCTGGTCACGGTCAACACCGATGACCCAAACCTTCTTGGACTTGATGGCGTTCTTGGCTGCGGAGAAGACCCCGGAACCAGTACCACCGGCAGCTTGGTAGATCACGTCTTCATTGTTGTTGTACATCGTCTGGGCTAACGTCTGCCCAACATCTGGCTTGCTGAAACTGTTGGCGTACTTCACGTCAACGGTAACCTTCTTGCCCTGGTCCTTGTTGACCTGCGCAACACCCTGACGGAAACCAGCTTCAAACCGGTCGATCACGGCACCGTGCACACCACCGATAAAGCCGACCTTGTTGGTCTTGGTGGTTTCAGCTGCGGCCACACCAGCTAGAAAGGCGGCTTCGTTGTCACGGAACGTCGCACTAGCGACGTTCTTTTCCTTAACAACGGAGTCAATAATGATGAAGTTGGTCTTCGGGTTCTTCTTGGCTGCCGCCTTGATGGTCTTGCTCAGCTTATAGCCACTACCAATAATGGTGGCGTACTTAGCCTGGATCATCTTGTTAACGTTGGGCGTAAAGTCGGCTTCGGAATCACTCTGGGCGTAGTTATAACCACCAACGCCCTTCTTCAAACCGTTAGCCTTGCCCCAAGCCTGCAAGCCTTCCCATTCAGACTGGTTGAAACTCTTATCGTCGATCCCACCACCATCAGTGACCAACGCTACCGAGTGCTTACTCGTCTTGCCTGAACTGGACGAATTCGAACCACACGCCGCTAAAACCAACGTTAATGCTGCAGCCGCCGCCACAGTCGCTACCTTAGTGAATTTCACTACAAGTCCTCCTCTGTTTTAAGGGTCCGTTCCCTGACTACCAAAAAGATACCACTGATATTCACGTAAAACAAGAACAATCGCCACACATTTTTCACAAATTGTTCGAACCCGCATTGGTATTGTTTTTACACGAAAAAAACGTGTGTGTCAGCAACCTGGTTGCAAACGCACACGTCAATTTGTCATGTTATTGGTTTGGTGACCGCCTGTCCGAACGACTATTAATAAGCGCCGTGACGCGGTCTATACCCGTTAAAATGAGAACTACACGTTCATTATCCTCTATTCCCAGTCAAATTGCACGCACAAATTGCGCCGAAAATCATAACCCACAAAAAAATGTGTACAACCCACAACCAATCGTGAGACATTGTTCGGAAATCCAGGAACGCGTATTTATGCACGTGGACGCACAATGCCATTGTACAGCAGCACGGTGAGTCCAAAGTACAGGGCGTACAAGACGGCAAAGATAACAAACGGAATCCAAATGCCCGTATACGGATTGAGCAATAGCGCCTTAAAGAGCTGGAGCCCGAACAATACGTGGGCTACTCCCAAGATGGCGGGCACCCCGAACAGCACCCCAATCTCGGTACGAATCGATCCGCGTAGCAACCGGGGCCGCACCCCCATCCGTGCCAACATGCGGTATCGCGCCCGGTCGGCGGCGGCACCCGACAGAATCTTGAACATCAACGTGCTGGCCAACATCGCGAGGAACGCCAGCCCCAGGAAAAAGCCCATAAAGGCAAAGCCGCTATTCATCCCGTTCATCATGCGGTAGACCAGGTACTTATCTGGCAACACCCGGGTCGCTAGTTGCGGGTAACGCCGCATCTCACGCCGATGAATTCGCTTCAGCACGGGTATGTTGGCACGCAGGTCGCGCACGCGGTAAGTGACGATGGTTTCGGGTTGCCCCGCCGTCCGCGCAAAATCCTGGGCGGACACAAATTGCAACTTGGTGGCGTCCGTAATATTAGCGGTCGTCAAGCTGAGAAAGGCATTTTGGTACGTGAGGTTGTCAGTGCGTGCCGGGTCGGCCCGGTAGCGTCGGTAGTTGACCACTTTGGTCTTGGACACGTCCGCCTTGACGTCCAAGACTGGCTGGGCGCTCACCTCCGCCGTTTGGAAGGACACGCGGTGCTTGGCGACCTTCACGTGGTAAGTCTGCTTGCTGGTCACGCCGGTCAGTTGGCGCGTCGCCCGTTTGGTAGCGGCGTCCGGGTTATGCACCACCACGTCATACGTGGTCAACGCGTTGGTCATCAAGGGCGTCTCCCGGTTGAAGTTCATCCCCACGGTAATGGCCCCCAACGCCAACGCAAAGAGGATGGACACAACTGCCAGAATCGCCGTGTAGGAGTGCAGCCGAAAACCAATCTGCGCCAGGGTAAAGCTGCGCAGGTTCTGCTGGGCAAAGTGGTGGTTACGCCGCAACGCGCCCACGATAGAAGTCACCACTGCCCCCACCAACAAGAAACTACCAAGTACGATTGTCACCAGGGCGATGGGAATACTCAGCAACTGTAAGTCGTTGATGGCCTGCATGGCCCAGTAACCCACACCCAAACTGACCAACCCAAACCGGCCAGGAGCAGGTCTCGCACCGGGTGCCGCCGAATCACAACGGGCTGAGCGTCCGCGTGCAATAGTTCCAGGACGGGCGTTTGCCGCATCTTGTGGGCGTTCACTAGTGCGGCCAGCAAGAAGAGTGCCGCGAAGAAGATGATGGTCGCCGCGACCGCCGGCCAGTATAGGCTGACCAGGTGCCGCGCTGGGGCGTCGAGCGTTTGTCGCAATAGCTGACTCACGCCGGCGGTCAGTCCCACCCCAATAGTGGTACCGACCACCGTCGCACCGAGGCCCAATACCAGCGTTTCGGTAAAAATCAGCCGACTGATCTTACGCGACTTTGCCCCTAGCATCATGAACAGAGCGTAATCCCGTTGCCGTAACGTGAGGAGAAAGGAATTAGCGTAGATAATGTAGACAAAGGTGATAATTGCCAGTAACACCGCGCCAAAGCCGAAAATCAGCGGCGTCGCCGACAGCGTGGAATTGGCCTTCTGGAACTCATCGTTGGTGGCCAGTGCATGAACATGTAAAAAAATGGCACTGCCAATAACCAGGCCGGAGAACAACACGAGGTAATCACGGAGCCGGCTCTTGATGCCCGCCAAGGCTAATTTGTTCAGCATCTAACCCACCCCCTAGTTCTGGAACGTGCCGAGCACATCCAGCAACTCGCGGTAAAATTCCTCACGGTTACAATCGCCCCGCTTAATCTCCTGACCAATCACGCCGTCTTTGATCAGCAGGATGCGCTGGGCGTAACTGGCGGAAAACGGGTCGTGCGTCACCAGTAGAATGGGGACCTGTTGCTCCGTGTTGAGCATCTTCATGGTTTCTAGCAACTCGCGGGCACTCTGCGAATCCAAAGCGCCGGTCGGCTCGTCACCAAAGAGGATGGCTGGTTTGTGCACTAGTGCCCGCGCGGCGGCGACACGCTGCTTTTGGCCACCACTGATGGCGCTCGGGTAGGAATCCAAAATGGGGGTGATACCAAGCGCTGGGCAATCTCGTCGACAGCCTCGGTGATGCGCCCGGACGGGACGTTCTGTAACGCCAGGGGCAACGCGATATTTTCACGGGCCGTTAACGTTTCGAGCAGGTTAAAGTCCTGGAAGATGAAACCAATCGTTTGCGCGCGGAAATCGGCCAACTGGTCACCCTTGAGCTGGGTCACGTCCGTCCCGTTAATGGTGACGGTGCCGCTTGTCGGCCGGTCCAGAGTGCTCAACAAGTTGAGCAACGTGGTTTTCCCAGACCCACTGGCGCCCATGATGCCGACAAACTCCCCGGGGGCCACGTCAAAGCTGATGCCCTTGAGCGCTTGATATTGTTTGGTCCCCTTCTTCCCGTATGTTTTCGTGAGGTCGCGTACGGACACGACGTTTTGCTCCACCATAATGTACCTCCCATTTGGTTACGTCCCAGTTAAACGCGACCACTACTGCTAGCCGCGGAATACTTATTATAGTAGCCGGGCGGCACCCCCGTTGCCATCGGGCGGAAGGCTGAAAAAAAGGACACGCCCATAACGCGGCGTGTCCCCCGAGCAATTAACTATTCTTGATAACTACTGATTTGCGTCCGGCTGTCACGGGTCATCCCCCAGATGATCACAAAGATGACCAGGTCCACGACCAGCATGATCAGCCACCGCCCGATGCCGAGCGTCACCGGTAGTAGTGACTCCAGCAACCCCCACGAGGTCAACCCCATGAGTGCCACCAACATGACTGCCGTCAGCACGTACCAAGTCCCGCGACCAAAGGCGATACCGCCCCGCGCGGCGGCCTGGCGTTTAGCGACCCATGGCATCACGAAGCCCAGGACGATCATCCCCAGGGTAACGCCAATGTTAAGTATCATCTCCATCGTCCACTTGCCGGTACCAAAAACGGCGTCAACCGGGAAGAAGCCCAACACGGCCAACAAGGCGGTAATACCGAACATCCACCAACCCATGGTCAGACCGGCCCAACGGTGCTTGAGGTACACGTACTCGCCACCATGGTACTGGTCGTCGTGCTTGCGGACCATGATATAGGCCCAGAACAGGAACAGGGTGCTGGCCGGACTGACGATTCCGTTCAGGTTCAGCAGCCAGTTAAAGATATCGTTGATCTGCGGCAACAGTCCCGCTAGCGCCATGATAATGCCACAGATGGCGGTCGTCAGCCAGTAACCGTTGATGGGCAGTCCATCGCTAGTCAACTTGGTCAGCTGTTTAGGCATGTACTGCTTGGCGACGTCACCAAGGAAGATGCGGGTGGACGCGTCCAGAATTACGGCCAGCTGCGCCAACATGTAGATCCCCTGCACCACGGCAAAGACATACATCAGCGTGTTACCCATGCCGTACTGCCGTCCAATAGCCTGAAAGGCGTAGTAAGATCCGTTCATTTTCAGGTCGTTGGGCAGGTGGTGGGCGTTAAAGTAGACGCCCAGGCTGAACGTTCCGAACAGCGTCAGGAACATGGTCATGATGGCGATCATCTTCAGCGCCTTGGGGAAGTCCCGGGACGGGTGCCGCATGTCCTTGGTGTACGGCGCCGCAATTTCGGAACCGTTCATGGCAAAAACGAACAGGCCAAAGGTGGCCAGGAACCGGAAGTCGAAGTGTTTCGGCAGGAACGCCTGCAGGTTAAACGGGTGCGTGGCAATCGGTTTGCCTGACGTCAACCCGGCAACGGTCATCACGACGAAGAGGACGGTCATCAGGAACATCGCCCCACCACCGATGGTACTGAGAATTTCGAGCGAGCGGTTCTTGAACAGGTGTTGAAACCAGATAAAGCCGACAAAGATGGCGGCGGTCAGGATGCCAAACCAAGCGTTACCCAGGTGACTTTGGATATTCCCGTTGCCGGTCATGATCCACCCGAGCGACACCACGACGGAGTTGGCCACGTCGACCACGTACGGCAAGCCGGTGATCCAGTAAAACCAGGCGGCAAAGTAGCCGACTTTGTCCCCGTTGACGGCGCGCATCCAGGATGTGATCCCGCCGCCACGGTCCTCGAACTGCGAACCCATGTGGGCGACAATCAGGTTATACGGAATGACGTAAAGCACCGTCATGACGATCCAGGTAAAGACGGCAACGAGCCCTTGGTTCTGGAAGTTGTAGATGATGTCGTCGAACCCAATGACGGTCACAAAGTCCATCAGGCCCACGATCACCCAGGGAATGTAACATTGTTGCGGTTGTTGATTATTCATAAGATTTTTTTGCCCTCAGCTTAGTGTTTACAGTAAACGACGCAACTGTTGTCCGGGTGACTTATTACTGAAACGGTTCATCGGCCGGTCCTCACTATGTATGCTTACTGAAACTCTGCGTTGGCAATACGCCTTGACCATGGTACCAGACTTCCCCCGGCACGCAAAGCCAGCAAAATGTGGGTGACCGGACCCAAATTTTCCGTTTTCCGCCCCGGTTTGCACGGGGGCATGGCTACAACCAATGGGTATCTACGTGGCTGATGCGCTTGTCCACCCAAATGCGGCCACCAAAAAGGCTTCCTGCCAGCTAAGCCGGCAGGAAGCCACATCATACATTAAGACGGAATGTCGCTGAGGTCAGCGCCATTCGACGCAATCACCTGTTTGTACCAGTAGAACGAATCCTTGCGAATCCGCTTCAACGTCCCGTGCCCCGCGTCGTCCTGGTCCACATAAATGAACCCGTAACGCTTGGACATCTCGGAGGTGGAGAAGCTGATCAGGTCGATTGGCCCCCACATCGTGTAGCCCATCAGCTGGACGCCATCGCTGACCGCTTCGCGCATCTGCTCAATGTGCTGCCGCAAGTAATCGATGCGGTAGCCGTCATGCACGTGCCCATCTTCGAGCTTGTCCACCGCACCTAGGCCATTTTCGACCACGAACAGTGGCTTACGGTAGCGATCCCACATTTCATCGAGCGTGATCCGCAGGCCAACCGGGTCGATCTGCCAACCCCAATCAGACTCCTTGAGGTATGGGTTCCGACCCCCCGTAGCCATGTTACCAGCTGCGTTGCCATCTTCATTGGCGGACGTCACGGTGGTCATGTAGTAGCTAAAACTAATGAAGTCCACCGGATTCTCCCGCAGCACCTGTGCATCGTGTTCACCAAACTCAATGTGCACGTGGTGTTCAGCAAAGTAGCGGTTCATGTACTCCGGGTACTCACCCCGAGCCTGCACGTCGGTGAAGAAGAGGTTGAGGTCATCCGCCTGCTGGGCTGCGACCACGTCGACCGGATTGGGCGTCTTGGGGTACGTCTGTTGCCGCGCCAGCATGCACCCAATTTGCGCATGCGGGTCAATCGTGTGCAACTGCTTGGTGGCAATGGCACTGGCCACGAATTGGTTGTGCACCGACTGGTAGCGAATCTGCATTTGTTGCTCCGGCGTCATCCCCGCGTCAATCGCCCCGGTTTCGTGGAAGCCCCACGTGGAGGTATTGATTTCGTTAAAGGTCAACCAGTACTTGACCCGCCCACGGTAACGTTTGAAGACAACTTCAGTAAAGCGGTTGAAGTCGGCGATGGTCTTACGACTCGCCCACCCGTTTTGCTTGATCGTTAACCCAATCGGCATCTCGTAGTGGGAGAGCGTGATCAACGGTTCAATGTTGTACTTGGCCAGTTCATCCAGCACGCGGTCGTAAAACTTGAGCCCAGCCTCGTTCGGAGTCGCTTCATCGCCGTTGGGAAAAATCCGGGACCAGGCAATGGAGAAACGGTACACCTTGAAGCCCATCTCGGCAAACAGCTTAATGTCTTCCTGGTAGTGGTGGTAAAAGTCGACCCCGCGCCGTTTCGGGTAGTGGGTGTCCGTTTGGTCCGCCAGCGCAACTTTGAGGCTCTCCTGGTCGACCGCATCCGCGGACGCCATGTCCTTGCGGTTGTCCGCCTTGCGCACCACGTCTGCGGTGGTCAGGCCCTTACCGTCAACGTTCCAGGCCCCTTCGACCTGGTTGGCGGCAGTGGCGCCACCCCACAAAAAGCCTTCAGGAAACTTAGTCGGATAATCCGGTTTGTACATTTGTCGAAACTCCTTCCTTGCTATCATCAGTTTTGGCGTCCGCCTTTAAGAACCATTGGTCATCCGTGGCCGTGGCGGTCGTCGTTTCGATCGCACCATATTCATTGGTGTTGGTGACCACGACCATCACGGTTGGATCGTAACCATCCTTTTGAATGGCCGCGTAATCAAATTTGACCAAAGTGTCGCCCTGGTGGACGTGCTGATTCTGCTTGACTAGCGTTTCAAAGTGCTTACCGTTCAGTTCAACGGTGTTGATACCAATGTGAATAAGTATCTCCACCCCACTATCACTGGTAATGCCAATCGCATGTCCAGTTGGGTACAGTGCGGTAATCGTCCCGTCAACCGGAGCTTTAACCACACCACTAGTTGGGACGATGGCCAACCCTTGGCCCATAGCTTGGGAAGAGAATACTTCGTCGTTCACGCTAGATAGTGGAATAATTGTCCCCTCAACGGGAGCCACGATGGCAGTGCTTGTGGTGCTGTCAGCGGCACTGGCTTTAGTCGTACCCGCCGTGTCGACATCACTCGTACGCTTAAAGCCGAACAGTAACGTGCTGACAAAGGCGGCGACGAACGCAACGGCCAGCCCCAGTACGGCACCGATAAAGCCTTTGCCCATGTAGGTAGGAATGGCAAGCACACTACCAAAAGCGTAAGAGTAACTGTGGGCCCCTAGCTGAGCGGCAATGGCCCCACCGATACCACCACTAATAATAGCGCAGTAGAATGGGCGCTTCAGGGCTAACGTTACCCCGTAAACGGTCGGTTCAGTAATCCCAAAGATGGAGACAGGAAGCCAGAGCCAGACAAGCTCTTCATCTTCGGATCATGAGTCCGGAAGAAGACCCCCAGAGCCGCACCAGCCTGAGCTAGCACTGCGGCTGCGGTGATGGGCAGAATTGGGTCAGCACCCAACTTGGATAAGTTGTTCATGATCACTGGTACGAAGGTCCAGTGCACACCGAAGATAACGAAGACCTGCCAGAAGGCGCCCAACAGTAACCCCGCAACGGCCGGCACGTACTTGTAAATAAACAGGATAATGGCCGCCAGAACGTTACCAATGACAGTCCCCAACGGCCCAACGACCATCATCGTCAGCGGCACCATAATGGCCAACGACAGTAGTGGCGTCAGGAACGTCTTTAGTGCACCCGGCAATATCCGGTTCAACACTGGTTCCAGGTAGGACATTGCCCATACGGCCAGTAGAATTGGGATCACGGTTGAAGTGTAACTCATTGGCACCACGGGAATACCAAAGAAGTGAATGGTGACACTCTTACTACCCAAAGCTACAATGCTGGGATAAGTTAGTACCGCCCCCAACGTGGCTGCCACGTACTGGTCCACGTGCAACTGCTTAGCCGCCGTGAAGGCCAGGAAGATCGGCAGGAAGTAGAAGACCACGTCGGATGCGGCGTACCAGAGTTTGTAAGCCCCACTATTTGCGGATAGCCAGCCAAACGTAGTGCAGAGTGCCAGAATACCTTTGAACACCCCGGCACCAGCCAAAGCGCCAAGGAACGGCGTGAAGACCCCGGCAATGAAGCCCATGAAGCGGCTGATGATGTTAACCTTTTTGCCGCTCTCAGTTTGTGCGGCCCCGTTATCAGCGTCCGCATCGGCGTCCAGCGGGCCCGTAATGTTGACGAGCGCGTCGTACACGTTACCCACGGAGTTACCAATGACGACCTGGAACTGGCCGGCACTCTTCACGACGGTGATCACGCCATCAACGTTCTTGACGGCATCCACGTCGGCCTTGCTTTCATCCTTTAAGTAGAACCGCAACCGGGTAGCGCAATGCCACCCCTTCTTGATGTTGTCACGACCACCGATGTGCTTCAACACACCCTGTGCTGTTGTTGCATAATCCATTAATATCACCCCAAAATATAAAATAAAAGGCCCAAGGATGCCCACCACGTCGCCGTGCTGACCAACACTTGAGTCTTGCCTAATTGAATAGTTACAATCTCTAGATTGATTATGAAATTATTGCTGATGACTGACCTCGTCCAGCACTCGCTGAACGTGAATCGTCAAATACATTTGTTCGTTCCGTGTGACCTGGCGTTGAGTTTGTTGCGCCACAAACACCACAATTTTCTGCACGCACGCGTAGGCCGTCGGGTACTGGCCCACGATATGCTGGAACAGCGCGCCATCCACGTCGTCATGCCCAGGATGCGCATCATTTGCGGTGACGCGTTGGGCAAAGAAGCGCAGGTGCACGAGGAAGCGCTGGTAGTTCAGGCCATCCTCGTCGAACGTGATCCGCAACTGGTACTTCACAATATCGAGGATACCGTTGATCAGGCGCATGACGCGTTCGCTCTGTTCCCCCAGCTTGTCGTTGAGGCTGTTTTCGACAAACTTCATTGCGATGAAGCCGGCTTCATCGTCCGGTAGTTGCACCTTAAAGTGACTAGCGATAAGGTCCACGGCTTGCTGGCCAAGCAAGTATTCGTGCCGGTAAATTCGTTTGATCTCCCACAGAACCTCGTTTTTGATGTCGATCCCGTGCTGGTGGCGGTAAACGGCAAAGTGGATATGGTCGGCGAGCGCAATCAACATGTTGTCGTTAAACTGCGTTTGCAGTTGCTGACTGCCCATGGTGATAATTTGGCCCGCAACTTCAAAATACTCGGGGTCGATATCGGCCACCAACGTTTTGAAGTTGCTCAGCCACTGTTCGGTAGTCGGCGCGTAGACTTGATCGACTTTGCTTTGGTCAACCGTATCACCGGGATGCTTTTGGAAACCAATACCACGTCCAAGGAGCACTTGTTCTCTAGAACCCGAAGTGGCTAAAACGACGTTGTTGTTAAAAATCTTTTTGATCTGCACGCGCCCCACCCCGTTTCTAGTGATTGTAGACGGAAAATAAAAAGCCGAACCCGCGCATACCCCATCACAAGCAAGTATGGCGATTCGGTTTTGCCCACTACCTGAAGCGGTTACAATCCTTGTCTACAAGAAACAGTGTAGGGGACCAAGCAAAAAAAATGCAAGGGGTTTCATTATATTCTTGATTATATAAATTGTTTTTCCATGAAAAGCTAGATGGATAAGGGCATCTCCCGGACGGTGTCCAAGCCCGGTACTACGGAAGTTTTCATTGTTGAAATGAGTTGCTAGAAATTCGACAAAAAAATATCGGCAACTAGTGTGAATATTTGCACATTAATAGCTAGGCCACGCTCGCCCACCTATGTAGTAGTGATTACTACTATCAAGCCGTAATTTGTTTGGCTGCGCCTTTCACCGTAACGGAAATCCGGGGCTGGTGGGGGACGAAGGCATCGTGGCCCGGAGCGTGGGGGTGGTAGCAATTTGTGGCGTAGGCCGCGTCAACCGCAGTCACCCCCCGCCAACGCCGGAACCAGCCCACCAACTACCGACCGCGCTAAACCGACAAATAACGGCGCTAATATGTTACAATAATGGCAACTTTGACGGAAAGAGGGTGCACTGACATGCGTATTAAAAGTGTTGTTTTGGCAGGTTAATGAAACAGAGCGCTGACTGATACGTGTGCCCGTAACCGAGCACCTGTAGGGCCCCAGCGGCCCTTTTTTTCATGCCTGTCGCCACCCATAATTGCGAGCCACCGCATTGTGGGGTACACCGCAAGCATTATTTGATCAAGGAGGATTTTATGCCCGAAACACAAACTAACGCTATCGTCGCCGGCATTACCCGGCGCCAACCCAACTTTGATTACACCATGACGGAACTGGCCAACCTGCTGCCGCCAACAACTACGTGGTGGTCGACTCCGTGCGGCAAAACGCCGACCAGGTCGTCGCCGCCACCTACTTTGGTAAGGGTAAAGCCGAGGAACTCGGCGAACTGGCCCGCCTCAAAGACGCGCAAACCGTCATCGTTAACGACGAACTGACCCCCAGTCAGTTGCGTAACCTGGAAAAGATTATCGGCGTGGATGTCGTGGACCGCACGCAACTGATTCTCGATATCTTTGGCACCCGTGCCCGTTCCAAGCAAGCTAAGACGCAGGTCGAAATCGCCCAACTCCGGTACGCCTTGCCCCGTCTACGGCAGCGCAACGCCAACTTTGACCAGCAAAGCGCCGGGACCGGGGCTGGCGGGGCCGGCCTTGCCAACCGTGGTAGTGGTGAAACCCAACTGGAACTGGACCGCCGGCGCCTGACCAAGCGCATCAGCCGCCTCAAGCAGGAGCTCGCTGACGAAGCCAAAGACGAAGAAACCCGTAGTGCCCAGCGTAACGAGAGCCACCTGCCACCGTTGCCCTGGTTGGTTACACTAACGCGGGTAAGTCCACGACCATGAACGGCCTGCTCAACCTCTTTGCCGAGCAGGGTGAGGCTAAAAACGTGGAAGAAAAGGACATGCTGTTCGCCACGCTCGACACCTCCGTCCGCAAAATCGAGTTGCCAAGTAACCGCGCCTTCCTGCTCAGCGACACCGTCGGCTTTGTCAGCAAGTTGCCCACGAAACTCGTCGATTCCTTTAAGGCCACGCTGGCTGAGGCCAAGAACGCCGACTTGCTGCTCCACGTGGTCGATTACGCCGACCCGCACTACCAGGACATGATGGCGGTCACCGAGGCTACCCTCGCCGACATCGGCATTCACGATGTGCCGACCATTATCATCGATAACAAAGCTGACCTCCGTCCCGACACCACCTACCCCGAAATGGTGGGTGATTCCGAGTTGATTTTCTCCGCCCGCGATCAGCGGTCGCTACAAAAGCTGGCTGAACTCATTGAAGCCAAGCTGTTTGCTCATGAAGAGACGCACACCTACCTGATTCCGTTTAGTGATGGTCAAGTGGTTAGTTACATTAACGACCACCTGAAGATCGACGCCACGGAGTACACCGACGCCGGCACCCGCATCACTGCGTCTGTCGATGCCACCCAGGCCGGACGCCTGGCACGCTACCTGGACGAGGACTAACCACCGTTGACGGCGACTAATCAACATGGTCGCAAGTAACCAGCAAAATTAGGTTAGGCGGTCCGCGTCATTACAGTTCTAACCAGTCATAGTTTGATGACACCCCACCACCACTCTGGTTACCCCCAGGCTGGTGGTTTTTGCGTGCAGTCAGAATCAACTGATCAGTGTGCTGCAGGTCGAGCATTTACACACCACTTGTGGCTAAATGGTGTCGCGTAAGGGCATTCATCCCCAATCATTACCCCACCAGCGCTCAGCTTTGATATAATAACAGCAACGTGTGCAATCTTTTTTTTGCACTTCTGGAGGCTAATCCGCATGGCAAGGACGTCAGCACAACTCATTGCGCAGTTAAAGCACCAATTGACCCGTACGCGCACTGTGCGCGCCACGATGCGGTCAGCGAACATCTGGGCTACGGTGCTCGATATTCTGTGGGTCACCGCGGCGTTGTTGGCGCTGCTCAGCCTTTTTGTCTACCTATCGGACCCCACACTACGGGTCCTGTACTGGTACCAACTCACCACCCCGGCGTTCTGGGCGGGCAACATCGTCCTGTTTTGGCCGTGGGCAGCACTACTGGGTCTGAGCGTACTGGAGCTAGTTCGGCTGGGCATCCGGACCTTCCGCTCGCACCGTGTGGCAGCAAATATTCAACAACACCCCGACACGGTGGTGCTTGCACAGATATTGCGGATCAACGGCCGCATCGCGATGACCTACTCCCAACCGAATGACGCGCTGCCCGTACCACAGGTGATTGCTAACCTATCCGACGCCGACCGGGTGTTGTGGAAGGACCTCACCGCCCAACGGTGTCACCACAGTGGCGCGTCGGGGCATCAGTTTACCGGGTATGATGATCAGGGTATCCGCCGCTTCCTGGCGGCTCGCACCACGTTGCGGGTCTACGAATTCATCAACACTACCAACACCATCCCCTACCTGTGGTCCACCAGCGATGGCGACGACGTGGCCGTGTATTACCAACCGCAAAGTGGTCCCGCACACCTGATCATGGCCCGCATCACCCCGAAAGGTTCAATTCAGCACAGTAGCCTGCGGTTATGGTTGCTCCTGACCTTTGCGGAAATTCGGAGTATCGGCGAAGACAGCTAAACGCAGCATGCATACAAAGGAGCGTACCCAGTTTCGTCTGGGTACGCTCCTTTTTGGTAGCGAGCAGCACTCCGCGGGTCGCAAGCACGCGTGAGGGTTGCTCCGCTCTATTTTTGAATTCACCATCAATTATCCTCGGTTGACACCCGGTAGCCCCACCAGGTGACGCCGAGTAGCGCCACAATGGCAACAACTAGGGCCACCACCGAACCCATAGGCGGCGTTAAAAGACTCGCCAGCAAAACCACCCCGCCACCGACCATGGTATACCCCAACCGCCGGGCCACCCGCGGCCAGGTGTGCGGATTAGCAGCGGCGGTGCGCATCCCGTTCAAAGTGGTGTTGGACCCTGCCGGCACGGTGGGCAAAAAGTTACCCATCCCCATAAACAGCAAGGCTACCACCAGGATGGCCACCCGACGGATATCGACAGTACGCCCGAGGTTGGCCTGGATGGTCGCAAAGTATAACACCACCATCATTAGCGGGATAATGGCATAACACATCCGTTCGAAGCGCGACACCGCCCCTTTGCGCTGGGCGCTTAGCCGTGAAGCCCCGACGACGATCAACTGCAGCACCGTCATCAGTACCGGAATACCATAAATGGCCACCGCTTTGGGTAGCCACCCGTTCGGCGTGTTGTTGACACCCCAGTGTGTCGCCATCCGGCTGGGTAGCTCAGTGTACTGCGACCAACCATACAGTACCGGTGCCCAGATCACCACAAAACTAAACGGAATGATTTTGCTAGCCCTTTTCATCGCGATGTCCTCCCATTGAGTAGATCCACGTCAGCACGTCCTCAAAAACACTGGCGTTAATATCATAGTAGATAAAATTTTTCTCCCGCCGTTCCGCCACGAGACCGGCCTGCTTCAACAGCTTGAGGTGGTATGAGACCGTCGCCTGGCTAAGGTCAAAGTGATCGGCAATCGCCCCGGCAGAATAGGATTGCTGCTTTAATAGCTCCAAAATTTTCCGCCGTACCGGATCGGCAATCGCCTTTAACGTTTCTGTCATCGCCACCCGGACTCGCCTCCTAACTATTTAGATATCTTTCTAAATAGATTATAAGTCCACGTGGGTGATAAATACAGCACTATTTAGAATTTTTTTCGATATGGCTGGGACGCTCGACCCGCCAAAAGTGCGCACGTTGCGGATCATTTGACCAAAATGCCGCGTCAATCACCCCGCAAATTAGCTAGGATTCGGCATAATGGTCAATTTTTTTTACGTCGTAAAGCCGATAATACCGGCATTTGACAATTGGTCCATCCAATTTTTGCATGTTTTTGCGCGTTTATGGTTGCTAATGACCGTTTAGCGTGTATAATAAATGTCGGAAGGTGATGAAAGTGCTTACAGACGAACGCAAACGCCACATCCTACACGTGCTTGATCGCGACGGCATGGCTTCGGTACAGAACCTGTGCACCGACATGAACACGTCGCCGTCGACCGTCCGCCGGGACCTGGCCGACCTCGAGAGCGAGGCTTACTCGAACGGATCCACGGTGGCGCCAAACGTCGCGGCGGGTTACGCGATGAACCCACCGTCCGCGTGAAGGCAAACCAAAACACCAACGCCAAGGCGCAAATCGCCCGGGCGGCGGTGACGGCAGTCAAAGCAGGCGACCTGATTTTCCTCGACGCCGGCACGACTACCGCGCACTTGGTGCCGTTGCTCCATGACGTACCGGACATTACCGTGGTCACCCCGGGGGTTGATAATGCTTCCCTCCTCGCCGACCACCAAGGCCGTTATCGGGGCGGAAGCGGCGCAACAGTTACAACGTTTCCGCTTCAACATCGCCTTTATCGGGGCCAACGGCATTCATCCCGACTACGGGGTGACCACGCCGGACCCGGAGGAAGCGGCCATCAAGCGCCTGGCCATCGACCACGCGGTGGACACGTTCATCCTGGCTGACCACAGTAAGTTCGACCAGGCCAGCTTTAGCCAAATCGTGGGGTTGCGCGCCAACACGATCATTACCACAGATATTGAGACCCTGAACAGTCCGTACAACGAATGCCGCAACATTGTGGATTCGCTACGCGCCACGACTGTCCGCCAGTAATAGAAAGAGGTACAGCAATTGATTTACTCAGTGACACTAAACCCGGCCATCGATTACGTCATCGGCCTGCCCCACCTCGAGTTGGGGGCCGTGAACCGGTTGGCCAGCGCCGTCAAGCTGCCGGGGGGCAAGGGCATTAACGTCTCCCGTATCCTGCAGGCGCTCGATATTCCGACCACCGCTTGGGGCTTCAATGGTGGCGCCACCGGCGAATACCTAACCAATAGCCTGCACCAGTTAGGGCTACACACCGACTTTGCCCCAGCCGCCGGCGACACGCGCATCAACGTGAAACTCAAAGCTGAAAGCGAAACCGAACTCAACGCCGCGGGCCCAACAATTACCGACGACAACGTGGCCGCCTTCAAAGCTAAGTTTGACGCCCTCCAGCCCGGCGACGTGGTCGTCATGGCGGGTAGCATTCCTCAAGCTTGGGTGACTCGTTCTACCGCGACCTGATCCCGCTAATTCACCAACACGGTGCCGACTTCGTGATCGACACTACGGGTCAGGCACTACTAGACACCCTGCCGGAGCACCCACTGGTCGTCAAACCGAACCACCACGAACTCGCCGCCCTCTTTGACGACGCCGAGTACACCGACCTGGACGAGGTGGTGGAACGTGGTCGCCGCCTGCTGGAAATGGGTGCCCAACACGTGTTGGTATCCATGGCCGGCGCCGGTGCGTTGATGATCACCAAGGATCATGCTTGGCACGGCACCGTACCGAAGGGTGAAGTTAAAAACTCCGTGGGTGCGGGCGACAGCATGTTGGCCGGCTTTACCGGCACCTTTGCCCAGACCCACGAAGCCTTAACCAGTTTCAAAACCGCGATCGCCTGCGGAAGCGCCACCGCGTTCTCCACGGACCTCGCCGATAAAGAAAAGATTGACGCTGTGCTGGCCACCGTCAGCATCGAAGCATTGTAGAACATACGGATTGGAGTAAATATCATGGACATTCGCGAATTACTATTAAAAGACGTCATGATTATGAACCTCAAAGCCACGACGAAGGAGGAAGCCATCGACGAGATGGTCGCCAAGTACGCCGAGCAGGGAATCATTACCGACGCCGAATTGTACGCCAAGGATATCCGCAAGCGTGAGGGTGAGTCCACCACCGGGATCGGTGACGGAATCGCCATGCCCCACGCGAAGGACAAAGCCGTTACGCGGGCCACGGTCCTCTTTGCTAAGAGTGACGCTGGGATCGACTTCAACGCCCTCGACGGTCAACCGGTCCACCTGTTCTTCATGATTGCCGCCCCGGAAGGCGCCGACAACACGCACCTGGCCGCCCTCGCCGCCTTGTCCTCCCTGCTGATCAACCTGCAACTGGTTGCTCAGTTGAAGACCGCCAAGACGCCAGACGACGTCGTCAACTTGTTCAGTGCAGCGCAGGAAGCTAAGGAAGCCAAAGAGGCAGCGGAAAACGCTCAGTCTGACGCATCCACCAATGCCGACCAGGCCGCCCCACAGGCAAGCACCCAGACCGCAACCACCGGCACTAAGCCGTTCATCGTTGCCGTCACGGCTTGCCCCACTGGCATCGCCCACACCTACATGGCCGAAGCCGCGCTGAAGGAACAAGCCGAAAAAAATGGGCGTCGACATCAAGGTCGAGACCAACGGTTCTGAGGGGGTCAAGCACAAGCTGACCGCCGACGATATTGCCCGCGCGCAGGGGGTCATCATTGCTGCCGATAAGAAGGTCGACATGGACCGCTTTGACGGCAAACACCTGATCAACCACCCCGTAATCGATGGGATCAAGAAGCCGGAAGAATTGATCACCACGACTTTGCACGACGAAGGCCCCATCTTCCACGGTAACGGTGCTGGTGGCGCCGAAGACGAGGAAGAAACTGGCTCCCTCTGGAACCGCATCTACAAAGACCTGATGAACGGTGTTTCGAACATGCTGCCATTCGTTGTTGGTGGTGGTATCATCATGGCCATTTCCTTCATCTTTGAACGTTACGCTGGTGCTCACTCCGGGCTGTTCACGTTCACGAACAACCTGGGGAACTACGCCTTTAGTTTCTTGGTCCCAGTCCTGGCCGCTTACATTGCCGTATCGATTGGTGACCGCCCCGCCCTGATGCCTGGGTTCGTCGGTGGCTGGATGGCCACGTTGACCGCCGCTTCCTTCGTTAAGGCCCAGAACCCCGCTGGTTTCCTGGGTGGCCTGGTCGCCGGGTTCGTTGCCGGCTGGATGGTCGTCGGTCTGAAGAAGCTGTTTGCCGGCATGCCACACAACCTGGACGGGATGAAGACCATCCTGATCTATCCGGTGATTGGACTCGCCATTATGGGCTTGATTATGTTCTTCATCGTCAACCCGATCTTTGCCGCCATTAACGGTGCGCTGATCGGTGCCCTGGAATCCATGGGCACTGGTAACGCCGTGCTGGTCGGCACCATCCTCGCCGCGATGATGAGTATCGACATGGGTGGCCCCTTCAACAAGGCCGCTTACACCTTCGCCATCGGGATCTACTCCGCATCCAACTACACGGATGGCCGCTGGATGGCTGCCGTCATGGTTGGGGGCATGATTCCACCACTGGCCATCGCCCTGGCTTCCACGTTCTTCCCCAAGAAGTTCACGGAACAGGAACGTCAGTCCGGCCTCTCCAACTACGCGTTGGGTCTGACCTTCATCACTGAAGGTGCCATTCCGTTTGCTGCGACCGACCCAGTACACATCATTGGTAGTTCCGTTATTGGTTCAGCC
Organism: Lacticaseibacillus thailandensis DSM 22698 = JCM 13996; assembly: GCF_001312865.1. Lineage (GTDB taxonomy): Bacteria > Bacillota > Bacilli > Lactobacillales > Lactobacillaceae > Lacticaseibacillus > Lacticaseibacillus thailandensis. The sequence goes on along the minus strand of NZ_BBER01000002.1, from coordinate 148,231 downwards.
ATTGCTGGTGCGCTGACTCAACTGTTCAAGGTCAATGTTCCTGCTCCTCATGGTGGGATCGTGGCGTTAGCCTGACCAACCAGAAGCTCGGCTTTCTCGTTTCCTTGGTTGTCGGTGCGGTCGTTGCTGGTTTGATTCTCGGCATCTGGCGGCCAGTAGCAAAGGAAAACGCCTAAGGCCAGATTTGCATACAAAAAGCGGTGTACCCTAGCGGTACACCGTTTTTTTTGTTACCCATGCAGTGTTTATTGCCCGTGATAATCGCCCGCACCGGCTTTGCCGGCATGGAGGGTCTGGAAAGTCGCCAACTGATCGTCCACGGCCCGCGTTTGGTCCACCAATTGGCACCATAGCGGGTACAGTTGCGCGTAAACCGCCACGTCCGCAGACTGTGGTGGCACCATCTGGAAATGTTGTTGTAAGTTATCGATCAGCGGCTGGGTGGTCACACCAAGGCTACGCAACCCCAACATGGCGGCACCGCGGGCCGAACTGTCGACGCCCTGTGGAATGGCTAACGGTCCGTCCAGGACGCTGGCCAGAATTCCACACCATAACGGGCTGCGTGCAAAGCCGCCAGCCGCAGCCACCGTGGTCACCGGGCCCGTCACGTTAATGACGGTGGCCAGCACCCGTTTGAGGTTGTACGCAACCCCCTCTAACGCCGCCCGGGCCATGTGTAGTCGGGAGTGCTCAGCGTTAAGCCCATGGAACGCCGCCCGCGCGTTGGCGTCCCATAAAGGGGCGCGGGCACCGTGCAGGTACGGCACAAACAGTAGTCCGGCGGCACCAGCGGGAATGTTCGCCAACGCCCGCAATAACGTTGCGGTACTGGTGCTACCAACCTGTGCGGCCGCGCCGGGCAACTGCGGGAAGAGGGCGGTTTGGAGCCATTGCAACACGTTACCACCGTTGCTCGTGGCACCGCCAACCACCCACTGGTGCGGCGCCAGGTAGTAGGTAAACAGGTCATGATGTGGTGCCACCAGCGGCCGGTCAGTCATGACCCGGACGGCGCCGGATGTGCCGATGTTGATGGCGGCCGCCCCGGGGTTGATGGCACCGAGGCCCAGATTGCTCAACACCCCATCGCTGGCGCCCACCACCACCGTGACCTGCGGCGATAGTCCTGTGGCTTGGACTGCGGCTGGGGTCAAACCGTGCAGCTGGTAGCCGGTATCCACCAACGGCGGTAATTGGTCCAAACGCACCCCGGCTAAACTCAGCGCAGCTGGGTACCAGGACAAACTGCGCACGTCCATCAGTCCGGTGGCACTAGCAATCGAGTAATCCTCAACCAGTTGGCCAGTCAGCCGGGCCAGTATGTACTCCTTGATGCCCAGTACGTAGTGGGCCTGCTGGAGCAAGTCGGGCCGCCGGTGGTGCAGCCACATAAGTTTGGCTAGCGGCGTCATCGGGTGCGCGGGGATGGGGACATGGGCAAAGAAGTCGGTGCTGGCAATAGTCCGCTGGATGGTGGCAACGGCGCCGCGGGCCCGGGTATCAGCCAGGTCATCAATCGTGTCAACGGTTGCAGGTGGGCGTCCACCAACAGGAGCTATGCATCGCCGCGGAGAACGATAGTCCCGCAATGGCGGTAGGCGCGATGCCACCCGCACCCACGACGGTAGCGATACCCGTGAGCACCGCTTGGTAAATGGCGTCAGGATCTTCTTCGGCCATGCCAGCCGCATCCTGGTATAGCTGGTAGCCGTTGTTGGCCCGGGCTAGTTGGGTGCCGTGGTCGTCATACAGAATCACCTTCGTGCTCGTTGTCCCGATGTCCACCCCGATAATGTACTCCATCCCGTCTGTACCTCCCTATTCGTTCGTACCTACCGTCATTCTACCAGGTTTGGTTGCTTCTTGGTTGCCAACCCCAGATTCGCACCACCAACTAACGCCTGTGCTACACTAAGGCCAGTAGCCAAGACGAGGAGGAAGACAGTATGTTAATTGGTGCAAACGTCAGTATGTCGGGCAAAGCAATGTTCCCCGGTGCGGTCGCGGAAGCCGTCAGTTATGGGGCGACGACGCTACAGTTCTATATCGGTGCGCCCCAAAACACCCGCCGCAAGGACGTGAGTGCCATGCGGATTTCCGAGGGCCTGGCCGCCATGAAGACGGCTGGCCTCAGCCACCTGGTAATCCACGCGCCGTACATCGTCAACCTCGGCAACACCAAGAAACCGGGCAACTACGACTTTGCCGTTGAATTTATGCGGGCCGAAGTCGCCCGTGCCGAGGCCCTCCACGCCTACAGCATGCCGTTCCATCCCGGTGCACACGTGGGGGCCGGCGCCGACGCGGCCATCGCCCAAATTGCGCGCGGACTCAACGAGATCATTACGGCGGACCAGCACGTCACCATTGCGCTGGAAACCATGGCTGGCAAAGGCACGGAGGTCGGCCGCACCTTTGAGGAACTTGCTGCCATTCTGGACCGCGTCACGAATAACGATAAAGTCATGGTCACCATGGACACCTGCCACATGAGTGACGCGGGTTACAACGTGCGCGACGACTTTGACGGCGTCCTCAACGAATTCGACCACGTGGTGGGGCTCGACAAACTGAGCATTATTCACGTCAACGATTCCAAGAATCCTCGTGGCAGCCATAAAGACCGCCACGCCAATATTGGGGCTGGTACCATTGGCTTCGACGCGCTCTACGCCATCGTCCACCATCCCCAACTCACGGATATTCCGAAAATTCTCGAGACCCCATACGTCGGGCCGGACAAGCGCCACATGCACCCACCTTATGGCGTGGAGTTGAATTGGCTGAAAACTGGCAACTACCAGCCGGAGGAGTTAACCGCGCTGGCGCAATCATAACAATAGAAGGACATGCCCATGACTACATTACAACCGTTCCAGGCGGCGGTTCCCACCGCCTTTAACGACGACGAGTCCCTGAACGTGGACGCCACCATTGCGCACATCCAGTACCTCGCTCACCACGGGATTCGCAGCGTGCTGGTCAGCGGCGCCACCGGTGAGCAGCATAGTCTGACCCTGGCCGAAAAGCAGGCCCTCGCGGTGGCCGTTAATAATGCGTCATTCCCCGACGACCTCGAAATCATCTTTGGTGTTGCTAGCATCCAGCAACGTGAAGCCGTCGCCCTCGCCACCACCGTTGCTGCCCAACCGCGTATCAGCGGGATCTTGCTCGGCTTGCCACCGTACATTCTGCCCACGCAACAGGAGGCGGCTAACTACGTCCGTGCCATCATGGCCGCCGCCCAGCGTCCCACCATTCTCGCCAACGACCCGCACCGTACGGGCTTCAACCTGGAGCTAACCACCTTGCGGCAACTTGTCCGTTCGCCGCAAGTGGTGGGCCTCAAAGAAGCGGGTGACCCTGAACGCGTACCCGCCATTCGTCAGCTAATGGGTAATGACTGGCCCATTTACACTGGTAACGAAACGGACCTACGCCACCGCCTGGCGCTGGGTTATAACCACCTATCGTCAATCAGCGCCAACCTGTACTCGGAAGACATGCACACGTGGTTTGACCACCTACGCACCGGTACACAGGGGCCCGATGACCTGATGATACGCCGGCTGGCCGCAATCCACAGCGGCAGCACCCTCACCTTTGTTAAGGCGCGAATCACCGCCCAGGAGGGAACCCCCATGGGCCAACCACGCACACCACTAGGTAACTTTGCCGAGTAAGGCTAATTTGATTATATCGTCACATTCAGGCCGCTGACTAGCAGATTAGCGGCCTTTTGGGACGCAAAAAGGGGCCACCCACTACGGTGACCCCTGGTCGATAATTAGTTAGAAGTTGAGCGGTTGGCCCGCACCCGGTTTCACGTTCCACGCTGCTTTGGTCCAAGTCTGCCCATCCGTCCGCAACACCGTGACGCTGGTATTGGCCACCTCACCGGTATCCCGAGCGTGGTCCAGCGGCACGCCAGTCAGCACGTTGGCGGTCACCGTCAAGACGATACCGTGGCTGACGACCAACGCCCGGCCCGTTGGTCCTACCGACACAGCCAGATCGTTGAAGGCCGCGCGCGTGCGCCGCAGCAATGCCTGGTAACCCTCCGCGTGCACCGCCCGGTAATTCCAGTGTTCCATGTGGTGGCGGTAATTAATGAACTCGGGGTCATCCATCCACGGCGCCAACAGCTGGCCGTCCCAATCGCCGAGACTCATCTCGCGCAGGCGGTCGTCGAGTTCAATTGGCGCGTCGGCCGCCGTCACTAGCCGTGCCGTCGCGACCGCTCGGGGCAACGGCGAACTAACAATGCGGTCAAAGTGGATGCCTTGTAGCAACGTGTGGACGGCTTGCGCCCCCGCCACACCCTTGGCGGTCAGTGGGCCGTCCACCCCACCGCCATTAAAGCGCCCCTCTGTGTTCACGACGGTCTGGCCGTGGCGCACCAAGTATAAGTAGGTCAACTGCTCGCCCCCTAAATAATGTCCGCTAAGACTTTATCAATGATCCGCAAAACCCCGTGGCGTCGGTTGGACGCCGTGGTAAAGCGCGCCGCCGCAGCAGCGGGCGGCAGGGCGTTGAGCACGTGGTAGCTGTACTTCACCGTCCGTAACATCGGTACATCGTTGGCGCCGTCACCGAACGCATCATGTGGGCGGTCGGAATGCCGTACGCCGACCCGATCTGGCGAATCGCCGCCCCTTTGTCCACGTCGGGATTCATCACGTCAACAAAGTGGACGCCGCCGACGGTCACGGAGAGGTCACTACCAAAGGGCCGGTCAAACTCCTTCTCCACCCGGTCGTACGCATCCCCATCCGGATAGAAGGCCGTGAACTTGGTCACATCCTGCTGGAACTGTTCAAGGTGGGGCACCACGCGCACGGCGTTGAAAAAGTTACCCAACTGGGCAATGTAGCGCCGATCCCGCGCATCGATGTACCTGCGTCCACGCCTGACAGGATGGGCACCCCCGCGCGCTGCCGCTGGGCATGCACAACTAAGTGCTGCTGGGTCGCCGTCGGCAGGGCGTTGGTGTACACCCGCCGACTGCCCCGCTCAATTACGGCCCCATTGTCGCCGACCAACGTCACCGCTTTGCGTACGGGAGCGAAGAGTCCCTGTAGGGTGGCAATGGAGCGTCCGCTCACCGCGGCGAATTCCACGCCGTGCTCACGAAGGGCACGAATCCGGTCAAAGAGGCCGGTGGGCACGCTGCCATCCTCCTCCAACAACGTGTGGTCCATATCAGATGCAATTAGCTGAATGTCGGTCATGCGGTTACCCCCAAAGTTAAGTAACACCAGGGCGCCAACCCTGGTGTCTGTTACATAACCCCATTCTAATCCGGCGCATGATTGGGGACAAGATTAGGAGAGCAGAATCTGCAGCTGGTAGTGGGACTGCGGCTGACGGGCCCAGCTTGGGTGCACGGCGGGTTCCACACCCCCCAACCGACCACTGAGGGTAAACAGTGCTAGTGATATTCAACCCACCACGAACCCAGGCCCAAGCGCAAGTAGCGTAAGTTCTAATTAATGTTGCCCGCCCGCCAAATTGGCAAAAAAAATAGCCACCCGCCGAAGACCGCCACGCGTCCTTCTGGGGAAGCTATATTTTACCAAATCACGCCTAACCGCAAACCATTACGGCATATCATTCCCAGCAGCGTAGTAAATGTCGTACCACTCCTGCCGGGTCAGGTCGACGTCCGCACCAGCCGCACTGTCGCGGATGTGATCCGGATTCATCGTCCCGATAATGACCTGCATGTGGGCCGGGTGCCGCAGAATCCATGCCGTGGCAATCGCATTCTTCGATACACCGTGCTTCTTAGCGGCCACGTCCAGAACCCGGTTGACCTCCGGGAAGGCCGGGTTGTTAATGAACGTACCCTCAATCTGACCGTACTGGAATGGTGACCACGTCTGAATCGTCATCTTGTGCAACCGTGAGTATTCGATCACACCGCCATCACGGTTGATACTGCCGTCATCCGTCATGTTCGTGTGCATCCCGAACGTAATCGGACCCGTGTGCATCACACCAAACTGTAGCTGGTTGATCAGTAACTTCTGGTTCACTACCGACTGCAACAAGTCGACCTGCCGTGGGTTGAAGTTTGATACCCCAAAGTGGCGCACCTTGCCGCTAGCCAACAGTTCATCAAACGCCGCGGCAACCTCATCGATTTCCATCAGTGGGTCGGGCCGGTGTAGCAACAATGCGTCCAAGTAGTCAATTTGCAGACGCTCGAGGACGCCATCAACGGCCTCGAGAATGTGACGCTTCGAGAAGTCGTAACGCCCACCATACGGAGCCGCGCCTAACGGGGAGTCACCTTTGCTTTGAACAATTCCGACCTTCGACTGGATGAAAAAGTCGTTGCGGTTAGCGCCCGCACGCTTGAGTGCCTGGCCCAGGACCCGCTCGGAGTCACCAGCACCATAAATGTCCGCAGAATCAATGTAGTTGATGCCCACGTCCTTGATGGTGTCCAGCACGGTCGCCGCCTCGGGTACAGACAACGCGTTCATCCGCATCACGCCTAACGCTACGGCGGATGCCTGGTAGTTACTATTGCCTAATTGTACTTTATGCATATTGCTAACCTCGATTCTATGAAATCGTTTCCTTTTTAAAAGTAAAACAAGCCGCCACGAACGTCAAGTCGTGGCGGCCTAATGTCACCTGTTTATTGAAATAGTTGCCGGTACTCGCCATAACCTGCCGCCTCAAGGTCCGCCACGGGGATAAACCGCAACGCTGCGGAGTTAATACAATACCGCAGGCCACCCGCCGCGGCCGGCCCATCCGAAAAGACGTGGCCGAGGTGCGACCCGGCGCTTTTGCTCCGCACCTCCGTCCGCTCCATGCCGAAGCTCTGGTCCCGGTGCTCAGCCAATTTGGTAATTGGCCGCGTAAATGACGGCCAGCCACAGCCCGCATCATACTTATCCTGCGAAGAAAACAGCGGCTCGCCACTCACAACGTCCACGTAAATACCCGCTTGGTAAAAGTCGTCGTACTGGCCGCTAAACGGGCGTTCAGTCGCGGCCTCCTGCGTCACCGCGTACTGTTCGGGCGTCAACCGGCGCCGCAACGCCTCATCATCTTTGTCTGCCAATGGTTACATCCCCCTTTGTCCGGATACCGTTACTTTTTGTTAGTGCTTGTGGTTAGAATACCACTAACACCATTACCTGCCAACAGCGGTCCAGCGGCGGCAGTTGGGTAATTAGCACGGATACCGACCGCCATTGGGTGCCACTTTCTACTATATTATTAGTACTACGCGCTCCTACCCCAACAGTACCCATGGGACTGGCCAACACACCCCACACTTGCACCCCATTGACGTTGGGCGCATACTGACTAATGATAAGGTTAGATTACGGTTACAAAAGGAGGTCGCTCATGACACCACCACTAAGTCACGAACGTCAGCTCATTAACATCCTCACCGAGATTAGCCAGACCGGGAGTGTCTCCCAGACTGCAGCCAACCTCTTTATGACGCAGCCCACCGTCAGCAAGCTGATTCGCAACCAGGAAAAACAGTACGGCGTCGCGCTGATTGACCGCGCCCAGCACCCGCTGCGCCTGACGTACGCGGGTGAATACTACCTCCGCCAGATGCAGCAACTGGTCCGCTCCTTTCAGACGGTCAGCAACAACCTCAAAGCCTACGCCCATACCGACGTCGGCCGCATCACGTTGGGCGTTAACCCGTCCCTCGCCCAAGTCATTTTGCCGCAACTCTTACCGGAATTTCATCGGCGCTTTCCCCAGGTGCAGATCCACCTCTTTGAACAACCCGCAGTCGCCATGGCGCAAGCCGTACTGGCTGGCGACATCGATATGCACATTGGGATTGGCCGCACCTACGACGAAGCACTGGAGCACCAACGTCTGTTCACGGATAGCGCAGCGTTGATCATGCCCAGCCGCCTATTGCCGCCCGACTTTGACGCCAACGCCACTCCCGGAATCGCCACGCTGATTCACGACCAAGACTTCATCGCCGAAACTGACGACTCGGGCTTTCAGCACCTTGTAACCAGCTTCCTCGCCCAAAACGAGGCGACCCCCAACATCATTTTGCGTACCCCTAACCTGACCACCGCGGTCCAGTTGGCCAACGCCGGGTTGGGTGCCACGATTGTGCCGGCGTCCCTACTGACGGCCACCACCCTTCAGGGTGACACCCAAATTGTGCCGCTGCCCGTAACCGACTTTCAGGCTGATGTGGCCATCACCTACAAAGTTGGTATGCCCCTCAGTGAACCCGTCCAGGAATTTCTCACGTTGGCGCAAGCGACTTTCGACCCCACCAAGATGCCGTAATCGCGGGGACACTGCACATACACGTCTACAGGTCACTGGTGCCTTGCACAATCGCACTGCCTCACCTTCAGTTAGCGTCCATAACACCGATACCGCCACACAATAACACCCCACCGCGTGATTAGGCGCCAATGCTTGGTGTTATCTATGACTAGTTGGCGCCGCGCATACATATAACTAGCACCAATGCTTTTTTTTGCTTTACTTTCATTATGTAAACCAAGTAAAATAAGGGTGTCAGAGCAACCGGAATATTTTGCAACACCTTCCACCCTCCTCGACGGCAAGCGGCCCGCCATCAAGGTGCCAGTATTATTTTTTTTGAATCAGATGCATGGTTTATAACATCATAAAATTAACACTGTTAATTATCGACGAATATTTTCGTGTGTAAATTCTACGCATATAATTGGGGAATGATGGCATCGGTCACACCGAATGCGCACGTCGACCCTCAGGTAGTATTCACATACCATGGCAAGCCGAATGCACCCGCCGGTCACCATCCGCAGACATCCGGGGAGATGCAACAATGAACAAATTAAACTTCTACGTCAACGGGGACTACGCCAAGTTTAAGTCCCTTCTTACTGGTCTTGCGACTAAACGCATCACCGTCCACGTCGGTGAACGCCTGCAAGACACCAATGGCCGCCATTTCTACTACTACATTGAGGACGGTCTCATCATGCGCTCGGTACTCTTCAAGTCGGGATTGGAGCACGGTCTTTTGTTGTGCGGTCACGACACACTTACACCAGTGTACCGTTCCGAAGGCACCAGCAGAGAGCACGCTCAGCCTCGTGGCAATTCACGAAGCCCACGTCTTAGCAATTAGCCATGATAAGATCGACCAACTGGTGTATAACAACCGCGACTTTAATCATCAACTCATTCTCAGCTACCAGCGCAACATCGATTACCTGATCCGCAAAAAGGAGTTGTTGCTGACCAGTACGGGGTGGCAGCGACTGGCATACTACCTGACCTGCTACCTGGACGAATACGAACCCAGCGATGATACGGTCCACGTGAGCCAATCACTAATGGGCAGTCTGGTCGTGCTGAACCCGGTCAACACCTCCCGCAACATGAAAAAGCTCCGGCAACTCGGGCTGATTTCCACGGATCGCAACGGCATTAAGGTGCTGCAGCGCGAAAAGCTGCGGCAGTTGGGCGAGATCGAAGAAATTACAATTTAACGTCAGCCAGAAGGTGGTAGCGTGTGGCTGCCGCCTTTTTGTATGGCGTGAATAACTCCATATACTCAGGTCGAGCACGGCGCGCACCAAGTGGTCGCCGTAACCAAATGCGTTCATGTAAACACGGACTGAATTATGACCGACAGTGGCAAAGTCAATCGTTACCATAAGCGCAAGCATACCGATTTTTCAGAGATTTGTGCTACCGTCACCCAACATTTGCCATGATTAACGCCAATTGGTACGGCTAATTTCCTTGATTGCGTAAGCCCAGGCGCTAATTGGTCTAAATAACAGACCTTTTTTTGTCGAAATATAAGTTTGTTTATCTTGCGATAATGGACAAGTATATACAAAAAAAATGTATAGTTTCATCTGTAAAGTGTAAGTTGTGGGTACGCTGCGGACCAAATGGACGGAGCACTTAGCAACTGAACGTATGGTTACCGATACTTGTTGAAGCAATTCAACGTTCGCGAAGGCGCCACGGTGGGGGCCGTGGAGTATTGGGTGCCTGCGTTGCCTGCGTGTGGGGCACGCCTCAGCAGGATTACCAGGAAGAAGTGCGCAAGTGGGACATTGGCTCCCCATGCGGGCTTCTTTTTTTTGCGCTGGCCCTTAGCGCTTTAGCGCTTAGGGCCAGCCACTCGCAGGGCTCGCAAAGCTAGCCCGAGAGACTGCAGCCCGATACATACCGGATGTCAGAACGAGTTCAGTGACAGATTATCACTACCGCGCTTTAGCGCTTAGGACCAGCCACTCGCAGGGCTCGCAAAGCTAGCCCGAGAGACTGTTGCCCGATACATATCGGGCGTCAGAGCGAGTTCAGTGACAGATTACCACCACTGCGCTTTAGCGCTTAGGACCAGCCACTCGCAGGCTGCGCGCCAGCTCAGCCGAGAGACTGTTGCCCGATACATATCGGACGTCAGAGCGAGTTCAGTGACAGATTACCACCACTGCGCTTCAGCGCTTCGGGCCAGCCACTCGCAGGCTGCGCGTCAGCTCAGCCGAGAGACTGCAGCCCGATAATTATAGGTAGTAACGGAAATCGAAACGCATCCCACCACCGCCGCTCTTTTCAACTTCCTATTATCTATGATAATATTCGCCCACCCACAACCCGTGTCCCACTTCACGCAACAAAAAAAGGCCCCCCGCTGTCCACACGGAGGTCCTCAATGAGGGAGGGTAATGTGATTCTGGGAAACCACATCACGATTATGAAGAAGAAGTTTAGGAGCGAGGTTCTGGGGTACCTCGTTTCTATGTTGATTAGTATGCCGGGAAAGTGTGAAGAAACTGTGCAGGCCGAGTTACGCTTCTTTGCCAATTCCCTTAAGGTGCCATTAAGATATCCCAACCTTCACCATACAAATAGACCCGTTAATTACGTGTCCGCAACTAACGGGTCTATTTATGTACCTATGAATGTAATACTAACTAGTTAGCAAAGTACAGACGTACGTAACCATTGGTAGCTTCACAGGTCTGGAAACTGATCCCGCCCCACTTAGCCTTACCAGCCATCAACGCGTCATACGCCGCGTCGGTCGTGTTGTTCTGGTTGTACAGCACCTGACGGATGGTGTACTGGTGGCCGTTAACGGCAACGGTCGAACCAACACCAGCACTAGCCAAAGAACCAAACGCTACCCCCGTCCGTTCGAACAGGTAGTGGTTGCTCATGCCAGTCCACTGGTAAACGTAGCTGTCGGCTGGAACTGAACCACTACCACTAAAGGACCGGATGGCGTACGTGGAGCCACCGATCGTGAAGCCTGTGGTTGGCGTGGTTGCATGGCTAGCTGCCGGTTGACTGGTTTTGGCTGCTGGTGCCGCGGCCGTAGTGTTTGCACTGGCTGCAGTACTCGTGGTACTGGTGCTGTTAGCCGCCTGGCTGGCCTGGCTACTGCTAGTACTGGTCGCACTCGCCTGGCTGGCACTCGTGTTGCTAGCGCTGGACGCACTAGCAACCTTAGCCTGCTTAGCCGCTTTAGCTGCTGCCTGTTGATGGTCCTTTTTGGCCGTCTTAGCAGCAGTGTCCTTGCTCTTCTTGGCCGTAGACTTCTTGGCAGTATCCTTCTTCACCACTTTGTGGGCCGAAGTTGACTGCGAAGAGCGCACTGCACCATTAGCACTGCCTGACTGACTTGGTGTCCCCCCCAGGACGCCAACTGCCAACAAAGCCGCACTTGCTACAGAAGCAAATACATATTTAATTTTCAAAAGTATCCCCCAAAACTTAAAAACCTAGTAACAACCTACACTCAATAACGTGATAATAGCCGGTAATCATTGGCACGTCCTTATCTTTGGATAACTTTTACCCAATAAATACCTTTGTACATGCTAGTGAAGCCGCCTTCATTCTACCAACCAGTACCTTTGCCTAAATTGGAATAACAGCAAATTTATTTTTCAAATTATGGCAACTTGGTAAGAACGGCCAATGTTTTGCCGCTCTCACACACATACAATCGTGCCCAATGCTGATATTTAAAGGGCGCAACATGGTTATGATAAAAGTGGCGTTATCATTACCATCACCTGGAAAATATATTATTTAACGTCAAATAAAAAAAATCGGTCGCAATCAAATAAGGATTGCCGACCGACATGCATCTTTTGGCATACTGATATCAATTTAACTAAATACCGAAGCGGTTGATTGCTTCCGCGACCCCACCAGCATTATTATCGGCGACCACAGCGTCCGCCGCCTGCCGCAACGCCGCAGCGCCATTACCCATAGCGACCCCAACCCCGGCCGCTTGAATCATTGGGAGGTCATTACCCCCATCGCCGATGGCTAGCGTGGCGGCTAACGGCACCTTGAAGTAGTCGCGCAGGAAAGCCAACGCCGCAGCTTTGGTAACGCCGCGGTGCGTGATTTCCAAATAGGTCGGCTTGGAACGAGAGAGGCTAGGTCTAATTCTGGCCGGTCTGCCAGCGTCGCCTGTAACACGTCGATGTCGGGCTCTTCACCCATCACCAGCACCTTGTGGATCGGGTCTTCTCCCGCCAACACCTCGTGTAGCGGTTGGACCTCCGGCGGGAAGCCCGTGATGTCCGCTTCCTGTGTCTCCCAGTACTCCTGCTCATCCACAAACCAGTGCTGGCCGGAAAAGACGTTGATGCTTAAGCCGGGATCCTGTTGCCGGGCAACCTGGTATACCGTCCGGGCCGCGCCCGGTGCTAGTGGCGCCTCATAAATGGGGGCAAGCACGCCGTCCGCATCCCGTTGGGCGATGTACGCACCGTTGAAGCTGACCAGCGGCACGTCAAAGCCGAGCTGGTCGGCCAAGGCCGTCATTCCCAACGGTGGGCGGGCCGAGGCCAACACGAAGCGGCCACCGCGCGCCTTAAAGTCCTGGATCGTGGTCACAACCTTTGCGGGAATCACGTGGTCATCGTTGACCAGCGTCCCGTCGATATCACTCATGATCAGTCGTACCTTTGCCATTATGACTACCCCCATTCATCATCCCCAGTTTAGCACGATTGGCCCCATTGAATAGCGCTTACACCACAATTTCCACATCTTCACTAGTCCAGCATTAGTACTGCCCAATAGTTGTATTACGTTACCATAACTGATTGATTAATTTGCTTGTAGATTGGCGGATGAAGACATAAACTGAACGTAGATAAATAGGCAAACATCCGTTGCTTATTGTACGTTTATTGCACTACTGCACTCGTGGTAACATCAAAGTCCCAGGCATTTTGGTGGCACCGTTTGTAGCTGATCGTTACCAGCGTTAGGCCCATCTTCGGGGGAACATGGGCTTAACCAAGAACCGCATTTGGGGAGTACTGTCCATGTCCATCAACCAAATCCAACCACAAATTGTTCAACTCGTGGTCATGACGTTTTTTTATCACTAGTTTCATCGGCTTCTACGCTAATTACTGGCACCGCCTCGTCACGTTACGGCGCACCGACCCGCAAGGCCAATTTTCGCGGCTATTGCTCTCACTCGGTATTGTCGCCGTGGGCATTGTGCTATTCGTGACCGCGCGGATGGTGGGCCAGTACAACGCAATTACCTACACTAACGGCGCGCTCATCATGCTGGCAGCCGTCCTTTTTGATACCGCCACGACCCGCACCGAGTATGCTATCCGCGTAGATGGCCTCCTCATCGTCTGGTTAACCGCCCACTGGTCCAACATCACCAGCGCCAACACTATTATTGCCACGGTGCTCCTGATTGCGGCCCTGACTGGGATTCGGCGGTATACGAACATGATTCGCCATAACCCGGCATTGACGGTTGGCCTGGCCGCAGTGGGGGCCGCTGGCTTCTGGCTCACCCTGCCAGCCCGGTCACCATTGGGCCCGGCCGGTAGTCCCACCAGTTTGGTACTAGCCATCGGGACCTCATTGCCATGGCCGCCATCCTCAGCCTGTACTGGACGTACCTGGAACACCTGCGGGCCAAAGCCGCGACGGCTAAAAACAACGTGTTGACCACCGCCGACACCTATGAACGCTATGAGCACCACATGACCGACGCCTTCAACTATTCGCAGGGACACGCGGGCGTTTTCACCATGGCCGTCTTGGATATCGACCACTTTACCCGCATCAATGCCAACTACGGCCACATGGGGGGCAATAGCATCCTCTTGGCGTTGACCCAGCTGCTGGAGGACACGTTACACCCATATGGTGACGCGGCGGAAATTTTACGGACTGGTGGTCAGGAGTTCATGATTGTCGTTAAGGACGTCACGGCGGACGACGCAATGCCAATCATCGTCGCTTGCTGGGAGGCGGTCCGGACGCACCCGTTCCAATACAAAGACGACCAGATAGCCATCACCGTCTCGGTCGGGGTCACCACTATGCAGCCAAGCGATGAGTCGGTGGAAGACACCTACCAGCGCGCCACAATCAACTTGCAAGAGAGTAAACGCTCCGGACGCGACGTGATCACCGTTGACGGGCAGGTGTACGGCCAGCACCACCGCGCCCACCACGCCGAACTGGCCTATTTTGGTCAGGGTATCTACGACGTAACTGGTGGCGACCCCCAAATCGTCCATAACGAACTATTGCTGCGTCAGTACGATGCCAACCACGACCGCTGGGTACTGCCCGAAAGCTTTGACATTGGCGTTGGCACTCAGATCGACCTGTTGCGCCGGTTTCTGCGTTACGCTACCTGCAAGTCCGTGACGCTCAACCTGACGGCTGACGAGTTTAGCGATGCAACGGTGGCTACCGCTTTGACCCTGTTCCATCAGCGCTCAGAGGGTCCCCATGAATTGATCGTGGAGATCATGGACGCGCCTAGTCTCAACTTTGTTCGCGAAATCAGTAGCATCTACCACGCCGGCGGGGTCAAAATCTACATCGACGACGTGGGGAGTGACAACAGCTTTGAGCTCGTTCACAAGCTCTTCCCGTACGTCGACGGCGTGAAGTTTGCCATGCAAAACTTGCGCAAGACCGCGACCTTCGACCAGATGGCGGAGCGCATCAAGTTCTGGACTGGTATCGCCCAGCAAAACCACCTGGAGTTTATTCTCGAGGGAGTCGAAACCCAGTACGAGATGGCGTTCGACCACTCCCACTTTGGCGTCCAGCTGGAGCAGGGCTACTAATTTGGCCGGCCGGCACCTGCGGAAAAGGGCGTTGATGAAGCGGTATAACTAACAACTGCACGTACAACCAAAGGGCAGAATCAACAGTCACACGACCGTTGATCCTGTCCCTTTTGCATACCCTTCATTATGACTCCGTGTAATCCCGGTTCCGGCGCCGCATCGCGTGGGCGTACCACGCGAAGAGTAACAGGTAGACCGTAAACGCCACTACCGTGATGACCAGCCACCGCCAATCACCGGTGTGGCAACGCCCCAGCGTGATGGCCAAAAACTGTTCGATGGGCCCTTCCTTGGTGGCCGCACTAATCGCCATGAGGTGTTGCGAACCGGCCAGTGCGTTGGTCGCGTGCGTGACAAACCCCGCGGACAGCGACCCAGCCCACAGAAACAGTGGTAGTTCGACCGCACCAATGACCACCATGCGGATGACTTTGCCTCGCGTCACCACTAGTAATGCTGGGGTCACCCCCATCGCCATAATTCCGCCGAGGGGGAGAATCCGGTTGCCGGGCAGCACCAGTGCTTCCAGCAACATGATGGGCGCCAAGATGTTGGCGGTCGCCCACACCTCGGCCCGGCTGGACAGAAACGCCCAATCCAAGCCGATGTTGAACGGCTGACCGGCAAAGTGGGCGTTCAGCTTGTCGGTGAGCGCCTGGGTCAGCGGGTCAACGGCGGCGGTGAACCAGCCCCCGATGATGTTAAACAGCTCAAGCGTGGTGGCTAACGTGAATCCCAGTACCAGCATCGGCCCCACGCCTAGCCGCCCCAGCAGGCCCACGAAAATACCAATGTACATCCCAATGGCAAAGCGGCTCCCCGCAAAGCCAATCCGGTTGTTTAGTGCCGCCGCATCAATGTCGTAGCGGTCCAGCCAACCTGAACACCGCGAATAGATACGGTCGAGCACCATCACCAGGGGGTTGATCATGTAGTTGAGGTGCGTGGTCGTCATCAAGCTACTGGTATCACCCAAAAGGTCGTTAAACGTTGGCTTCATCAGGTCGGCATTCATCAACTTTAATACGACCAGCAACACGATGAAGAGCAAGACGACCACTACCGGCGCCCCAACATACAGGGCCAGCAACCCCGTAAACGCCAGGTGCCAGATATCAAAAATATCGATATCAATGGTCCGCGTCCGGTGCCACTTAAACATCGCCACGTTGACCAGCAACGCCAGCCCCAGAAACAGCAGGGTGTACGGCGACGACCAGGTAATGGTCGCAATGGGCGCCCAGCCAACGTCCGCCACCGGTAAGTCAATGCCAGTGTGCTGAGCCATGGCGCGTAACGCCGGCTGGTAGACCGTGGTCAGCACACCCACCGTAGCGACAATCCCGGTGATGGCGATTGCTAGCTGGACCGCGCCCGCAACGGCTTTGCTGAAGTGGGCACCACTCACCCAGGCTGCCGCGGCTAGGCACAGGGCCATCACCACCGTGGGGTTGGCCCGCACAAAATCCCAAATTACGTTCATCATCAATTCCCCCTCGTCTACAACGCGAAAAGGCACAACCGATACGATCAGTTGTACCCTTCACGAGACCATCACCGATAGTCGGGGTGATTAACTACCGATGGTCCGCCCCAGCTCACGGAACCAGAGTGCACTCTTCTTAATCTCACGGGCCTGCGTATCAAAGTTGACGTAGAACAGGCCGTAACGCTTGTTGTAACCATTGGCCCAGGAGAACTGGTCCTGCAATGACCAAACAAAGTAACCTTGGACGTTCACACCTGCAGCACGCGCTTGTAGCAAGGCGGCCACGTGCCGGTCGAGAAAGTCGATCCGCTTATCGTCGTTGATCAGCTGCCCGACACCCTGGTATTCATCCTTGTAACCTAGACCGTTTTCGGTAATGTAAATCGTTTTACTTTCCGGATACTCACGGGCGACCCGCTTGAGCATGTCGTACATCCCCTCGGGGTATATATTCCAGTCCCAATCGGTTTGGTCCACGCCGGGTTTCTTGACGTGTTGCCCCACACCCTTGAACTTGAAATCACTGGTACCCTTCTCGCCGGTGCCGTTAAAGCGGTTGGTGCTTTCGCCGCTGTACGCAGCGACAAACGCCGGCTGGTAGTAATTCATGCCAAAGTAATCGTTCTGGGTGGCCGCCGCCTTAATGATATCCATGTCACCCGGCTCAATCGTCAGGTGCGCATCATTAGCGTCAAGCAACTCGTTGATGAGCGCCATCGTGTCGTCGGTGTACTCACCTTTGAACGTCCCATCCAGCAGGAACCGGTTCATGAACGCGTCTTCCAGTGCCGCCGCGTGTTGATTTTCCGGGGTCTCCGGGTAGGCGTAGACCGGCTCCAACACGTGGATCAGGCCGATCCGGCCAGCGTAACCTTTGTCCTTGAACAGGTTGACCACGCGCGCGTGGGCCAGCAACTCGTTGTGCTCAGCCTGGATAGCGCTAGTCACGTCAAAGTGGTGACTAGGCGGGAAGTTGCCCTGGATGTACTGCGAAAATGCCAGGGAGATCAGTTCGTTAATGGTGAACCAATTCTTGACCTCGGTAAATTCGCCAAAGCAGAAGTCGGCGTACCGTACAAACGCATCAATTGTG
This sequence comes from Lacticaseibacillus thailandensis DSM 22698 = JCM 13996, assembly GCF_001312865.1. Lineage (GTDB taxonomy): Bacteria > Bacillota > Bacilli > Lactobacillales > Lactobacillaceae > Lacticaseibacillus > Lacticaseibacillus thailandensis. The sequence goes on along the minus strand of NZ_BBER01000002.1, from coordinate 130,524 downwards.
GCCCGGTTCAGCCAGTCCCCCGCGTCAAACAGGGTCTTGGGGGTGTCAAAGTGGTGTAGGGACACATACGGCGTGATGCCGTTCGCCAAGCAGTCGGCGAACAAACGGTGGTAGTAGGCCACCCCCGCCGCGTTGGGCTCACCCGTCCCGCTGGGGAAAATGCGGGACCAGGCGATCGACACGCGGATGGCGTTGAGCCGTACAACTTGGCCAACTCGATATCCTCCGGGTACAGGTGGTAAAAGTCGCTAGCAGGATCCGGGCTGAAGCGACCCTGCTGGGCCAGGTAGTCATCCCACATCGTCTTCCCCTTACCGTCCGCCTGGGTAGCACCCTCGACCTGGTAGGCCGCGGTGGCGCCGCCCCAAACAAAGCCGGCTGGTAATTTTTTTAACGCGATTCAACAAAGATGCCAATTTTGTTCTCCTCCAGTACTAGTGTTGCTGACTGGCAAACTGCTCTTCCAACTTGTGCAGCCGCTCATATTCGTCGATGAAGTACTTAGCTTCGTTCTTCAACATCATGGTTGTCATCAGCGTATCCTGCGCGTGGACCATGATGAACGTGACGTCCATTTCTTGGCCGCCGGCTTCCTGACTCAGGAGTTTGGTCTGCGTATTGTGCGCAAGGTTAATTGATTCTTCGGCGGACTTGACCAATTCACGTGCGTGATCAAACTCGCCTTTATGGGCCGCATCCAGTGCGTCCAGCAAGTCCGTTTCGGCATCCCCCGCGTACGCCACAATGTCAAACCCCGTCATTGAGATCTCTTTTTTTTGTTGCCATTATCAATTTACCCCCTGCGACTATTTTATTTTTGAACGTCGTTTTCGTGAATCAAGCGCTGAATATGAATGATAAAGTACAACCGCTCATTTTCAGTTAACTGCACGTGTAACCGCTGCTCCAGCTGCTGGGATATTTCCGAAGCAATACCGTATGAGTGCGGAAACTTCTGCCGGTACTCTTGGTAAATATCTGCACCCAGCGGCTCAGCATCCTGCGCGTTTTCCTTGACCCGCTCGACCATGTACTGCAAATGGATCATAAGGCGATCGAAGTAGTTCTGGTTGGCCACGTTGCGTTGAATATGGTACTCCTTGAATACGGCCTTCACCGTGTCGTTAACCACGCTGACCATATCCACGCTGGTGTCCGCCTGCGCCTCGTCATCATTTTCCTCGCCCTGTGCGTTGATAAAGTGCAACGCGAGGCTCTTGACCTCCGCCTGCGGAAACTGCACGTTCAGGCTGGTATTAATGGCTGCCAACGTATCTTGTGCCACCTGATACTCAACTGGGTAACGTTCATGAATGTCCGGGACCACGCTCGGCTGGTAGCGACCCGCCATCAACCGTTGATACATTTGGAACACGTGGTCCGTCAACGTGATGTAAACGTAGTTGAGTAACTGTAGGTGGTACTGACTTTTAGCCCGGTCCACCGCCCCAAAGACGGTCACTACGATATCGATGGGGATGTTTTTGAGTAAACTCGCGAACTGCCCACGGACGCGGCTATCGTCGAGGTACAGGATCTTCGTGGCCGCACTGGCGTCAATGACATCACCTTTGCGCTTACCAAAGCCAATGCCCTTGCCTTGTACGACGGCTTCTTTATCTTGACCAACTGCGACTAGGGCACTGTTGTTGTTATAGATCTGCCGAACTACTAACTTCATGGTGTCCCTCCTACTTCAACGTCGTCACTAATTCTTAGGTGCTTCTGGGTCCTCCGACTCATTCACGGCGTTCAGCACGAACTTCACAGCATTAGCCGGATCGTGTGTCAACTCAATGTACTGCTGACCCTTGGTAGCAACTAACTTAATACCTAACTTATCCGTATCAGCTTTCAAATCACTGTAATACGTCCGTACCTGAGGTGCCAAAACAACCAGGTCGTAGTTGGGCAGGATATCGTGGTGTGAACCATACGCACCCGCCGTGGCGACGATTGGTTCACCAGTGGCCTTCGCGCCTTCAACCAGCGCGTTGGCTAATTGTTCACTAGTACCACCGCCAGCACACAGAACCAAGACCTTCAACTGCTTATCAAGTTTCTTAACGGGCTGATCAGTGGTGCTGTCAGCTGCGTTGTCGGTGACAGCTGCAGCGGCTGGTTCAACGGTCGTCGTAGTCGTGCCAGCAGGAGCAGCGGTAGCGCCAGCCGTAGCAACGGCGGCACCAGCGTTGTTCGCTTCCTGCAGTACCAACGTCGCGTCGTACGCCTTGATGAATGGTAGGTAAATGAACGAATCAATGACTAACAGAATCGCCATCAATACCAGTGCACTCCACTGGAAGTTCGTATCCAGGAACGCCCCAATTGGCCCAGGTAGCGCCCAAGACAGCACGTACATAAACCCACGCATCAGGTGTAGATCAACGAACATCTTCCCAATGGCAACGTTGATCATTGGTGACAGCACGAATGGAACCAGGAAGTACGGGTTCAGTACGATTGGTGCACCAAACAGCAGTGGTTCGTTAACGGCGAACATAACGGGTACCACAGAAGCGGTCCCGATGGCCTTCAACTGCTTGGAACGCGCAAAGAGCAGGAACAGAATTGGTACCATGAACGTGGCACCAGTACCACCAAGTTCACCAACAAAGTTCAGGAAGTTTTCGGACAAAGCGTGAATTGGGAAGTGACCCGCTTTGAACAGTGCCAGGTTAGCGGTCGTGTTCCCGAACAGCGCAGATTCGATCGCTGGCTTGACCACGGATGGTCCGTGGATGCCCATGAACCAGAACAGCGGAATCAGGAACTCGACGAACATGATCCCAGGGTAAGTGTCGGCACCCTTGAAGATTGGTGCCAGGACGGTCTGAATAACCTGGGCAAATGGTACGTGGACCCAAGCACGGGCAGCAACATCAATCAGGGAGAAGATCAGGGTTGCCATCCCGAACGGAATGATGTCCCGGAAAGTCTGGGAAATCGCCCCGGGCACTTCCTTTGGTAGCTTGATCGTCAAATCACGAGAAACACAGAACTTGTAAACCCAAACAGTCCCAAAGGCGGCTACGAATGCGGACAGAATACCATCCGTCCCGAAGAAACCGGGGATGTAGTTGCCAGCCTTGGTCGTACCGATGGCCAGCAACATGAAGCCGACCATCGCCGCCATCATGGTGGAGGTGTTGTTAATGAAGCGACCACCCTTCATCCGCTGGTTCATGGAACCGGTCAAAGCCTTGGCGGTCGTCCCGGCAACGTAGAACCCCACAAAGCCCATGGTGTAACTGTAAATTTTATTGAACCACGCGTTCAAATCAACTGGGATCTTGATCCCAATGAGCGGTGGAACGTTTGATAGCAAAATGAAGATACTAGAGAACAGGATGATCGGCATGGCGGCAATAAAACCATCCTTGATGGCCATCAGGTAGATGTTACGAGAAATCTTCTCGAACAACTTCTGATGTTTCTCTAGGCGTTTGATGATGAATTGCATGATTTTTCCCTCTTTCAGCATCAACATACCACGACAAATAATTGCAATTGCAGGAGCATCCCGGGAAGCATCGACGCACCGTTTTTGGGCATAAAAATAACCGTGGTGTACAACACTAGCATCATCTAGTGTTGTTCAGCCACGGTCACGCCTAGTCTAGTAGTAACGATCCGTTTATGCTGTTGCTCTCAACACAGCTATAATAACCCGCACGTACCGTTTTGTAAACGCTTTCTGGGTAAAAAAAACACTCAGTTTGGGCGTAACGGCACGAGAAGATTTAAAACGGCCAGAAATTATCGCTGACTATTCGTTCAAAAAAATAACGTTTGGAGCGCTGATACTGTGACATTCATAGCACCCGCACCATCTGCCCTGCATCGCGATGCGCCCCTCCGTGACCAGCTGCTTCAAGTTGCGGCTCAAAGTTTCCGGGGTGATACTCAGCCACCCCGCCAAGTCGTGTTTGCTCATGGGCAACCGAAAGTAATTCGTCCGTAGGTGGGCACCGGTATCTTCGAGGTACCGTAACAACCGGTCGTGTGCCGTCAGCGTACCCAGCCCCGCACTGCGGTTTTCCAGCATGGTCAGCCGGTTGCCAAAGGCGCTGAGGAGGCTCACCGCGAGCTGCGGGGTCGTGGCCACTAACTCGCGAAAATCATCCCGACGAATTGAGCAAACCCGGGCGTCCGTTATGGCTACCGCTGAATTCTGGTGTGCCACGTCGGCAAACAGCGCTGCTTCACTATCCACGGACCGCGGCTCTAGCAGGTACATAATGTGTTCCGTCCCGTCCGCCGCGGTACGAAACACCTTCACCCGGCCGCTGTCCACCACTAACATCCGCTCGGCCGGCTCGCCAGCCGCGTACAACAATGCCCCTTTGGCAACGGGTTGCTGGTGGGTCGAGATTTGCGCTAGCTGCGCAATAATCGGGGCGGGCAGCCCGGCAAAGATGGGTGCGCCGGCGACACACTGTTGCGGATCATGCATACTCAGTACCTCCACGTAAAATTGATAAATGTCAATTACAGTATACGCGGACGGTGCTATACTGACCATAACAATTACGAGGAGGATTTGATGATGACCACATACAAAGCAGACATTGTGCCACTGAACGCTGATAAAATTGGGACTGCCGCCCACGGGACCGCCCGGCTGGAGCTGACCGACACGGAGTTGACTATCAACATTGAAATGTTCGATACGCCCGCTAACATTGAGCACTGGGAACATTTCCACGGCTTTCCTGACGGCCAGGACGCCCAGATTGCGACCGCAGCCCAGGACGCAAACGGCGACGGCTTCGTCGATCTCATGGAAACGGAATCCGTCTCCGGTACGACCATGGTACCGTTCGACGACGCACCGGAACACATGGACATCCCGCACGACCGCTACCCCGTTGCCGACGCGGACGGCCACTTTGCGTACACCAAAGTTGTGCCGGTCAATGAACTCCAGGACAACTTTGCCCAAGCGTTTGGTAGTCGCGACCTGCAGCTCGACAAGCGGGTCATCTACATTCACGGCGTACCAGCGGCTTGGACCTGCCCGACAGCGTGGCGGGAATGGTGGGGATGTTCGACGCCCACGTCACCCTGCCGATCGCCGTGGGTAAGATCAAACGCGTCGATTAATTACTGCACCATACTAATAAGGCCGCCCTCGTGATGAGAGCGGCCTTATTAGTATGGCTGACGGGCATGGTGACCAACGCTCACTTCGTCGTGGCGACCATGCGCTAGTCACTAGCCGTGTAACTTCCGTTGTAACTTGTCGCCCAAACCGTCGATGCCCTTAGCGGCCACGACCGTGCCGGCCACCAACACACCCCCGACGATCAGGGTGCTGGCGACCATAAACTTAAAAACCGTTTTAACTGTGTCCATTGGGTGTCCCTCCTAATCTGTCTGGCTGCGGCCGGCGATCCAGGAAACGATGACCACCAGCACCACGGCCCCAATAATTGACGGAATCAGCGCCATCCCGGCAAGCTGTGGTCCCCAGTGGCCTAGCACCGCTTCACCAACGGCGGACCCCAGTAACCCAGCGATAATGTTGGCAATCCAACCCATGGAATGCCCCTTGCTCGTGATGGCACCCGCAACGGCACCAATTAACGCACCAATAATTAACGCCCAAAGAAAATGCATGATGTCGTCCTCCTTTACACACTTCCGTGGCAGAACCTCTGCCTTATTCTTAGCGTACGGGGGTCAGAACGGTGGGTAAAGAAATATTTTGTGAACTGCTAAAAATCCCTTTATATCGGGGATAAGGCGGGGCCTACCGCCACCATAAGCAAGGATGATTTGCAAAAATTTTGGTTAATCGTGCTAATGGAATCATTGTTCAGCACAACAAAAAAATCACCCACACTTAAGCTGGGTGATTGATGCGTGATTATCAACGGTAAAGGTGCTGCCACTCTGGCTACCATCATGACCGTGAGCGCTGCCTGGCCCCGGCAGCACAATTCGCACCAGCTAGTCCGGGCACCGTTACATCGCCATGGCCGCCAGCCGCACAATGGTACTGGCCACCTCCGTCTTCGCCGCCTCATCGAGGGCCAATGGTGCCTGGTCTGGCCGCAAAATGGTGACGGTATCGGTATCGGTGTTGAAGCCCTGACCGTACCCAACCGGATTGGCGACGATCATGTCGGCACCTTTGCGCTCGAGCTTGGCCTGGGCGTTGGCCACCAGGTCGTTGGTCTCCGCGGCAAAGCCGACCAGATACTGGTGCGACTTTTGTGCGCCCATCTCGGCGAGAATATCGGGATTCTGCACCAAATCGAGGTGTAGCGCGTCGTCACCCGACTGCTTCTTGATCTTATTACCGCTGACCGTGGTCGGCCGGAAGTCCGCCACCGCCGCGGCCATCACGACCAGGTCGGCACCCTCAAAATTGGCCAGCATGGCGTCGTGCATCTCTGCGGCTGAGGTCACGTAAACCGCGTCTACTGCCGGTAGCACCGGCAACATCTTGGTCGCCACGAGCGTCACGTCAGCACCAGCGGCCGCCGCAGCGTTGGCGACCGCCGTTCCCATTTTGCCTGAGGAATCATTGCCAATGTAGCGCACAGGGTCGATGCGCTCCTGCGTGCCGCCGGCCGACACTAGGACCTGTTTGCCCGCCAGCGGCTGCTTGGCCTGATAAGTGTCCACAAACAACTGGATCACGTCCAAATCGGGCATGCGCCCCACTGCGGTGTAACCCTCGGCCAGGAAACCTTCTGCGGGCGGCAAGACGCGCACACCCATATCCTTCAGACGCCGGACATTACTTTGCGTGGCGGCGTTAGCCACATCTTGTCGTTCATGGCGGGCACGACCAGCTTAGGGCCATCAAAGGCGAGCCAGCTAGTCGAGACCACGTTGTCTGCCAGCCCCTGTGCAAACTTGGCTAAACTATTGGCGGTCGCCGGGACGACCAACATCATGTCTGCCCACTGGGCCAACTCCACGTGCACCACGTGCTCTGGGTGGTCAAACTCGTGGTCGTCGGTCACCGCCTCATGCTTGGTGAGCGTCGCCAGTGTCGCCGGGGTCACAAAGGTGGCCGCGGCGGGCGTCATGGCCACGCGCACGGTGTAATCCGCACGCATCAGGCTGCGCACGAGCAACGGCACCTTGTAGGCCGCGATGCCCCCAGTAATCAGAACGACAATATTTTTGATGGTTGGCATGAAGCGCCTCCTTTAATTACGGCCAACGTACTAATTCTTAGTCTTATGGGACCAGTCGCGGCGCTTGTTGATCTCATTTTTGGCCGCCACCAGCTTTAACGGATCCACACCCAACCGGTCGCACATGAAGAACGTGTACGTCAACACGTCGGCCAATTCTTCAGTCAGGTGCGACTCAGCGGCATGGTCAAGGGTGTCATCGGATCCCAGCCACTGAAAAATCTCCAGTACTTCGCTAGCCTCGATGCTGACCGACTTGGCGAGGTTTTGCAACGAGTGGTACTGGTCCCAGTTGCGCCCGTTGCGAAACTTGACGATAGCGTTAAGCACGTCGCGATACTGTTGCGCGGTCTCGTCGTCAACGCGGACGGTGTCAGGGTCAATGGGATGGATGGTGGAAGACATGGACAGGAACTCCTTTGTTGGTGGTGTGATGGTTAATAATTGTATTTTACACCAACGAAAAGCAACACCACATTAACGCTTGCCTTTCATACTCATACATAAAGAGCACCACAAGTATTCAGCCACGCCTAGTTTTTCTCAGTATAGTAGTCATCCAACTCAAAGGTCTGCACAGGGGAAATGTGCAGTTGATATTTTTCCACCAGTTGTACAATGCCCTGACCATCAATTAAGGTAACAGATTTTGCTCCCTGTACTGCTTTGCGTTTAGCACCGTCAGTAAAATGACTAGTAGTAATGAAGATGCCATACTCAGCGTTGAAGCTATCCATGACACCCTTAAACTTATCTATTTCTGGCTCGCCAACGGGGCCATCCCCATACCGCTTGGCCTGAATAGCTACACGCGAAGTTCTAAATTCATCGGATTGAAAGTAGCCAAACCCATCGATACCATGATCGCCAGAAATAACTTTACCCATCTTGGCGTCTATTCGCACGCCCATCTGGTGAATCAACAAACGTGCAAATTGCTCAAACTTGGCAGGTGAAAACTGCTTGATCCGTACCAACAATTCTGCCTTCCACGAATCTTCCGGATCTTCATTATCGTCATCGTTAGCTTCAACTACCGTCGTTCCATCGGCCTGGAATTTTGCTTTTTTTTGCATTCTTAGCACGCCGTGCAGCCGTAGTCCGGGACCAATAATCTCCCATGGTCTTTAATTGCTGCTTATTCGGAAAATTAGTCAGCGGGTCCGCACGACCCTGTTCGGTTAAAACAATTGCCGCACCTCGCACTGGCTTTTCGATATAACCGATAGCCGCTAAATCACGAATACCAAAATTAAAATCCAGATTAAACGGTATATATGGATTGCCATTCTTTGATATAACCGTGCCGTAAACATCATCGTGCGAAAAACCGCTATCATCATCCTCAGCAATAATAGCCTTGAGATCATCACGTGTTGCCGTACCACCAACACTCTGTAAGGCACGCACTATTGCTTTTTGGGCACCCCGCCGAACATATGCCATTATGATTCTCCCCCAATGCTTTTACTTTCCATGATATTTTACACCTGACCAAGCACTCAACTACCGCCATAACGGTTACTAATCATATTTTTAGGGTAAAATGATTTTGTAATCAAGCAATTATTTGTCGGTGAGTATCGCTACGAGTGAGGAAATAAAAATGGGCTCAGAACTACAATTCGAAAAAGATTTAATTACCTACCTGCAACATTTAGGTGGACAAAAGCAGTGGGAGTACTTGCCACAGATAAAAACCACCAACCAGTTATGGGCTAACTTTAAGCATATTCTTGAAGCCAACAACCAAAACCGTTTAACAGAGCCACTATCTGTCGATGAGTTTGCGCAGATCAAAGCGGAAATCAGTCGTCTCAACACACCATATGCCGCCGGACAGTTTTTGTATGGCTTTAATGGCATTTCACAGGTGGAGGTCAATCTGGATAACGGTGAACACACCTTCCTGACGGTATTTGACCAGGCAGAGGTCGGTGCGGGTAACACTACATATCAAATCGTGAATCAAATTAAGCGGCCCAACGTTCTGCCCGGCAAGGAAAACCGACGTTTTGACACCACCCTCCTGATCAACGGCCTCCCCATCATTCAAATTGAGGAAAAAGCCACTGCCCACGAAGCGCAAGAAGCACTTAACCAGATGCACCAGTACATTTTGGAAGGACAATATTCTGACATTTTTTTCCACCGTCCAAATTCTGGTGGGCATGACTCCTAATAGCATTCGGTATATGGCAAACACCACCGGCGATACATTCAACACCGCCTTTGCCTTTAACTGGCAGCGCGAAAAAGACAACTCGACTATTCGTGATTGGCGGGAATTTAGCAACCAGTTTCTGAGCATTCCCATGGCACACAACATGGCCACTTCCTACATGATTCTAGATGGCACTCACAACAAGCAGTCCATCAAGGTCATGCGTCCATATCAGGTATATGCCACCCGGCGCATTATTGAAGCTTTACGCACCCACGATTTTAAATATGGTAAGCAAGAAGTGGGCTACATTTGGCATACTACCGGTTCAGGTAAGACCATTAGTTCATTTAAGGCCGCATGGTTAGCTTCACGTTTACCTAACGTCGACAAAGTCGTCTTCATGGTCGACCGTATTGCCTTGACCAACCAAACAGCAGCTAATTATGCAGCCTATGATCCAGATGCGGATGACAGCAACAAGGGTGGCGTGGTTAGTGACACCCAAAACGTGGGTGACCTCAACCGTAAGTTGAAGAATAAGAACGGCATCATTGTGACATCCATTCAAAAAAAATGGACTGGTTAGTGCGCCGAAAGAGTTTTAAGGCTCCAGACAAGAATATCGTTTTCATTGTTGATGAGGCTCATCGTTCAACCGCGGGTGAAATGATGCAACGGATTAAGGAAGCCTTTAAACACTCGGCGTGGATTGGTTACACCAGTACCCCTTCGTTTGAGGGCATCACCACCCGGCAATTGTTTGGGGACGTGCTGCATACCTACACGATTCGTGAAGCCATTGCGGATGGTAACGTCCTCGGTTTCAAAGTGGACTTTAACACCACCATTCCCCTAGATAGCCTGCGCACCGAATACTTGCCCCGCTTCTACGCCAAGCAATATCCGCAGTGGACCCAACAAGACATTCAAAACAAAATTGACCACCTATCTCCGGCAGACATGGACGACCTGGTTAACCCCAGCGTCTATGACATGAACCCGACACACGTACAATTGGTCGTTAAGGACGTGCTCAACAAGTGGCGCAACCGGTCAGATGACTATCGTTATAGCGGCCTGTTTACTACCCACGTTGGTGGCGGCAAAGCCTCAATTCCGATGGCGGTCATGTACTATCGTGAATTTAAGAAGCAAAATGCAGCGTTGGAGCGACCATTACAAATTGCCATTAGTTTCTCACAGGACAATAGTAATGGCGACAACATGATTACTACCAACACGGCCCTGAGTGAGGCAATGAAGGATTATTCTGCCATGTTTGGTAATCACTTCGACGACACTAACGCCACTGAATATGCGGAAGACGTCGTGGCTCGGCTCAACCGCACCATCAATGATGACCGTTATTTGGACCTGGTCATTGTTGTGGATCAGCTACTGACTGGCTTTGATGCACCGACCCTCAACACACTTTACGTTGACCGCACACTACACGGTGCGGGCCTTATTCAAGCTTACTCACGGACTAACCGGATCCAAGACATGGTGCACAAACCCTACGGTCGCATTGTCAATTACCGTTGGCCTGAACAAAGCGAAAAGCTGATGAATGAAGCATTAGCCGTCTACGCTAATCGGGATTCAGCCAATGAGAACCTCCCTCTGGTGATAGATGATACCGGTGTAATTGCTCCCAGCTTTGACACACTAATCACCGAAGCCCAAAAATGTGTCGCAGAACTACGCACCCTTAGCTTCAATATCACCGACCTACCCAAGAGTGAGGCTGGTCGTGACCAGATGTACGAGGACTTAAAGACTTATAACCGCCTGATTAGCCAGTTGAAGCAAGATGATCAATATGACTACCGAGACCCGGACAAGCTGCTCAAACAAATTGGACTCACTGGTGACGAAGAAACCCTGCTGACCACTTCGCTTGCGCACGACCTCAAGCGTCGTATTGCCCAACACCGTGAAATCGAATATTCGGACCTAACACTAGAAATGCAACACGTACGTGATATTCAGGTGAACTACGATTATCTGGAAGAACTAGTGGCGCGCCTAGCTAACGAAGTTCATGAAGGGTGCACTAAAGCTGCTGAAGGCACCTTCAAAGAAGTTAACAAAATGGCTGATCAACTGGAAGATGAGCACTATGCCCTGCAAGTTAAGCGTACTGCCAGCGGGTTGCTGGATGGGTCCGCACAAGCAGAACATTATCCAGTCGAATCGAAGGATGCGCGGGGAATCATCACTGCGCACAACAATACTTCGAAGGCACATGAAATTGGCGAGTTTATGAAGCGTTGGGGGCTATTGGAGATTACGCCTGAAGTCATCACCACACTAATTGACCGCCACGTACCGGGACAGGATGACCTCGATGAAGATGGTTCAATCCGGAAAATTCAAAAAAAATTGCGCAAACGCATTATCGCGACTATGCCAGTGATGAGCAGGTTGCGCAATTGGCGAAGGTTAGGTATCGCAACCAGCTGCGTGAAGCCCTCACCAACTTTGCAAATTACATCAAGAAAAACTACTAATACCAAGAGGAATAATCGATGAAAAAAAATCTGAGCTTACCGCACACGAAATCACCAATAAACTTTGGAGCATGGCTAACAGCCTCCGTGGCACCATGACGGCCACCCAGTATCAAGACTACATTCTAGGGTTCATGTTCTACCGCTACCTGTCAGACCATCAGGAAGATTATCTGGTCAACGAGGACGTAATTGACGTGGCTGAGGGGCAAAGCGTTAATGCTGCTACGCAGCCGAAGCGGCGGATGACCTCGATGATTATCTGGAGGATATTAGCAAGTCGCTTGGCTATGCCATTGCACCACAGTTCACCTGGGCCACCATCATGGAAAAGATCAACGACGAACACATCAAGCCGTCTGATTACCAAGACATGTTAGACGCCTTTGAACGCAACGCAAGCTTGAATCCACAGGCCAGCGCGGACTTCCGTGGTGTGTTCTCCAACATCCATCTGAATGACTCTCAGCTAGGTAACAGTACCGCAGCCAGGGCACGGGTCTTGAGTGATGTGGTCAAGATGATCAACGACTTTGACTTCCGGGACGAAACCGGCCGCGATATTTTGGGAACAGTGTATGAATATCTAATCGCCGAATTTGCGGCCAATACCGGTAAAAAAAGCCGGGGAGTTTTACACGCCCCATGAGGTTTCCATCGTCTTGGCAAAATTAGTCACCCTGGACGCGGCAACTGAGGGACAGTTCACCGTGTACGACCCAACCATGGGGTCTGGCTCCCTTCTATTAACGGTGCAAGACCAGCTGCCAGATGGCCACAAAGCGGGCCGCGTCCACTTCCACGGTCAGGAATTGAACACCACTACGTATAACCTGGCCCGCATGAACCTGATGATGCACGGTGTTGAATACCAGAATATGGATCTGCACAATGCGGATACCCTGGAAAATGACTGGCCCGATGGTGAAATTAACGGAATTGACCATCCACGAAGTTTTGACGCCGTCGTTGCCAATCCACCTACTCCGCCCACTGGGACAATAACGCCAATAAAATGAAGGACCCTCGCTTCAAGAACTACGGCAAACTAGCGCCTAAAACCAAGGCGGACTACGCCTTTGTTTTGCATGGTATTTACCACCTGAAGAATACCGGGACGATGGCCATCATTTTGCCACATGGTGTCCTCTTCCGTGGCAGTGCCGAGGCAACTATTCGGCAAACGTTGATTGAAAACAACTACCTGGATGCCGTGATTGGAATGCCATCAGGCCTGTTCTATTCCACCAGCATTCCTACGGTAATTTTGGTGTTCAAGAAGCAGCGCAACACTAAAGATATTCTGTTTATTGACGCCTCCAAAGAATTTGAAAAGGGTAAAAAAACAGAACCGTCTAACCGATGACAACATCGACAAGATTATTTCTGCGTACCGGGAACGCAAGGATGTCGATAAGTTCGCCCATGTAGCTGATTTGGACGAGATCAAAGAAAATGAATTCAACCTTAACATCCCTCGCTACGTCGACACTTTTGAAGAGGAACCTCCCATCGATATTTCAGCGGTAGAACAAGAACTCGCCGATCTGGATAAACAGATTGCCGTCGCGGAAAAAGAATTTAATGAGATGAAGTCACAACTGGTGGAGACGAATCAAGATGAAAAATAAAAATATGAAAGTACCCCAGTTACGGTTTAAGGGATTTACTGGCGATTGGGAACAGCGTAAGCTTGGTGAATTGGCGACTTTTACTAAGGGGTCTGGGTTCTCTAAAGAGGATCTTATTGATGAAGGAAGACCAGTAATTCTGTATGGAAGCATGTACACCGACTATCACACGATTATTAATAAAGTTTCAACGTACGTGGCGACAAACTCTAAAGGTACAGTAAGCGCTGGAAATGAGGTAATTGTACCAGCCTCAGGTGAAACTGCAGAAGATATTGCAAGGGCCTCAGCGGTAATTACCCGAGGAGTTCTATTAGCTGGTGACTTAAATATAATCACTCCGTGCAACAACCTTTCTCCCATATTTCTTGCGTTAATAATATCAAACGGTCGTCAGAAGTCAGAGCTTGTGCGCAGAGCTCAAGGAATATCTATTGTGCATCTCGGAAACTCGGCTCTCAAGGATGTGGTCGTCAAATTTCCAAGCCTAGAAGAGCAAATTGCAATTTCATCTTGCATATCCTTGCTAGATCAAACTATCGCTCTTCATCAGCGGAAGCATGATTTGCTTTTGAAACTAAAGAAAGGTTACTTGCAAAAATTATTTCCCGGAAAAGGTCAAAAAGTACCCGAAATACGCTTCAAAGGGTTCACTGAAGATTGGGAACAGCGTAAGTTTGGAACGCTTTATGCTAAGGCTTCGGAAAAAAAACGATTTGTCAATTCCTAGAAGTAAAGTTATCTCGGTGGCAAAAATGCACTGGGGTAGTGTAAAGGATGATTCAACTGATGAGTACATGCGTAGCTACAATGTTTTCCGCTTGGGTGATATCGCATTTGAGGGAAATAGGAGTAAAAATTTTGCCTTCGGAAGATTTGTTGAAAATACTTTAGGAACGGGGCTGGTCTCGCATGTATTTGATGTTTTCCGTCCGAAAACTAGTTTGAATTTATATTTTTGGCAGTATTATATCCACAACGAAAACTCAATGCGGGATATTTTAAGGCACTCCACCCAAAAATCAACTATGATGACTAATTTGGTTACTAAAGACCTTCTCCGTCGGTCAATTGGGGTTCCTTCTCAGGATGAGCAACAAGAGATAGGACAGTTTATGCTACAGCTTGATCAAGCCATCGCTCTTCATCAACGTAGGTTAGATGAACTCAAAAAAACTAAAGCAAGGCTACCTACAAAAACTTTTCATATAAATCAACAAAACGCAGCCATATGGACCACTAAACTGGTCAATATAGCTGCGCTTCTCATTTACTTGAGCATAAGTCAATTTAATCCCGCTAAGTAGCGCATAACCTTATCGTTATCCTGATTTTCTAACTCCTGAATAATATGCAAGTACGTCTGTTGGGTCGTTGTCATATTTGAATGTCCTAACCTTCGCGCCACGCTCGCAATTGAAACGCCCGCAAAAAGCAATAGGGATGCGTGCGTGTGCCGTAGTCCATGTATCGAAATAACTGGTACCTCCATACGCCGACAATGCCGTTCTAGTTGATAGTTAACCGTCGAATTGAAGACCGGACCTTGTACAAATAGCGGTTTCTCCTCAGGAAGAGTTTTTACTAGTTGAGAGAATTGCATGATCGTTTGCCAATCAATCTGTACATTACGTTTGGATGAACTGTTTTTGGTTGGTTGAAAACCTCCCCTTGCATCTTTATAGTTCCAAGTCTTATTGACACTTAGGCTTTGATGATTAAAGTCAAAATCCTTTGGAGTTACACCAAGTGCTTCTGCAAAACGAAGCCCTGTCTTTGCAATAAGCAACAACATCCAGTCCCAATTGGGTACGGGCCCTAAATCAAGATCACTCAGCAGCGCATGCAACTCAAACTGATTCAAGTATTTTGGCTTTTTCTGAGATGGTGATTTTCCCTTAATAACTGCCTTTCGCGTAGGGTCTCTATCGATTAATCCCTCATCGACCGCATCCGTAATTGCCCCCTTGATTTGATGATGAAAGTCCATCGTCGTCTGTCGTTCATGAGTTTTTGCGTAATCGTTCAGCAACTGCTGATAAGTTTTACGATTAATGTGCCCCAGCGTAAGTGTTGGTGCCAATTGCACTAGTCGCTTGTAATTAATGTAATACTTGCTTAGTGTTACTTCGCGAACTGCTCCAGCCTTGTATAACTCAAACCATTCCTTGAAATACTGATGAAATAAAGTGTTTTCTGAAATATTTTGCAATTTCGTCATCATCCTGCAAATATTCGTGCGCATTTAAGCTCACACAGGTAAATTTCGCAATGAAGACGAATTTCGTACTACATAAATCGAAATCGTTGATGAAGAGCGATAGCATCATCTATGCTCCGAAAGAAAGCTGCAATCTGAATCTGTTCTTTTAAAGTAGGGAGTAAAATCTGCATCTTAGCCATTGTTTTTCCCGAAACTTCAACAAAGGTTGATCCTGCTCCATTTATCTCACCATAACGTTTGAGCTCGCTTGTTCGAGAAAAGATGAAGTAACTATCTAATTGCGCTGAATCAGGAACTATAGATTGAAATCCTTGGTTCGTGCAAGCCTCAGTTTTAAGTATAGCTGTGTTTCCAATACCTGCGCGCGACGTAAACAGCACCGTTCCAATGGGAAGCAATTGAGCAGAACTATGAGATAATCCAGAAGTTGTAATCTTTTTTTTACTCTCCGAGACGTAACGCTGCTGACCTATCTCAGCAGGAGCATACCAATTGATATTGCCATTCCAATAAGCTGATATTGACGTGTTTGGGGTTCCTCCCCCAATAATTTTAGCCACATCTCCGAGCTTACGCTGTTCCCAATCATTATTCCGCTGGGAAAACGCTCTATTTTCGATTAAGAAAACCATTTCTAACAAAGATACGAGTCTGCATTTCCGTTATGACATTCAGTACAGAAAGGATCACTTGAAAAGGCCACTTGTAACAAGAACCGAGTTGTGAACAAATTTCAATGGTAAGCCAACGTTTCAGAAAACATTAAAACTAAAACCCAAACACAACATCATTTCAAAACACTAACATTTGTTTATTGGAACATGATGTAATTTTTTATTAGTATAAACTGATCCCGATCAAACATGATGAGCTGACCACCAAGCCCTTACGTTACTATCAATGATGAAGAGCGATAGTGTTTTCCAAAAACTCCATAAATTTTCCAATGGCTTTTTGCTCTTCCAAACTAGGGACGGCAAAAGCGACATTCAGCATAGAGTCCTTTGATATATTCTTCATACTTCCGCTGGTTCCTGTCCCCAACGACTGAATCTGTTTGATATTTCTTGGTGTATTCAATACGCTTATTAACCATTCTTGATTAAAGTGGGAGGCAACAGCTCCTTGCCACAATCTATCTGGGAGAAATACATTGGCCCGTGTTTCTGTGTTCAAGCCCGACGCCCCAACCAAAGCGGGAGTATTCATTCGACTGATTAAAATGCACCCCTTTTTGAGTGGAGTTTTGGCTCGAAGGATTTCTTCACGTACAATTGATTTCACTTCCGTTAAATCAACATGGCCAAGCTCTATAGCTGATGTTTTCAAAATATAATAGCCTGTATCTTCTTCTCCAGAATTAACACTTACCCCTGACTCCAAACTGTTTATGGCATCTCCGAGCTTACGCTGTTCCCAATCATGAGGTATAACAATTATTTTGTCCTGCGCTAATTTGCGCCTTTTATAAATATAGCGTCAATAATTTCGACCTAATTTCTCCCTAAAACCCTAAAATAAATTAGTCACATATCAGAACCCCCCATGCGTAAACCCCGAACACCATTTAAACTACCAGTGAGGGCAGCCCACCACAAAATTTCCATTTGGAGGGACAGACTCATCGCAAGCAAAAATCGTTACGTTATTAACGGCTTTACCCTAGATTTTCTCTGTAGTTTGCCAATAAAGCTACCACAATGGCCGCACCAGTACCTGACAGTATCCACCATCGCAACATTACCTGCACCCAAGTCATCCGGGTACTGCAGTATCATCATCGACGATCGCGGCCAGGTTTACTACAGTGGCCTCCGTACAAATACGTTAATAATGCACACCCGCTCATTGGCGGGACTAACACATCCGGCCATCTGGTTGTTGGCGAGTCCGGAGCTTTTTACTGATAATTGTCCACCCCTGCATCAAGTAACTGCGTGGATGGACAATCATCATGGTTTCTTGGGCTTAGGCAGTTGCATATCCAGACCGTTACCCTGGTTCAGTATTCATGCAATCCAAAGTGCACGGTGTCACCTACCGGCTTTTACCATGGAGTTTATCGTCAACGCCATCTACGCGTAAGGCTAAATTTTAACAAGATAAATGCCGTTCGTACCATCGCTTTCACCACCACGATGCAAGAAGACCATCTTGCCCCTTTACTTCGCCAAACGGCTGGTTTGTATAAATTTGTTCATCAAGAATACCGAGCCTGTCTCTCTTTTGCAGACACAACCAACCTCCCCGCAGTCCCGCAGGGCAACCGTTATGAGCTTTGGTATCAGCATCAACGGGTTAATACGTTAGTAACCCGAATAATTGAGACTAAATACAAATATGATAGTCAGCACAATCGCGCCCGTGCTTTGACCAAAGGTTGGCGCCTACTATTAGAACAGCCCACTCCTTATAGATAGTCGTTGAATAGGTAGTCACTAGTAGCCACCCTAAGGCTGCCCCACACATACGGAGGACATAAAAGCCTCGCCCAGGGAGGGCGAGGCTTTACTATTTGCACTTTTAAACCGATAAAATCTTCAACCAGGTACCCAAAATGCTGACAGCAATAATTGCCACCAGGATCCAACCAACATTCCACTTCTTCTTTAACATCCACATAACAGCCAATGTGGCCAGAACTGGTAAGAGTGAGGGAATAATTTGGTTCAATGTCTTGATCAAGGACATGGCTGTCTTCCCACTGCCAATCGTTATTGGCGAATTAACCACAACGTAACTAGGTATCATGGCACCAACAACCATCATCCCTAGAATTGAGGCTTTTTCCGAAATGCTTTGAATGATATTTGAATCACTCATTCGTTGCATCAAGTTGGTTCCCTGTTCATATCCCAGTTTGAGACCAAAATACCGAATGATTGTTGTGGGCACATTGTAGGCCAGCAGAAATAGAATTGGGCCAAAAACATTTCCCGCCTTACACAAGGCAATTGATAACCCCGTACAAATAATGCGCCACGTGGTGAGAATTAGGGAATCACCAACCGCTGACAGTGGGCCCATCAGGCTGACTTTAACGTTGTTAATTAGAGCGGGATCGAAATCCTCATTACGTGCATTTTCCTCTTCCATTGCGATGGATGTTCCAAGGGTAATGGGTGCAAAAACGTTGGTAATGTTGAAAAATTGCATGTGTCGCGTTAACGCCTGTGACATTGCGTTATTATCATCCTTATAAATTGCGCGCAGTGCTGGTGTCATGGCATAGGCGTACCCCGTTGCCATTTGCCGGGTGTACTCCCATGACGCGCCCATGGTGAAGGTGCGCCAAAATACTGAACGTAGACTTCGTCTTACTGGGGAATTAGAAGCTGTCTGTGTCGTCTTCATCATCTGAACCTCCCAAAACTTGCTGCTGTGAAGCCTTATTTTTCTTCTCGTTGTAGTACATGATCATAATGATCACCATACCAATAATGGCGATGCAATAATTGGAACCTTAAGGTAAGCCGCTAATACAAAGCCTAGGATTAAGTACGGCACGATTTCTTTACGCAAAATTTGCTGAATTAGCATAGCAAACCCAAACGCTGGTAAAAGCCCACTGGCAACCACTAGGCCATCCTGAACAAATTTTGGAATGAAACCAACAATGGCGGATGAAAACCCGGTACCAAAGTAATAAGCAAGCATAATTAAAATGGCTGAGGGAACGAAATTGACGCACGTGCCACCCCAAAAAGCCATCAAGCTTAACTTCCTGGGCTTGCCCTCACGTGCATATTGATCACATTTAGCCACATACAGAGGAGCAATGAATACATAGGCCAAGTTTTGCACCAACAGAACCAGCATGGACAATGGCAACCCAAACGTCAGAGCTGCCGAGATGCCCTTACCAGTAGAAATTGCAAACACCGTCCCTAGAACTCCAGAGGAAACCATGTCCTGTGGAACCGAAGCACCAATTTCAATCACGCCAATGTAGGCTAACTCCAAGGCAGCCCCAACTTCAATACCCGTCGTCAAGTGGCCAAGCACCAGTCCAGTGAGCGGACCAATTACTATTGGACGCGCTACCTGGCCACGTCCAGTAAGGTAATACTCGCCATAGCCGATGAGGGCCACCAGCCCAATTAATAGTGTCTTCAAAAGCATTTCGCTCACCTCTTTCAGAAGTCGACGGTTTTCGAAGCCGCCGTGGGAACTTGTTGGATGTATACTTTGACGCCACTAGTTGACAATTTCTTAAGCTCAACCTTATCTTGCGCGGTCACATTAACCGCCGTGGAAATGTTTTCAGTGTCATCGGTCTTCTTGGTGCCACCAAGATTTAAGCTTTCAGGCTTATCCTTCAAACCTGAAATCAAACGGTAAGCATCATGGATGCTCTCAACCACAATCATGATGTCATATTTATCGGCAATGCCACTGTTAATCTGATCAATACTTTTTTTGAATTGGCATGATGACCAACTTAGCCCCTACTGGCCGTGCCATTTTAGTTGTGGCTTTACGAATAGGATCATTAGGCACATCATCGTTAGCAATTAATACACAATTAGCATGAGTCGCACCATACCACGACAGGGCTGTTTGACCATGTAACAATCGATGGTCCACCCGTATAAATTTAATCATTAGTCATCCCTCCTTTTACTAAATCTTGAATTGATATCTGTCTGACACTATCAACTGCTCACCGTATTGCACAATTTTCTTATTCTGATCAAATATCTCAGTCTTCATCGAAAATAGGGGAAAACCAACCGAACGTTGCAATAATTTGGCTGTTTCTACATCGGCTGTCACAACACTCAAAGTGGTATCGTCAGAATCCAGACTAGTAATTCCAAAATGCTCCCGAAAAATTTCATACAGGGAACCATTTAAATCGTAATCGCCTAGTGTGGCAAATCGCGGTAACGGATAATAATTATTTTCCAAAAAGATTGGATCTTGATCCAAAAAAACGTAACCGGACAGTATGCAACAAACCAGTGACATCAACATTAAATTTACTTTGCAATGCAGCGGTAGCAACTACCCGCTCTACCTTTAAAACTTTTGTTTGTGGGTGAAAGCCACTTGCTAGTGCCACTTTGGAAAAGCTTTCAACTGAACTCTCGCGCACCAGACGACTAACCCGTTGTGGCCTTTGAACAAAACTACCTTTGCCTTGAACCCGCTCTACTAGGCCATCCTTAACCAATCCGTCTACCGCAAGCCGTATAGTCACGCGGCTAACACCGTATTGTTTTTGTAGTTGTGGCTCACTTGGTAATTGGCTACCAACGAAGTATTCCCCTGATAGTATCTTCTGCCGGATGCTAGTCATTACCTGCTCATACTTCGTCACCCGTGCGCTCATAATTATTGTTCCCCCAAATAACCTTTTTTTTAGTATGGCACCTTGCCATATAGCGGCGAACGTCTAGTGAATGGTCACGTTTATCCGCCAGCTTTGCACGGTACTCACTGAGAATAGTATAGAAGAGAATTGGGTTGAAGAACTCAGCCACTTTACTATCAATCATGTCCAGGCCCAATTCCTTTGCATCAACAACCTCAACCTTTTCAGCATACTTGTGTAAGAACTTGAGAGCACGTTCATCGAGCGGACGCGTACGGCCAACACTTTCCAATACAATATATGGCTTATTTTTGTCGGTAACCTCAAATGGTCCGTGGAAATATTCGCCTGAGTGAATTGGCGCTGCATCCAACCACTGCATTTCCATCAGGCTGCAAATTGCGAAGCCATAAGCATGCCCAAAGGATGGGCCACTCCCCAAAATGTAGAACATTTTCTCATGAGCATACTTATCTGCAAATGCCTTCGTCCGTGGCTGAACTTGATCAATGGCATTGTCCACAATAGTATCAATCTTGGCAAAAGCATCCCTGAATGCAGGCAACTGGTCGTAGCCCTCAAGACCAGCCAAAATTTGTGCAGACATGTCCAACATAATGGCCATCGGATTGTTAACAACTTCGCGTTCATTACCCCACTCGTAAACAATTTTTTTTCGTCAGATACTTAAGTAACTCAGCCTTAGCATTGAACGTCAGCCCTACTGTGACTGCTCCCGCTTGTTGGGCAACATGCGCTGCCTCCACGGATTCTGGCGTACTACCACTGTGCGAGCAAACAAATACGATTGAATTAGCGCCCAAACGCTTTGGCTGAACATGAACAAATTCGTTTGAAGTATACCAACCCGTTGTAAGTGTGGTACTTTCTGCTTGTAGGAAGTAATAGGAAACATACATATCGACCAATGAGCCACCAGCTGCCACGAAGTAAACTGAGTTAATTTTGCCCTCGTTGTGCTGAAGAATCCGTTTAACAATTTCGCTTGTCTTGATCATTTTGCTCCTCCTTAATACGTCTCAATACGTCTTACTACATTTTTTTATTGTAACCGTTTTCCAGAACGTGTCAACATGTATTTTGAGTGCTTACACATTCAATAAGTGAGTAGGTAACAAAAAAAAGGTCTACACTTTCTACTGTTGGTGTCTACCAACGCAGCGAGTGTGGGCCCTATTTTTAATGACAATTTTGGCAAAATAAAAGGGCAACCCATTGGCTAACCACGCTGTCCCTCTATGCAATCAAACAAACAACAAGCGAACTATCGATCAATGTTCCAAAACGATCTAATACTGTCTATTCTAGGAATACCAAATACTAACATCAACGTCACTGCAGCAAGTAACGAAAAACGATCCTCTCGGGACGTTACCTGCCAAGTCCACGTCATTTACTGTGAACTATCTTACCCGCCCAGACGTTGTCAGAATTGTGGGTTTGCGAATCGCCAACGCAACGGGCATGAATTAACGCGGGTTAAGATCCCAGAAGCGACTGAAATGCCCACGATTCTGGCGCTTTATCAAAGCGGTCTTTCCGAATGTCCGCATCGTTATTAATTGCTTTTACATCGCGAAATTACTAGGTCATGCCCTTGGCCAAACCCGGATTGTGGTCCTCAAACAGATTGATGACTCCCACACCTTGCAATACAAGGTGCTTAAGTCCCAGTGGCGCTTATTCCATAAGACTGACCCTGACGCCCGACGGTTGCACTTTCTGTTCGGAATCAATGAATATATGACCGAGCAGAGAGCCTTTGATTTTGGTCTTGATCATCAGCTTCAACTACAAACGGTCTACGAAGCCTACCTCAATCTACATAATGCTCTAATGTCAGGCAATACAATAGCTTTCTGGCGGGTCCTGGATACATACCGCAACACCGGCAACGCAGTGGACAGATGGCGACACTAAGACAAAAACGCCAGAATGTGCTAGTAGCCACCACCAGTCCCTGTAGCAATGGCCTGATTGGGGGGCGAGAACTGCCTGATCAAATCCTTGAAACGTAACTGTTTTGGCTTTAAGAACCAACAAAACTTTTTCGATCGTATTTACCAACTAGTCGCCTAGATAACAAAAAGGTTTTCCAAAATGGAAAACCTCGGCAATTTGAAAATATTGAAACCAACAGCATTTGACGGAGACCCACAAAAAGGATCCGTGCAAGACCCCTCACTACCATTATCGACAGTCAGGCCTTAACTACGCGAATCCTTCTCCTTATATTAATTTATTCTATTCCACCGCTGGCTCAATAAACCTTCCTGCCATTTCCACCACCTTAGTGCTGGAAATAAAAGCATTCCGATCGTGTGCTCGAATGGTCTCCTCGAGATCATGAAACTCTGCCCGTGAAATAATGGTCAACAATACCGTCTTACTTTCGTGCTTATAACCACCCTCAGTGTCCTTAAACACGGTAATACCATGGCGCATCTCTTGGTGAACTGCCTTTAGTAGGTCGTCAGCCTTGCTTTGGTCCGTCACAATCATGACCTGTAATCGCTGCTGTCGCGTGTACAGGAAGTCCATAGCACGACCCCCGACAAAAATAGCGATGACCGAATAAAGGGCGTGCGGCCAACCCTCTAGGAAACCCGTTACAATAACAACGACCGCGTTGACCGCGATGCTGACCGACCCAACTGACACGTTGTAATACTTGTGGAGCAACATCCCCACAATGTCCGTACCACCACTGGACAAACCATTACGCAACGCCAGACCGATTGCTGCACTATTGATAACTGCTCCAAAAATAGCACAAATCATCGGGTCGCGCGTCAATGGTGCTAGACCAGTCGTCATATTGATCAATATCGATGAACTAACAACGGTAATCAACGTGAAGGCCGTAAACTCACGACCAATCTCTTTCCAAGCCATCCAAATTAAGGGAACGTTGAGGATAAAGAAGAGGTTAGCAGTATTCATCACTGCAGTTGTCGACACCCCTGCCACCCGAAAATTCAGGAAGCGACGGAAGATGATCGCAATAACTTGGGCTACACCGGTTACACCCCCAGCCGAGATATGACCCGGTTGCCAAAATAAGTTCAACGCTAAACTTAAGCTCAGCCCGTACAGTACCGAAATTGCTAATTTCCGCCAGATTTTTACTTGCCGTACTTTTGGATTAATCATTGCCATTTTAGCCACCACTACTTCTTGCGCATCTTTTTATCCGCAATCCCCATTACGCCCCGATACTTGGCCACCGTGCGTCTAGCAATCTTGATACCCTGCTTTTCTAAAGCATCCGCTATCTTTTGATCACTCAACGGCTTCTGGGGGTCCTCACCTTCAACAATTGTCCGTATACCATGCATGAGTTCGTTGTCAGCCGAATGCTCTTCTTTGCTTGTACTACGCCGGGTCAGTAATGAATTCATCGGTAATACACCACGGGGACTATCAATATATTCATCCTTCAAAGCCCGACTTACAGTCGATTCGGATGCACCAACCGCACTTGCCACATCACGCAGCAAAAGCTCATTGATGAAACCCTGCTCACGATTGAGGTAGGGCCATTGCACCCCGACGACATACTGGGCTACCAGCCCGATGGTGTCTTCACGGCGTTGGAGGATGCGCTTGACGGAGTGATATTCCTCGGCCAAATTGCCAGGTAACTCTGTAACTGTTCGTCCCCACGCTGACGCAGTTCATCATACTCATCGGTATTAAAAACCAGTTGCGGTCGACCGGCCTTGGTCAGGTAAACCCGATAACCACCCTCATTGGGACGCACCTTAATGTCAGGAATACGGTACTGTGTCTGCTCATCCCCAAAACCGGCTCCGGGATGCGCAGTAAATCCACCAATGATCGCCTTAGCCTGCAGAAATTCATCCACGGTCGCATCAGTCGTAGTTAGAATACGGTGTACATCATTATGCAGGAAATTCCAATAATGGTTGGTCAAAATCTCCGTTACTAGTGGTGGGCAGTCCGGTAACATCCGCGCTTGAACAACCAGCACCTCTTGGAGTGTACGGCCGCCAACACCAGGCGGATCTAGCGACTGTAAGAGGGTCAAGGCGTCAAGAAACTGTACCTGGTTGATGCCCTGTTCTGCAATGAAACGTTCCTCATCCACCTGTAGCAACCCATCATGGTCTAAATTCTGGATTAATGCCGTCACCACTTTGCGTAGTGGTTTATCGCTATACCTCAACTCAACTTGCATGTTCAAATAATCGTAAAGATTGTCGTAGGTTGACGCCGTACCGGGTTCAAAGTTGGAAACGTCAATGTCACTAGATGCCGGCACATCAACCAACGGGTTACTCATACTTAAGTCATTAAGGTATTCACGCAGGCTAAACCCATCCATTTGTAGCACCTTGAGTGACTGCTGCATGGTTTGTGACAGCAGCAACCGCTGGCTCTGTCGAATCGATTGTTCTAGTTTCATGGTTTAGCCCCCTCGCTAGTGTTATTTCAACGACTTACGTACCTCATCTAAGCTACCAACGATCCGGTCAGCACGCGACTGATCCACTCCGTACTCAGACTGATCAATCGCCCAGGTAGTCAACCCCGCAGCTTTGGCGGCCGCGATACCGTTGGTACTGTCTTCAATAACTAGGCAGTTGGCTGCAGGTATGCTCAACAATTCCACCATCCGCAAATAAATATCAGGTTCCGGCTTATTATGCGGTACTTCTTCACCACTCAGTACCTCCGTAAAGTACTGGGTGATTTGACATTCATCTAGCATACGATAAATATCACCGTAAATGCCAGCGGATGCCAATCCTACTGCCACATGATGCCCCTTCAAATACCGTAACAATGGTTTAACCCCCGGAAACATAAACCGGGCATAATCGATTGGGTGGCTAGCCTGATAGGGCAAATATTCTTTATGCAACTGCTGACGCCGCTCATCATCAGGTACGAGCGCGGACCAAACTTGTTCGTTGGACATGCCCAAATAGTCCCGAATATCGGTGGAACCTGGGTGCAGATTTTTTTTCACGAAAGAACTGCATGCGCCGATCAAAGTAGAACTGTTCGCTGTTAACCAGAACGCCATCCATGTCGAAAATAACTCCTGTAAACATATAGACTTTTCGCCACGTGGCCTGCATCCACGTAGCCTCTCCTTTCGTTTAAACAATCAGTACCCAGAGTGCTAGCAATGTGACCCCAAAACCACCAGAAGGAGCGGCAGTTGCCGCTCCTTGACTGGTGAAACACTATCAATTTCCGCTATTAGTAAGTTAACTTCCACATGTAACGACGCTTGGAAAGTGGGTGGTCACGCTTTGCGGCTAATTCCTCAGCGTAGGCGCGGAAGACACCAGTCAACAGCATTGGGTTGAAGTAATCAATGACGTGCGGACCAGCGATAGCTGACAGGCCAAAGTCCTTAGCGTCAACCAAAGTAATCTTGGCATCGAACCGCTGCAGGAAGGTCAGCGCCCGCATGTCCATCGGCCGTGTACTCCCATCGTTAGCAAACAGCAGGTATGGCGCATCCTTTTCCGTCAGTTCGAATGGGCCGTGGAAGTATTCACCGGAGTTGTGTACTGGCGCCGTGATCCACTGCATTTCCTCAAACAGGAAGCTACCAGTTGCATAGCCAACGCCCCAAGTAGCACCACTGGCCAGTACGTGAATCGTGGAATCGTTCTTGTACAATTCACCAAACTTCTTGGCCTCTGGGCCTACATGCTTAACCTGCTCATCAATCAGGTCGTACAGACCATCAAAGGCGGTCTGGGCCTCGTCATAGTAATCATAGCCTTCAAACTGGTTCTTAATTTCAACGGCTAACTTCAACGCGTTAGTCATCTTCTGGACCTTAGCGGAGTAGCTTTCGTGGAAGCCGTGGAGGATGTTGTACTCAGCCGCCTTGAGAATTGGAGCGTCAGGATTGTTGGAAAGAGCAATGACGTTAGCACCCCACTTCGTCGCGTTCTTCGTCGCTTCAACAGATTCTGGAGTCGTACCACCAAGGGAAGCGGTAATCACGATGGTCTTATCGTCAATGTTCTTTGGTGCATCATAGTTGAACTCGTTTGCGGTAATAATCGCAGTCCGCACACTCTTAGTTTCGTGTAGGGTGAAGTAGTAGCCAGGATACAAATCAGACATTGACGCACCACAACCAACAAACAAAACTTGGTTGATATCGCTGTGGTCCTTCTTAATAGCTGCAATAATTTCCTTAGGTGACAAAGTACTCATAATGTAATTCCTCCTATAGATTTTTGATTTGGTTTCTAACCAACCGCATCCAAATTAATGAAAATAAACTAAGCAAAGATTCCCAGAACGCTCAACAGAATGCCGCCGCCGATACAGAAGAGCAGAATCCAACCAGTACCGACCTTCTTCCGGAGCATCCAGTACATCAGGAACGTAAAGGCCAACGGAATCATCTGCGGGAAGATACTATTCAGCGTCTTCTGCAGGTTGAAGGCCGTACCAACCTTGATTGGCGTCGTAATACCAATCATGCTGGCAATCATCGCTCCAATAACCATCAGACCAACAATATTAACCAGGTACATCACGCGGTTCATCAAGCCACCACCGGTCAAAATCTTCAAGTATTTCTTGCCGGCGGTATAACCGAATTGACCACCCCAGTAAGTAACGGCAAACGATGGAATCAAGGAAATTACCATCGCGAGGATTGGTCCTAAGATGCTACCATGTTGAGCAAGATTAATCCCAAGACTGAAGGCCAAGATACGAATCGTGCCCTGGAAGAACGAGTCACCAACACCTGACAGTGGACCCATCAGGGAGGACTTAACGGCGTTAATAGAATCAGGATCTAGAGATGACGGATCCTTGGCGTACTCCTCTTCCATCGAAGTCACGAGCCCGAGAACAAATGAACTTGTTTGCGGCGTACAGTTATAGAAAGCCATGTGCCGCTGATAAGCTGCCTTCTTCTTCTCCAGGTCTTCCGGCTTGCTGTACAAACGGTTCAAAGTTGGCGCAATTCCGTATAGAAAACCCATGTTCATTTGACGTTCGTAGTTCCACGAGGCCTGGATGGCCCAAGACCGCCAAGTAAACGACCAGGACTTTTTGCGTAGGGCTTTGCGTTGTGCCGGGGTCATGTTTTTAGTTTCATCTGCCATGATTGCTCACTCCTTTCCTCATAGTTCCTCAAGGTCATCGTCATCGTCACTATCATCCGTGGAATCGGCCGTGGCTGCTGTACCATTACCCTTACCAGCCTTCGGCAAGAATTCGTTGACCACTAGAGCCAGCAATACAGCGAAGATGGCTACACCGGTAACCGAAATGTTGGCGTAAGCCGTGATGAAGAAACCGAGGAACAGGTATACCGCCGTCTTTTTAGATAGCATCGTTGACATCAACAGGGCAAACCCAAATGCTGGCAAGATCTTACTAGAAAGTGTCAACCCGTTGGTTAGCCAGTCCGGAATTTCCTTAACAATGGCGCTAACAACACCAGTACCGAAGTAAATAGCAATAAACGTGGGGATGAAGTACATCAGTGAATAGAAGACCATCCCCCAGACGATGTGGTAGCTAAGGACACGCTTGAACTTACCTTTTTCAATGTCCCGTTCAGCCATGTGTGACAGGGATGACATCAACATCCGCACCACGATCCCCAGCAACTGGCCAAAGACCGCAATTGGAATTGCCACGGTCAACGCCGCCTGAGCAGAGGTGTTCGATAGAATAGCAAAGGCAGTCGCAATAATTGAACCCAACACCATATCCGTTGCTACGGCAGCACCAACATTGACCAACCCCATGGAAATCAATTCCAACGAGGCACCAACCATTAGCCCTTTGGTGACATCGCCCAACACGAGACCAACCAATGTACTAACAATCAACGGCCGTTCAAGATTGGAACGCCCGAACAATCGTGAATCGAGCATGGCGATGATACTGATGATCCCAATCAATAACGCCTTCATAAACATGGTATTCACGCTCCTTTCCGTACATCAAAACGCAATTATGACAGCTTATTATTCAAAATTTCCTTCTTTGAAGTTGGTACTTGCTGCATGTACAAGGTAATACCCATGTCAGCCAACTCGCGGCTTTGTTCAACTTCCTTATCAGTGAGGTAAATCGCGTTGCTAAAGCGCTTAGCACCTGGCCGATCGAGAATCCCACCGTAATTGATTTCATCAATCGGACCGAACGCCTTAAAGAAGGTGTACGTTTCGCCAACATTGCCGAAGATCAACATGGTATTGTCCTTCAAGGCCTTGATCTTGGGAATACGCTCAATTGCCTGGTCAACCGTAAATAGGCTCAACTTAACGTCTTCTGGTTTAGAAAGCTTGAGTGACATGCGCTTAAACTCATCATTTGCGGTGTTGGTATCAATAACCACGATGCGCTCGATACCTAACGACTTCGTCCATGAAAAGACAACTTGTCCGTGCATTAGACGGTGATCAATACGAACTAATTTAATCATTACAAGTCATCCTCCTCTCCACTCTTCTGTGCGACCAACAAACTATTAACATCTACAAGCGCCTGCTGTGCTGAGGCAACAACCTTGGCAAGTTCTGCCTTGTCCTTGACCGTGTTTTCAGCCAGCAATTGTAAAATCAGCGGTAAATTCATTCCGGCAATCAATTCAACGTTTGGGTAATCCTTCAACAACTGAATCATCGTCGTATTCACGGAACCACCTAGCACATCGGTACAAATAACAAACTCATCATCGGGATGCTGCGTGAGTTCCGCTTCAATGTCATAAACATATTTGCTCTCATCACTATCAACGTAAGCGGCATAAGCTGATAAATTCGGGGTGTCCCCCATAATAAATTTCACTGTATCCTGCATGCCTAGCGCCAAACGTCCGTGACTGACCAAAATGATCCGCATAAGCGTACCTCCCTTCGTCGTTATTGGGCCTCGTTCTTCGCTAGCCTTATCTAGTAATTAAGGATGTGCTACTGGTGGTCGTGAGTTCCTCACACCTGAGCTCATTGCCTTACACTTATATACAAGCAAAAAGCGTGCCAGTTTTTGCTGACACGCTTTTTTTATTTGGACCCAAGTCGTTAAAACGCTTTCATGACGCTAATTTCCATGAATAATGTCATAGATATAGGCAACCTCGGCTTTAGGCACCGTGACACTATATTTGGCTTCAAGGACACTAAGTGCGCTTTTAATCTCCTGAAAAATATTAGTGTCAATATTGGCATGCTTCCAGTCGTAAGTGGTAATCGGTTCATTACGAATCAAGCGCTCAACCATACAACTAATGTGCACGTACAGCGCCATGCGTTGCGGATTACCCAGAACCTGCCCTGATAATTCGACGAACCGACTCATCACCACATCAATTGCGTCCATCACAGCGGTCGCGTCAAGAATTGTTAGTGAGTTAAGCACCCGTTCAATCGTAAAGTTGTGCAAGATAGTGGTGACAATGTCCTCCACTTCATGCTTATCCGCTACGACTCCTAAGTCGTGGAGTAGCGCCTCCGAATTTTCACCCAGAATGAGCTTTTCTAGTGGAATAAACGTAATGCCTTCCGCATGCGGATCAACTGTGCCCACGATGGCAAGCACATTGTATGTCCGCTTGATGGCAGCCATCTGGTTCGGATCACTAACTAAACTATATTCGTAGGCGTTCACCACCACGTCAATTTTCTCCGCAAAGCTACTATCTAATAACTGCTTAATTTGATTGGCCGTCCCGATCCCAGTATTGCAACACGTAATAATGAGGTTCTTTTTGACTTCCTGCGGATAAATGGTGCGACCCTCGGTGTACACTGTTTGAGCCGTGTGCTTCACAATTTCATCAATAGCCTTATGGTGGGCCACCTGGTCGACCACCGACAATGCTGATTGCGTCGACACATTAGTAATGATACCGATAGGAAAATCGATTGTCCCGTGAATGTACTTGTGGATGCCCGACAGTGACCCCATATCAACCATGAGAATCAGACCCGAGCTAATTTGGTTACTAGCAATATAATCGGAAACTTTTTGTCCGATGGTCTCGACGCTAATATCCAGTGGCATATCAATGCACCCAAGCGCCGTATACCCCACCAACCGGTTAACGACGTTCGCAATGCTGCTAGCAGTGGAATAGCCATGAGCCAAAACCAAGCACCGAATAGAATTATCCTTCGTCACCTTCACGGCTTCATGTAAGTATAGTTGCAAGAACAATGTGTCCACTACATCTACTGGCAGTGATAACGCTGACCGCGTCATTTTGATAATTTCATCGGTGAACGTCGCGATACGTGCGTCGTCCTGAGCTAACTTAGTACTAATTTCGTTAAGCACCGCATGGGTTTGTGCACTGAGTACCCAGTAGTTAAACTGCCGGTAATAAAAGAAGTACGCGATAACGACTAGTGAGTTGCCAGAAAACTTAACGGAAAAGCTATCTTCCAACGAATCAAGTTTGGCCTGCATCATGCGCTTCATTAGATCTAGTGGTACCTCACCCCGATCAATCACGTTGCTAAAGATCATTTCGTCGCTCAACGTATTGATGAGATCGGTACTGGCCTTCATAAACTGTGCTGAAATACCCAGCTGATTATACAAACCAACAATACGGGTAAAGATGCAACGAATCTGATTGTCCTGATCAGCATCATCATCGACTAATTGCTGCAGGCTCATCTCCTGACGAATCGTGATGAACGTACCATCACCATTTAGCCGTAGACGGATGCCCTCAGTTTCATTGTTACTCCAAATATCACTCGGCAAGTCCCCCACAACTACCTTCAGCGGACCTGCATCATCTTTCGCCTTGGACAAAGCGCTCGCTACCGTGAGGGTAATATAGTTTTTCATCTGACCAACATTGCTATCGTAATGCTGACTCGTTAGAATACTTAGCACTTGCTTGCTGAGCTGGATGGGCCGGTTAATGCGTTTGGATTGATTCAGGAAAAACAGTTTAGTAAGACTCTCACGTTCAAACTGCGTTCGTTCATTAATACCTGGCACCTCAACCTGCACGGGAATACGCCGAATGAACGTCTGTAAAAAGTTGCTTTGAATATTTTCAGTTGTCGCAAAAATCAGCCGTACATTTACCTGGTGTCCTGACTTGGTTTCGCCTAACGGAGAAATAGTACCGTTGTCAAGGTACTCGAACAACTTTTCCTGACCCTTAGCGCCCAAACGGTGCACTTCATCCAGGAAAAGCATTCCGTTATCGGCCTGATCAAACAACCCCTGACTATCCTTGTCAGCACCAGTATAGGCACCACGCTTGTAGCCAAACAGAATGCTTGCCAGCAACTCCGGGTTGTCCGCGTACTCCGCACAATTCAAGTGGACAAATGAACTAGATTGATCTAGGTAACCTTGATAAACACAATAATCATAGTAGACCCGCGCCAGATAGGACTTCCCCGAACCAGTCGGTCCCGTTAGTAATACCGGCAGCCCCACTCCAGGATAGCGAGCCGCCGCCTTCATCCGCTTAATTTGTGAAAAGAGGGATTGTTTGGATCCAATCACAGCACTCATCGGATCAACTTGACTATCATGGCCTTGAAAAATGGCGTCAACTGAAGGAAAAACCGACTCATTCAACTGGTGGCCTAGATATTTTTCTACCGCAGACCGGGCAAAAAAACACTACTGGACGCGTGTTGACCTTGATCACCTTGCCTTCGTGGACCAGCACGTTGAGGTAATGACTCGACGTATTGCGTTTGATTGATAGTGCCTTTGAAAAAAACATCGGCGGTGATGCCCAGAGAGCTAAGGTTATCCGTTGTACACATGGACACTAATTTATCATAAATCACACTTTGAATATCTTCGGACACAACAAAACCCTCCTTTGTTGAAAGCGCTTCTATATTTCAAGAATACAACAGGGTACATTGCCTTTCAACTATGAGGGTATGACTGCTGATAACAGTTAATTGGTCTAACGACCACTCGTAACGTAATTTAGTAATTTATTTTCCACATATACCGCCGGGTTAAGTATGACTTTTGAATTCGTGCTGACAGGGCACGCATATATACATTATTCAATACGGGTGCAAAGATAACGTGATTGAAGTATTCAGATACCTTATCATCCAAATCATTCAGGCCAATTTCTTTGGCATCTAGGATATAAACATTGTCACCGCCATATTTCTTCAGGAAGCGCACTGCCCGCTCATCTGCAGCGCGTGTCCGTCCAACCGATACCAGCTGGAATACTGACGTCGTTTTGTCCAAGGTCTCGAATGGGCCGTGGAAGTATTCACAGCTATTAGTAGTTGGTGAAGGGATCTGGAGCATTTCTTCAATATTACAGATAGAAAAAAATGTAAGCTGCTCCATATGCTGGGCCACTACCCAAAACGTAAATTGGTTTGCGCTCAGCGTTGCGGTCAGCCCACACCTTGGCTAGCGGCGTTGTTGCTTCAACGGCACGACGATAGATGGCATCCACGTTGTCAAAGGCCTGCATAGCAACATCGTAATCATCATAACCATCAGTATGCTGAACCAACGACATAGCAATCATCAGGGCAATACTAGTGTTAGATAATTCGGTACGGCTTTCATCCAGCGCCAAACTCTCGTACTTAATCTTAAAGTCAGCAACTTCCGTTAAGGGTGATGGATCCACGTAGAGTGCCACCACGTGCGCGCCTAACTGCTTGGCAACCTTGGCCGCCTCACAAGTCTCCTTCGTACCACGCATCGAGCAAACCACAGCCAACGTGTTGGTGCCAACATATGCTGGCGGCGACATAACAAATTCATTGCTCGTAAACATCTCTGACGTCACCGCAATCGCGTTACGCGTCATAAAGTACTGGGCCGCATAAAAACCACCAAAGGACCCACCGGCACCAATCCATACTACCCGAGTGATGGGTTGTTCGCTGCTCTTCAATACTGTTGACACAATGTTATCTGTTTCCTCTTGAATTTTAGTCATGATGTCCTCCCGTGAAGATACAACAGCATACAACTTTTTGAAACACCGTAAGAATAATCGCTTTGCGAAAAAAAATGCAAGCCCTTTCTTGAATAATTTTTAAAGCGCTTAATTTGCCCACGTTTGTTGTATACTGGAATTATCGACAGTAACTGTGGAGGTGTGATCAATGGGTGAGGCAAACGTTATTAATAGTTCTTCTTCACTAACGTTGTACGAACAACTAGCCAATCAAATACTTGATAGCATTAACCATGAACAGTATCTGCCCGGTGATCAGTTGCCCACAGAAATGGAGTTACAGCAAAGTACTGGCTACAGTCGCAGTACGGTGCGTCATGCCCTCCGCTTGCTAGTCAATAAGGGCATTCTTGTTAAAATTCACGGTAAGGTACCTTCGTCCAAACGGGTATGGGTTCCGAAGCCAGGCGTTCACAATTTTTCAGTCTGACTAACAACGTTAAGAGCATGGGTGACAAGCTCACGACTAAGCTAGTCGACATCCAGCAGCTCGAGGCAACGCCCGAGCAAGCTGATTTTTTTCAACCTCACCCATGCGTCACAGCTCATTAATGTCACCCGCCTACGCTACGTGAACGGCGACCCGTTCTGCGTAGAATACATTTACTTCACCCCAGAGTTCGCATCAATTGCTAATCAAAATTTGAACGGATCCCTTTACCAGGTACTTCATGATAAGTTTGGTAAAACCCCAGCAGGTGGACAAAAAAAATTCGACATCAAAAAGGCAGACACCAAGGAGGCCTTTCTTCTGGAAGTGGATCGTGGAACTGCACTCATGCAAATTAGTGACTTTGTATATGACCAAAACGATCATCCACTTCACATTTCGCGACAAGTTATCCGCAGCGATAAATATAAGTACGTGTTGATTCAGTAACTAGATCACAAAATGCACCGCAACTACTAGCAAAATCTACTAGTGATTGCGGTGCATTTTTATTTGTTCAGTCGCAACTATCCATAAGGCTCTTAATCGTATACCAACTTAATCCCCATTTGCTCAAACAGCTGGACATATTTATCAGCTGGACGTTGATCGGTAATAATTACGTCAATGTCGTCATAGTTGCTCATCATGATGTAGTCATTGTGGTCAAACTTGGAATGATCAACCATCAGTATCGCAGTTTTAGCATTATGAATCATTGCGGACTTAAGCGTGGATTGCTCCGCATCGGCACTGTATACCCCGTCAAGGTTAAGGGTGCTGGCTGATAAAAGCGCAAAGTCGGTTTTAAATTTATAAATCTGCTCAATCGTCCAAGAACCAACCGACGACCCCGATTTATGTGAAAGAATCCCCCCAAGCATGACCGTTTCAATCGGCGTCATTTGATTTAGGCGGTTAGCAATAAAAAGATTATTTGTAATAACGTGTAGTCCAACTTTATCAGTCAGCAAGTCTGGCATTGACATGATGGTGGAACTGCCATCGAGAAAGAGAGCCGCATTGTTGGGAATGAGTTTGACGGCAAGTTCGCAAATATAACGTTTAGCTTTTTCCTGAACCTTCTCCCGACGCGAATATGTGTACTCAATATTCTTGTCTTGCAGCAAATAAACTACGCCATATTGCCGCCTAACAATGTTATCTTCTTCGAGTGAAATCAGATCCCGTCTAAGCGTGGACTTGCTGGTAAAAATACGTTTACTAAGCTCAGCAATACTAATATGATGTTCTTTATTGAGGATATTCAAAATATCCTTGATGCGATCTGGTTTCATTTTTGACTGTGGCATGCCGCAATACCTCCATGAATTATCTTGAACCTTTATGGGAACATTCTAGTGGTCAACCTGAACCATTGTCAACACAAGGTTGACGGTCTAAAAGCGTTGCAAAGGCCTTGTAAGCGCTTTAACATGAAACTGAACAAGGGCCAATCGGCCAAGAAAATTCATATCATTGAATTTATTTGAAATTATAAGGAGGAATCGTTATGGGTTATAAGGATATGTTAAACCAAGACCTTATCTTCCTGGATGTGTCTGCCACCGATCGGCATGACTTATTCCACCAGATAGCGGCTAAGCTCAAAGCTCAAGGCTACGTGAAGGATTCCTATGAAGATGCGCTAAATCGTCGTGAAGATGAGTTTCCCACAGGCATCGTTTTCCCGCTGATCAATGTTATGCTTCCGCACGCAGATCCCGAAAACGTGAATAAGGCCTTTTTAGCAATCGTCAAAATTAAAAAAACCAATCAGCGTACTTCAAATGGGTTATAACACTGAGGAAAATGCGGATACAATGTTCTTCCTCGGAATCACTGATTCTAGTCAACAGGTTGGATTACTGCAGGAATTTACAGATTTGCTTCAGGACGAGGATTTCGTCAACACCTTTAAGAAGACTACCAGCCCTGAAGACATGTACAAACTAGTCGCAGCGCGAATTTAATTCTTTAAGGAGAGTGAACATTATGGCAAAAATTATTGTTGCATGTGGGTCTGGCGTTGCATCCAGTGAGGCTACTGTCGGTCGGATCAATAGTTTCTTCGAGAAGCACAACATTACTGGCGTTCAGGTTGAGGCGACGGATTTCAAGCAGTTGCCAAGTATTCTTCCTGACTACGATGTTTACGTTTGGATTGCCAAGCCTAACGAGGAGCTCGAAGACATTGCTAAAAAGAACAACATCGCAATGGTAAACGGCATGCCCATCTTTATGAACGTCAATCCAGAAAAATCTTACAGCGAGATTATTCAGGCGTTAAAGGCCATGCAAAGTTAACTGAACATTCAGGAGGAAAAATATCATGGACATACTAAAAACGGTCGTTAATTACGTCCTCAATTTAGGCTCAGCCGTATTTGTCCCGCTGATTATGTTTATTCTGGCACTAATTGCGGGCTTAAAGTTCAAGAAATCCATCATGGCAGCTTTAACCCT
Source organism: Lacticaseibacillus thailandensis DSM 22698 = JCM 13996 (assembly GCF_001312865.1). GTDB lineage: Bacteria > Bacillota > Bacilli > Lactobacillales > Lactobacillaceae > Lacticaseibacillus > Lacticaseibacillus thailandensis. Next base: position 93,643 of record NZ_BBER01000002.1, on the reverse strand, counting down.
GGGGGTTGCGTTTTCCGGGATGACCCTGGTTGTTAATTACATGACCGATGCTATCGCACCCGCCGGTAAGGCTATGTCGAAGGCCTTCCACCTCAGCCTTAATGCGGTTGACATGGGCTGGCCGGGCGTGGCAGCCATCACTTGGACCTATAAAGCAGCCTTCTTGTTCTTCCCGTTGCTACTAATCATTAACTTCCTCATGCTATCGTTTAAGCTAACGAAAACACTAAACGTGGACATGTGGAACGTGTGGAACAAAATCTTCACTTACGTTGTTGTTCTGTACTTTACGCACAGTTCCATCATGGGTTTCATCGTTGCCAGCATCCAAATTGTTCTTGAGCTGAAGTCTGGTGACATGTTCCATCGCCACATTGAAGACCTAACCGGCATGCCGGGGGTTACCGTTCCACACTTCGTTACACTATTTGCGGTCATCCTTCAGCCTTTAAACCGACTAATGGACTTCATTCCTATTTTCAACAAACCATTTGATGCCGAGGCCTTGCAAAAGCGCATCGGTATTCTCGGTGACAACACGGTCATGGGGGCAATCATTGGTGTTTTGCTTGGATTTGGTGCAGGTTACTCCGTATCTGGATCCTTGAACTTGGCTGTTCAAGCAGCTACTGCCATGACGTTGTTCCCAATGATTTCAAAGTTATTCATGAAGGCGTTGCAGCCGATTGCCGACGCCATGAGTGGCTTCATGCAGAAGCACTTTAGTGGCCGTGAAGTTTATATCGGGCTAGATTGGCCTATTCTTGCTGGCCGTAGTGAACTATGGGTAACTGTTATCATTTTGGTTCCTGTCATGCTGATTTTTGCCATGATCCTACCGCACAACACGGTGCTTCCATTTGCCGGAATCATTAACCTATCATTCGTTGTTGCCGCCCTACTTATTACTGGTGCCAACTTACTACGGATGATTGTCTTGGGTCTTATCACCACCCCAGTTTTCCTCTATGGTGGTACGTTCTTTGCCCCAGTTATTACCAACTTGGCAAAGCAAACCGGTGCGGTTAAAGTTCACGCAGGCCAACAACTATCCTGGTCCACCTTTGAAGGCCCAGATTTTCGGATGTTCTTCGGTGAAGCCTTTGCCGGTAAGTGGTGGCTATCGCCGCGGCAATTATCTGGCTTCTAGTATTCGTTTGGCTGTACCACGATCAGACCCATATTCCTCTGCCAAGCCAACGTTATGGTGCACCTGCAGTCGCTGGTAACGCTGCCTCAGCAGTAGCTGCTGAAACAGATTCATCTGCTGAAGAAGACACGTCTGACTCAACAAACTTGGACAATATTGACGGTCTCGACTTTGGTAGTACCAGTAAAAAGTCGCCGGGTAAGGACGCTGAAAAGACAAGCCTTGACGACATCGACGGGTTAGATTTCAGCGACGTTAACAAGAACCACAAGAAATCGTAGGTGGATGGCATGCTCGCACGGAAAATCATTTATTCATTACTTTTGTTCATCGACGTAATTGGCGTTGGAGTGGCCTTAATGAGTGGTAATAGCGTCTTTTGTATCGTGATGGGCGTCATTACCTTAGGCTTGTACTTCAAGTCATATCCAGTACTTTTTAAGGCTGATGTAGAGGAACGCGAGCGTAAGCGCGAGCTGCGTCGCCAAGAGATGATCAAGCGTGATGCAGCACGTCATTAACAAAAATTAGCATTAGCATTGAGTACCCACCGTCATAATGGCGGTGGGTGCTTTAGTGTCCACGCAGCGTTGCTAACTTCAGCCACACAAGGCCGTCCTCTCAAGTGCTTCATTGTCCTTTCACCTCAGCACATATGATTGCGTTTAACTTTAACGGATGGCATCGTATTACCCTTAGCTGAAACGCACTGGGGAAACAAAAACAGAGGTTGATCGCAGCCTTCAAGGAAAGCTGCAACCAACCTCTGTTTCTTTATTCGTACTATTAGCTTTCGCCCTTCTGCATCTCTGCAGCTGGACGTGTCAGGTGTTCAGGAAACGGCACACGAGTTGATTCAACCGGAGTTCCAGGGACTGCGATTGGCGGAATCGCTGAACATGCTTCGCGGTAGTTCTTCCCACAGGACTGATAATCATCCAGTAGTCCTAACTTAATGAAGATTGACTGCTGATAGGCAATGCGTGCATTCCACTCCAGGGTCTCCAAAATGCGGGCCGCAATGTGCAATTCAGCGGCAGTGATGAGGATACCATGGCTGTTGAGCAAGAAGACATTCTCCATAGCTTTGTCTCCCATAGTGACCAGTGCATCATGAACCGTTTTTGCAAGCTCCATGCTGCAAGCCGGCGCGTATGGCAGGCAACGGATACGACCCAGTTCCCGAGTTGCTTCGGTAACGTTAGGCATGTCCTTACCAATAGTGGCCCAGAACATTGATTCCCGCGCGTGTGAATGGTAAACGCAACGAATACCGGGATGCGCTTGGTAGGCTTGCTCGTGCATATTAATCTCACGAGTAAGGTCCCCAACGCCATCAATCTTTTCACCAGTATCTGCATCAACCACCAAAATCTGTGCTGGATGTAGTTCCGCATAATAAGTTTCCGACATAAACGTTGGGGTGATCAGTATATACGGATGCTTTTGTTCATCAAACACCTTAATCGACATATTACCACCGGCTACGTTAGTATCCTGGCGGTCGAACATCTTACGTACAGTGTGCGCAAGATCACGGCGTTCTGTTTCAAACATCATTTCCATAATGTTGGCTTCCTTTCGTTATGTCCACTGATTTGAGTTATCTTTATCAGCTTTCAAGGCCATTATACCGTGATATACGGGCAAGTAAGCGCATTCAATGACTGTTGGCAAAACACCATTTTGCACTCAAAATTTCATTCAATTCAATTCAAAATAATTCATATAGGCATTCATAAAACGTCAAGTAATGTGTTGACCGCCGCATCATCAGCACAATAAATGATTTGTAGTAATAAGTCGCAAAGAAAGCCCGTATTATGAACAATCTCAAGGAATAGTTCACATCAGGATGAACTATTTTCAACGTTATTGAAGGCGGTTACATCGGTCCAGACTTGCTTTATCATAGATGTTGAAAGTGAACCAAAAAGTTCACCAAATCCTATGAATTTTTTTGAATCACACGAGGAGGAAAACATTATGGATGAAAAGCAACAATTTCTTAACCCAGAATACAGTCAAAGTTTCGTAGAGTCTCCTTACGTGAAACAGATGGCCAAAATTACGCAGCTACTGTATCGGCACGGCTGGGATGAGCGTAACGGTGGTAACGTCAGTTACCGGTTGACGGAGGATGAAGTCAAACCGTACGGTGACGTGCACAAAGTATTGCGCAACATCCCGATTGATTTTGATGCCTCCCCATTGGCTGGCACTTACTTTCTAGTCACGGGGACTGGCCGTTACTTCAAGAACATTATTGACTACCCACAGCGCGATACAGGTCTGGTACGTATTACGCCTGACGGTCATAGTGTGGACCTACTCTGGGGGTTCTGTGATGGTGGTTTGCCAACAAGTGAATTTCCGGCTCACTTGATGACGCATATTGAACGTCTCAAGGTCGACAATAAGCAACGCGTGGTCATGCACTGCCACCCAACTAATTTAATTGCTCTTTCCTTCACGATGCCACTCGATGAAAAAAACTATCAGCCGTATTCTTTGGAAAATGCAGGCTGAGTCGATCGTTGTATTCCCCGAAGGTATTGGCGTCCTGCCATACATGACTCCAGGTACTAATGAAATCGGTGCGGCTACCGCGAAAAAAAATGGCCAAGTACCGTCTAGTCCTCTGGCCACACCACGGCATCTTTGCTTCTGGCGATTCAATTGATGAGGAATTTGGTTTGATTGAAACCGTGGAAAAGGCGGCCAACATCTTCACTACAATCCGCGCGCAGGGTGGACGTATCCGCGATGAAATTACCGATGAGAACTTGGCACAACTTGCAAAGCGCTTCGATCTCACACCAACGCCAGAATTCATGCATGGTGACGATTTAGCAACCATGATGGCTGAATAGAATCCCCCTAAATCAAAAAAATGCACCGCAACCACCAGCCCTTTCTCGGCTAGTTAGTTGCGGTGCATTTTATTATCCATCCTCATGGTTGTTTACATCATGCTAGTACTTACTTCACCCGCGCCCATTCCCAGTAGATCATACTGTTTGGGCTCACGCTTACGTTCCGCAGCCGTGGGTTCTGTAGGTGGACCGCACCAGACTGGTAAAGCGGAATGACGCCATCCGTCTTAGCCAAAATCTGGTCGGCTGCAACCAGGTCCTGCCAGCGCTTCTGTGCGTTGGTGGCATCCGTGGTCTTGGAGGCGTGCAGTAATGCATCGTACCGGGCGTCGTGCCAACCGCCGACCGCATCGTTGCCGTCACCCGTGAACTGTTCCAAGAAGTTGATGGCGTCCGGGAAGTCCGCTGACCAAGCATCCGCAACCATGTCAAAGTTGCCTGCTTGCACCAGCGCAAGCCGGGTCTTAAACGGCACCGACTTGGTCTGCACCTTCAGCTGGGCACCATCCTGGGACAGCTTTTCTAGCGCTGCCTGGAGGTAAGCCAAGGTCGCCTTGGCCCGGTCCGTATCCTCACCCAAAATGGTGAACGTCAGGGTAGAATGCCCACTGGCCTGCATCCCCGCCTTAAACAGCTGCCGGGCCCGCTTCAGGTCGTAGCGGTTATTCGTCACGCCCTTTGCAGCCACGGTCGCAAAGTCCTGGCCCTGCGCGTTATACATCATGCTCTCAGGCACGACCGTCGTCGAAGGCACTGAGCCGTCACCCAGAACCTGCTTGATGAATTCTGGCCGGTTCAGCGCCATCGACAGCGCCTGGCGCACCTGCTCATTACGGAAAGCGGGCACGCGCTTCAGGTTCGGGACCAAGTACTCGGTGCCCGGCTGCTTCACGATTTGATAACCCTTATTGTGCTTGACCTGGGTGGCCATGTTGCCGGTCAGCGTGATATCGTCGACTTTGCCGTCCTTATACAGGTTGTAAGCCGTATTGTTTTCCTTCACGACCTGATACTTGATTTGCTTAATGGTGACGTGCTGGGCGTCCCAGTACCGCGGGTTCTTGGTCTCCGTCCACGTGTTCTCGGAACCAGTCCATTTGTGCAGCCGGTATGGCCCGTTAAACGTCAGCGTCTTATTGCTGGTACCGAACTTGCTACCGGCCTTCGTCACCACCGATTTTTCCAGCGGCATGAACGTCTGCAGGGTGATCATTTGGTTAAAGTACGGCATCACCCGGTCCAGCTTGACCTGCAGCTTCGTCGGACTAAGTGCCCTGACGCCCAAAGTCGTGGCGGCTTTCTCCCCCGCCAGGATGGCGTCAGCATTTTTGATCCCAGAAAAGATGTAGGCGTACTGCGACTTAGTCTTGGGGTTCGCGGCCCGACGCCAAGCGTACACAAAGTCGCCCGCCGTGACTGGATGCCCATCGCTCCACTTGATGCCTTTACGCAAAGTGTACGTGTAGGTCTTCTGGTCCTTAGACACGGTCGGCATCTTGGCCGCCATGTCTGGCTCAATTCGGTTGTGGTTCCACCGCAACAACCCCGCATAAACATCCGTCAGGCTCTGCGCCGAGATAATGTCCGTGGCGCGGCCTGGGTCCATTGTCTGCAACACGTCCGTCTGCATGTACGTGACTGTGGACTGCTTTTGCGCGGTTTTGCCCGTACCACAGGCCGCCAATATGCCCACTAACGTCGTCAGCATGGTACCCAGCAATACTGATTTTTTTCTTCATCAATCGTTTCCTCCACTCATGTCATTTGTACGTGGTACAAACCAATTAATAACTATAGTGCAAGTGACCACCAAATCACAACAAAAATTGGCGGTACCCGTTGGCCTTTCCCCACCACAAGCTATACAATTAAGGCATCATATGAATAGAAAGAGGTAATCCCATGACCAAACGCATCAAAGGTTCTTGCACCACGATTCTGGTCGGCAAAGACGCGTCAATTGACGGTTCCACCATCATCGCCCGCAACGAAGACGGTAACGAGCCCCTGCACCCACAGAAGTTCGTGGTCGTCCAGCCAGAAGACCAGCCCCGGCACTACCAGTCGGTTCTCAGCAAGTTCAACATTGACCTGCCTGACAACCCCCTGCGTTACACGTCCACTCCTGAAGCCGTCGACGGCCACGGACTCTGGGCCGCTGCTGGTATCAACAGCGAGAACGTTGCCATGACGTCCACCGAAACGATCACGACCAACAGCCGCATTCTCGGCGTCGACCCCCTGGTAGAAGAAGGTCTCGGTGAAGAAGACATGCCGACCATCACCCTGCCGTACATCCACAGTGCCCGCGAGGGTGTAGAACGGCTCGGCAGCCTGCTGGAGAAGTACGGAACGTACGAAACTAACGGTATCGGCTTCTCCGACCATAACGAAGTATGGTGGTTTGAAAGCATCGCCGGTCACCACTGGGCCGCAGTCCGGATCCCGGACGACGCGTACGTGGTTGCCCCGAACCGCTTTAACATCGACGACTTTGACTTCGATGACCACGAAAACTACATGGCCAGTGCCGACCTCCAGGACCTGATTGACAAGTACCACCTCAACCCAGACCGTGAAGGTTACGACCTGCGCCATATCTTTGGCTCCGCAACCATCAAGGACACGCGTTACAATAACCCACGGGCATGGTACGGTCAGAAGTACTTCAACCCCGAATTCGACACGACGCCGATCGACCAGGACCTGCCGTTCATCTGCCGGACGGACCGGAAAATCAGCATTGAAGACGTGAAGTTCGTCCTCAGCTCTCACTACCAGAACACGCCATACGACGTTTATGGTACCACCGGGACCCCAGCCGAAAAGAAGTTGTACCGGCCAATTGGTATCAACCGGAACCAAGAGCTGCACATTTTGCAGATTCGCAACGATGTGCCCGACGCGATTGCCGGTATCCACTGGCTCGCCTTTGGCCCGAACACGTTTAACGCCGTCCTGCCATTCTACGCTAACGTCAATGACACGCCGGCGCCGTACAAGAACACGACCGGCGAATACGACCCCGCCAACATGTACTGGCTAGCAAACACGCTGGCAATCTTCGGCGACAGCGACTTTACCCTGTTCGAAGACTTTGAAAACCTCTACGAACAGAACACGACCGCCGCCGCACGCCACCTGGAGATTCAGGCCGATGCCGCCGCTGCGGATCAGGACGACCTGCAAAGTTATCTTGCTGGTGTCAACGACCAGATGGCCGCCATCAACGTGAAGAACTCCACTAAGTTGCTGGGCCAGATGCTCAAACTGGCCGCACCACGGATGAAGCTACAATTCACTTTGCACGACTAAAAATTCACAAGCACCATCAAAACGCATCGTCCCGACCGGGCGGTGCGTTTGTCGTACTGCGGATGAAACCGTATGTAAATAAATAGTGAATAATTATCCTTTGATATTGTCATAATGGCATAAATCTGCTAGATTTATAGAGAAATAGCTAATTGAACGATTAGTTGTTAGTACATCAATAATGTATATATTTGCTTGCTCAGGCCAGTTTTTTTTGGCACACGACCCGTACATGTGAAAGACCATGCACGGGCCATTTTTATTTTCATGAGCGGCATACCGGGAGGAAACGTTATGTACCGTTTTTTTTGGCCAACCCAAGTTTGCCGGCGATGGTTCAAGTAACTTGCCGATTGGCTATGAATTATTCATCCGTAAGCGGCAAGGCAACGAATGGGTGCTGCCCCAGGACTTTAACGCCATTACCGTCGACACGATTGGCGATTTGCTTGGCAATATCGTCGACACCATGTCGTCATCAATTCGACTCCTATCCTTTAACCTGGAAGAGCAGCAATTTATTGACCCTGCGTTTATGGAAATGGTCGCGCGGATTCAGGCACGTACCAAAATCAACCTTTTCACTGAGCTCACTGAACGGCGCGACCCCGGCGTCAACTTTGACCAAATTCAGGCGGCCGCCCAGCGATTCCACGACAACAACCTCCTGGTCTGCATTGACGACGTGGGCGTAGGCCAAAACAACGAGCAACTAATTGCGGGTATGGAGGATTCCGTTGCCGAATTCAAGTTTGCCTGCCAGGATCTCCGGCCGTGCAAGACCTTCCCAGAAATCGAACCGTTGTTGGCTTCGTGGTACAACGAAGTGCAGCGCCAGCACAAAGCCTTTGCCGTCGAGGGCATCGAAACCCAAAGCGAAATGAATATTGTTACCACGAAGTACCCGTGTGACGTGGTCCAGGGTTACTGGCTGGGGCGGCCACGGCTGTTGGGCACGCAGATCGACGTCAACTAGGGTCGGGTTGCTAAGCGCAACCACGTACCGTGTATACGCGGTTACCAGGCGACTTTGGTTAGTGATAGGCGTACACTAGAGACGCTGGGAACGCGAAGTAACGCGTATAACGGGTGCCGACGAAAGTAGGGACCCGTTTTTTTGTGGGTGAAATGTTTGGAGTGGCATCGAGCTACGTCCCCCGCCCACACCTGGTTTTCTGCGCCGAACTACATCGCGCAAAAGTTTCCGCGTAACGCACCCCCAACCCCGAGGCCAAAACGGGCCTGACGGCCACAGTACTTGGCGCTACCACTATTAAATACCGGGCTATGCCTAGTCGTTCTGGTATACAAAAAAAGGACCCCCAGCCGGTGAACAGGAGGTCCTCGTGATACGTCAGCAAAACGCGCTTGTCTGTTTAAAAACGTTTACAAAATAATATTTTACACATATTGTAAGCGAATGCAAGGGTGTAGACCAATGTTAGTGAAATTGTTTTCATTGTTGGTAACGTTGGTGATACAGGGGGTGATGAAGGCAACTACTCTTCACCCAGGTCCTCGCCGTTCGTTGCAATAACACGCTGGTACCATTTGAAGCTGTCCTTGCGGATACGCTTTAACGTACCGTTACCCTCATCGTCCTGGTCCACGTAAATGAACCCGTAACGCTTGGACATTTCCGATGTGGATGCACTGATCAGGTCAATTGGTCCCCACATGGTGTATCCCATGAGATCAACACCGTCCTTAACGGCTTCCTTCATCTGCTCAATGTGTCGCCGCAGGTAATCGATGCGGTAACTATCGTGAACCTGACCATCAGCAGTTAGCTTATCCTCGGCGCCTAATCCATTTTCAACAACAAACAATGGTACACGATAACGGTCCCAGAATGTATTCAGGGTAATCCGCAGTCCGACGGGGTCGATCTGCCAGCCCCACTCACTGGTCTGCAAATATGGGTTCTTTTCGCCAAAGACCAGGTTACCCATCGTCGTGTCGCCAGCGTGCTTAGCTGACGTGACCGTCGACATGTAGTAACTGAAGCTCAGAAAGTCGACCTTACCTGCTTTCAGGATGGCCTCATCCCCTGGTTCCATCGCAATTTTCACGCCGTGTTCAGCAAAGAAACGGTTCATGTACTCTGGGTATTCGCCCCGTACCTGCACATCCGTGAAGAAGAGGTTGGCATCATCACTTTGTTGCGCCGCCCGCACGTCGTCGGGATTTGGCGTGGCCGGGTAGGTCTGCATCCGTGCCAACATCGACCCAATCTTGAATTCGGGGTTGATTTTGTGGCCTTGCTGAACGGCCAGGGCGCTGGCAATAAACTGGTGATGTAATGACTGGTAACGAATCTGGGTCTTTTCCCGCTCGGAAAGTCCTGCGTCGATAGCCCCGCTGCCGGTAAACCCAAACGTCGTGGAGTTGATTTCGTTAAACGTCAACCAATACTTGACCTTGTCCTGGTAACGGGTGAAGACCGTCTTGGTAAACCGTAGAAAATCGTTGATGGTCTCCCGGCTGGCCCACCCGTTTTGCTTTTCCGTCAGGTGTAACGGCATCTCGTAGTGAGACAGGGTGACCACTGGTTCAATGTTGTACTTGGCCAGTTCATCAAACACCCGGTCATAGAACGCCAAGCCCGCTTCGTTAGGTTCCTGATCATCACCTTGTGGAAAGATCCGGGCCCATGCGATCGACATCCGGTACGCCTTGAAACCCATTTCGGCAAATAGGGCAATGTCTTCCTTGTAGTGGTCATAAAAGTCGACCCCGCGCCGCTTAGGGTAATGCTCGTCCGACTTATCGGCAATAGCTTCCGCCATGCTCTCCTTGGTGACATCACTCATGGTAAAGTTCTTCCGGTCGTCGGCTTTGCGCACAACTTCGGCCGTCGTTAGGCCCTTGCCGTCGCGATTCCAACCACCTTCGACCTGGTTAGCGGCAGTGGCGCCACCCCAGAGAAAGCCATCCTTAAAGCCAGTGGGAACATTTTCTCGATACATACAGATAACCTACCTTTCAAATACCTAAATTAACGAATGCCCATTAACAATTGTTCCTGCGGGAAGATGACGCCCTCTTCGTTCATGGGCAGAACATCCTTAAAGTCCCCGCTGTTGGTGACGATGACCATGACGGTCGGATCGTAGCCCGCTTGCTTCACGGCGTCGAGGTCAAACGAGATGACCGCATCACCGGCATCCACGTGGTCACCCACGTGCACATGGGTAGTAAAGTATTTGCCGCCGAGTTCCACGGTGTCGATACCGATGTGAACAAGCAGCTCGGTACCGTCGTCACCCTTAATGCCAATCGCGTGCTTGCTATCGGGCAGGACGGTAACCGTCCCTGCAATTGGAGCAACAACTTCACCATCGCTAGGAATGATGGCCATTCCTTTGCCCATAATGCCCTGAGCAAAGGTAGGATCGTTGACTTGGTCAAGTGCTTCCACGTCCCCTTTGATTGGTGCCAGGATGGAAACACCCGCGGCAGTCGTTACCTTGCTTAGTGCACTCTGCTGCTTGGTAGCCGTTGGCTTAGTTGTTTCAACGTCATCTTCAAATCCGAGAATCAGCGTAAAGACAAAGGCCAAAACAAAACTAAGAGCAATACCACCAATGATAATGTACAGGTTGGCCATGTTGTTGGCTTGATGAATGCTGGCAAAGCGGTCAACCCGGTCAGACCAGGCATCACGTAACCCTTGACGCCCAGTACGCTGACGATGGCGCCGGCAATCCCACCAGCAGCCAAGGATGCGTAAAATGGCTTCTTCTTTTTCAAGTTGATCCCATACATTGCGGGTTCGGTAATACCCAGCAGGGCTGAAATACCGGTAGAAATACCTAACTGCCGCGTTTCGGCATTCTTCGTCCGGACGGCAACGGCAAAGACGGAGCCGGCCTGGGCCATGTTAGTAATGAAGTTGATCGGTAACAGGGTCCGGTCATAACCTAAAGTCTTGAAGTTACTCATGACCACTGGTACAAACGCGTAGTGCATCCCGGTCATGATGATAATTGGCAGGGTCGCACCCAGAATCAGTCCGGCCACCCCACTCATGTGGGCAAACAACCAAACGAAGATCGCGGATAGGAACGTCCCGACGTAGTTACCCAGTGGGCCAAAGACGACCAGAGTGAACGGAACGGTAATCACTAACGTCACCATTGGCGTAAACATCATCGTCACGGCACCGGGCATCCACCCTTTGACCCAACGGTGAATGTAGGACATAAACCAGATGGCCAAGATGATGGGAATTACTGAGGACGTGTAGTTAACGTACGGCACGTTCAACAACCCGAACAATTTGATGGCGGCCACGTGGCTACCCGCGGAAACCGCGTTATACGCGTTGACCATCGTTGGGTAGAGCAAAACACCCGCCACGGAAAGCCCAAAGAACTCGCTAGTTTTAAACTTCCGCGCTGCCGTAACAGCCACGAAGAACGGTAAGAAGTAGAATACACTGTCGGAAATCATGTACAGTACTTGGTACCAACTTCCCTTGGTGTTCATCCAACCAAAGGCGACCAGCAGTGCCAACACACCTTTGATCAATCCAGTACCCGCTAAAGCGGGCAGGATAGGCGTGAAGATACCCGAGATGACATCCATGAGTTTGGATACAATGCCTTCTTTTGCAGTGCTTTCGCTGCCACTACCGGTACCACCAAGTTGTGCCTGTACTTCATCGAAAACGTCGCTAACGGTATTCCCGATGATGACCTGAAACTGTTCGCCAGAAAATTGCGCGCCCATGACGCCCTTAATGCCCTTGATGGCATCCATATTGACTTTATCTTTATCGGTTAAGTTGAACCGTAAGCGGGTCACACAGTGCCATGCGTTGGTGATGTTATCCTTACCGCCAACATTTTTGATGACACCTGCCGCAATTGCCGCATTGTCAGCCATATTGTTTCCTCCATTCATTCTTACCCATTTGGCGCGACCCAGGGTAAAAGAAAACCCAAATATTGATAGTGCAGCCTAAATACCTCAGCCTGCTCTATCAATATTTGGGTAATGCCTGGTCGAACCAGTGACAATCCACAAATATCAATGATTATTGCGTGTTAAACGCCATACATGGAGCGTAATATATAATTTTTCATTATTGCTAATGTGCCACCCACGCGCTTGTTCCAGATAGGCCGCAATTTTGCCCGCAGCCTCATAGGCCTTGGGATACTTCATGCGGATCACCTGCCCAATCGTGGGGTCTAACTCCTCGCCACCACTTTCACCATGGATCTGCCGCACGACGAAGTACCGTAAATGCGTCACGAACCGGGAATAATTTAGTGACGAAGTATCCAATTGCATTTGGAACGAGTAACTCACAATTTCCACCACGCGATTAATCAACTCCGTCATTTCGACGGTGTCCTCTACCAGCGTGGCGTCACTCTGCGCGCTCACAAAGTGATAGGTAAAGAAAGTCAACTCCGACTTTGGTAACGACACACCCGTTTCGGCTTTGACAGTTGCCAGAGCACGCTTGGCCGCAGCGTACTCCTTGGGGTACAAACGCCCCACCTGCCACCGAAACTCATTGGGATAGTCCTCACCCCGCTGCGTGCGTTCCAGCGCAAAGGCAATGTGGTCAGCAATCGCCAAGTAATTGTAATTACTAAAGTGGATCCCTAGAAAATCCCCTGCTTCCTGACTGACCTTTGATGCTAGTTGTAATATGGCGGGATCAATGTTGGCCAAAATCATGGGTGGATTCTGGTGGGTCACGGTATCCTCCTCGGCTTTGAACCGGCGATCAACCTCATCGGTATGCACTTCATCACCGGCATTCTTACCAAAACCAATTCCACGCCCGAGTAGCACCCATTCAGTACCAGATTCATCTTTTGCCAAAGCGACGTTGTTATTGATTTTTTTTAATGTACCGCACGATAACAACCTCCTCAATGGCAAAAAAAATACCTACACCGCACGAAGCGTCAATACGCCTCAACGTGTAGGTAATGCCTGGTCGAACCAGTGACAATCCCGTCTGATTACAATATTCATACTAATGGGTTCAGTAAGCGCTGTCAACTGATTTTTGAAATTTTTTTATTGGGTTGCTAGTGCCCAGCCAATCAACCATGGTAGCGCTTTGCTAATTACTGGCCTTTTTATCACCATGGCCGCTCCCGAGATGTACCTGTATCCGCCCTTGTACTCGCCCCCATTAACGCCTAAAATAACAGCATCAATTACAAAAAGGAGCAACCATGGAAAAACTCAAGAATCGGCTGGACGCCTTTAGTGATGCAATCATCGCGATTATTATCACCATCATGGTACTCAACATTCCCCCAGTATTGCATGATTCGCTACATAACTACCTGCAACTGGGTAAGTCCGTCAGCATTTACTTCATTAGTTTTATTTTTATCGCTAATATGTGGTATCAGCACGGGACGGCGTTTAGCGAAATCACCACGATGACCTACCGCATCGTCATTTTGGACATGCTGTTCCTGATGCCGCTGTCGCTGATGCCATTGCTGACCAACATGATGGCCAGCAACACTACCACCATCACGGTGGTGTTGTACGGCGCGTTGCAACTGGTGGTGAACTTGCTGTTCCGTTTCCTCACCAAAGCCATTGTTCACCTCCAATATACCGAGGCTACAGAGATGCGCCAGGTGTACCAAAAGATCTACGGTAACACCAACCGGGTGATGGACGCGCTCAGCTTAGCAACCTTGGTGGTAGCCTTCGTCCAACCGGAGTTTTCTTTATTTGTCTTCTTGGCGTACCCCATCGTCATGTTTCTGCTGAACAGTTCCGCCCGCCAAGAGATGTACGACGTCGCGGCGTTGCCCACCGAGCAACAGCACGATTTCACGCAACTATCCGGGAACGACCTGCGCGACTTTCGCAAAGCCCAGCGTGAATTCCTGCGTAACGCCCAGGAAGCAATCACTAATGGTCAACCGCCCACTGACAAAGACGCCACAAACACGTCAGCCGCAAGTGGCGTCGCCGAGAAGGCAACCAAGCCGCAAGCGCCCGGCGTGCCTCCTAGCATTAGTTCCTGGCTCGACCAAAACGTTGACCCCACCAGGCAGCGCCAGATATACGCTCGCTTTGCCAACATGACGCCAGAACAACGCGCCGCCATGGAGGCCCGCGTCGCACAACGTATGCAACGGTGGTTCGATCAACGGCATGTCAACCGCAATCACCACCACACGCCCCAACAACGTTAATAGTAATCTACCTGCCGTCCGGACAAGGGCGGCTTTTTTTGTCGTGTCGCCACAAACCGGGAACACAAACAACGTCTACCACCTACGTCAACTGACGATTCAGCGGGCAAACCGGCAACTATTAGCCAACCCTGCGTTTTTAAAAGCCCACTACAAACATTTGTTCGGTATAGTATGGTCATCCCCGTAGCAATACGCAAAGGAGAGTTGGCCCATGCCGTTTCCCCACCAATCGCTCACACTCATCGCGTACCTGCAGCTTTACTTTGCCCTGCGACCACCACCACAACCAGTCCTCCCGCTGCAATAAAAAAAGGACCAGCTAATCAGCTGATCCATCGTGCTTAATCTTTAGTTTGTGCATCCGTAGCCACGGGTCCGCGCATTAATAGCAGTGCGGCCAAACTACCGACAACTACCACTGCAGCAGCGCACAGGGCTACTGCACCCATGCCGCGGTCGTATGCCCGCAAAACGACCTGGCAGACCGCATGCACAAACGGGGTCCGTGCGAGGCGCGCTGACCAGGCAATACTGTGCCCGGAAAACGGCCCGGCCGTCACTAGCGCCGCGTGAATCCCCGCAGTCATTTTGGCCGGCATCCCCGTACCATTTAAATGAGCACTGAGGTATTGCTCATAGCGGGTATCCTGAACGAGGCCAAACCCGACGACACCCACGGTCGTACCCAGTTGCCGGAACACGTTGATCAAGCCAGACGCCATTCCCATCTCCTGTGGGGCGACACCTTCCATGCCGGCCGTGTTGAGCAGCGGGTTGACCATCCCGTTAGTGATCCCAATCAGCACCATCCCGGGCCAGAGGTTCGCAAAACTAACCTGCGGCCCCACTGCATTGGCGATGGCGAGAAAACCCATGGCCCCAATTAACAAACTGAAGCCAATGAGTCGCTTCTTGGGAAAGCGTGCGCCCAAGATACCGGTCAGTGGCCCCAGGATCAGGGACCACATGCTAATCGTTAGCTGCCGTACCCCGGTAGCTAGCGCCGAATAACCGATGTAGTTTTGCATTAGCGCCGTCAGGAAGGTACTAAACGAATAGATGCCCGCGCCCAACGCAAAGGCCACAATTACGGTACCGATAAAATGTGGCTCCTTGAAAAAGGCGACGTTCAGCATGGGTTGCTGCAGGCGGCTTTCCACCACCACAAAGATCACCATGATGATCAAACCGGCAACCAACCAGCCCCCGACATGCAACCCTAACCACGGCCAACCAGGATGGGATTCCTTGACGATGAGGCCGTAGATAATGCTGAACAGCCCGGCTGCTGAGAGCAACATCCCCCACAGGTCGACCCGCTCGTTCTCACCGTAGCTGGGCGTCTCCTGAACGAAAATAATCGTCATGATGACCGTGACAATTCCCACCGGCACGTTAACGTAGAAAATGGACGGCCAACCAAAGTGCTCCACGAGGTACCCGCCAATCAGTGGCCCTGACGCTGACGAAATACCAATCACTGAACCTAGAATCCCCAACGCGGTGCCCCGCTGCCGGCCTTCAAAGTTCGAGGCCACCAAGGCCATCGCTAGGGAATTCATCCCGGCCCCACCAATGGCCTGAACGCCACGCCCAATATCGAGGACGAATAAACTGGAGGCCATTCCGTTTACAGCCGAGGCCACGACAAAGAGGATGAGTGAGCCCAAAAAAAATCTTTTTGCGCCCGTACATGTCACCCAACTTAGACATGATCATGAGTGAAACGGCATAAACCAACGTGTAAGCGTTCAGCACCCACTGCAGGTTCGTAAAGGACGTATTAAATTGCCGCACCATGGTGGGTAACGCGACGTTCACGACGGTGACGTCCAGTAAACCCATGAAGGTGCCGAGACTCATTGCGGTTAGTGCTAACCAGCGGTGGGGATGCTTTTGTGTATCATTTACCATTGTTCATTTCCTTTTCTGTACTGCTGTTGATTTTCTGCAGGCAACATCGCAGCCACCGTTGCTTGGTTTTGGACAGCTCGATATTCAAATCTAGGGTTTGAATCGTCCACTCCAGGTGGGCGACCCGGGACTCCGGATTATTTTCCGTCGCTAGGAAGGTCTCCAAGTGCTTTCGCGCCCGGAGGTATTCGTCCAGATCCGTCTGCACCATGTCCCCAAAGGCAGTGAGGATGGTCCGCTGAACGTCTGGCTGGACGTCGGCAAAGCCCCGCACCTTGAACTGGTAGACCGATTCACGCCGAACATCCGTGGTGACGGGGGCAGCCATTAACGCTTGAAAGTGTTCCCGACCACGCGCGGTAATATGGGAAACCTTGGTGCCCCGCGTACTACCAGGTGCAGCCCGCTGTTGAATGAAGCCGTCTGCCTCCAAACGTTTTAACAACGGATACATGACCCCGTTGGAGATTTTCCGTCGCGGTACTAAAGCAATGCCTAAAATCTTCCGTAACTTATACCCTGACATATCCCCAGACATCAGGGTGCCCAGAATTAATAACTCGTACATGTAGCCCTCCATATGTCGAAACGACAGGTTTAACTATACGTCACTCCGACACATAGTGCAACCATCAATTAGTCAACCTCCCAAACCATCATCAGCCCAACATTTCCCCCACAAAACACAGCACCAGGCCTTTATCGATACAAGCGCTTACATTATTTGGTGAAACATCTAAAAAAATTGGTGGGACCCCCTTTGTCCCAACCATGATTGGGTGTACAGTAAGGGCAATCATTATGATAGAAGAGGGTGTTGTTGTGTCATCGTTACTTGTTTCTAGTCCGGACTTTCGTGATGGTCATACCATGCGTTACGCAAATTCGGCGTGGGGCGGTGACCAAAGTCCTGAAATTCACGTAATGGGTATCCCGGCAAGAACCGCCACCATGGCCGTCACCATGGTGGACGCGGATGTTCTGGGCCACCGTACGCTACCACACTGGGTCATTTGGAATATCGACCCCCGTGACCGTATTCCCAGCCACATTCTCCCCGGAGCCCACGTCAACGAGATTGCTGGGGCCATACAGGGCGATGTTCTAGGCCGCCATGGTTACCGTGGGCCCAAACCAACATGGTTGCGCCGGGTAACCCATCACTACGTATTCACCGTGTACGCGCTGGATACCCGCCTTCCTTTACCTAGCGGGGCCAGTTACCACGACTTCATGCGCAGCATCCATGGCCACGTATTACGTTATGGTTCACTCACCGGTCTATTTAGTCCGGCCAATAAATAAATAAATAGATACAAACAGGGGCCGGTATCCACCAATGATAGTGGATACCGGCCCCTGTGCTGTAAATTAAACATAATGCGGGCGTTAAATATTCAGAGTCTCAACAACTACTCATCCGATTGCACTACGTCGCCCGGATAGTCAACGTCGGCCTGTTGATGGGCAAGTTCAGGGGTCCGGTACATGTGCTTATCAACCCAGGTACCAGCGCCATAACCAGTCGTCAGCACCGGAACAGTTTGTCCATCCACCGAACGGTTGATCACACAAAAGCTTTCCCCGTCACCAGCACTCTGATACCAACCACGAACATTAAACCATTGGTAACCGTTAGCTTCAAAGGTGTCCGTTTTTCCCCAATGATCCGACCTATATTCATCCATCACAAAACCATCATAATTACCACAATCCATAAATCGACGCTCAGCTGCTGTATATTCACTGGTATCGTGCAGTTCAGTGTACTCAGTTGTGTCACCCTGTGACGTGGTCATCTTGTTGCCACTAATAACCACCTTGGTGTACCCTGCCGGTTCATAATCTGACCCCGAGGTGTAACTATACCAAGTACCCTGCATGGCTGCCGGAAACTGCGGTTCTTGCTTAGCGGGCACAACGGCAGTAGTACCGTTCGAGCTAGCACTAGCACCCGAACTAGTACTGCTGGCATTACTACTTGCCTGCGTTTTATTACTGGCGGTACTGCTGGATTTAATCGTCTGTCCCCTAACAATCTTTTTAAACGCACTGCGTAACTGCTGATTACTAGTTTGGACAAAGGGGACCAGCCCATCACCACGGGCGCGTTTTTGAGTCACCAAAACTCGATACCCGTCTTTGCTTGAGTAGGTAAATAAGTACCAAACATGACTAGTAATATCAACGTAACTACTCAGTACGTTTAGTTTTGTACGCGAGTCACGATTCTTTTTGGGGAACCAAACAACCTTGCTAGCTTTACCACCAACAAGAATATTGCTACCTTTAGTCACGTACTGCTTAATTGACATGTTGTACCAGCGAAATTCCACGTTCTTGGTAACGCGCCCATACGACTGACCCATTTCCGTGCCAAATTGATTCATATATTGATCCAAGTGGTGGCTTTTCGCCTCGGTCCAATGAGTATTAACGTGTTGCTCCCGCGTAGTTTTTGCAGAGCGGGAGCTACTAGTACCGTTAGCTGCACTGTGACTAGCCGTATGCCCACATGACGGGAGTACTAATGCAACTATTGCTATCAACGCAATTCCCAGATGCTTGCGCATATTATCACTCCATCATCAAATTTAAATAACACACATAACAACAGAGCATTTTAATACGCTTACATTGTAAAAACAAGCACCTTAGTCCGTCCGCGCCGCCAACGCTTCGACCATGTCGACCCGCTGCAAACGCCGGTGCGTGACCCACATGACGATGGCGGTAAACGCAGCAGTGAGGACGGCTGCCAACAGGTATCCCGGCCAGTGAATGACCAGCGGGAAGATGATTTGGGCCGACGCCGCCTGGTTCAGAATAAACGCAGTCAAACCGTTGCCCAACAAGAAGCCCACGAGGATGCCGACAATCGTGAGGATAATGTTCTCGCGCACGATGTACATGGTGACCTCGCCATCGTAAAAGCCTAACACCTTGATGGTCGATAGCTCGCGCATCCGCTCCGAAACGTTGATGTTGGTCAAGTTGTACAGCACCACGAACGACAACAGACCACTCAGTACAATAATGATCACGATGAAGGTATCCATGCTGCTACTCATTTGTTGGATCGTTGTCCGCTGGTCATCCGCATAGCTAGTGTTGATGGCCCCACCGTCACGTAATAGCCGCTCCGACAGGTGCCGCCGTTGCTTGGTAGTCTGGGTAGACGTCCGCACCAACAGTGCGTTAGTACGCGCCCGATGACCAAAGGCAGCACGGTACGCCGCCCGTGTCATGTAAGCAAAGTGACCGGTGTAGTTCTGCGCAATACCCGTGACCCGCACCCGGGCGTGAGCGCCATTCGGTAACTTGAGCCGCACCCGACTCCCCCGCTGAGCGTGGAGGATGGTGGCCGCCTTTTGCGTCAAGACCACCCCGCGGGCCGTCAACTTAATACTGTCGCCTTTGGTGGTTTCCACGTTCACGTAGCCGTGCAGGTTGTTAGTTTTGGTGGGCACAAACAGACTGATTGAGCTGACGTTATGGCCCGCACGTTGGGCTTTGACGGTGTTGGACAGGACCGTGGTGCTGCGCTGGTAGTGCGCATCTTTGTTCAGCACCCGCCGCGCCGTCGTCGGCGTACCGTTATCGCCCAACGTCACGACGGCACTATACCGGATGATGTCGTCAAACTGCCGCGTCCCCGCTGCATTGATCGAATCACGAATCCCAAAGCCGGTCACAATCAGCCTGCGCCGCCGGCAATCCCGATGATGGTCATCAGCATACGCGACTTAAACCGGAAGAGGTTCCGGTAGCTAACTTTACGGTTGAACGACAACCGCCGCCAGAGTGGCGT
This sequence comes from Lacticaseibacillus thailandensis DSM 22698 = JCM 13996, assembly GCF_001312865.1. Lineage (GTDB taxonomy): Bacteria > Bacillota > Bacilli > Lactobacillales > Lactobacillaceae > Lacticaseibacillus > Lacticaseibacillus thailandensis. Next base: position 73,381 of record NZ_BBER01000002.1, on the reverse strand, counting down.
GATGCGTTCCAGAAGGATCCGCTTACCCGCTTTCGGGGCCTTGGGCTGCATTAATTCGGCGGGTTTGGCCCGCAACTCCGTACTAATGGCAATGGCGACCGCCCCGACCGTCGCCACGAGGCAAACGCTAGCGCCAACCCAATGTTGTCCCACTGCCAATTGATGACGGCGGTCCGGACGATGGAAGTATTGCTGCCGGACATCTGGATCACCAGGCGTGGTAGGAGTTCGCTACCAATGGCGGCCCCCAGCGTGGTGCCACAGATGGCAGCTAGTAACGCGTAGATAAAGTAGTTTCGGCTAATCGCCGCCGTCCCGTAACCCAGCGCCTTCATGGTCCCGAGTTGGCTCCGGTCCTCGGCCACCATCCGCGAGATGGTCGTGAACGTAATCAGGGCCGCGATCAGGAAGAAGAACACGGGAAAGACGTTGCCAATAGCGGCAATGCGTTGCGCCGATTCCCCGTAGTCCGCGAAGCCACTCAGGTCACTACGCTTCGTGTAGCTGAACTGCGGCGTCGGTACCTGCTTGGCAACCGACTGCTTGGCGGCCTGTAATTTGGCCACGACAGCCGTCAGGGTCGTCCGCTGTTGTTGCATGGCTGGGGTGGTCATCCCCGCCGTAGCCGCTTGGTCCAACTGCGTCAACGCCGTCTGCGCCTTCGTCAACCGCGCGTCGACTTTGGCGGTGGCCGTCTTGATCAGCTCCGCCGCCGAGTAGCCGCCCGCCCGCGTAAGGCGTGCTTCACCAATGTGACTTTGTGTGCCGCACGGACTTTGTACCCGTCACTAAAGCTATTGCCGTGAGTTAAACCTTGGAAGTAAAAGCTGATACTCGTGTAAACGTTGAGATCCAAGTTTCGGGCCGGCACGTACGCAAAGTAGGCCACCTGCCCGTTGCCAATGTTGGCGTTTCCCTGATTATACGTGGAGTCAATAAACTGTGGTGAGTTGGCAAAACCGACCACGCGGTAAGTCCGCCGCTGCAAGTGGCTGGTCTTGGCAAAGCGGTAGGTGCTGCCCAGCCGGTAATGCCCGTAATCATGCGCCCGTGCGTCGAGCACGATTTCATTCGCGTGCCGTGGCAGGTGGCCGCTTGTCAGCATCAGCCGGTTCAGTTGCCGGTTATTCGTGTACCCGTTAACTGCCACCACGGAATCATCCGTGCGCGCCAACGCAAAGAGGCTCTTGGTTGCCATGACCTGTGCCCCTTTGACCTGCCGGGCCGCACGGACATCACTGTGCGTGAGGCCGGCCGTACTGGTGACCGTCACGTCGGCCAAGTGCTGTTTGTCCACCATCGTCGTGGCGGAATCGGTGTAGGCGGGACCAATCCCCTTCACACCAACATACGCCAGCACGCCCAGCATAATAATTAAAATAATGGCCACAAAGCGGCCCAGGCTACGGCGAATGCTGCGGCCCAACATGGTATTCAAAATTTTGCGATACATACGCGCCACCTACCATTCAACCGCGTCGACCGACAGCGGTTCGGGGTTATCCGTGACGCTACGGACCTGCGCGTCGTTGATGCGAATGACGCGATCCGCCATCTTGGCGATCTCCGCGTTATGCGTGATGATCACGACCGTCTTGCCGTCGCGGCGACTAGCATCGGCCAGCAACCGCAACACCTGCTTACCCGTCTGGTAGTCCAATGCCCCAGTCGGTTCGTCAGCCAGCAGCAGTTGCGGGTTCTTGGCCAACGCGCGGGCAATAGCCACCCGCTGTTGTTCACCACCCGACAATTGGGCGGGGAAGTTGTCCAGACGTGCACCCAAGCCAACCGCGCGCAACGTTTCGTCGGCATCCAACGCGTCGGGCACTAGCGACGCCGCCATCTCGACGTTTTCACGCGTGGTTAGGTTAGGAATCAAGTTGTAAAACTGGAAGATAAAACCCACGGCCCGACGCCGGTATTCCGTCAACTGTTTGGCGTTAAACTGGGCAATATCGGTGCCATCAACTAGCACCCGGCCACTGGTAGGCGAATCCATGCCGCCCAAAATGTTCAGGACCGTCGACTTACCGGCACCACTAGGGCCGAGTATGACCGTCAACGCACCGGCTTCCACTTCAAAGCTGAGCGCGTTGTTAGCCACAATTTTGGTCTCCCCCATCTGGTAAATTTTGGATTCATCCTGCACTTCGATATAAGCCATCGCTTCGCCCTCCGTTTTGGTTACTTATAATGTAGTATACCGCGTTGAAACCCGCTCCGCCCCACCCCAATGCAAATGGGTCACGCAAAAATGTCTGCACGGGCGGTATTTATTGCTATACTAAGGGGAATCGGCTGGCGACGTACCCATCACCAACAACCAGTCACTGGGGGCAAAGTCATTGCAGACAACATCGAAACGGACCGTCGCTTTACGTGCGGCCATGGGCACAACCATGTGGGGCGTCGGCGGCGTCTTGAGTAACGTCATCTTTAACACCAGCAACGCCACTCCCGCATGGTTGGTCAGCATGCGCCTGGCCTGGGCGGGGCTGGCCATGTTGATTTACGGTTGGGTGACTCACCAGCCTCTCTTCCATGTCTGGCATCGTCGCGCCGACGCGGTCCGCCTGGTCGCCTTTGGCCTGATCGGTGTCGCGCTCGCCCAGTTTAGCTACCTACTGGCCATCTTCTACGGCAACGCCGCCATCGCCACCATCATGTTGTCACTGGTGCCAGCCATCATCACCGTGGTCATGTGTGTCCGCGAACGAATGTGGCCGCGCCCCGTCGACACCATCGCCATCATTGTCGCCCTCATTGGCGTCTTCCTACTGGTTACAGATGGTAACGTCACCCAACTTCACGTGGCACCCCTTGCGCTGGCTTGGGGACTGGTGGCGGCCCTGACCGGCGCCGCCTACACGCTGCTGCCACGGCCATTACTACAGCACGAACCACCCCTAGTCGTGGTGGCCTGGGGACTGGCAATCGGTGGTTTAGTCATGAACTGCCTGAGCCCGTTCTGGCACATGCCGGCGGGGTTGCACTCATGGAGCTGGGTTGCCATCCTGTTCATCATCTTTGGCGCTACCTTTCTCGCTTACATCCTGTACGTTTCCAGCCTCAAGACCCTGCGCCCAGCTACTGCCAGTATGATCGGCAACCTCGAACCACTCACGGCCACGGTGCTCTCGATTATCTTCCTCGCCCTCGGTTTTCATTTTCTGCAATTTACCGGCATCGTGCTCGTCTTGACGGCGGTCTGCCTAATGAGCTGGATTCCCCAAAAGCAGCGTCTGTGATGGGCTCTTACCCGTCAAGATCAGGCGTGCATCCTGTCTGAATCCGGCACAACATTTCCCGGGAAATATGTTTCTCGAACGACTAAGGTACAGAATCCAGTTACAATACGATTCATGGAATGTATTGCGGTACCAATATCAAATATACTGTTGCTGGAATGTGCCACTGATGTGCCACCTCAACAATTAAGACTGCTGTTACTTTGGCAGTCTTATTTATTTGGATTTAGTATAGTAATACCGATACAACACCAAATGTGAAAAGAGCTGCAATAGCGATAGCAAATCGTTCATTTTCATTGAAAATTTCGAAGTGAGCAACCGCGTCATTCGTTAAAACGATGTCTTTAGTGAAATTAACGCAAAAAAAAGAATCAACAAGCAGTATGCACCTGCGTACTCGTTGATCCTTTTTTTTGCAAATTCCAAAGGCCATAGTCATAACACCCAAGACCACGCTTAGGAAACCACCTGAAGCCGGCGCGTTGGGTGTTGCTAGTCATGACCGTGCTACGATTTAAGATTCCTATGCCGCTTTTTCTTGCTGATGCGTAACCGGGTTTTTTTAGGAACAACGCGCACACGATTCCGACCGCACCGATTGCCGTCGCAACGATCAAGGCGGCATGTGAGCCGCTGACAAGCGCTTGATGTATGCCATGAGCATAAGCGGCTTTATCAGTATGCAATAATGCCGTTTTGGGTGCATCATTCATCGATACGGATTGCAATACTGAAACCAGCACAGCCGTACCGATCGCCGCACCGACTTGACGAACAACGTTGTTCCCGGCACTGCCGTGGCTGATCAACTCAGGCGTTAATGAGTGCATACCCATCGTGCCAGCAGGCATCATCGCAAACGTCAAACCAACATTTCGTAATGCGTACAGTGCGACTACGACCCAGATTGGGGTGGTCAAGCCAATGAAAGTCAATCCTAAGGTGCTGATTGTCATGACGGTGATACCGAACAATACCGCTTGACGACCTTTGTTTTTAGCAACTAAACTGCCGGAGATTGGGGCCAAGAAAAACATCAAAGCCGCACCCGGCAATAGGGCTAATCCAGAATTCGTTGCGGACAATCCGCGAGCATTTTGCAGATACAGTGGCAAGATAAACTCAACGTCAACCATACTGATCTGGCGATCGCCGCAATCACCGCAGCAACTGTGAAGTTACCTTGCGTAAAGATCCGCAACTCTAGCATCGGATGAGGGATCGTCAGCTGTCGCCAGATGAACACGGCTACCATCAAAGCACCTACGATTAGACTAGCAATTACTTTACTGTCTGATCAGCCGTCATCAGAGACCACCGATACACCGTAGAGGATGCCGCCGAAGCCGACGCTTGATGAAGCAACCGACAACCAATCTAGCGGCGTTGGCTTATGTGGAACAACATCGGCCATGAACAGCATTGACATGATCAAGGCAATCAAGATGATTGGTGCCATTACACCAAAGATATACCGCCAGCCGAAGTTATCAACGATATAGCCGCCTAGTGTTGGGCCGACAGCAGGGGCGATCCCGAACACAATACCGAGTAACATCGTCGGTGTGCCTCGATTTTCTTTAGGATATACGGAGAAAAGAATGGTCATGGTCAACCCTGATAGAATCCCTGCACCAACAGCCTGAATTAGCCGTGCTGATAACAGAATCGCAAAGTTTCCGGCAGTGAAAGCCAATACCGTTCCTGCTAAGAATAAGGCTAGTGATACCGACAGCAGGTGCTTGGTGTTGAACAGATCAGCCATCCATGCCGAGATCGGGATCAATATGCCACCGATCAAGGCGTAACCGGTGGACAACCACTGTACCGTTGATACGCTGATATCAGATGCACTGATCAAACTTGGCTGAGCAACAGACAACACGGTTTGGTTGAGCATTGAGACGAATGCGCCGATAATCACGACTGCCACCAACAATCCGCGGCTGTGTGCAACGGCTTGTGTTTCTTGCGTAACTTTTTGCGAAATGAAGACTCCCATCTATCTGTTTTCATGAATACAAGCAATAAGTGTAACGGCATGAAAATTGATTGTCAAGGGTCTAACTGTCAAGTGCCTACATTTCTCGCGAAATAACACTACCGCGTTCACTTTGGTCACGCCTGATTCGCCGCAAAAAAAAGCTGCCTGAAATTTATTCAAGCAGCATCGTCACACCTGTAAGTTATTGAACTGCACGCCAGCGACTGCGCTTAGTAGGTATCAGCCCGACCACCGTCATGGCGATCGCACCTATTCCTGGCAGGCAATCGATCAACACCCACCAGCTTGACAGGTTAATGTCATGCAATCGGCGGACTTTAACAGAGATCAGTAGCAGCCACACCACCATCAACACCAGCCGACCAACGAGATGAATGTCAGCACCACCAGTCATGATTGATCGCAAGGTGTCGCCTTTGAGTAAAGCGATGCAGATGACGAGCAAAGCGCCGATCATGTAATTGATAATCACTGGCACCCAGTATTGCATCCGGTCAGCGGTACCCTTGAAATCCAGCAAGTGTTTGAAAAAGTCGAAGTAAGTACGACGCATTGATGTGCCTCCAAGTTTTTCTTACATTTTAAATGTAAGATATCTAACTGTCAAGTGTCTTGCATGGCTTTCAAGCTAATAATTATGGCACGGTGGTAAACCAGGCTGTAATCGTCTGTTCCGGTAGGCCTAGTGCATGACTAGTTTCAGTGATAAAGGCCTGCCACTGATCGCTGGTCATCTGCTCGGCTGGTATTGAGAAGTCCTTATTGACCGCGTATCGCCGCATGAGTTGACGCAGTTGTCGCTTTTGTTTGAGGTCTAATTTGAAGAACGATTCCCGTCCGCTAGCTGGCATATGACTGAGATAGCCTATCTCTGACTGTTCACCATCGATCGTCAAGAACGTCCGCACTGGGATCACGAAGTAAAAGACCATTGCAATCTGCGGGTAGAACCACCCAACGATCAGTGAAACAACGATCAGAAACAAAGTGGTACGGGCAAACGAACCATATATGCTCAAATATGTCTGCATGAAGTCCACAGTATCTGGATAGCGTTGATGCAAGGTCTTATACGACACGTATTGGAGCAGTAATGTACTGATAAACACGACCCCACCATACACGGTGACCGTCACATTATTCGCATCGCTCACCATAGTGGTGGTGAGATTGGGGATCAGGCTAACGATAAAGATCAAGACTAACACCCACAGCATCATCCGTTTGGACATTTCATCAACTTCATCAAAGGTGCGTGCAAGCTGATACCAGATACTTCCAACAAAGCAGAAGCTGACCCCATACACTAAGATTGAAACCACCAGCTTATGCAGTGGCAGTGCAGTGCCATCGGTCATCGTGTTGGGCAGCTCCAAAACCATGATCGTGATAATGATCGCCAAGATGGCGTCGACAAACGTATCAAAACGGGCCTTCATGTTTTTGCTAAGCATCAGCAGGCCTGCTTTCTTCGGAATAGGCGCTTGCGACCTTGCCCAACAGTGTGATCAGCTGTCCTTGCTCCTTTTCGGTGAGGTTAGCAACCATTCGATTCTCGACATCATCAAAATACTGATCGAAGCCCTGGATCGCATTTTTGCCTTTATCGGTGATGAAGATTTGCTTACTTCGGCCGGAATCTGCGGGTATTTTGCGCTCAATGTAGCCATCACGTTCAAGAATCTGCAACAGATTCGAGATGCTAGCTGAACGTCGGTGAAAGATATCTGCCAGTTCGCGTTGAATGATCCCGGGTTGCTGCTGAATGACATTCAATGTGCGTGTCTGCTGCGGGGTGAGGCCGACGTTTAGCGTTAATGTGTCTTGTAAGCTGTGCTGTTGGTTGATCATGATTTGACGCAGTAAGTCGTTAATCATGGCGACATTTGTTTTCATGTGAGATCCCTCCTCAATGATTATACCAAAAAAAATAAAATAGACGCTTGACTATTAGATTTCTAACTATTATGATGAACTCGTTGAAACGTAGATATCTAACAATCAGGAGGCAACCATTATGGACTTTTTCGGTGCATATTACTCAGACGAAGAAATTAAGCAATTCCGGCAAGCACACAAGGGTGAACGGCCATTTTTGGACAAACTTTTCTTTAAGGAAAACGGCGAACCAGAAGATTCCGATAGCAAAACCAACTTCTTTGGCGGTTTTGGTGGCTTTTCTGGTGCGGCGTTCGGACGCTTCGGCGGCGCTGGATTTGGCTTTTCAACCAAAGAACGCGATGCTATTTGCACGATCATTTGAGTGATGACGAATTCAAGGAATTCACCGATGCGCATGAAGGCGCACCCGGATTTGGTCATTTTTTTCGGTCGGAGCGACAAGGATTCTAGCAAGTAATCACTAAGGGCGGTGGCGTAGATGAAACCATTACTGAAACGTGTGATGGGATTCCGTGCTCGGAGGGCAAGTTTTCGCATATTGTAGACGCGTACAGTGATACGGCCAAGGTTCAGCGAATTACTGTGCATGGCCTCCGTCACTCGCATGTGTCGCTGTTGATCAGCCTCGGTGAAAACCCACTCCAGATCAAGGAACGTCTGGGGCATGAAGACATCGAAACGACGCTTGGCACTTACGGTCATCTCTACCCCAACAGTAACTTTGAAGTCGCAAAAAAAGCTCAACGGAATCTTCTCCAAGGAGGTGCCCGATGAGCCAAAATAATTTGAAAAGGGTCAAAACTGTGCCACCGTAAAATCGGTGGTGCTAGAAACGTTGATACCACGGGACGGGTGCGAGATATGCCATTGTTCCCGGGAAATATATAATCGTTATTGGGTCTGTCCATTGTGGCAGGCCCTTTTTGGCCACAAAAAAAAGCCGCGGGCGACAACGTCCGTGGCTACATCAGCTCAATCTACGTTTACTTAATCCTGCCGCGTCTGCAGGTAATGCGTGATGCCCCGGTCGAGCCGCTGCAAGCCGTCCTGCAGCATGGCTGGTGGGCACGCATAATTCAGGCGCAAGAAGCGATTGCCGTTGCCGTGGTAAATCGTCCCGGGTGACACAATCAGTCCGGTCTCCTGCCGTATGCTGGCGGCTAATGCCGCCGCATCGTCAGTGACCGCGCCCACATTTAACCACATCAGGTAAGTAGCTGTGCTCGCGACCACGTGCACCGCAGGGATGTGGTGTGTAATAAAGTCCCGCGCCTGGGCAAAGTTGGCGGCCAGCTGCTGCCGCAATGCCGCTAACCACGCGTGACCCTGGGTGTAAGCCGCAATGGTGCCGGGAATCGCCAGCAAGTTGGGTTCCGCAACCTCATCCGTATTCAGTCCGCGACTGACCTGTGCGCGCAAGTGGTCGTTGGGGACGATCACCGTGGCCGCGTGCAGGGCCGCCACGTTAAACGTTTTACTAGGCGAAACCAAGGCAATGGTTTGCTGAATCAGCGGGATGGGCAACGCAAAAATCGGCGTATAATCCGGCCCCCGCCATACCAGGTCCCCATGGATCTCATCGGACACCAGCACCACGTGGTATTGCCGACACAATGTTGCGACCCGCGTTAACTCGGCGCGCGTCCACACTTTGCCCACCGGATTGTGCGGGTTACACAGAATCATCATGGTTGTGAGTGGCAAAGCCAACTGCCGTTCCAGTTGGTCAAAGTCCACCTCATACTGTTGGTGCACGTACCGTAACTCGTTGGTGAGTACGTGCCGCCCGCTATTTTCAATCGAGTTATAGAAAATATTGTAAACCGGTGTTTGTACCAAAACGCTATCGCCCACGTGGCTCATCCGCCGGACAATAGCGGACAGAGCCGGCAACACCCCAGTCGTAAAAATCATCCATGCCGGGTCGGGCGGCACCCCGTGTTCCGTCGCGTACCAATCCGCCACGGCATGAAAGTAATCCGCGTGCGGCTCCTCGTAACCAAAAGCCCCAAGGGTCAGTTTCTGCTGCATCGCCGCCACAATTTCCGGGGCCGTAGCAAAGTCCATGTCCGCAATCCACATCGGCAGTTCACCCGGTTGGACGTCCCACTTGACCGAATCGGTCCCCCGGCGATCCGGGGCGTGCGTAAAGTCGTACATTAAGCCGTCTTCCTTTCCCCCACGGGTGCTGCGGTGACAATCTCCGTCTGCGCGGGGTCAATCTTCGTCACATCCATAATCAACGTATCGATACCCTGAGCCTGAATCCGCCCACTGAGCGGGTTCTTCACGCTGGTAATCGTACTGGTGATGTCCGCATCAATGTGGGCACTGTACTCAAACGCCAGGTCCGTCTGGAGTAGGCGGCAGTTCTTCATCGTCAAGTGATCGACGTAGCACAGGCCCTGGTCACTCGTGATCGTGCAGTTCACTAACGTTAGGTGCTTAGTGTTCCAGGCCAGGTATTCACCATCAAGGGTTGAGTCGTAAATAGTAACGTTGTCGCAATTCCAGAAGGCGTCTTTGGCGATAAAGGTGGAGTTGTGCACCTCCACGTTTTGCGCCCCGTCAAAACAATAGTTACCCACCAAGTTCACGTGGTCCAGGTAGATGTTCTTACTGTCCTTGCCAAAGTAATCACCGTTCACCTGCACGTTGGTCAGGCGAATATCATCACAAGTCCACATGGTCTCGCTGGCATCGGCGAAGTGGACGTGGTCCAGCCGGATGTGACTGCTGCGCCGGAACAACTTGGGTGCCTGCAACGCGCTGTTGCGAATCGTAATGTCGTGCGTGTACCAGATTCCTGAACGGGACATGGTTTCAAAGGTGGTGTGGTCGGCCACCACGTGCTGGCTGTACCATAGGGGGTACTTCCACTTAAAAATTGAATCCTTCAGTTGAATGTTACGACTCTCCTTGAGTGGAGACTCGCCCTCCCCAAACACGGTCCCGCTAATCGTCGCGTCGTGTTCCGCAAACAAGGGGCGTTCGCCCTCAAAGTATGCATCTGTATATTCCGTCATGTGTTCCTCCTCTAAATGGTAATAAATGAACGCAAGCAGGGCCAACCCCTTTGAACGGGATGGCCCTGCTATCTTCTAATGAAACGTGCCCACTACCAAGGTTGGTCGGTTGGTCCCACCGTAAATTCACTCACGTTAGTATCAGCTGGCATGTCAATCGCAAACTCAACGACTTTGGCAATCCGGTCCGCCGTGATCTCGTAGGTGTCATAAGTCTGCTGCATGGCCTGCGCCGCACCCTTGTCGGTGATGGTGTGTAGCAACTCCGTCTTAATGGCCGCCGGGTAAATCGTCGCCGTACGAATGTGGCTACCTTCCTGCGCAGCTTCCATCCGCAACACCTCCATCAGGTCGCGGACAGCCCACTTGGTGGCACCGTAGACCGCCCCGTTCGGGTACGCCTTCAGTCCAGCCACGGAACTCGTGGCAATAAAGTGCCCCGACTTCTGCGCCTTGAAAACCGGTAGCGCCGCAGCAATCCCGTTGAGGACCCCCTTCAGGTTCACGTCCACCATCTGGTTCCACTCGTCGACCTTCAACGCAGACAGCGGGGAGCTAGGCATCAACCCAGCGTTCAGGAACATCACGTCGAAGCGCCCAAAGGTGTTCTGGGCCAGCTGGACGAGTTGTTCATTATCCTCAGGACGGGTCACGTCCGTCACGCGGTAAGCCGCCTCCCCACCAGCATCCTTGATTTCGTCCACCAGCGCCTGGAGCTTCGCCTCACGACGGGCAACCAACACAACTTTAGCCCCACGACTCGCCAGTAACTTAGCGGTTTCGGCACCAATGCCGCTGGACGCACCAGTAATGACAACTACTTTATCTTTAATCATAGATATCCTCCGTCTGCGAACGCCGCAGTCACAACGCTGGGCGCCACTCACTGTACATATCAACTTAAAGCGTTGATGACAAGTTCCATGATAGGCGTCGGCGGGCAGCATGTCTAATGCTTATGCTGTATGAGCAACTATACGTATTATGAATAGATTGGCAGCCTTTCCTGATTCGGCCATAATGCACCAAAAGGGCGTCATCCACGGATGACGCCCTTCTTAATACGTGGCTCAACCACCACCAAGTTAAATTGCCAGCCGTTTGGCCAGGTACCGTGAAGCCAGCGACAACAGGTAGTTAATGACAAAGTAAATGGCGCTAACGCCACGTACATCGGAATCATGTAGTTAACGTTTTGCCCATAAATAATCTCTGCCCGGTACATTGCCTCAGGCAACAGGATGATTGTGGCTAAACTCGTGTCCTTGATCAGGCTGATGAACTGACTGACGATGGGCGGGATCATCTTACGAAACGCTTGGGGCATAATGACTTGCACCATGCCTGCACGTACGTGAGCCCGTTACTACGAGCCGCTTCCATTTGACCTTTGGGAACCGCGCTGATCCCACTACGAATGATTTCAGCGAGCATGGCCGACTCAAAGATACTAAGCGCGATAATCGCGGCCGGTACGACAGCAACCCGGATCCCAATGCCAGGTAAGCCAAAGTAAACGAAGAACAGAATCAGCAGCAACGGCAAGTTTCGGATAATATCAATAACGAAGCCCACGATGGCCGAGAAATACTTAACGTTAATGTAACGCGCAACCCCGAGCAATGAACCAGCCAAAAAGCTGATAATAATGGCCCAGATCGACACCTCAATGGTAATGCCGAACCCTTCTAGCAAGTAGCGGAGGTTGACCCAAGACAACGCCTTTACGAATGTGTCCATATCAGTTCACCCCCTAAGCCGTTTGCCAGCGTTTTTCGAGATAGCGCATGAAGTACGAGAGCGGCATCGTAATTACCAGGTACAGCAACCCCACCGCCAGGTACGTATCAAACGTCTGCAGGTTGGCCGACGCCACCAGCTTACCCTGATACATCAGGTCGAACCCAGACACAAAGGCTAGGACCGAGGAGTTCTTGATTAGGTTAATAAACTGGTTGCCTAATGGCGGAATAATAATTTTAATGGCTTGCGGAAAGATGATGTGCGTCATCGCTTGTAGGTAGGTCAAACCGTTACTCCGGGCGCCTTCCATTTGCCCCACGGGTACGGACTCGATACCGGCCCGCACGGTTTCAGCGATGAAAGCGCTAGTGTAGATGGTCAGCCCAATCGTGCCGGCGGTAAAGCCGTCAATGGCCACCACGTACTTGGGAATAACCACGTAGAAGAACATGGTAATAACCAGCAGCGGGATGTTCCGCACGACTTCCACGTACACGCGCCCAATGATGCGCACGACTTTGTGGGCACTAATTTCCATCAGGGCAAAGACGGTCCCGATTACGCAGCTGCCAATCAACGCCAAGATACTGCACCAGACCGTGTAACCGAGACCGCTGATCAGCGTCCCCCAGTTATCGAAGAGTACTGAGAACATAATCACTCAACCTCCTTCAAACTGAAGCCAGGAATGTCGCCAAACCACTTCTTGACCAAACGGGCGTACTCCCCGTCGGCCTTCATGTCCTTGATGGCCCGGTTGACTTGCCGTAAAAACGGCCGCTGTCCCTTGTTGACCGCAATCCCGTATGGTTCCTTGGTGTAAGTACCACCAACCAACTCGTAGTTGTGATCCTGGGCCGACATACCATAGAGAATCCCGTTATCAGTCGACAACGCATCCGCCTGACCAGACTTCAACGCGGTGAAGGCCGATGCGTAGTCCGCCAACTGCAAGACCTGCGTCTGCGGCGCGGCTTTCTTGATTTCATCCCCATACGTGGAACCCTGGGTCACGATGACCTTGGTTCCCTTCTTAAGGTCCTTCACGCTGTGGATCTTGCTGCCCTTCTTGACCAGCAACGACCCGCCGGCTTTGAAGTACACGTCGGAAAAATCAACCTGCTTTTTACGGTCGGGGGTAATCGACATCGTCGCCACGATGGCGTCAATGTTACCCGCCTTCAGCATGGGCATCCGCGTATCACTAGTAATGGTGACAAACTCGGCGTGTCCCTTTTTGCCCAGGATCCGCTTGGTGATGGCCTTGGCCATATCGACATCAAAGCCCTTGATGGTGTTCGACTTCACGTCCAACAACCCAAATAGGTTCGTGTCCGCCTTGACACCCCACACGATGGTGTTAGTCTGCTTCGCCCGGTGGAGTACGCTCTGCTGGGCCAGGTTCTTCCCGCAGCTCGATAAGCCCACCGTCAACAACACCAGCAACATGGGGAGCAACCACTTCATAATGCGCTTACGCATAGTGCTCCCCCCTTAGTGGTTAATGATCTTACTGATGAATTCCTTTGCCCGCGGCTCCTGAGGATTATCAAAGAAGCCGTTGACATCGCGACTATCCTCCAAAATCTGACCATCCGCCATGAACACGATCCGGTCACCCACGTGCCGGGCAAAACCCATTTCGTGCGTCACCACGACCATGGTCATTCCCTGGGTGGCAATCTGTTGCATAACGGCCAGCACGTCGCCAATCGTTTCGGGGTCCAACGCACTAGTCGGTTCGTCAAAGAGAATGGCCTTGGGGTGCATCGCCAAGCTCCGGGCAATCGCAATTCGTTGCTTTTGTCCCCCGGATAACATGCTCGGGTAACTGTCAGCTTTGTCCGCCAGGCCCACAGTTTTCAGTAACTCGTGTGCTTCGGCTTCCGCCTCCTCCCGCGAGGTCTTTAACACCAAGCGCGGTCCGAGCGTAATGTTATCCATCACACTCTTGTTGGCGTAGAGGTTAAAGTGCTGGAACACCATGCCGACATCCTTACGCAACCGGTTGATGTCGGTGTGCTTGTCCGCGAGGTCCATGTTGTTCACCAGCAGTTGCCCTTGCGAAATGCTCTCCAGTCCGTTGATCGTACGTAATAGCGTACTCTTCCCGGAACCAGATGGGCCAATAATTGTCACCACTTCACCTTTATCGATGGTGAGGTTGATGTCCTTTAAGGCGTGGAATTTATTCGGATAATACTTCTCAACGTGCTTGAACTCAATCATGGACATAACCGCGGCCTCCGTTTTCTTTGTATTAAATAATTTTACATTGAAAATTAGGAGAAAGCAAACTAAGCTCTCATAATGTCAGCTATTTATTCGTATTTACGTAGGCGACCTTGGCCTCGATTGTAAACTTAGCAAAGGCGTCCCGCAGACCCGAACGACCGGGTTCCTTCTGGGGCCCGCCCGACAACGTTACTGAGGCCAGCGCGAGGTTAAACTGACTCTGCGCTTCCGCGATGGGCGACAGCCCGACGGTGACCACTTCGGCCAGTTCCGTCGCGTCGAGTTCGTTCAGCCCGCCCCGAATAATCCACCGTTTGCCGTGCTGGGCCAATTCAAAGTAAGGCAGCAAGACTGGCTTACCCATAGCCAACACCGGCTGGGCCGTCTGCTGGGCTACTTCGTTGAGCACGCGGTCACTCACCCCCTGGTAATCCAGCGTCATCACGCCGGTTTCCTCCATCCGCTTGGCCAAACGGTCAATGTTGCGCTGCTGGTGCGAACCAATTACCAACGTGGTCGGCAGTAGTTGCGATTCTGTAAAAACGCCCGCTGTTGGGGTCTCCTTTTGCACGAATGCTTGCGCCGCGGCTTTACGCGCTTTGGCGTTACCACCCAACGCCCGTTCGATCACCGGCGAAATATCCGCGGGTGCCTTTTTGTTCGTAAAGTAATACATGAAGTTGAGGTAGATAAAGTAGAGCAGCACCAAAAATAACGTGAGAAAGAGTGCCCCCCGAATCCGGTAACCCGCATAACGCAGGTTGGCAACTGCAACGTACAGCAAGTAGAAGTTGGCAAAGAAGGCAATGATGGTAAACACGCGGCCCTTCGGCTTATCCTGGATGTTGAAATAACCAAAGATCCGGTTAACGATGTCTAGTGCAGTAAGCATGTATTGGCCTCCCTATCAGTTTGACGTAGCCGCGCTGGATGCGGCACTACTCGTAGCTGACGAACTGTCAGCCGCGCTGGCCGCCCCGCTACTGGACGCGGCGGAACTAGAAGCCGCACTCGAAGAGCTACTGCTAGCAGCAGAAGACTCACTAGTGTGGCCCTGCTCACTCGTATCACTAGCCGCGCTCTGCGCTGCACCGCTACTACTACTCTGATCTGCGGGTGCGGCACTACTTTGGGCGGCACTGCTGGCGCTAGAACTGTCATCTGTCGGCTTAGACTTTTTGTGGTGGGTGGCACTCGCGCTACTAATGGAGGCGGAACCGCCGGACTTAGCCGCAGCTGAGGATGCCTTCGAGGCGCTAATGCTGGACAGCAGGCTACTCTGTTCTGACGAACTCTTCGGCCGGTTCACCGGATTAATGGTGTTCACCACGTTGTACGCACTGCTCAAAAGAATAATGGAAACAATTGCCGCTGGTGATAATAACGGAATAGTCCGATATGCCATGTTGTGTACTCCTTGTTGAAAGATTGATTCATTGGATTTTATCGTTAATGAAGGTCGGTGGCGGGGAATGTAAGCCGGCAGGTCGCTTTTACCCGCGGGACGCCACTCTTTGATTTAAACGAGCTCCACCCCGCAAAAGCTGCCGTATAAGTCACTTCACCCCAAAGGCCAAAACCCGGCCTTTCGGGTAAAGCGCCTTATACTATCGCTTTTACCCGCGCGGCTCCACTCTCTTCTATTCTATCCTCATTTTGTCCCCAAACTATGCCTGAGTGCTTAAGAAGCGGTAACATTCTCCTCGCCTGCACGCGGGTGTACTCCCCACGTGTTCAACAGCGCATCCACTGCCGCCCGCGCCTGGTCCCAATCATCGTTCACCACCACGTGCGCCTTGCCTACTAATTCTGGCGGCAAGGCCAAATCACGTTCAAACTCCGCGCTTGCAATGCGCTGATTGATCATCTGCACGTCATCACCACGTTGCTGTAGCCGCCTTGCCAGCACCGATGGGTCCGTAATCGTCATGAAAATCGGTTCCACCCGGTACTTACGGACGCGCTGGACGTACGTAATCGCGCCCGCCGTATCCAACACAATTGAGGCTACATCGGCTTGTGCAAAAGCACGGTCCAAGCCTTCAAAGGAAGAACCGTATTGATACCCCGCGTAGTGCACGTGTTCAATGAAATGGTTCTGCCCAAAACTCGCGTCATCTTCAAAGTAATAGTCACGCCCATCAACCTCACCGGTCCGTTGTGGCCGCGTGGTGTGCGTAATGATGCGGTCAATACCGTACCGCGCCCGCAAATAGTGCTGGACGGACGTCTTACCGGTCCCCGTTGCTCCTGTGATAACTAGTAAGCGTTTGGTTGTCGCCATTATTTCTGTACCTCCACGTCTGTTACACACAATCATACCA
Organism: Lacticaseibacillus thailandensis DSM 22698 = JCM 13996; assembly: GCF_001312865.1. Lineage (GTDB taxonomy): Bacteria > Bacillota > Bacilli > Lactobacillales > Lactobacillaceae > Lacticaseibacillus > Lacticaseibacillus thailandensis. The sequence continues at coordinate 56,895 of NZ_BBER01000002.1, read as the reverse complement.
CAGGCACCGCGGCGCTTGACCGGCAGTTCTGTGGGACCTGACCACGCGCAACCAGGTCTGGCGCCCGGGGTTCGCTACACGCAAAAATAGCGTTGTGTAACCGACAATTGGTTACGCAACGCTATTTGCCGTGACAACTACCGTGAACTCTCGATAGCCGTATAGTTTGAAGAAGATTCTCAATTACAATATTTGTTGCCGCCTAGATGCGACGACCAAAGCTTGGCCGGAAAGCACTGATGCTCGTGTACTTGACCGACTGGCCTTCAGTAGGTGCGTGGATGAACATCCCGTTACCAACGTAGATACCCACGTGGTAAGCAGAACCAACACCACCCCAGAATACCAGGTCGCCAGCCTGCAGGTTAGATACACTGACGTAGGTACCAACCGTGCTCTGTGCCTGCGAAGTCCGTGGCAGGCTGATACCTGCCTCAGCGGCAGCGTACTGAACCAAGCCGGAGCAGTCAAACCCTGCTGGTGAGGAACCGCCCCAGACGTATGGCGTGCCTAGGTAACGAGCCGCGTTGCTGATCAAGCTACCACCACTAACGGATGGCGTGGATGAAGTTGTAGCGGCCGTGCTGGTACTGGATGAGCTCGATGCGCTGCTGCTGGACTTGGTATCCGTTGTTGCATCGCTGCTGGTGCTGTTGCTACTGCTAGTAGTCTTAGCAACGGTAGCCGTTGCCTTGCTGTCCTTGGAGTCGCTGGCCTTAGCGGCGGTAGCAACGGCCTTCGCCGTAGCCTTAGCCCCGGACTTCGCCGCGTCGGCTTCAAGACTAGCCAAAGCGGACTGGTTATCCTTCAGTTCGGTGTTCAAACTGTCGGCAGCCTTTTGGGCACTGTCCTTCAAGGTCGTCAGGTTCTTCTGGTCTGCAACCAACTTATCCTTGGTTGCTTCCAACGTCGCCTTCTTGTTCTGCTGTTCCTGCTTCAGGTTAGCCAGGTTGCTTTCAGCATTCTTAACGTCGTTCATAGCATCGGCGTTAGCCTTGCTCAACTTGCCCACCGTCAAACCACGGTCGATCAAGTCGGAAATGCTGTCACTGTTCAGGATGAAGTCGGCGTAGACGTTACCAGTGACGGTGTCGCCGGATTCCTTCTGCAGTGACTTCAACTGGGCCCGCATCGTCGCTTTACGTGCAGCGACTTCCTTCTGTGCGGTCGCAATCTTGGTGTCGTAACTCTTGATTGCGTTGGTGGTATCAGTAATCTTGTTGTTGGCATCCTTGATGGCCACGGTCTTGTTGGCCACCTGGTTGTCTAAACTAGCTACTTTAGACTGTGCTGACTGTAACTCAGCCAGCAGCTTGGCGTTACTGGACTTCTTGGCGGTAATATCGGCGCTATCCGCAGCATGAACATTGGATGCTTCCCCAAAAGCAGTAGTTGCTAGCAGGAACGCCGCAGCGATTGTTGCAATTGTAATTGACTTCTTCAAACCAGTTCACTCCGTCCCTAATGTCTTCTTCTTCTTTAAGAATCTGTAATGAAGTATAGGCTCAAAGTATTACAGGGTTGTTACGAACGTGCAATATCCACGTTACGATTCGTTACCATCTGCAACATTTCAAGGAAGTAACCGCTTACGGGTTGAACGCTTGTTCCCCACTTTTGGTCCGTTTTCGTCATACCGGCTTAATGTTTTCTTAGCCCAATCACCACAAATCCATCACACTCACTCGTTATAGTATTAACCATCAGCACGAGGCACTAGAGCAGTGGCGTAGCTTGAAGGCCATACCATTCGCCGTTCTCATTGCTGAGTAACCGGTGACCGGCAACCGTACCAATCAACCACTCACCGGTTTGAATTAACGCTAATCGAAGATGACAAAGCAAAGGGGCCACACGCCGTCGCGTGTTGCCCCTATTTGTTACGTAACATTACTGTGTCCACTAATCACCAATGTGGACGAGGAAGTATTTGCGCTTGCCCCGCCGGATGATGACGAACCGCCCATCAAAGTGCGCAGCCGGATCCACCGTGAAGTCCACATCCTGGATGCGGTCCCCATTGACGTAGATGGCCCCGTTGTTAATATCCTCACGTGCTTGGCGCCGCGACTTTTCAATGTGGGTCACGTCGACCAGGAACTCCACCAGGTTGGTGGGGGTGGCTGGTGCCGTCGCACTTGGCATGTGCTCAAAGCCCTGCGCGATTTCGTCAGCGGTTAAGTCTGCCACGTCACCGGAGAATAGTGCCCGGGAAATGTTCTCGGCTTCAACCACGGCGTCGTGGCCGTGGACAAATTCCGTGACCTCTTCCGCCAACCGCCGCTGGGCTGCCCGCTTTTCTGGGTGGTCCTTAGTGGCCTGGACTAGGTCAGCAATTTCGTCTTTGGACAAGAAGGTGAAGAACTTGAGGAACTTCTCCACGTCGGCGTCATCCTGGTTGAACCAAAACTGGTAGAACTCGTATGGCGACGTCTTCTTCGGGTCGAGCCAAACGGCACCGCCGGCCGACTTACCAAACTTCGTCCCGTCACTCTTGAGCATCAGTGGGTTGGTCAGACCAAACGCCTTGGCATCCTGGCCTTCCAGCCGGTGAATCAAGTCGATCCCGGCCGTAATGTTTCCCCACTGGTCGGCACCACCAATTTGCAGGTGCACACCGTGATCACGGTACAAAGTCAGGAAGTCCACGGACTGCAAAATTTGGTACGTGAACTCAGTGTAGCTAATGCCGCTTTCGAGCCGGCTGGCCACCACCTCTTTGTTCAGCATGTTGTTGACGCTGAATAGCTTGCCATAATCACGCAGAAAGTCGAGCAGGGAAATTTTGCTCAGCCAATCGTAGTTATTCACGATGGTGAAGTTCTCCGTTCCAAACAGTTTGACCATCTGGGCGGTCAATTTCTTTTCGTTTTCGTGGATCACGTCCATCGTCTGCAGTACGCGCTCACTGTTACGCCCGGACGGGTCCCCAATGGCGCCAGTCCCGCCACCAATAACGATGACGGGGTGGTGTCCAAATTGCTGGAACCGCTTCAGAATCATGAACGGAATCAGGTGGCCCACGTGGAGCGAATCCCCCGTGGGGTCGGTGCCGCAATAAACCCCGATGTGTTCGTGCGCGGTAATTTCACGCAGTCCCTGCTCATCAGTCATCTGGTTCAGCGCCCCGCGCCAAGCCAACTCATCAATAATGTTATCTGCATCTGCCATGCTCTTATTTCCTCCCTAACCTGATGACGACCATGTACCTAGTCCCCGCGCAGTGAGCTCTATCACAACGAGATTCTCCCCACAACAGCTACCGCGTATACCACTTGCACCAAAGGCCGAACCCCCGGCTTGTAGCTCAAGTACCTCATGCGTACCTTTAACCGGGGGGTTGCACTCCCGACAAAAAAAAGTCCCGCAGCGCTCTTCACGCTACGGGACGGACATGCCGCGGTACCACCCAGCTTGTACGGTCTTCACCGTACCTCTCTGCAGTGATAATGGTCTGCGCCACGGACACTGATTGTGAGTGTAATTCGTCATCACGGTCGCACCGGCTCGCAGCCCCCGCCGGCTTTCTGAAGGTTATCCGTGACCACTACTAGGTTCACTGGTCGTCATTTATTGGGCCCATTGTAACACACCGCTACTGGACCGTCTACGCTATTGGTGCCGCCACGCACATACCACGTTAGCGGGTCACCACGCGCACCGTGCGGATATTGTCGTTTGCAGAAATATCATCGATCAAGTCCACGTAATTGGCTTTGCGTGGAATCTCGATACGGTAGATGTTCTTGTAAACCGCCTCACCGTTTGTGCGTTCGGTGCTGAACGCCGTCGCCAGCACGTTGACTTTGTGCTCGCTAAAGTAAGACTTCACGAACTCCTGCGTCTCGGCCTTATTGACATACTTCACTTCCAGCCGCCGAATGGGCGGGGTAATGCGGAACGCGCGCTTGAGGAAGGCCAGGACAACAATCACAAAGACAGCACTAATCACCGCGATCGTGTAGTAACCCATCCCGATGGCAATCCCGAGTCCCGCAACGGCCCACAGAGATGCCGCGGTGGTCAGACCCGAAATGTTATGCCGCGTGACGATGATGGTCCCAGCACCCAGGAACCCGATCCCACTAACGACCTGGCAAACCAACCGTGCCGGGTCGGCCCGGATGACTGAAAAAAATGTCCTTGTTGTGCAGGGCAAAGTTGATGGCTTGAGCAGCAATCTCCTGCTGGATCATGGCAATCACGCAGGCCCCTAAACAAACCAAAATGTGCGTCCGGATCCCGGCCGGGTGACTATTGTGCTCCCGGTTGGACCCGATAATTCCGGCAACGACCGTGGCCATGGCCAACCGGATAATGATCCGGGTAATATCAACTGAATATGCAGACATAATGTCCTCCTCAAAAATTTTAATCTATGTCTTGAAACGTCTTACTCGACAGTTGCAGAAGTTCCCCCAGCAACTGGTTAAAACGGGTTAGTTCGGCCGGCGTGTAATGGCTCGCCACTTGTAAAGCCGCCTGGTGCAACCGCTCGTCCAGCAAGCCTTTCAAACGCGCCAACTCCGCCCCGTTGGTGGTGAGACGCAATTGCCACTCCTTGGCATTATCGGGCATGCGTTCACGAATCAACAGCTCGTTGTCAGCTAACCGTGAAACTGCCCGACTCGCCGTGGCTTGCGACGTCCCCACTAGCATCGGCAACTTTTTTTTGCGGTAGCGGTTGGTGCTGGCCGACCGCCGCCACGATACGAATATCACGTGTCCGTAAGTGCGGTAACAGCGCTTGTACCGCCGCGTTATGTGTTTGCTGCGCGACCCACCGCCGTTCCAGGTCGTCGGTGCCATCGCGCGCAATAAATTGGTTCAAATAGTCCAAAATGTCATCGATCAAGGATACCCCTCCATTTTAATGCACGTGAATAAATATTGACAAACCGTTTACACGGTATATACTACAATTTGTATTCAGGTGAATCAATATCAAAAAAACAGTCAATCCCACGTTAGTGGAGGTAAATGTTCGTGACTAAAAAAAATTGCTATTATCAGTGGCTCCAACCGACCGGGACGCGTTGCCCCCGCCGCCTCCGCGTGGTTGCAACAACAGTTGGCCACAGCGCACGTGGCAGCCGACATTATCGACTTGGCCCAGGTCAACCTGCCCTTTTTACCCGAGGCTGAGCCCCCAGCAGAGGGTCATTACACGCACGCCAGTACGCGTAATTTTGCCCACCTCATCGACCAGTACGCCGGCTTCGTGCTCGTCTTTGGCCAGTACAACTGGGGTTACCCAGCCGTCCTGAAAAACGCGCTGGACACCGTCTATGCGGAATGGCGGGGTAAGCCCGTCGCAACCCTGATCTACGGTAACCACACCATGCAAGCGGACATCGCCATCCGCCTGGTCATCAACGGCCTGCGCATGCGCCAACTGGCCACGAACATTGCGACTCCCGTCCCTGCCAGTAACGACGCGACGACGGTGGCGGCGACCCTCGACCCCTTTGCGGAGCTCGTGCCACCCATGGCCGCTGAATTTGCGGCGCTAATTTAGTGGCCGCACCATGTTGAACCAGACCTCGCCGGCATGGCTCGACGCCGACACCCCCTCGTTGACAAAGCCGTTGCGCACATAAAACGGCACCAGGCGTTGTAGGCAGGTAAGCGTGATGGCCACGCGTCCTTGCTGCCGGGCAGTCGTGGCCAAGTGTGCCAGTAACGCGCTGCCGAGACCCTGACCGCGATTCTCCGGGCGGACCGCCAAACTTAACACGGTCTGGTATGCCTCCCCTGGCTGGTTGGGCTCGCTGTGTGCATACAGGTCATCGGTGAGATACCGCGTTGCACTGGCAGGACCGACCACGTAGCCGGCAACCGCACCGTCCGGGTCCTGCGCAACGATAAACGTTTCGGGATAAGCCGCAATGCGCGCTGCCATTGCACGCGGCGTGGCGGCCTCCGCGGGAGTAAAACCGGCACGTTCAGTGGCCATGATATCGGAAAGTTGGGACAGAACTGCCGGTGCAAAGGTGTATGTCATTGGAAGCCTCCATATGTTTTAACGGATCCTGCGGCTGGACTACCTTACGCTATCACTTTTACCCACGGGGTTTCGCTCTGGTTCGTCAAGCTACACGGGGCAAAAACCTCTGTGTAACCAACCCTGGCAATGAAGCCAAAACCCCGCTTCATCACCAGAGTCCGTTACACGCCGGTTTTTGGGCGCCCCGCGTCGCTCTGGTTTTCTTCGTCGAGCTACACCTCGCAAAAGCTACCGCGTAACGCACTCCAACCCCAGGGCCAAACCCGGGCCCTGCGGCCGGAGCACCTTACGCTATCGCTTTTACCCGCGGGGTTCCGCTCTGGTTTTAAAAACGCCCGCCCGTGCCAGTGCCACCTTCCCGGTGCGCGCCGTCACGAGTGGGCGATTGTTGTTCATTTACTTCGTCGCCTGCGACCAGTTGGCTACCGCCTCTGCCACCGGTGTGTCACCCGCGTGCATGGTGATCACCTGGCCAAAGGTGTTGTGTTGCTCCAACACGGCTGCTAGTACGGCTGCCACGTCCGGAATGGCGTTCTGGCCGCCATCCGTCACGCCCAATGTCACCCGACCCGTTGCCGGCGTTTCGGTCAACGTACCCGGCTGGATGATCGTGTAGTCCAGCTGGGTGTTCCGCATCAACCAGTTATCAGCGACAAACTTGGCCACGTTATAATCTGCCAACGAGGCTAACGACGTAATGCCCGCCCACTTCTCTGGCTGCGTAGCAAACAAGGAACTGAGCATGACGTACCGCTTGACGCCAGCTTGCTCAGCCGCCTGCATCGACTTGATCGCCCCAAACTCTTCCACTTGAAGCAAGTCACGCCCACGTGAACCCGCCACAAAGTAGACGGCATCGTACCCAGTAAGGATGGTCGCCATCGTGGCGGGAGCCGCGGTCAAATCAAACGCCACCGGGGTCGCCAAATCGCCCTGCTTGAACTTGCTGGGAGTGTGCACCCCAGCGGTGACCGTGTGACCCGCTTGGGTCAACGCGGTAATCAGATCCTGGCCCACACGACCAGTTGCACCAATGACAAATACTTTCATGATTGGTCCTCCTTATGGCTAGTGTTACGCGTCGCCCGCACGAGCAACATCGTAATCCACGAGCCCGAAATCAATGCCACCATCACCCACGTGATTGGCGGCCAAAAATTCGCTAATCCAATGTCCACCACGCCGGCGGCCATGAACACAAGCCGGTGGCGGTTAACGCGCACAAAGTCGTCCCGCTGGTAACCGGGTCGCATCTGACGTGCCACCCGGGCGGCCAACGTGTACAATGCCATCACCGTGACGATATACAAAATCGCGTACGCCACACTCGGAGCGGCCGCCATCGGGTAGCGGTCAAACCACTCCGTCATCAGTGGCAATAACGAGATCGGTAGTAACACCAACGCGTTGTGCCACAAATCGATGGGCGTCACCGTCCGCATATGCACCACAATATTGTGGTGACTGACCCAAAAGCTGGTGACCAGTACGTAGCTGATCAGGTACGCCACCAGCGCGGTCAGGTGTTGCGACGTAAATAGGTCAGACCATTGGCTCCCAGCCGGCACCGCCAATTCCAGTACCATAATGGTAATGATGATTGAAAACATGCCGTCGCTGAAAGCCTCTAAGCGTCCCTTCGTCATGGCCCATACCACCTTTGTTGACACGTTAATCCTTAAATTCCATCATCAATAACTTGATGACCAATTCGGCCGGCACTTCCTGATCAAACTTAACGTTCAACCGCTTCTGCCCGGCCGTATAACCAGCAGCCTTAATGTCCTTAACTAACGCCGCTGGCACGTCCTGACTGAGGAGCAAGCTTACGTGCCCGGAATAAGCCGCAATGCTGGCACGTTGGGTGGCCGTTGTGAAGAAGGGTTGCCCCCACTTCAACGACTCCGTCACGTCCGGCACCACCTCGTGAATCGTGCGCCGCAACCGCGCCAATAGTGGCTGAGCGGCAGGCACCTGGTGCCCGATGTAGTCATCCACATCACGATAAACCGGCTTCTTTGGCATCACTATCACCCCAATTAACCGTCAATAATCCTATTGTTTAGAATAATTCTGGAAACCAGATCCGCATTTCGCGATCCGCACTCTCAACGCTGTCCGAGCTGTGGACCACGTTGCGAATCGGGCCCTCGCCCCAGTTACGACCAAAGTCGCCGCGGATGGTGCCTAGCGGGGCTTCATCCGGCTTGGTGTTCCCAGCCATCCGGCGGAACTGGGCCACGATGTTATTGCCGCTCGCAATAATGGCCACCAACGGCTTTTCCATCATGTACTCCTCCATCGCCGGGTAGTACGGCTTGCCCACGTGGGCGGCATAGTGCTGGGCCAACAATTCCGGTGTGGCTTGAATGACCTTCAGCGCGGTGATTGTGTACTGCCGCCGTTCCAGACGCGTGATCACTTCGCCAATGTGACCCGCCGCAACACCGTCGGGTTTCACTAAAATTAACGTCCGTTCTTCTGCCATAATCACTTCTCCGTTCTCTCTTTGGCCACTACGTTCAGGAACGGGCACCCGCAAACTAACATATTAACGGGCACCAACTGTTCCTCCTACTTGCTACTCGTTACGTCCCAATTATGCAGAAGATTGGCCGCGATATCAACCTTAACGCGCTTAATCCGCGCCGGTATCAGCGGTCCCCACCAGCGACCATACTTTGCTGTTAGTATGATTGTCCCTTATAATGTAAATAAGCTAATTGATATATATGTACAAAGGAGGAACCTATTTGTACCAAGCGGTAGTATTCTTTGATTTAGACGGCACCTTATTACAAGACGACAAGAGCTTAGCGGACGACACCATTAAGGCCATCGCCCGACTCCGCGCTAACAACGTATTACCAGTGGTGGCCACCGGCCGCAACATCTTTGAAGTCCAATACGTTTTGGACCAAACTGGGATCGACTCCATCGTCAGCGCCAATGGTAGTTACGTGCAGTACGAGGGCCGAAAGCTCCACGTGGAAACCATCCCCGTCCCGCTGATCGAACAGTTTAACGCCTTCGTCCGGGAGCAGGGCGACCTGGTCGGCTGGTACAACAACACTGGCTTTGCCCTAAGTGGTGCCAATGCCGCCACCCGTGAAAATTACCAGCTACTGCACCTGGACGCGCACGTCGACCCCACCTGGTACCAACACCACCAGGTCAACTTCATGTTTGTGTTCAACTTTGACAAGGAACGGCTGTACCAGCAGCACTTCGCCGGCCAACTCAGCCTCGTTCGCAATAACCCGCGCGGCCTCGATACCATGCTGACCGGGGTCTCCAAGCAAACCGGAATCAACCACTTCCTCGACGAAACGGGGCTGCAGGGGTTACCCACCTACGCGTTCGGCGACCAACTAAACGACCTGGAGATGCTGTCAATGGTCGACCACCCCGTCGTCATGGGTAACGGCAACGACCAGGACAAAGCCCTGGCCGAATACGTCACCTCGACCAACATGAACCACGGAATTTCCCAAGGCCTGAGCCATTTTGGGCTAATTTGATTTGGCCCCAATGGTCAACCACGCAATAAAAAAAGTCACCGTTAGTCGCGGTGACTTTTTTTTATGGCGCGTCACTTACGCATTCGTTTGTGCGACTGCGAGCAACGCCACCTGATTCAAATAATTGACTGGTTGGTCATAGTGGGGATTAAACAGCGTATCCACGTATGCCAAGTCCTCAATTGTATTGCCGTTCTGAATGGCTAACGACACGGTGTTGGCCGTCTGACTAATGTCATGAGCACAGAGTAATTGTGCCCCGAGCACACGATGGTCGTCGACGTTGTACACCAACTTAATGGTGATTTGTGCGTTCGGCTGCATAAATACGGGACGGTAGTTGTCCCGGTAGATGACGGATGCGGCGTGCACTCCCGCCGCCGCGGCCGCGTGGCTCGTTAAGCCCGTGGTTGCCAGCGTTTCGCTAAACAGCCGCAACGCCGTGGTGCCCTGCGTCCCGGGATATTTTTGCACGTGTCCAAACGCATTACGTCCGGCGATGCGCCCCTGCCGTTCAGCGTTGGTCGCCAACGGAATGTAGTCTAACTTGCCGGTGGGATTAAAGCGCACGGCACACGTATCCCCCGCTGCCAGGATATCGGGATTCGACGTTTCCAGCCAGTCGTTGGTGATGATGGCCCCACGTGCATCCAGTTTGACCTGTCCCCGCAGCAACTCAGTGTTCGGCACGAAGCCGGCGCACACGATAACCAACCCGGCGTGAAAGTCAGCCCCATTGGTGTGAATAAGCACCTGGTCGTGGTCATCATCGGATTCAAAGCTGTCCACACGGGTGTTCAGCTGTAGGTCTACCCCGTGTTCCTGCAAGTTCCGCTCCACCTGCGCTGATAACTCCTCGTCAATGTAGCGGTTCAATAGCTGGTTGTGTGCCTGTAACAGCGTGACCGCGTGGTCGGTATTTGCGTAGGCCTCGGCCAACTCCACCCCGACGTACCCACCACCAACGATGTAGACGTGGTGGTGATTTTGGGCGGAATCAAAGATGGCCTGGGCCTGCCGTGCGTCTTTGCACATCAACACCCGGGTGTCATCAACGCCCATCACCGGCGGCACGACCACGTTGGACCCCGTCGTCATAATCAGCTTGTCGTAGGTATCGGTGAACACCTCGGTGGTCCGCAGATTTTGGATCGTTAACGTATGCTTGTCGCTATCGATGCGAAGCACATCATGCTTGTCGCGTACGTCGATGCCCTCAGTCCGCAAATGGGCCGGATTTTCATAAAACATCTCGTCCAGGTTCTTAACTTCGCCACCTAGGTACAGTGCGACCCCGCAGGACAGAAATGACACGTTGTCATCCCGCTCGTACACGACGACCTCCGCCTCCGGATGATCATGCGCACGGCCTTCGCCGCCGCCACCCCGGCGTGGGTACACCCCACTACCACAATCTTCATAGCCTCTTCCTCCAGTAACTAATCTTGCGTTAATTGTTTTATTGATCCGGATCACTCACGTCTAGTTTGAGCAACTTGGGCTTGCCATAGAAATAGCCCTGCCGCAACGTGACCCGCAGCGCGTCGACGAGTGCATCATCGTGAGCATTCTCTACGCCCTCGAGGATAAATCGCAATCCACGCTGGTAGGCAAAGTCGCGCCAAAACTTGACCTGCGCGCGCATCTTGGGGTCATCCAACCCCACATTAAAGTTCTGCAGGGCAAACTTGATCTCACTCGCGTACGGCACCAGCTGCAACACGTGGTCCAGCTGGTTCTCGCCGCTACCCACGTCGTCGAGGCAGATCTGCATGCCCCGGTTCACGTACGCCGTCAGCATGGGCCGCATCTGCGCAATCGTAATTGGTGCGTCTGCCAGTTCCTCCGTTAACTCGATGTTGAGTCGGAGGGGCCGCAGGTAGTTTTGTGCCCGCATCAATGAATGGTTGATTTCCTCATTCAGCAGCTGGGTGCGGTTGAGGTTCACCGAGACCGACCCAATTTTCAGGGCTAACTTAGACGTAGTTGCGACCAGCACGGACGCAATCGTATGCGGCGGAATGGACGCAAACGAGTGCGGCGGCCGCCAGCCATCGCTTGTATACTGCTTCATCAACAGTTCATAACCAATCAGGGTGTGATTGATTTTATTCAACTGTGGTTGGATAAAGTAGCGGTACATGCGTATCCTCCCATTCACAAAGTAGGCTCCACCCGGTCGGTAAGAATAGTACCGCCCGCGCATACCAATTCTCCCTCATTTTACCCCAACCGGGGCGGCCCCGCTGAATAATAACGTGCCTGTGCGCGTGCACGGTGGCCGGGCGTTGGGGTTGATCACAGTCCTTAATGTGACTAGCGGCCTTGGCACGCAAGCACGGTGGCCCGTAATTTGAGCCAAAACGACAAACACCCGCCCTGCCAGGACCGCCACGTCACGTCTGGTCACTAACAAAAAAAGTGCCTGACGTTGCGCTCAAAGCACTATGGTCACGCCTGGTATGCTAATTATCCCTCTGGCGGGCACTAAAAAGCCCGCCGCGCTCATCACCCTGACCACCAAGAATGGCGACGCGGGACAAACATCAACGGGCTACTATTTTCATATTAATTGGATAATTAAACAACCAGCCGGCGGGACTACAGGTCAAAATCCGCCGCAATGGTTAGCGGGTGCGGCCGACCAAAGTAATAGCCTTGCACGATTTGGGGCTGAAACTCCCGCACCAGCGGCAAATCGGCTGGTGTTTCAATGCCCTCTAAGGCAAAGAAGTGGCCGGCCTGCTGCGCGCGTCCCACCCAGTAGGCCACCTGTGCACGAACTTCTTCAAGGGTCAGTGTCCCACGCACGTTTTGCAGTGCGTACTTATACTCATCCACGTAAGGGTCGAGGGCATCCACTAACTCCGGTAGGTTGGCACCCGTACCCACATCGTCGATACATACCTGGATACCGAGCTCTTGGTACGCCTTAGCCGCATCAACTAACGCTTAATGTGTCACCGTGTTAGCACCCGTGCCCAGCCGTTCCGTCAACTCGACGATCAACCGCGGACCACCTTTGCGCTGACAGACACCGAGCTGCGTGTAGTATTCGGGGTCAGCAAATTGTTCTTCATCCAGGTTCAACGACACTAACAATAAGTCGGACGGCATGCCGGCAAAAGTTGCCCCCAGCAGGTCATCCAACGCACTTACCTTAAACTGCCCAAAATCAGACGGGAGGTACCACTCCCCGTCACGTTGACTCCGCTCGCGTAAAAAAAAGCTCGTAGCCCGCCAACTTGCCGTCGCTAGCCGTAAACTTTGCTTGCCCCCAAAACCTGATCATTACTAAACCTCGATCCGCATGTGCTCACAGCACACTGATTAATATTCCGCTAGCCAGCGCTAACAAACCACTACCGATACGAATGATTCGATAAATTTAATAAGACCCAACCAGCATACTACTTGGACACCCTAATTGGAACCAACCTGCATAAGAATAACCAGTACTCACCATAGATGCACCCATAAGTGTCCGTTTCACGGCTAGCATTATGCATTAATCCGAATTAAAAAAACGGTTACCGGCCACCATGAAAGTGGCCGGTAACCGTTGTAATCACGTATGCAAACGCCAAATTAAGCGTAGACCGTTCGCTAATAGCTGGCAACGGGCTGGCGCATCGCGTGACGGATGTTGGCCAGTGACAGTTGCTCCGTGCTCGTAAAGTTGATGTCAGCAGCAGACAGTACCTGCGGATCACCGATCCCAATCGAGGTCTCCCCGGCAGCGTTAATGCCCGCCACGCCAGCGGCCGCATCCTCAACCCCGATGCATACTTGCGGATCGAGGTTGATCAATGCCGCGGCTTTGGTAAAGATCTCGGGATCAGGCTTACCGTGCTTAAGCGTACTCGGGTCCACCACGTTGTGGAAGTACCGGGCAATGCCAGGTGCTCCAGGACGGTTGGCGCGTTCTTGGACGCCGAGGCAATCGCCATCCGGTACTCATGGTTATACAGGTCCCGCAGAAAGTCGCTGACACCCGGCAGAATGTCCGCCGGCGTCAACTGTTCGACCAGCCGCAAGTATTCCTTGTTCTTGGCAGTCGCTAGCTCCTGTTTCTGAGCGTCGGTGAAATCATGTTCACGGTTGCCCGCCTGCAGAATCAGCTCGAGTGATTCCATCCGGCTGATGCCCTTCAGGCTATCCTGCAACTTTTGCGACCACGGGGTGCCGACCTGCTCGGCAATGTGCCGCCAAGCCTGCGAGTGGAGCCGCGCCGTATCGGTGATCACTCCATCCAGATCAAAGACAAACCCTTGAATATCATTAAAGTTGGTCATTATCACAACACTCCTTTACTTAATAGTCAATCGTTTGAACCACAGCCGCCGTTAACGACACGTCCTGACCGCACACCTGAATGGTCGTTGCCCGGTCGGCGCGCACGTGTACGAGGTGGTGGGTGATGCGGAACGCGAGCCGGACCCCGCGGACATCCAGCGCAAAGCGGAGTTCACGCCACCGCTGGGGCAAGTGCGGGTTCACCGTCACCTGCGGACCGAGAACGTTGACGCCGCCATACGTACTGGTAACCACGTTGATGGTGGCGCCCATCACACCGAGATGGATGCCCTCGCGGTCGTCCCACCCTGAATATCGTAGTAATCGGAGAACAATGCCTGCCGGAACAGCTGCCAGGACTGGTCATAATTGCCATCCTGCTCGTTCAAGGCCGCGTACACAATGCGCGACAAAGTCGACCCGTGCGTCGTCCGGTTAAGGTAGTACTGCAAATTGTGCGTGAAGTAGCCCACGGGTAAGTGGTAACCCAGCCCCTGAATGAGGTGCTCCACGTCATCGTGGTTCAAGACGTAGTACGCCATCAACGCGTCGGCCTGCTTGGCGACCTGGTACGCGTCGGGCGTCTTACCTTCAGACTTGAGGATCCGGTCCAATCGTGCAATATCGCCATACTGCTTGCGGTACTGGTCAAAGTCCAAGCGCGGCAGGTCAAAGTAGCCCTGGAATTGGCCGATAATACCGTCGTCATTAATGTCCAGGTTTAGGTGGGCGGCAATATCGGTTAACCGGGCTGTATCCTGGTCCCGCCAACCGGCTTTGGCCGCGGCCTGCTGGACCACCTTTGCTGGCAGCTGTTTGGTCAGCTGCGTTAACGTCTGGAATAACCACGCCACCATCATGTTGGTGTACGCGTTGTTGCTTAGGCCACCCAGCTTACTGTTCGGATACTGCTCGTGAAATTCGTCGGGGCCCATGACACCGTTGATGTCGTACCGGCCCGTGGCCTCGTCGCGCGTGGCCATGCCTAACCAGAAGCGCGCAACCGACAACATAATTTCCAAACCGTACCGGTGCATGACGTCGTGATCACCCGTCAAGTGGTCATACAACCACACGTCATAGGCCACGGACAGTGATACGTGCCGTTGCCGGCGACTATTGTCGGGATCCCACTGGTTCGTCAGCGGGTTGAGGTGCACGGACTGCGCCTGCTCATCCCCATACATCGCCGACTGCCACGGAAACATCGCGCCGTGCTGGCCGACCGACTCGGCGTACTGCCGGGCTGCATCCAGCCGCCGATACCGGTACATGATCATCGCCCGAGCAATTGCCGGGTAGTGCTCCGCGTAGAACGGGAAGCAGAACATTTCGTCCCAGAACACGTGGCCACGGTAAGCTTCACCGTGTAGTCCCCGCGCCCCGGTCGAGGCGTCAAGGTGTCCAGCACCCAGGGCGGCGCCGGCAACTAGCAGGTGGAACACGTTGACCCGCAACAACTTCTGGCTGGTAATGTCGCCGGTCACGACCACGTCGGCCCGCCGCCAGGTGTCGGCAAAGAAGTCTTGGGTCATCGCAGCCGTGTTATCAAAGCTGCCAGCCTGTAACTCGGCATTAACGCGGTCCGTTAACGCTGTGTCAGTCTCCTCACCATCATGGTCGGTAACCACAGCCACCAATTTATCGATCGTGTATGTCTGTCCGGCATGCACCGTCAGGTTAACGGTCTGCCGCACCGCCGTCGAGGTCTGCGTGCCGCGGACCGCCGCCGTGAGGTCGCGGTCAGGACTGGTAATTTGACTACCAATAGCAAAATGCACCTGAGAGTGACGGGTGTGGCCCGTGAGTACCGCGTTGTTGTGGTCCGTCGTGGTGGCATCCACCGCCACGTGGCGTTGATCAAACTGGTTATAACGGTCCACGTTGCGGTTCTGCACGTTGCCATCAATGGCCGCGTAGACCTGCAATGAACCATCAAAATTAAGTGGGGTCACCGCGTAACGAATGGCGAGCCGGTGGTAATGACGCATATCCGCAACTTTGGTCGTCGTCACCACCAGCTGGTGCCCCGTCGCGAGGCTGATCAGCATAGTCGTTTGCAACTGACCCGTCCGTAAATTAAGGCTCCGATAAATATCACGAATATCGGCCCGCCGAATTTGGAACGGGTTGCCGTGATCCACTCCCAGTGACAAGTATTGCACGTTAGGCAGGTTGACTAGGTCTTCGTTGACCACGTCCCGCCCGTTAATGTTGGTCGTATTCTGGTTATAGACCCCCGCAACGTAAAACCCGGGGTAATTATCCGCATCGGCCGTAGCTTCCACGTAGGCCCCGCGCAGGCCGTAATAACCGTTCCCAACCGTCAGCATCGCTTCCTGGCCATAGTTACGCTTACCGGTATACTCACCGTAGTAGTCCAGGTGCCAGCTGGCGTAAGTCGTTTTGTCGGCTACCGCGGTCTCCAGGCCCCGCTGCTTTACCGTAGGCCGGGCCACCACGGGCACGTTGAACATGTTGGTCAGGGCCAAGCCAATATCAATACGCTGGTGGTTCAGGCCGACCACCGTATCGGAAAACGTGTAACTGAGTGGGTTATCAATAATAATGACGTCAAAGTGGATTCCGGCCATCTTAATCCGGAGGTTCTCCAAGTTAGCGCCAATTGACTGCTCCGGGTTGTACTTGATGACAATGGGTGGTTCGGTGTCCGTTTGATCCTTCGCTGGATAACGCACCTCCAGGCTGTCATCATCAACTTTCACCGCAATTGGTACCATGCAATTCCTCCTTAATTTTCAATTTGGTGGACACCCCTAATCAGGCGACACCCTTTTAACTATAGGATAATGCTTTTAAATATGATAATCAAATTTATAGATTTGTTGCGTGTTTGAACAAAAATGGCGGTGGGTGTGTTGGCGCGTGTGCGTCGCAGCTCCCGCCACGGGTCACACCTAGATACCGGAATCACACCGACCACACATCGTGAATAAAACGGTACAGCTGCAAAGAAAAAAGGTGGTCACCCCGTTGAGGGATAACCACCTGGTAGGGGCCAAATAGCCCCGCTCTGAATATGAATATTATTGCTACTATGATTGCTGCTGTGGCTGACGCCAGCCCGCAATATCATCCGGGCTGAAGTCGTACGTGAGGGGCCGCCCGTACGCTTGCTCGTACGCCGCCACCTTCTGCTGGTAATCCTGCTGCATCATCTGCTCGCTGTTCATGCGCACACTTAATGCCGGGTCGGGATAAATCAGCGGCAATACGTGCTCCACATACCGCACCTGGTTGAACTCATCGTTATCGGGACGCCCCACATCCTGAATCTCGACGAAGCAGGACACAATTGGGACCCCTAACCGGGCGGCATAATAATACGCCCCCCGCTTTACCGGACGCGGCTTGCGGTAATTAAACCACATTTCCTGCTCAGAATACATCAACACCAGTTGCCCTGCGGCCATGACCCGACCCAAGGTGTCCGGAAAGATTCGCGCCATGTACTGGGTACTGGGGCTAATGGGGATGGTATCCGCGTAGTTCATCAGGAATCCCAACGCGCCCGGAAAATCCAGGTTCGTGGCCTGGCTCACGATGAACATCCGTCGGTGGAGTGCCTTTTGTACCAGCCGTCGCTCGACCAAATTTTCGAGGGGGTTAAAGTGGTTGCTGGTAATGATGGCCCCACCACGTAAACGCCGTAAGTGGTCCATCCCCGTGTAGTGCGTGTGCCGGTTAACAATCCGCGCCGCCACGTTCATTGCGCCACGAGCCACCAAGTTATTCAACCGGTAGTCCAAGCGGTCGTGCCGTGCAATTGCGCGTTCAGCAATCGCCACCTGTGCCGCCGTGGTCATCTGGGGATCGCCCACCTCGACTTTAGCGTTAAACTCCCCCGCCTTGACGCGCCGCTGGATGTTGGCGATTACCGCCTCTTTGTTTCCACCAATAATCATAGGCGTACCTGGACGCCGCGCGCCGCCGTCCGCTTAAAGTTGTCCGGACTGGCCACTAAGACAGTGGCTTTATCCACCAAGGCCTCCGCATTGGCATCATCCGTGGCGACATCGTCCTGGGTGTAGTTGCGCTTGGCCAGGGCCACTTCATCCGCATAACCAGAGTCTGGGACGTACTGCCAGAAGAAATCAGCGTACATCACGTGGTCATAGTGCCACGGCTTGGCAAACAAGTTGAAGTGAATTACGTGGGGCCGCGCCAGGTCCTGGTTCATGGTCGGGAGGGTCGGCATCGTGTTCCAGGTCTGGTCCAACCGCAAGATGTGGTCGTGCACCATTGCGTTGATGTAATCCTGGTCGGGTGCAATCGTGTCAAAGTCGTACTGTTGCAGTAACGCCAGGAACCGGTCGCCTAGATTGCAGGCACGCAGAGCGTCCAGGTCCATCAACAACACCCCGGAATTGATGTAACTTTGCATCGGCACGCCGACCGCGTCCTCGACGTACGCGACGGTCACGGGCGAGTCGGCTAAGTAGGTGTCCATACAACCCCCGAGGTAGTTACCCTGGAGATCCAACCGGTATAAACGCGCCACGTCGGTCGTGACCACGAGGTCGGCGTCCAGATAGATACCCTTGTGGTATTCCGGAAACATGTCGGCAATGAACAGCCGGAAAAAAAATGGTCAGCGTGTGGTAATCGCACCGCAATTGGGAGTGGTCATTAGCCATTCGCTGGGCAAAGGCGGCGCTCATCTGGACGATGCGCACGTGGACGTTGTCCGTCGCCAACGCTGCCAACCGCTGCTGATGCGGTGTGGATAGGTGGTCATGCAAAATAATGGCTTCATACTGTTGTTGCGGGTCACTGTTTTGGATGATCGAGGTCAACGTGACCGCCAGGTACGGTGCGTAGCGGTCATCAACAGCGAAGAATAACGGAATTGTGGTTGTCATTAATTTTTATCCTTTAATTGGGGTTCCAAACGGTCGTATTCGTCCAGCAAGTCGTCATATTCATGCAACTTCAACTGGTCGTGAACAGCCGTTACCTGCCACGGCTTGACCGTCAGGGTGTGCACCCACGGCCAGAGCCGAAAACTCGTGGTGAAGTGCTGGAAGACCGTGTCGGCGTGCAACCGCCGTTGGTCGTTGAACCGCCGCGGCATGATGCGGGCAGCTGTGACCAAACGGTTCAAAGCCGACTGGTCCGGCATGAACATTTGCGTGGTGACGCATAGCCGCCGCGCCCGTTCAAACAGCCCCGTCCGGCGAATTTCTTTGAGGTTCAGTAACAACACCCCAGAATTCAGGTAGTCAAACCGCAAACCATGATTGTGGAAAAACCACCGGCCGTAGTAATCCAATACGCCAGCCAGTTCGATACCGGCCATATCCTGGTGGTAAAATTCACCGCAATCACGCCGACAAACCACGTCGGTATCTAAGTACAACAGACGGTCCGGCATGTCTGGCACCTGGTCTACAAAGAGGCGCAACATACAATTTGGTGTAAAGATGGTATCCATGTTCGCTAGTGGCGGTTCCATGTTAAACAGCGCCGTCACATCATGCTTAGTGACTGTATTGGCGGAGTTGACTCGCCGCATTTGGCGTCGCACCACCGCGACCGTGTCATCACTCAAGGGCTGGTACTCCTTGGTGCCCACGGTAATATGGGCCGTTAAAACGTGCACGTGCAACGGTTCCCGCACGTTGTGCAATAGTGATAACACCGAAATTAGTAGGCCATCCGCCATTTTGGCATCACCGCAATATAGGACATCCATGCTAACTCCTCCTTTGGTAAGTGATGTAACTATAGGTACTAGCAGCACTCCGCTGCCGCATTTGTTGCGTGACTAACTCCGCCAACTGCGCTTGTTGCGCCTTACGAGTCAGGGTCGCATCCGGCCGCAGGGGACCATCCACAAACACGGTGATCCGCGGACGTCGCTCCAGCGCCGACGTTGATAGGTCACGGTCATGGTGTACACCGGCTTCCCGGTGGCCACCGGGTAGTGAAACGCGGCCTCACCAAACGGCCGGATGCCCGTATAGTAGGGCCACACATGGGCCTCCGGAAAAATCGTCACGTACCGTCCTGCTTGCACTGCTTACCCCACGGCGTGGTTAAACCGCGCCAATCCATGTAAATCATCGGGTAGCGGTAACGCCCCGGCCCACGGCAGGATGTGCCCCAACACCGGGATGCCCAGGTTAGCGGCACTCACAATGGCCGCAAAACCGCGCGGGCGGCCCGCCAACAGCGCGAGGAACGGGTCCCCGACCGGCTGGGTGTGGTTGGCGTACAGGAAGTAGCTTCCGGCCCCGCCTGACGCAACGCTCCCCGGTTGACCCACCGAACGTGCCACATACCGTGGGTCAACACGGCCCCGAACAGCCGGGCCGCCGCGGTGACTACCCGTCGGCGGACCTGCCACCATTTACTGGGGTGTTCCCACTGGTAGTCCGCCGTCACACGTTCCTGTTGGTGGGCGCTGGTCACGAAATCATCCGTGAAGTGATCATAATACCGAATCATTCGGGCCACCATGAGCACCCCCTCGTCGCGTATCCGGTCAACCGTCGCCAGCCGGTACATCTAGCCTGCTCTTTATTTTGTCATTATAAGGGTATCGCGCAGTCCACACAAATGCCCGTACCAGTGGGAACGCTAACAACGTCACCTTTTACGGGATAATCGACATTTTGTTCTTAATTGTGGCGCACTTAATCTAATCGATCACCATGTGGACCCGGTTACGTAACTCTGGCAACACCTGCGTGCTGAACCATGGGTGGTGCTTAACCCAGGCCTGGTTCCGCGGTGACGGGTGCACAATAGGCAAAACATCCGGCAAGTAGTCGGCGTAATGCGCGACCGTCGCCGTCAACGTGCGCTGAGCCCGTTGCCCGAGGTACCACTGTTGCGCATAACTACCGATCAGCACCGTTAACTGCACGGCGGGCAGCTGCGCCATCAGCTGTGGCAACCACTTATCCGCAAACCCTTTACGGGGCGGCAGATCGCCACCCTGACCCTTACCGGGAAAGTAAAAGTCCAGTGGTAACACCGCAAAGTTATGCGGATCATAGAACTGGTCTCGGGTGACGTCCATCCAGGTCCGCAAACGGTCACCGCTGGGATCATTGAAAAACAGGCGGGTATCCTGAGCCTGCCGTCCCGGTGCCTGGCTGATCAGTAAGATGCGGGCCTCAGGTGGGCAACGTACAGCGGGGCAATTCCCGCTGCCGTATACGCAGCGTTTTGCGGATCTGCATGATGGCCGCCCGTAACTGCTCCTGCGGCGTCCGTTGCCGGGTATCTGCGCGCATCGTGACACGCCATTGGACCCGTTTGTTCCATTTAATTGCTGGCCGCATTACAAATTCTCCTCTGCGTGGGGTGCTAACCGTAACGCCACGTGCTCGTCGTCAACCCGGGCCACTACGTCGTGCTGCGGATCATTCTCAAGATGTCCTAACCAGACATCGGCGTGATCACCATGCTGCTCCACGCTCATCTCACCCCGGTACAACATCCGCTTCAGCACCTCCATGTCGTCAAAATGGCGTTGGGCCTCAGCGGCGGCATGCGCCAACGTGAAGCCCTCATCCATCTTGGTTTTAATATACACGATGGCGGCTACGCTGCCGTATGGGTAACGTTTATTCTGGCCCTCGCCGTGACGAATGGAACGGATATAGCCCTTACGTTCCCAATACCGAATCTGAGCCGGCGTTACCCCACTGACCCGACAGGTTTCCCCGATACCCATTGAAAAATCAAAGGACCGCATTTTCTTAACAAAGTTTGCCATTTGCTCCATTTACGTGACTCCGTTCATTGACTTTCTGAAAATCAAGTTGTAACATTTAATATCGTAATTGTAACACAATATGATAAACGTGTCGCAAAATAAATCAAAAGCTGGGGAAGCGTAATGAACAGTATTACCGATAACAACGGACGCAAAATCAACGTCGCCCTCCTGGTGGCCACGCTGATTGTCGGCGTCTTCACCACCGTTTTAAACCAAACCATTCTCAGTACGGCCTTCCCGACTTTGATGAAGGCCTTCAGTATTTCCACTGCCACCGTGCAGTGGCTGACCACTGGTTTCATGATGGTTAACGGGATCATGATTCCCGTGACCGCCTACTTAACTTCAAAGGTGCCTACACAGCGCCTCTACCTGATTGCCATGAGTACATTCCTCTTAGGAACCATCGTGGCCTTCACCGCCCCGAGCTTTGCCTTCTTATTGGCGGGCCGGCTCATTCAGGCCGTCGGGGTCGGAATCACGATGCCGCTGCTACAAAACATCATGCTGACGATCTTCCCGCCCAACAAACGTGGGGCGGCCATGGGGGTCGCCGGAATCGCCATCGGGGTGGCACCAGCCATTGGCCCGACGCTGTCCGGGTTTGTCATTGACAACTTTGGCTGGCGGACGCTCTTCGGTATGTTAATTCCTATCACCATTGCCGTTATTATTGCAGCCTTTTTCTTCATGCGCGACGTATTACCACAACGCAACCCACACCTCGACGTGCTGTCGCTAATCGAATCGACCATCGGTTTTGGCGCGCTGCTGTACGGCTTCTCGGAAGTTGGTGACAAGGGCTGGGGTTCACCGTTCGTTTACGGAAGTATCCTGGTTGGCATCCTCGTCATCGCCCTCTTTGCCTACCGGCAGCTACACATGGACGTACCGTTCCTGGAGCTACGCGTCTTCAAGTCCCACATTTTCACCCTATCTACCGTGCTGGCTTCGATTGCGAACATGGCCATGGTGGGGGCCGAAATGGTTATCCCGCTGTACCTGCAAATTATTCACGGCAAGTCGGCGCTTGAATCCGGGTTGACCTTACTGCCTGGGGCGTTGATGATGGCCGTGATGAGCCCAATTACCGGGACCATCTTTGACCGTATCGGGGCTAAGCGCCTCGCCAGATGGGGCTGTTCACGCTGGCCGTTGCTACCGTCCCGTACGCCTTCGTGACCGCGACCACACCATCCATCTACATCACGGTACTCTACGCCGTCCGGATGTTTGGGATCTCCATGACGATGATGCCACTGACCACCAACGGGATGAACGCACTGAGCCAGGACCTAGTTGGGCACGGGACCGCCGTGAACAACACACTCCGGCAAATTGCTAGTTCCATCACCACGGCGATCATGGTGTCCGTTCTGACCAACGTTACCAATCAGCACAGTCCCGTACACGCGTTCCTCAAAGCCGACCCACTGGCTTACAAACACAGTTACTTCAACGCCACCCTGGACGGCTACCACGCTGCCTTCTGGATTGCCGTGGGCTTCAGTACCCTAGGTTGGCTCCTCGCATTCTTCCTCAACAAGAAGATGAGCTCGGCTGACATCATCGACGAAAGTTCCCACTCAGCAAAGGAGGCCGCATAATGATTCTGTGGATTTTAGTCATTAGTACCATTCTGTTGTTCATCTCCTTTGTGACGCTGCGTAGCTCCTGGTACCGAGTCCTATTCGTCGCCATTACCGGCGTCTTGATGGTTGGCTCCGTGTGGGCCATCCACGAAAACGACGAAGACCACTTAGGGATGAAGCGGGTCACCACGACCACCAGTCAGGTAATCTACTCGGCTTCACCAAGCAAGGCGCTGTCGTTGTTGTTGCACCAGGACATCGGTACTAACGGCAAGCACAGCGTGTACATCTACAAAACCGCGTCTGGCAGCAAAGCCAAAACCCACCACACCAAAGCTGACTACGACGTCTACAACCGGGTCACAACCACCCAACAGGACGTCGCCCAGTTGCAAGTCACCAGGCACGAGTGGGTGTACAAGAACGACTTTGCTAAGTTAATGTTTAACGATTTGAACAACCATCAACTAATCAAACAGACCAACACGTTCAAGATTCCAACTACTTGGTATGATCTGACGACCAGCCAAGCCAAGCAACTAGCCCAGCAGCTCAAAAAGGCTCAGCACCAGTCTGCGGCCCAAAAGGCGCAACTGCAAGCCGCAATTAAGCAGCAGGTTGCCGCGGCTGTGGCCAAGAATCCGAGCATGACCCAAGCGCAGCAACAAGCACTGGTCAAGCAGCTGACGGCCAAGTACCAACAAGCCGCAATTGCCAAGGCGGTCAAGGCCGTGCAGGAAAAGTAACACCACATTTAGATAGTATGTAAAGAGAGCTCTCGCAGCGTGACTGCGGGAGCTCTTTGTTGCGGTTGTCAGAGTTGCTCGGTTGGAGCACAAAGGTACGCGGGGATGGGTTCAACGTTTGGTGGATGTCGGGCTCGAAGCGCTAAAGCCGGAGAAGCGGGATCTGTTATGGTTCTCGGGCTGACTGCCCATTGCTATCGGACTACAGTCTTTCGGCTGAGCTTCGCGCAGCCTCCGAGTGGCAGACTCTGAGCGCTAAAGCGAGGGAGGCTGTATCTATTACGCTGCTCGGACTGACTGCCCATTGCTATCGGACTACAGTCTCTCGGCTGAGCTTCGCGCAGTCTCCGAGTGGCAGGCTCTAAGCGCTAAAGCGAGGGAGGCTGTATCTGTTACGCCACTCGTTCTGACTGCCCATTGCTATCGGACTACAGTCTCTCGGCTGAGCTTCGCGCAGCCTCCGAGTGGTAGGCTCTAAGCGCTAAAGCGCTAAGAGCCTGCGCAAAAAAAATAGAACCCGGGCACTTCTCAAGACCCAGGCTCTAAGTTAAGGATGCTGCATACACGGTTAGTAACATATGATATTCTGTGATACTTACACCTCTAAACAAATTTTATTCAACTGGTTGGAACTTCCTGCGTGCTAACTTCCGTTGACCTCAAATACTTGGTTTTCGTTTGATCACTACAGGATCCGTTTACTTAACGGTCGTCACCACGTTGGTAATGCTGCTGGTAAAACACTTTGGAACAAACCGGATAAAACGTTTTGCTGACTATGCTTCATACACCCCTCTCGGTGATGAATGGTCATCTACAACTGTTACCTCAAACTACTGTTGGCATCGGAATCAAGTCCCCTCTTGACCGCGACCAGCTTGCCACTGCAATTACTACTGGTCGTTGACATGGTACCAAGTCTCGGTACTAAACACGTACTGGTTTCTCTGGTTTCGATCTGTAACACTAGAGGTACAAGTAACTATGGTGCTCGTCGTGCTCTTCATGACTTCCTTCGCAAAGATGCCTTCACGATCCTGATAGCGGCGTCGTTACGCTTCACTCCGTAACTTTACCTCAACAGCTTAACTTATCTACCAGCCGCTACGCTTCACACGCTTGCCGTGACACATTCAACCCTCATCGGGTCGCGGTTCTACTGACTATTCTGCTCTACCTGTTAAATGCTCATCGTGGTGCTACCTACTACCGACTTCTTCACGTCTGTTTCAGGCTACCACTCCGCGCCGCCATCCGTTTGGCAATTAAATAACCACCTCACTTCACGAAACCATGGTGCACAACATTCGATTTCTGCCCGGTACCACTTGCCACAGGTTACCGGACTATGAGAAGTTGGACTTGGCTAACCCTGTATGGGAACCGCCTCCTTAACTACACTCATAGTATATCCTGCCGCCTACGATTTTGCAAGCGCTAACAAAAATATTTTTGATATTATTTTTGGCCCCATTAAATTACAAAATTACCAGGCTGTCTGGACAATTATCGTCACTGGCATGACTGCATAATCTCCGGGCTTCGTGCTGCGGCCCTAACCGAATTGAACGACAGCCACCCCGGCGGCGCCACTGCGCGGACACAAAAAAAAGGTGGCACGTAGCCACCCATTAAACAAAAATACGCAAATTATTCAGCTAACTGCCAAGCACGTAACCGGTGCGCCGCAATCGTTAACGACACGACTGCATCCGGCGACAAGAGTGCCTTGACCTGATCGTGCGCACCCGTACCAAGCACCGCGCCAATGACTTCCAGACCAAACTTGATGATCTCCAGGTCCTTCTTGGCGGAGTATTGCCCATCCACCAGCGGCGTCTCGTGATTATAGGTAAAGTGCACCTTGTCGCCACTAATCGAACCATCCACGTGGTTGACCATGATCCGGTCATCAATGTTCATCAACGGGGTGTTATCCCCGAGCAGGCTCAACTTGTGGTCAGACTCGCTGTCTGAGTACGCCTCTTGGTTCAGCTCCGGATAACTTGCCGCTGGGTTCTGCAAAACGTCGAGGTAATCAACGGCTTCGTTGATTGCATCCGCGTTTAGTACCATTTCTTTGGCCAGTAACTTATCGGTATCGGCCTCCAGTTGGTCGGCCAGTGCCGTCACGCTAAATTGATCCATGTTTGTCCTCCGTAAATGCACTATATCTGCGTGTATTGTACCACACGTAGAATGCCCGGCCCAAACGCCCATTACCCTGTCGTCACTTACGGGTGGCCGCTTACTCGTGAGGGGCCGGCGTTTGGGGGGTCAAAACGCTCATTAAACCTACCGTCACCAAAATAATGAGCCCGCCGACTACTTCCCAAAAATCCAGTTGCAAGTGCATGAACAATACCCCCGCAACAACGGCCCCCAATGGTTCAAAGGCGTCGAGCAACCCGACCACCGTAGGCGCGATGTAGCGCAGGCTGATCAGATACATCGCGTAGGCAAAAATGGTCCCAAAGACAAGCACAAACGCGTACGCCACCCACATCCAGTGGGTGAGTTGCGGCGCATCCGTCCAAAACGGGCGGTAAGCCGTCAGGCCTAGCCCGCCCAGAAGCATCGACCACGCGGATACCGCAATACCCGAATAATGAGCCAGCAGCCAACGGGGAATCAGCGTGTAACCCGCTGCCGCTACGGCCGCAAGCAGTCCCCACCACAACGCGCGTGGGGAAATGGCCAGCTGCGTGATCTGACCCTTGGTCACTACCAGCAGCGTGCCCAGCATCGCTAGCCCAATGGTCACGAAGTCCGCCCGGCGCGGCCAGGTTCGCGTGCTAACAGCCACCCAGGCCAAAATCAGGATGGGCGCTAAGTACTGCATGATGGTGGCCGTGGCCGCGTTCGACACCGCCACGGTTTGGAAGTAGATCAGCTGCATGGTAACCATTCCGAAAATAGTAAACAGTAGCAGGTGCACCACGGCTTTACGGCTATGCCAGACGGCCATCAGGGCGTGCCGGTCGCGCACCAAACAATAGAGGCCTAACACCAGACCGCCAAACAACATTTTGCTACCAATCAGCCACAATAGATCCACGTGGTGCAGAAATAAATACTGACTGCACGGTCCCGACACGCCCCACAGGCACGCCGCGCCGCCGGCCAGAAACATTCCCCACAGCCTCTGTCGTTGCATAACCAAGCCCCCATTTATAGACCTGATTATACGCTGACGCGCGGAGACACGCACTCAGCCGCTGGTGTCAACGCGATTATCGATCACACCGGCACCCTGTAGATAATTGTGGATGAGCACGGGCCCCACAAAGGTGAAACCGCGCTGTTTCAAATCCCGGCTCACAGTCTCGGCCAGCGCCGACCGTCGCGGTAGGTCGTGGTAGTCCTGCCAGTGGCCCACCTGCTGGCAGCCACCGGTAAAGTGCCACACGTAAGCGTCCAGACTGCCCCACTCCGCAATCAACCGTTGCGTCGCCTGGGCGTTGGTAATAACCGCCGTCACTTTGCGACGGTTGCGCATAATACGTTCGTCCTGTAATAAGCGTTCAACGTCCGCCGTGCCGAACGCGGCAATCCGGTCCACGTCCATATCTG
Source organism: Lacticaseibacillus thailandensis DSM 22698 = JCM 13996 (assembly GCF_001312865.1). Lineage (GTDB taxonomy): Bacteria > Bacillota > Bacilli > Lactobacillales > Lactobacillaceae > Lacticaseibacillus > Lacticaseibacillus thailandensis. The sequence continues at coordinate 29,407 of NZ_BBER01000002.1, read as the reverse complement.
CAAAGGCGGCATTGATGCCCGCCCGTTTACGCAGGGCTAGTTGCCAGCTTAAGCCGGCCGCCATAATTTCCAGTACTAGAAGCTCAAACAAGTACCGGTCGTCGTGACTTGCCACACCCCATTCCGATGCGTAGTACTGGCGCAATTCTGGCGAGCGGTTGGGCCAAAAGTCTGGGGCGGCGGCTAAGGTTGCTTGATCCATAATTGTTTCCTCCGTTAACGTAATGATGACAGAAGGTAATTTCGCGGCCTGGCGGTCGCAAACTACGTGGACAGGCTCTTATTGGCCCAATGTAAAACCCGGGTCCGCAACGGGAGGTTGTGGACCGGGTGGGTTGGGCGCAAAATATTGCTACGAAAAAGTTCCAGCCACAAGACCAACACGTGGCCTGGTAACTGGAACCCTTATCGCAATCCTTTTCTAAACGGCGGTGTCGCTACTAGCTTGGGTGCGCCTTTGACGATCAGCACATCGCATGGGGCCGTACGGTTAACGTACTCCGTCACACTACCGACCAGCATGCGCTCAAACGCATTCAGACCCGTAGCGCCAATAATAATGATGTCCGACTTGTATTCGTGGGGGAAGTCCGTGGCAATGACGTTCTTCGGGTTACCAAAACGCACGTGAATGTGTACGTCGTTGACGCCCTCATCCTTGGCACGTGCTTCCAGGCCCTCAAGGTACTCTTGCGCGTCCTGGGTCAGCTGGTAAATGGCGTCACCAGAAATCATGCCGCCATAGCTACCAATGAACTGCTTGGTATCGAGGACGTTGAGGATATCCATCCGAGCGTGGTTGGCAACGGCCACCTTGAGTGCCTTTTGAAAGGCTAGGTCGGCCTCTTGGGATCCGTCCACCGGAACTAATAAGCGTTTGTATTCTTGTTCCATTCCAATCACTCCCTACTTGTTTGTACCTTAAGCATACGGCGGCTACCGCACAAAAACAAGAGAAACCGCTTCATTTACTCATTAAATTGTAGCGCTGTCATCATATTCCACCAGCGTCCCCGCCCCATATTACGGCGCGTTACGGTCCGCATTACATAACAAAGGGAGTCGCCATTGTTGGCCGCTCCCTCACTAATATACTTAGTCTTCGCCGTGGGTCGTCTGGACCAAATCTTCGACAAATACTTCTGGGTACTTGTGCTCGATGTAAACTTGGTGCCAAACCATGAAGGTCAGGACCGTCCACACCTTCCGGGAATTGTCCGCCTTCCCGGCACGGTGGTCCGCCAGTAACTGCCGGACGTAATCCTTGTTGAGGTACTCGTCCACCTGGGCCTCATTGATAATGTTGTCCGCCCAGTCCGCCAGTTCGTTCTTCAACCAGAACCGAATTGGTACAGGGAACCCGAGCTTCCGCCGGTACAATACGTTGTCGGGGGTGAAGCTCTCCGCTGCCTTGCGCAAAATATACTTCGTGGTACCGTGCGCCACGCGCAAGTTTGCCGGAATCGTACGGGCAAACTTGAAGACTTCCTTATCGATAAACGGGGTCCGCAACTCCAGGCTGGCGGCCATAGACGTACGGTCCGCGTTCAGTAACAGGTCGCCCACCAGCCAGGTGTGCATATCGATATCCTGCATCCGCGTGATTGGGTCCAGCTGCGCGTTACGGTTGTAGAGGTCGCGCGTCACTTCGGTGTACGGGTAGTCCGGGTTGTAGTGTTGCAACAGCTGGCTCTTCTCGGCCTCGCTGAAGATCTTGGCGTTACCCACAAACCGCTTCTCCAACGGCGTGGTCCCACGTTCCAAGAAGCTCTTACCCTTCATCCCCGTCGGCATCATGTGCGATACCCCACGCAGCACATGGTTCACCGGCTGTGGCATGTGGTTGAACATGCGTAGGGAGTTCGGCTCGTTGTAGATGGTGTAACCGCCAAAGAACTCGTCGGCCCCCTCACCGGTTAGTGCGACTTTGCAGTACCGACGCGCCAGGCGGGTCAAGAAGTACTGCGGCACGGCCGCCGGGTCCGCCAACGGGTCGTCCATTGCGTACACAAACCGCGGGAAGGCCTTGGCGAATTCTTCGGGCGTGATCACCTCACTGATGTTTTCCACGTCCAGGCGCTGCGCCGTTTCCTTGGCCACATCAATTTCGTTGTAGCCTTCACGCTCAAAACCAACGGAGAAGGTCTTGATCTTGGGACTTAGTTCCCGGGCCAGGGCAACGATAATGGACGAATCCACCCCGCCAGAAAGGAAGGAACCCACCGTGACGTCCGCGCGCATGTGCTTCGCCACACTATCACGCAGGACCGCGGCCAAGTCCCGCGCGACTTTGTCCTCATCGGTCATCGTCTGGGGAGCAAAGGTCGGGTTGAAGTACTGGGTCACCGTGAACGGCTCACCCGGCTTCTTGGTGAAGTAGTGGCCGGCTCCAGCTTGTGCATCGATGGCGTCAAGCTCTCGGGATCCGGTACGTACTGGTAGGTCATGTAGTCCTGGAGCGCCTGGTCGTTGATTGACCGGTCGTCCAACAGGCTGATCAGCGCCTTCTTTTCCGACGCCAGGTAGACGTTGCCGTCATCAGCCTCAGAGTAAAACAACGGCTTGATCCCAAAGTTGTCGCGGGCCCCGTAAACTTCGTGGGTCTGCGTGTCTATCAACATAAAGGCAAACATACCGCGAAGCTTGGACGCAGCTTCCACCCCGTACTTCTGGTACATGCCCAAAATGACTTCCGTATCGCTGTCAGTGCTGAACGTCTGGCCATCCGCCTTGAGCTCATCGCGCAGCTCAATGTAGTTGTAGATTTCACCGTTGAAAACGATCCAGTAACGCTTGTTATCGTGGGACAGTGGCTGACCACCGTGGCTCAGGTCGATGATGCTCAGACGCCGAAACCCTAGGGTGATATCGTCATCCTGGTAGTAACCCTCATCATCCGGCCCGCGGTGGGTCAAAACTTTAGTCATGTGCTTCACATCAGACAGTTGCACCGGGGTGCCGTCCTGATGAATAACGCCAACAAACCCACACATATTCGTTCAGCTCCTCATTTACTATTGATCACATTTATTTACCGTTAACGTTCTGGGCCGGGGCCGCGCATCAACGTACACGATGCGGGCCCGAGGCATAAATATTTGCGGCCCAATACCTTAGAAATAGTACAAGAAAGCCCAGGCAAACGCAAGGTTTAGGGCCGGGCTCCGGCCGGGCGTTAGCACAATCGTAACTTCTGACTGCTCACCAATGACTGCTCACCAAAAAAAAGTGGCGCCCAGCAAGAGCACCACCAATTGCACGCAATTAAACGGACGCGCCGCCGCCCCCGCTGGAGCCGCCACCAAAGCCGCCACCACCGAAGCCACCGGGGCCGCCCCAGCCACCGACGTTGCGGTTGCGGTCGTTGCCACTCATGCCTAGCAGCCACAGCAACCAGAGCCACGGCCAACCATGACCACTGCCGCCGGAGCCGCCATGACCGCCGCCAAACAGGATGCCCAAGATAATGATCATGGCCAGCAACACAAAGACGATCTTCATGACCAGGTTAAACGTCCCGTCACTGTCTTGGTGCACCTGCTCCTGGGGCACCGCGGTTTGGGTGCCGTTGGCGCTCACGGTCTTGTAGCCGTAATGCTTGCTGACGACACGGGCTACACCTTTGAACACGGCCCGCAGTCCCCGGTTCACGTTGGCGGGGTCACTCGACTTCAGGTCGGTCAGGTGCGCTTGGAGCAGGTTGGCCGACTTGGCGTCGGTCATGTAGCCTCCATGCCGTAGCCAACCTCAATGTGGACGTTGTTCTTGCCGCCGTTCTTGGCAAAGAGGATCAATATCCCGTTATCCTTGCCCTTTTGGCCAATGCCCACTTCTGGAACAGGTCGGGGGCGTAGCTATCAATGTCGTCCCCGCCAGTACTCTTAATGGCCGCGAGTACCACTTGTGGCCGGGCTTTGGTGGTCTGGTAATACTCGTTTTGCTTGGTGACCAGCGTCTCCGTCTGGCTGTCCAGCAGCCCAATACCGTCATAGTAATCAGTATCTGGCCGCGCCGGTAACGTAGCGGCATGGGCCGCCGTCGTCCCAAACGTCACGACCGCCAGAAACAGCGCAAAGGTGGCGACCGCCGCCTCCCAGAGTTTGCGCATGCGCACGCACCTACTTTCCGCTGGTACTGCTACTATCAGTGTCCAAATCTACTGACGGCGTGCTGTTCATGGCCTTACTGTCGGCCTTGAAGTACGCTTCGTGCCTTTGCCCATCATGTTCGCAATGATGTTCTTCGGGAACGTCACGATCTTATTGTTGTACGCCTGCACATCCTGGTTATACCGGCGACGCTCCACGCTGATACGGTTCTGGGAGCCTCGAGCTCGCTCATCAGGGTGCTGACCTGCTTGTTACTATTCAATGTCGGGTAGTTTTCGCGGATGACCGAGATCAAGGTACCAACGCTACTGGTCATTTCGGCCGTCGCGTTGGCTTTGTCCTTGGTGGTATCGGCCTTAGCGTAGTCTTTGCGCGCATCCGCGATGGCGCCAAAGACCTTTTGTTCCTGCTGCATGCTGCCCTTGACCGAGCTGACCAGGTTAGGAATCAAGTCATACTGGCGCTGGGTCACGTTTTCGACCTGGCTCCACTGCTCCGTCACCTGTTGGTCCGCCTTCACGATCGAGTTGTACGCACTGATCCCAAAGATGGCTAAAATTACGACGACCGCCGCCACAATGATCCCGGCGATGGCACCCCCACTGAGCTTCTTCATGTCCATTCTCCTTTGTGTGGCTGGTCGCAACCAGCCCTTTGATTAGTTATATTGTACCCTGTCCAGCCAGAAAATACTCGGTCCTAAGGCTGAGTTCAAGCGTTTGTTAAATCGCGAGCATTTCTTAACCGTTTTTGCCCGTGGACCATGCTACAATAACGTTACAAGGACATGTTGCCGTGCACAAGCGCGTGGACAGCGTCTGGAGGAGGATAACCATGATGAAGAAGAAGCAATTACTCACATTGGGCATTGCCGCTTTGCTAGTACTGAGCGGCTGTGGTGCCAAGCAGCATGATGACAGTCAAGCCAGCAGCAGTAGTCGCACCAGTACGCAACAGGTTACCAAAGTCGCGTACCAGAACCTCGGCGCAAAGCAGCGTAAGCAACTGCGGTTCCGCTTCCAGGCCAAGAGCGACGGCGGTAGTGACACGCTGTATAACGTCAACGCACGCATCACGAACAAGACGAAGCACGCCGTCACCTTTAACCGGGCCAAATTCTTCATCGACCGCACGGCGGATGGCGACAAGATCAAGTCCGCGGCTACTGGTCGGGTAACGGTCCAACCGGGCAAGCACGTAGACCTCAAGGAGTTATTTATTGACGTCAACGTCAGCGTCTTCCGTAGTGCGGGCACGTTCTACTACCTGAATAAACACTTCCCATTGGCCTACACCTACCACGCCCACCAGGGGAACGGCTCCACGTCCAACAGTCTGCAGGACAACGAGGCCAAAGCCGTCCAAAGTCAGGCCGCCAGCAATACGAGTTCCAGTAGCAGTGCGGTAGCCACCAGCACCAGCACCACGGCCAACAGCGCTAGTGCGAACTCTGGCAGCACCAACACCACAACTGGCACGAATAGTAGCAATGGCAGTACCGGGAGTACCAAGAGTGACGGTACCACCAGCAACCAAACCAGCGGGACTAACTTGACGCAAGCACAGCTCCAAGCGTGGGCCTTCAAGCACACCGCCGCCAACTACAACTTTAACGTCACGCCAAACGACTTCACCTTCACCTTCGGCACCAACAGCGACGGTGAAGCCACGGTCACTGTGGCCGAGAACCACAGCTCCAGCAACATGCAGGCGCACAACGCCGACCCGAACACCAACCCGACCGTTGCTAGTTACACGGTCAACGCACAGGGTGAGTTGGTCAACAACTACACCCAGCAGGTCGTCGCTTCATCATATGGTAACTAACTACAAATTTAACGGCCGTGACCACCCGTAATTACGGGTGGCCACGGCTTTTTGTATGTCCACATCGGGGCAACGCATGAAGCGGAAAGCATAAAAAGCGTGGTCACCGTTCGGTGCAACCACGCTCATTGACAAACCAAGTGATTGAAGCAAAACTGCGTGTAGAAAAAAAGTTTAAGGGTGAGACATTTATTTTGAGCTTGCTTCACCGCCACTCAGTATCAGCCCCGTCGCTAGTACCGTCGCCATAAGTTGCTGGCCAACGGTACTGGGTATTACCGGGTTGGTTCATGGGCACCACTCCTTTGGCAACAGACAGGTGCTGATGTTGCACCGCCTGTCGCTATGCAACCTAACACTTACACCGTTAATCGATCATAAAGCAACCATGCACGAATGCGATAACCCCCATCGCCCTCGTGACTTTGCGCAACTGCGGGGGATTGCTACCATCATCCCCTTGAGTTAATAGTAGCAAGACCGGGAAACGGTTGCAATAATTATTTGCGTGAGGGTTGGATAAGGTGGAACTAATGAACGTGGTGCGATGACGTGGGCACAGTACTTGTCCATGCGCAAAAAGCACCGTGAGCAAAGCCACTCACGGTGCTTACTGTCTATGCTCCTACTTCAACACGGCTTCCAGGGCAGCCGCAATCAACCCACCAGACAGGGGACCAAGGATTGGTACCCAGGCGTACGTCCAGTTGGCAGTGCCCTTGTTCGGCACCGGCAAAATGGCGTAGGCCAGGCGTGGCGCAAAATCACGCGCCGGGTTGATTGCAAACCCGGTAGTCCCACCGAGCGTTTGCCCAACTACAACGATCAGCAGGCCCACAATCAATGGCTTCAACCCGGTAGTGAAGTTACCTAGGTTCAGTAACACAAAGACGAAGAAGAAGGTCGCAATCGTTTCGCTCAGGTAGTTAAATAACGGGTTATTGATGGCCGGTCCGGTCGCGAAGATACCGACCGAATTACCGTCATCCGTGCCCCGCCGTGCTGACTTAAAGTGCGGGTAGTACTGAATGATGACGATGACGGCACCAACAAAGGCCCCCAGAAATTGGCCCAAGAGGTAACCACCAACTTGCGGCCACGGAAAGAAGCCAAAAGCCGCAAACCCAATCGTCACCGCGGGGTTCAAGTGCCCTTGGGACCCAAACTGCCCAGCGACATAGACCCCGAACGTTACCGCTAAGCCCCAAGCCAACGCGATGAACGTCCAGTTTTGATGACGGGCATAATTACCCTTTAGATTAGTAGCAGCACCACTACCAACCCCAAACACAATTAGTACCATGGTACCCAGAAATTCACCCAAGAATCCGCTCATGGCACCCGCTCCTCATTTAATCTTCAGTGGTTGTAACTGTGCCTCAATCGCGGCCAAGTCCACCCCAGCACCAATGAGCGTCGCCGCACTGTATGCTCCTTCGATTAGCGCCACGTCGTAAACGTGCACCGGTTTATCGGCCAGCTCAACGGCCATGTCCAGGTTCATTTTGGCGCTCCCTAAATCGTAAAATGCCAGCAACTCATCGGCGGTGTTCGCGTCGATGGCCGCGCTTATTTTGCTCATGCTACTGCCGATACCATCATCGTCCGTACCACCGGCAAAGGTGATGGGCACGTTGGGCGCAGCTGCTGGGCCAACGTGGCCACACCACGGGCAATGTCGGCAACGTGTGACGCAATGACAATGCCATAGGTCATGCAAACACCCCCGTTGCAATCAGCGCCGTGAACAAGTAACCACTAGAAACGCTACCGGGGTCGAGGTGACCAACCGACCGTTCACCCAGGTACGAGGCACGACCTTTGCGTGCAACCATATCCTTGGTACTGTTGACTGCGTCATCCACTACCGTTTGGGTCAAGCTACCCGCCTTCACGGCCTCAACGACCGGCGTCCATACGTCAACCAAAGTCTTATCGCCAGGAGCCGCACCACCACGCTTACGAATGCCGGCTAAAGCCGCATCCAGCAGGTGACCCAAATCAGCATCCTGGTCACCTAACTTAGCCATTTCCAGGAAGGCCGTACCATACAGTGGGCCCGATGCGCCACCAACTTTGCTGATCAGCGCCATCGCCACAGCTTTGAAGAGGTCCTTCAACCCCGCAAAATCTTGGCCATCAATCGCGGCCTGCACGGCGGTCAACCCGCGGGCCATATTGCTGCCATGGTCACCGTCACCAATTGGCGTGTCCAACTCACTTAAATAGTCCTTGTGTGCCGCAATCGCAGCCGCAAACCCATCTAACCATTGCTGTGCTGTCGTTACCGTTAATTTTGTCATCATGAGGCCCCCTTACCAAGCAATCGTTTCTACTGGATAGTTCAAGTAATCCAACCACTGTGGATCAGCTAGTTCAAAGATTGTCAGGGAAATCCCCGCCATGTCGATCGAGGTCATGTAATTGCCAATCTTGGTAAACGCCGGCTTGATCCCGCGGTCACCCAAATTATTGAGCAAGTCGTGCGTGAAAATATACTGTTCCATCAATGGGGTTGCACCCATGCCGTTGACCAAAACAGCGTACTGTTTATCGGCAGTCAGGTGTTGCTCATCATCAATTTTGCCCACTAGTTCCGCGACCAACGCTTTGGATGGTTGCAACTTTTCCCGCCGGTAGCCAGGCTCGCTGTGGATGCCCACACCATACTCAATTTCGTCGTCTGCCAATTCGAACCCGGGCTTGCCCACTTCGGGCACGGTCGCAGCCGATAAGGCAACAGCAATCGTTTTGATGTTTGGCAGCACTTTTTGAGCCAACGCATCGAGTTCATCCAACGTGGCCCCCTGGTCCGCAGCCGCGCCAAGAATTTTGTGCATGAAGACCGTGCCGGCAACCCCGCGCCGTCCTTGTGTGTACAGGCTATCCTTGACGGCAATGTCGTCATCCACAACAATCGACTTCACCGGAATGTCGTCCAGTTCCGCCATGTCCTTCGCCATGTCAAAATTCATCACGTCGCCGGAGTAATTTTTAACGACTAGAAAGACACCACTGCCGGTGTTAACGGCCTTAATCGCCGCATAAATTTGGTCGGGCGTGGGGGACGTAAATACTTGCCCGGCAACCGCGCCACTGAGCATACCTTTGCCCACATAGCCTGGGTGCGCCGGTTCGTGACCACTACCACCGCCGCTCACGATGCCAACTTTACCCTGCATCGACGCCTTGTTGCTGCGGATGATGGCACCCGTGTTAGGAATACGCTCCACATACTGGGGATACCCGCGGACCAAGCCATCGAGCATTTCGTCGACTACGTTAGCTGGATCATTAATGATTTTCTTCATCAATTTCGTCTCCCTTTTTGTATTATTCGTACTTATTTTATATTGTAAGCGGATACATTAACAGGGACAGAAAGCGTAATGTGTCCGTTTTCAGGATTGACCAACCCTTGCAGTATAATCGGAGTATCGATTACTGATCACGGAGGCACAACCATGCAAATTCTAAATGACCCCAGCAACGCTTTAACCGAGATGCGCGACGGTATCACGTGGGCACACCCGCAGCTAATGGCCGTACCGGCAACGCACGGGTTTATTGACCGCGCCTTTGTGGATACCACCGTTCCCGTCTTTGCTGGTGGGGGTAGTGGCCATGACCCCGCACACTGGGGGTACGTGGGGACAGGCATGTTAACGGGTGCCATCATGGGTGACTTCTTCATGCCACCCACCGCCAAAGAGATCATCAAGGTCGTACACGCAGCCACCAAGCAGCACCGGGCATTTTTCATCGTAAAAAAAATTTTGTGCAGGATGTCACCCAGTTCACCGCAGCCCGGGATGAATTGCGTCAAGCCGGCTGGCATGTGGGTATGGCTATCGTGCGCGATGACGTGTCCGTCGCCGGGACCGACTTCCAACAACGGCGGCGTGGCGTTGCCGGCACTGTGTTGGTACATAAAATCATCGGGGCAGCAGCCGCGCAGGGGATGTCGGTGGACAAACTGCAGCGGCTGGCTGACCAGTTGCTGCCGGAAATCAAAACAATTGGCTTCTCTTCGAGCGGCGCAGTCATCCCCGGACACAGCAACCCCTCCTTCAAATTACCCGAAAACACCATTTCGTACGGCGTGGGCATTCACGGAGAGCCGGGGTACCACGAAGAGCCATTCCAATCTTCGGAAATGCTGGCCCACGAGTTGGTGAATAAGCTCCAAATCAACTTCCACTGGCGTGCAGATGACCACTTTGCCGTGTTAGTAGATTCCCTCGGGGGTACGACCGCGATGGAGACCCTCGTATTTGCCAACGACGTGCGCCAATTACTCTCTCTGGCGGGTGTGCACGTTGATTTCGCCAAAGTGGGTACCTTTCTCAGCTCCAACGGCATGCACGGCCTATCACTCTCATTGTTGCACCTGGTGGATCCGTCATGGTTGCAGTTACTGCAAGCACCAGTGCAGACGCCTAGTTGGCCGCAAGCGTAGGAGGCTGTGATGACTTACATTACGCGCAAAAAAATAGCCGTAGCGTTCACCAGGGTCCTGGTGCGCGACGGCTTTGAGCATACGGCAATTTCTACCATTATGCGGGCGGCGGGTTTACGTCGACAAACATTTTACGAATACTTCGACGACAAATTTGCGGTGGCAGAATGGATCATCGAAGACACCCTCCGCGATACCATCGACCAAAACTTTGACTACCTGCGCTGGGAGGACATCCTCGACCTGACCGGTTACGAATTGGACGCCAAAAAGATTATCTTCCGCCAATTGGCTGAGCAACGTGAAATCAACTTTGTGGGTCGACTAGCCACCCACTTGGAGCAACTGGTGCGGCATGTGGAACCGACCAATGGTGGGAATGGCAGCACCCCCGTCTCCGCCGCACTGCTACACACCCTGTGCATGGGCGTGGCCGCCGAGTGGAACCGCCAGATCCTCGGCATAACAACCGTGGACTATGAGGTGGTAGTGGCGGCGACGGTGCAGGCGGTACAAGAATTGGGGCAAAGGGCCACATAGATGTGGTTGTACTCAACGGCGGCTAGCTCACAGTAAGCAAAACATAAATAGGATTATTGTGAATACAAGGTACGGCTAATTGGCAATTCAAATGACAAGCAAAGTGATATTAGCGGGTCGGTTAGCGCTTGCCAAATGCAAAATTACGATTCTAATACAAAAAAAATTAAGGGAGAGTATGAAGTCAGTTAACCTAGGCACTGCAAGCAATCAAGATCTGATTGAATTGGGTAGATCATTTAACATTAAATACAATATGGCGGGGATGCTGGGTGATAAGGCAACACTGAAAAGCACATTCAAACAGTACCGGAAGATGGATGCGAGGATACCAGATAAAAACTGGTATCCTCGTTCCAGTATCAAGGTCAAGAATCAGCTTCAGGATGCATTTTATATTATCCTAAGCAATGGGTTGATTATGTCATGGATAACAACTAATGGTTCTTGGCCCGCGTTAAGAGCTGAAGCTTTTTCAGTCCCGGGCTGGCTGATATTAAGGGACAGCACTACCTTAGAGGAGCTAGCCCAGGCGAGGACATTAGTATTTATGTGAATGGTGAGCGACAGACTACGCCCTTTCACGAAATCGGCACATGATTGATAGCTTTATTTCTGACTTGGTTCGCATTGAAAAACAGTTTATAGGGCGCCATACGAAAGACGAAACCCCTGAACAAATTTCTGACTTATTTCCTAATTTTGGCTAAAGGCCAAACGAATTCACTAAAAAAAAGATAAATTCATTAATCCCTATATTGACAAAGACCATCCTAACGCAACAGAGGTATTATCAATGGGCCTCGAGAGTATTTTCGAGCCCGATGACGGGCGGTTAACGAGTTACATTAACGGCCGGGGTGTATACTAAAATTACAGAGTACCCGGAGTATCTTGACCTGATTATCGGCATAATTCTAAAGGGGTGATGGACATGATTAATGAGGATTACATTACACAAATTAATCTCATTAAGCGGGCTTACGAGGACCACTTTGGTGCGCCATTTCCGGAACGAATTATTGGCTGGTGGGATCCATTGCACATTGAGCAACATCCGGACGAGCTAGAACAGGGCGTTAAGGACATGACTCGTGATGTAAATGAAGCAATCGACTCTAACACCCCAATTCCTGAGCTTACAGCAGAGGAATGGAGCAAAATTATCCCCTAAATTATAAACATTAAATTCTTTGACCCTCAGTCTTAAGACTGGGGCTTTTTCTATGCCATTCAACCTATGCCGCGGACGCTAAAGAACGGCGTGAGACTGGTCTCCCATGACTGCATATTCGAGGAGGCCCACAAAATGGACAACGAGACAGACACAGAAGCACAAACAGGGACAACTGAATCTACCGAAGCTGATGAACATACCGATGACGCGACTAAGGCCGGTGCACAGACCGAAGCTGATGAGTCCCAATCCACTAGTACGGCGGATGGAGTTGTCAAAAAGCTGCAAAAGCGCAGGATTACCCCCGTCCTGCGGGGAACACACTAAAGCATCCTTACCAGCAACTACCATGCCAGGATTACCCCCGCACCTGCGGGGAACACCTCTACGTGTACAATGGCAAGCACGAAAAAGAGGGATTACCCCCGCACCTGCGGGGAACACGGATTAATAAAACTCTGCACCGTACTATTTAGAGGATTACCCCCGCACCTGCGGGGAACACCAACGTTTTCTTGAATATTACTTTCACGAATGAGGATTACCCCCGCACCTGCGGGGAACACTAGATGTTGTTGTGACCTTTAAATTTATAGGCGGGATTACCCCCGCACCTGCGGGGAACACGATTTAATTAAAGACATTACTAATCAATATATAGGATTACCCCCGCACCTGCGGGGAACACATAACACCTCTTTTCTTGGCAAAGGATTGGGCAGGATTACCCCCGCACCTGCGGGGAACACATGGCAATGACGACCCGTTTACGCAAGATTTAAGGATTACCCCCGCACCTGCGGGGAACACAGTTTTGGTGCTATTAATGGAGCTGGATTTTTAGGATTACCCCCGCACCTGCGGGGAACACACGCGGTGACGTTGGGCAACACCAACAACACTAGGATTACCCCCGCACCTGCGGGGAACACGTGCTCACCTGATGGTTGAAGCACAGTTTGCCAGGATTACCCCCGCACCTGCGGGGAACACCGTGGTTGGTCGTCCATATAAAAATGAATCTGAGGATTACCCCCGCACCTGCGGGGAACACGGGTAGACCACGGAATGCCTTATCTGCAAGAAGGGATTAACCCCGCACCTGCGGGGAACACTGGGATACGCGTTCACTAGATTACTACCCTGGGGGATTACCCCCGCACCTGCGGGGAACACTCCATCGCGAATATCCTGTTCACGTGACTCGCGGGATTACCCCCGCACCTGCGGGGAACACAATACGCCATTGCCAGCATGTACAAAAACCACAGGATTACCCCCGCACCTGCGGGGAACACATCGAGAGTAAAACAAAAAGGGCAAAACGTTGAGGATTACCCCCGCACCTGCGGGGAACACTGTCGTGCTTAGATTGCTTCCCGGGCCTCGTCGGGATTACCCCCGCACCTGCGGGGAACACAGACGGTCACCGTCGGCCGTTTTCTGGACGTTGGGATTACCCCCGCACCTGCGGGGAACACCGCCATTTCCATCTTCCGCTCGTAAGGGCTGTAGGATTACCCCCGCACCTGCGGGGAACACGAACGTAATTCCGCCTCGTCGTCCAAATCTTTGGGATTACCCCCGCACCTGCGGGGAACACCAGTTTGGGCTTTACTTAATTTGTAGTTATCTAGGATTACCCCCGCACCTGCGGGGAACACTCTCTTTGGGCATTTAGCTTATAGCAAAAGTAAGGATTACCCCCGCACCTGCGGGGAACACACTGGGAAGACGACACCGAAGACGATGATCTGTGGATTACCCCCGCACCTGCGGGGAACACAATATTGTTGATGAGGCTCAGGGCCAGCCGGTGGGATTACCCCCGCACCTGCGGGGAACACCAGTCGACAGTTACAACCACTGCATTGACGCAGGGATTACCCCCGCACCTGCGGGGAACACTACAGCGAGCTGCACACGACGTCAAAATCGCCAGGATTACCCCCGCACCTGCGGGGAACACTTTAACGGCATTTCGGTTCGTGGGCGTTCGTCGGGATTACCCCCGCACCTGCGGGGAACACTACCAAACATGCTTTTCAAAGCCGCGTTCAGTGGGATTACCCCCGCACCTGCGGGGAACACTGAGCACAGCTTTAAGATTATTGGGCACAACAAGGATTACCCCCGCACCTGCGGGGAACACCTTGATGGCGTACGTCTTCTGCGTCTCCGTTAGGGATTACCCCCGCACCTGCGGGGAACACTCTGGGTGTTCGTCCAAGTCGATGCTGTCGTCGGGATTACCCCCGCACCTGCGGGGAACACTGGGACGTTTGTCCTTAATGTATTTACCAGACAGGATTACCCCCGCACCTGCGGGGAACACTCCGATTTCTACTTAAACGATCCGAGTGCTTCGGGATTACCCCCGCACCTGCGGGGAACACAGGCGCGGGACGACGCGGCCAGTGCATATAACAGGATTACCCCCGCACCTGCGGGGAACACATCGACCTTCACGTGAACAAAAGCGCTGGGGTGGATTACCCCCGCACCTGCGGGGAACACTTGCTGAAAGGCGGTGTATAACATGACCGAGGATTACCCCCGCACCTGCGGGGAACACAACTTGTATTAGTAGATGGCGTTGAGTACGTAGGGATTACCCCCGCACCTGCGGGGAACACCCGTAATACTTGCTAGGGTGACTTCGGTTTCAGGGATTACCCCCGCACCTGCGGGGAACACAACCACTGCCACGGCCAAGAACCATTTAGCAAAGGATTACCCCCGCACCTGCGGGGAACACATCCGCAAGTTCAGCGTTGTGTGCGGTAATGGGATTACCCCCGCACCTGCGGGGAACACAGTTTGGCATGGCCGATGAGCGTAACACGGTCGGGATTACCCCCGCACCTGCGGGGAACACTTACAGCGGCGACAACGATATTCACTACTGGTAGGATTACCCCCGCACCTGCGGGGAACACTCCACTCGACTGCTTTTAGCTGTGTTTGAGCGGGGATTACCCCCGCACCTGCGGGGAACACCGGTGGAGTTCGCTGGACTTAGCCGGACGAGCGGGATTACCCCCGCACCTGCGGGGAACACTTCACGCAAGATTTAATTGATAACGAGGCTTAAGGATTACCCCCGCACCTGCGGGGAACACCACTAAATCCACCATGGGCACCACCTAGCATCAGGATTACCCCCGCACCTGCGGGGAACACATGGGCGACCTCGTGGGGTACTTTTATGACCTGGGATTACCCCCGCACCTGCGGGGAACACAGATGGTGACGGTCACCAAGGCGACCCGGCACAGGATTACCCCCGCACCTGCGGGGAACACCCGGCGCTGTACAACTTAATCCAATAATCAGCAGGATTACCCCCGCACCTGCGGGGAACACCCAGACTTTTGACCTGTGCCTGTAGGGCCTTGAGGATTACCCCCGCACCTGCGGGGAACACACAAAAACCCGGCTTATGCGGGGAACATGTAAAGGATTACCCCCGCACCTGCGGGGAACACAAAGTGTTGTCTGCTGGTCGGTAGGGTGTTATAGGATTACCCCCGCACCTGCGGGGAACACTTAGCGTGCTGATACTGGCCATCCCCTTTGGGGGGATTACCCCCGCACCTGCGGGGAACACATCAAATAGTTGACTAGCTCGTGCTTCTCTAAAGGATTACCCCCGCACCTGCGGGGAACACACATCACCGGTCTGGCAGCGACCATCACCAAAAGGATTACCCCCGCACCTGCGGGGAACACTTTTAAATGGCCAAGGCGACCAACAGTCGTCCAGGATTACCCCCGCACCTGCGGGGAACACACAAAAAGGGATTGGTGCTCGGGGCCATTTCGAGGATTACCCCCGCACCTGCGGGGAACACTGACTATGCCGGTGGACGTGTGTCACTGGTTGGGGATTACCCCCGCACCTGCGGGGAACACCGGAAACATACTGCTTGTTGGCACTTTGCAAAAGGATTACCCCCGCACCTGCGGGGAACACCACACGAACCAAGACAGAGGTTGAATGTGGTAGGGATTACCCCCGCACCTGCGGGGAACACCCTTGCCCGGTTGCCAACGCGTAGCGCTTAGGGGATTACCCCCGCACCTGCGGGGAACACGGGTTGACCTCACCAAGTCGGCTGTCACGTCGGGGATTACCCCCGCACCTGCGGGGAACACAGTAAATAAATCCCATAGTCTCAGCCTTTTCAAAAGACGCTTACACCTTTTTTTTATGAGTTGCAATGCCAACTGCAAAGTTGCCCGCGCATCTGACGTTGAATTATGCGGGTGCTCGTTTGTAATTTGATAAGTCTCCAGCACCGTACTGAGACGATAATTATCCATGAACCTATTAGCCTTTTTAACTAGCGGTAAAAGATCAATCATCCGATTTTTAATCGCGGGCTGGTCCACATCGTGAGCAGCAGCCAAGAGAAACCCGTCATCAAAATTAACGTTGTAGCCCACAATGGGCCAATTGCTAACAAACTCACGTAAGCCGGTCATCGCTTCAGCTAACGGAACACCTTGCGTTATCAAGTCTGCACTGGTTATTCCCGTTAACCGTGAGATGCCTTCGGGAATTCCACGGTTAACGTTAATGAGACATTTAAACGCACCAGTTTCATTTTGCCCATCACTCTTAAGCGCACCAATCGAGATAATCTGGTCATCACTGACGCTAAGACCCGTAGTCTCAACGTCCAGTGATACGAATGGCATCACCCTTTTGCTTTGTATGGGTTTCTTCTGTGCGCGTCGACTGAACTTAGCGGCGCGCCTATATTTAGCAGCATTGCTAAACCCCAGCCCCACCGGCGAACCCTTGGTGACAAGATGCATCATTAAAGGTATGCCGTCATAGTCTACCACCTCATAGTCAGTACGAGAGGTCTTAAACTGATAACCTAATTCGTTAGCTGCAGAGTAAACCATGGTCGCCTGACCACTACCAATGTTTTCCTGCACACGATCCCAAAGTTTGTCCCGGATACGTGCACTAACACTACCGACAAACACGCCCGTCTGAATCTCTTGAAACCACTTGGTTAGGTCTCCTCTTAATGAACGCGGCACCTTGGTTAAGGTGATCACAATCATGCAGTATCACCACCATCAAATTCACGGTAGGACACGCCAAACTTCTGCAGACCCAGGCGGTCATCCCACAAGTTAACAATGTCAGCATCGACCGGCTGTTCATCATCACCTAGCAATGTCTTTAGATCTTTCACCATACGGACCATCAATTTGCCATCCGCGAAAGCATTGCGCACGGCTAACCTTGTCCGGCGACCCAAATCGTCCTGGTTGTCGTCGTCATCCCCATACTCCGCGGTAACCGCAAACGCAATGGGAATCGTGACCTCCGCCTTATACAAATCGGCAAAGTCGTACACAAAAGCCAAGTCGTGCCCCGTGTGCACAAAGCCCAAACCGGGCGAAGCACCCAAGGCCACAATCACGCTATAACACAAACCATACAAAGCAGAGTGGGCTGCAGTTAACGCACGATTAATTGGTGACCCCGCCTCATAGTTATCATGATCATACTCGCGTCTAGTCCATGGTACCTTGGTTAATTGCGATTGTTCACGATAGATTCTGCGAACACGCGCACCTTCCTTACCGCGTAATTCCTGCATGGTTAGACCAGATACATCCGTATCGGGAAACCGCATCTGGTACATTTTGCGGGCAACTGCCACCCGCGACTTTACATTAGAGACTAGTTTGGCCTGCGCCTCCAGTAACTTTGATGAGTGGTTCAATGCGCGCCCGTGAGCATACTCACGCACGCCACGCTCACCTACCCAAATCACACTCAGGCCCGAATCACCGATTAATTCCATCGCACGATGGGTAACGTCGACGCCAGGTCCAAGCATCAACACACTGATCATGGCGGCGGGTACAAACACTGTGCCCCGGTTATCTGTAACCACAATCGCACTATCTTGCCGATTAATCTTGGCATGCTCAAGGTATAGAAAGCTAATGCGGTCACGGACCCGACCTAGTTCTGATAGCTCAGGCTTCTTTGCGCCTGGTAACTTGGCCATTATTTCACCGGGATAACCGTCATGAGGCCCATGCCATACGCCTTTTCACGGCCCAAACCGTTGGTGAGTGTCTGCTTAAACTTATCTAAATCGGTAATTGTCAGTACGCCTTCATAGGTCACACGCCGCACCCGCACCACGTGCATCCCCTTGTGCCGTAAAATGGGCTGGTCACGACTAACCAAATTAAATGCTAGACGGTTGAGTTCTTTGTCGACATCCTTTGCCCCATCCGCCACGATTGCGGGTGCACTGGATTCATTAATACGGAACCCCGCTTCCGGTGCGCGTTGCACTAACCATTCCATTTGGTGGCGAACAGTGACGTGTGGATAAACGCGACCCCGCTGCCCTTCTTGCGGAACGGAGTGTGTGGGATTAGCGGTGAGCCTAAAGTTTAATGTCTCGCCCAGCGATAGGCCCTGCAAAAACAAATCGTAGTCCTTGCTAGCTGCGGTCCCCGGCACACCATATTCCTCGAGCTGTTCCAGGTCAGGTTTATCCGCGCTCAAAACTAGTAAGTATTGCTTCCCACCCAGTTGGTCGATACGCCAAAGGTGACGTAAACGAACGTGCCCGCTAATCTCATTAGGAAAACTTTGCTCAACCCAATTATGGTAGGCACCTAGGTGGGTTAAATCCTTAATCTTGCGTCGATTATTAGTATCAATTTGTACTCTTGAGAGATACATAGCTACTCCCCTTTCTAACCCAACGCGCCAAACGCATCGTGCTAGTCTCAGTACCTCTGTCTTGGTAATAAGGATTATCAACCTCAACAGCGGTCTGCTTCACCGCGCGGAAATTAAAGCTCCGGTGCCGCTGATCAAATGATTCAACGTTATCGGCAACCATCCACTCGCGCTGGCCCTCAATAAGGCCAGCGTCAGCAATGATATCCAACCGAATTTGCCGCTGACGTTGTTTCCTTAACTGGTACCATGCCGCCGCTTGCCATTCCAGGCCCTGCAAGACTGTTAAGGGGTTACCCTCATCATACTG
Organism: Lacticaseibacillus thailandensis DSM 22698 = JCM 13996; assembly: GCF_001312865.1. Lineage (GTDB taxonomy): Bacteria > Bacillota > Bacilli > Lactobacillales > Lactobacillaceae > Lacticaseibacillus > Lacticaseibacillus thailandensis. Next base: position 10,249 of record NZ_BBER01000002.1, on the reverse strand, counting down.
GTGGGTCGTCAACACACCCGCCGGCACATTGGCCTTCCGCCCCAAATACAGCTGAAACTTGGGGTGGTGTAGCGCATGTTCTAGGCGGTCAATCAGTTGGTCATCCGCACTAACGGCCACCACAAAAACGGCATCCTGTAAGTAAGTCCGGTAAGTCAACTTACGGCTGTTACGCTTCCACTCGACCGTGTGCAAGTCCGTCAGGGGCTCGCCCGGTTGGTCCACGCGTACTGCAAACCGCACTTTGTTCAGCTCGTTGATGCGTGCATCATCCCGGTGATAACCCAAAGCTGCGGCCAACAAGCCGACGATAGCACTCTTGCGTGGGTAATCCGTACTGGTCCGCCGCGTAAACGCCGCTTCATCCCCGTACGATTGCAATGGCCCACGTAAATTAATCGTTAGTGTCTTCATCGCCAATCACCTCGCTCAACTTGTTGGTGACTTGATCCAATAAATCGTTGATGTTGGTAGCCTGGTCGTCCAACTGTGAATCTACCTGACTCAAAACCACAGTCATCACGGTTGATCAACCATTTTAGCGGCATCATCAAACCCTTGCTCCAGTTTCTCCACTGACTTACGTACATAACCGTTCTTGGATTCCACTGGTTGTTCGAAGGCAGATACCAGGTTGACCGGCGTATCGTCCCGTACCGTTACCAGAATGTAGCTAGGTAAGGTCTTGTTCGCAAAGGTGTTCTGCTTACCCGTTGGCATCGATAGTGCAAAACTCTTGATAAACTCCCGCACACCGGTGAGGGCTGATTCAGCACCAAGATTTTGTGCCAACTCCTCAACGTTTACGTTAGCGTAACGGTACAGGGTCGACGAATTGTACTCAACCGTCCCCAACATTGCCGCGCCCGTAGCGTCGTCCTTTTGCAGATCATCCAAAGCGGTATAGTAATCAAATTCCGGCTGCACTGCGTGAGTCGAAATGGCATGTGCCACCTGAGCGGATGCCTCAACGTTTAGTTCCGGATTATCTGCCACCATCCGGCCAAAAAGTGCTAAGTCCAGTGACTGATTGCCGTTAAAGACTGCCTTAAGTTCCTTTTTGTCCAAAGTCTCATGCGACAGTGCATACTCAGCTATCTTATTGACTTGGCCCCGGCTAACAAGCATTAAGGCCCCAGTCTGGCCATTCTTCACTTTAATCCCGGCGGTCTTCAAAACGTCATTAGCTAGTCCTTCGGCACCATCCTGATCCAGTTCTGGATTCTTGGCAGCAATAGCATCAGTGAGTAGCTGCAAAACTTCTTTGGTACGAATACCTTCTACCTGCGCCCCAGAATGATTGAATTCGTGCCGCATTGCCCGTTTCCAGCTTTGGGAGGACACACGGGCACGCACAACGCCACCATACAGCGCCGTCTTTGGGGCCCCGGTATCATCGCGGTTAATGTTGGAAGAAGGAACAGTCTGCAATACGTGAACATCTACATACAAGTTTTTAGTCATTGTTAGCTACCTCTTTCTCATCGCTATTTGCCTTTACTACACTACCAAAATATGATTGACCCCAATGCAAATGGACCCGGTTAGCGCTTTCAAAGCTAAACTGAAATGCGTAGATATCGCTGGCCAGATCAGCATAATCAATGCGGGGGTGATCCAGCGTCGATTTAATAATTGCGTTCAGCCCCGTGAGCGAGTGGATTAGCCCTTCCACACTGGTCGTGCTCAGAGCCACCCGCACCCGCCGATCCAAGGCGACTTGTGCATCCGGATTTTGCCGCATCCGCGCCAGGCATTCAAAGAAACGCTGTCCACGCTGGTGCTCATTCTCCGCATAATGTGACCCAAACACACTTGGCACCTTGTCTCCACGTCCAGTGGCACCTTGCTGCATTTGCGCGTACAACTTAACGGCCGTAAAAATAGCCACCTCAGCATAAGTTGGCACACCATTATGACTTAACTGGTTGCTACTCATGTATTGCATTATGATGGGCCAAGCCACCTGTGCCTGCGGACTATTTAGTGTAGGAGCACTACGTAACCCAGCAAGTGCGGCACGGTTAATTGCGCCATCATTATACAGAGCAGTAATAATCCTGCTGGTCGGCCCAGCAACTTTATCTACCATCATCCATCACCCTTCCTTCAAACGTTTGTTAACTGAATACACTAAAGAATTAAAGGCCAAAAAGATATTATCGACACGCTCACCTTTGTCCCCAGAAACGACGGTACCGCTAATGTCACGCGGCGATGGCGCGGCTGAAAACGCTCTAGCACTATCAATAACAAGGTCGCGTAACTGCGCCTGCCACTGGGCAATCTTTCCTTCACGATCATCATTTGGTCGGAGGCTGGCCAACCAGTTTTTAAACGGCTCATTCAGGCGGCTATAGAACTTGGCTCCCTCAGCGTTGGCTAAATTAGTATCATCAAAACCACGGATACGACTGACCCGATTAATAAAACGCCAGTAAAAGCGTCCAAGGTCTTGGGTCAAGTTGATTTGATCCTCAATACGCACTGGCCACCGTATTGCACCAACCGTATCAAACAGTACTCCGGCGTCGATAGTAATATCGTCCGTCACTTCGGCTGCTGGCGATTGGGAGGTGGCGTTGCCATCACTGACGACCGCTACTGCTTGCAGCGTTACCATCTTGTTCGTAGGAATTAGTTCTTTTTCCTGCAACTGCTGGAGCCACGTCACCACCCCCGGCTGATGTCCGTCACCCTTCTTTTCACGATTGGTATCCACGTACCGCCCAAAGTGCCGCCACATGGCCACATCCATGTTCTCCTTACGCAGCCGTTCTGGCCTAAATTCAGGCGGCTTGGCCTTGGGGTCGTAACGCCACGTGGTCATTGGCTCTACAAACAGGTTGGCCGGGTTGAACGGGGGTATTCCAGCACTAAATATGGTCGGCACCCCATCATCATCCCACTCGATGTGCAATAACCGGGACCATGCAGTGTATAATTCTGCGATATTGTCAGGTGGTATCTGCCGTTTGCGCTCTTGAATGTAGTTGCTCGTTTCACCAAACTCCCAAACTGGGCGCTGAGCGTGATATTCATCATCAACATCATCTTTATTTACCAGGACTAGGTTCAGCATCAACGTTTCAAACAAAGAATTGCCACGTGCATACACCGGATTTAACCGGTATAGCCAGCCCATTCCCACCGAAAATTTGTCATCGGTCTCAATTTTGGTTTTGTCAGTGACGCCGGTGTAGTTTTGATACATAATGATCCACCGCACTAGCTCCGGCAAATCCAATTGATTTTTGAATTCGTCCGTCTTGGGTGCAAACAAAGCCGGCGAATTATTACTTTCCGAGATAGTCCGGTTAATCTGCTTGATGGCTACCGTTCCCGAACCTGTTGCCACGCGCTTTTTGGCTGGCACAAAACGGTCATACTCCTCAGCTGTCACCTGATAAAAAGCGTGTGGGCCGAAGAAGTCAAATCGGTCAGCATAACGTTGCAAGTATTTGGACACTGCTTCGGAGAAGTGACCGGCAGAATATAGCTCACTCCACGTTGTCACTAAATCGTCACTGTCAAAGTCATCTATAAGGGTAGCCTGCAATGTTTGTTCGTCTACTTCAAGCCAATCGTAAGCCTCATCGTCAGCATTAAAGCGTGAATAAACCGTTTGTAAAATAGCCAGTAGTAACCGCAAAACCGCCAAATCCTGCGCGGCGGTCTCACCACCAAGTTGTTGGTAATCTTGCGCATGCGCAAACAGGTCAGTTAGCGATACCGTTTTAATAGTGCCTGACTGATCCGTGATCACTTTGATCCACGGATCAGTCACCAAATTGAAATGTCGCTCATTCATCCATGGTCCTCCTCCTTTGAATAACTTAATCCGTATTGCCGGGAATACGTTAGTTGATACTCCCCAAGACTAGCTTGGTAATTCTCATCTAGCACCACGGCCAATTCACCTTTGAGCCACTTGCTGTCAGCCCACTCGGGGAATTGACTACGCGTACTCAATTCCAAATTTTTGATTGCCTTGTCCACGTCGTAAGTAACCCCATGTGGTAACCTAATCACTTGTTCCGCAACTTGGCTGTCCCGACAATCTGACAACAAACGACCATCCAGTAGCCCCACTCCTTGCTCAGTCCTGCGTAGTAAAATCACCTCCAGCGTTGGCTGAATATCACGTACTGCAGCTTGGGCTTTCTGTTCATCCGTATCCGTACCAGTCGCAGCATGGCCTAGCCAACCAAGCAGGTCCTTACTTGCTTTGGGCTTATCGAGAAGAAAAACGTGTGCTTTCTTTCGCTCAAGGAGCAAGTTGTCATCCATTTGTTTCTTGGCTTCTTCCAATCCATCAATTTCAGGATCAACCTCGTCGTCATAAACTAACTGCACCAGCCGCGAGATATCTCCAGGTATATTTAGCTGGTCTGGCAGGTAATAGTCCGTCTTCATCAGTAAGTAGCGGCCATAAATACCTTCGTTTGCCTTGCCAAACTCCGATTCGTCATCATCCTCCTTACCGTAATTAACAACTAATTTAGGCTTTATTAAACCAGCTGGCCGGGTACGCACATGCCGATGTAAGCGCCCCACCCGCTGTAATAATAGGTCTATCGGCGCAATATCGCTATACAAAATATCAAAGTCAATATCAAGTGACTGCTCCAGCACTTGGTACCCACAACGACAAGCTTGTGCGGCCGCTGGTCATCTTTGCCAATACTACGTTGCAACGTGTCTTCAAGTTTCACCCGGTCTGGAGCCAGGAAGGCGGAATGCAGGGTAATGACCGGAACGTGCGGTGCCAGCAGTTGCGCAACCGTTTGCGCTCTGCTGACCGTGTTAACAATCACACCCGCAATACCACCAGCATCGATTGCGTTCAGAATTGACTCAACCAGCGCCTCATCATCCCCGTCAAACCGTTGCACATCAACCAGTTGCGGTTGCTGATCCGACTGACTGGCAAATTCAGTGACTTGATGGATACGCGGACCGTCCATAATGGTCACTAGCGGATAAGCCTCAGATTTTTGCCAATTCTGTGGTGCGACATCTTGTAACCGTAATAGGTTCCGATGATACTTGCCCCTGTAATAGGCCGCCAGCAAGGCATTGCGCCGTTGCTTGGGCAAAGTAGCAGACAACATCACCACCGGTACGTGGTACGCACCAAGCCACTCCAACGCACGCGCAAGATATTGGCTCATGTAGGCGTCATATGCATGGATCTCATCGATAATAACGACCTTTTTGCTTAGTCCTAGATGCCGCAACATCAAGTGTTTCTGCTTCAGTGCCATCAGCAACAAGTGATCAACAGTCCCAACATCCACTTCATCCAGGATGGTCTTCTTGCCACTAAACCAGCTGTTGACCACGGCAGCCTCATCATCGCGTGCGGCCTCAGCATCATTATCAACCGCCACCGCATCTGGCAAGCTAGTGAACGCCGGGTTAAACGCCGCTTTCCCGTGCATTAAATGCATCGATATTTTGCCGGCATCCTCTGGTTGCACTTGGTTAAGCCAGTCCTCAACACGCGTGAACATCGCGTTTGCCGTTGCTTGGGTTGGTAGACCAAAGAACAAACCGTTGCGACCAGACTTATAGGCTAATTGTTCCGCCGCCAATAAGGCAATCTCGGTTTTACCCAGGCCCATTGGTGCCTCAATGATCACCGCTCCAGGATCGACCGTATCCGCAATTGCTTTCGTCACTGCCGCTTGTACCGGCCGTGCATGAAAACCCCAACGCTCGAAATAAGGGTCAGTCGCCAAGCTAACTTGGTGTGGTTCCAGCTCATCACTGACATACCAGTTGTTGAACGCACGGTTAGCGCGTTCATCTTCGTCGATATCATCAATAGTTTGGTCCAGTTGAATAAGCGGAAATAGTGGCCGACTAGGATCATTACCTAACATTTCACTAGAAGCTAACCAGTCAGCCATCACCAGCAGGCCCGACAACAGCACTGCCTGAGGTTCCGTGACTACCGGAATATCTTCAACCGTGTCATAGCCACAGCGTTGTAGGGCAAAGGCGAAAAGTTCTGCCTGCACATCTTGCCAAGCTTTTGCTGATTAGCATCATTATCGTGTTGCCAATAATTAGCGGTGTATTCAATAATATTCGACTTTTCTTTGGTATCACACGGCTTCCCGTGGTGGGCCCCAATGATAGCTGCAACGGAAATAGGTACCCCAAACCGTTCGAGAAGCGCTTGACCAGCTAGCGCATGTGGGGAACGGCCTCTAGCAGTAATATTGGCATCAGTTACGTCATGAAAGCCCGCAAACTCGAGTTGTTCAACCAATTCAGCGTCTAACGATGGACTAGCCACATATGATTCCTTGGTCTGAAATGCCGTGGTCGCTTTGCCAAAATCGTGAATGAAACCGACGAATTGTACTAACTGTTGGGCTTCTTCATCGGACAACTCTCCCCTTATCGATGTTCGTTGTCCCTCACTTAACCATGTATTGAAGAGCATGTTAATCGTTCGACGAGTGTCTTCAAGGTGAGTCAGTAGCGGTAACCAGAGGGGCTGATTATCAACCTCCGTCTTTTTGGCCCACAACGATTTAACAGCTGTACTGAGATTTTTTTACCTGATCGTCCAATTTGTGCCTCCTTTGTACATCGTGCCACCGTGCTCCGATAACAACAATAAGACGTGACTCACCCCCGCAATAGTGCGGGGAACAACTTCAATAAAAAGGATTATAACTGGAGCACCCTTGCTTCCGCGAGGAACAATATTTTTCTAACGTTATAATCCTACAGCCAACTTTTTCTACGCACTAAAGAATACGCTTTCACGAAGAATAATACAACACTAAATTGGATAAATTTTCTGACTGTGGACTAAATTTTTTTCAGCGTAAAAACGTCCAGGCCAATTATGAAGTGCCCTACAATTGTTAGACAAGCAGTCTAATGATTGCGGGGCTTTTCTTATGACTAAATACAGTAGTGATTTCAAAGCCAGGGTTGTTTCTCAGTATCTTGAAGGTGGTATAAGCTATCGCGACATTTGCACAGAGTTTGGAGTGCCTTCTAAGATGACTGTCCAAACATGGGGCAACCAAGCTAGGGATCACGGTATCGATACTCTGAAAGTTAAGCGCACAAGGATAGACTACTCTCAAACATTCAAGATTGCCGTGGTATAGTATGTGCAGACGCATCAAGTAAGTCGTGGGAAAACAGCGGCTCACTTTAGCATCTCTCCCAGTCAGGTCAATTCCTGGTGTTGTATTGTGAGAGATCAAGGAGTGGCTGGCTTGCGCACTACACGCAAAGGAAGGCCAGTCATGAGTAAGCACAAGAAGATCAAACCAGTCAAGAAACTTGAACCAACACAGGAGGAGTAGTATCAACAGGAGATTTTAGAACTTAAAGCCAAGCTTCACGAGGCTGAACTGGACCGTGATATTTTAAAAGCACTCGCGACCCTGACGAAGAACTCACCGAAGCACTCTTAACAAAAGTGAAGGCGGGCATCGTTACTTCGTTAAGGTCGCGCTACAGTCTCCCAGAATTACTCAAGCAAATCAAGTTATCTAGGGCAATGTACTATGACCGGCTCAAGCGTAATAAGAAGGTCGATAAGTACGCAGAGCTTAAACGGTTCATTAAACAACACTTCTATGGCTCTAAGGAGACGTATGGATATCGTCGTATCCATGATGAGGCAATAAAGCACGGCTTACACTATGCCGAGGAAACCATTCGCCGCCTCATGAGTGATATGGGATTGAAGGTCACGCTTTACTCGAAGCATACTGCCAAGTACCACTCTTACAAAGGCAAAGTCGCCAAGATCACGCCCAACATCTTGAAACAACAATTCGCCGCGAAACAGCCGCTCACTGTCCTTCACACCGATGTGACACAAGTTCGTCTCTATAATGGCGAATGAAGTTATATCTTAGCCATTACTGACGAAGCCAGTCGTGAAGTACTGGCCACTATCGTCAGTTCATCACCCAATAAGGCAATGATCAAAGCAACACCTGAAGGACATGGGGGATCGTTCAAAGTATGTCGCGCAAAGGCAACTGCCATAACAACGCACCTATTGAAAGCTTCTTTAGCCTGATGAAGCGTGAATGCTTGAACCGCTATCGCATCGATGACCTGACTAACTTGAGAAAGCTGGTGAACGGTTACGTTGACTGGTTCAACAATGTCAGGGTCTCTAGAAACAAAAATGGCTTGACCCCGGTTGAGTATCGGGAACAAGCATGATTGCTTAATTCAAAATCTAAATTGTCTAACTTTTCTATTGCACTTCATTAAGGTCTGAACGTTCCTAAATAGCTCCTCAACTAAAGCAACACCCACCATCACAGTATCGTGATTTCTCCACGGTAGGTAGCCCCTAAAGTAAAATTCAGCAGATCACGTGCTAAATAAATTAGCGCGCTTTTTTTTAATTTCCGCTAATAGTAGGAAAATTCCGGAAGGTTTCTTTCTGCCTGAGGTCAATCAACATCGAGTGGTATCTTTTATATCCAGCCATGGTTAACTCTGTAATCATTGAAAAACCAGTTGGACGAAGTAAGTTGCCTTCGCACTTAGGGAGAAGACATGTAATTTTCTATCACGCTGGTATCTGTGTGCACATGCATCTTTCTGGGTCCTCCAGTTCACAGCCACGGAACAATAGCAGCATTCCTAATTTTAGCCCTACAAAGAACTACCCCCCCCCCGCATATGCGGGGAACACTTACCACCGACCTGCTCGATTTTCGACCCCATGGGATTACCCCCGCATACGCGGGGAACACGTGTGTAATGTAGTGTGCGCTGTTTGTGACATGGGATTACCCCCGCATACGCGGGGAACACAAGTACGCGGGGAACACACTAAACAAATCCCGTCACTGTAGCATTTAAAAAAACGACCAATGGCATTTTTACATGATTTACACCCCCGTCATTATATCGTAAATAATTACTGAATGACATATGCGTAGTTTCCCTAATCGCGTAAACTGGTGGATAAGAATATCCAAAAAGTCCCCCCCGATCCAGTTTCCCAGATCGTGGGGACTAATCATCTCAACGGGCATAGTGCCCGCCGAGCCGAACCATTATTATTAACTTTATGCCCGCTTCTTCAAGGAAGTGCCGGCAAAACCGAACAGGGCACCCATGACGGCAACCACACCGAGCGCAGAAGCAACGACATTGTTGTCGTCACCCGTGCTTGGGTATGCCTTAGCGGCGGCCTTCTGGCCATGCGGCTCATTGGAGCGGCCGTAGTTGCGGCAGCCTTGGTGTCAGCAGCAGTGGTCTTAGTGGCCAATGCCTTTGGCTCTGGGGTCGTGGTCTTGGCAGCTGTACCCGTGGTCTTGTTGGTGTCAGTCGTTGCCTTCTGCGCACCAGTAGTCTTCTGTGCACCATTCGCAGTAGTAGTCGAAGTCTCAGTAGTGGCGAACTTGTCCGCCAGCGCCTGGTCTTCCTGCTTCCTAAATTCGTTGAACGTCTCGCTAGCCGTGTCGGCGTTCTTCTTGGCCTGCTGTTCAGCAGCTAAGGCCTTAAAGTGCTCCGTAGCACCGGCCGTGAAGCCTTCAGAAAAGGCGTTCTTGTACGCCTCGGACTTACCGTCCAGGCTTGGCAATACCGCGCCGGTTTCACCATACTAGTAGCCAGCCTTTTCACTGGCAACTTTATCAGCCAGGTCCTGATCTTCTTGCTTCTTGAAGTCGTTGAACGTCTCGTTAGCTTCATCAGCACGCTGCTGGGCCAAGCCAGGAGCAGCCAAAGCTTCTTCGTGCACTGCAGCGCCCTTGGTGAAGCCTTCAGAGAAGGCGTTCTTGTACGCTTCAGACTTGCCTTCTAGGCTTGGCAAAGTTGCGCCGGTTTCACCGTACTGGTAACCAGCCTTTTCACCGGCAACTTTGTCAGCTAGGTTCTGGTCTTCCTGCTGCTTGTAGTCGTTGAAGGTCTGGTTGGCTTCGTCAGCACGCTGCTGGGCCAATGCTGGAGCGGCCAAAGCCTTGGCGTGCTCGGCAGCACCCTTAGTGAAGCTTCAGAGAATGCGTTCTTGTAAGCGTCGGACTTACCGTCCAAGCTTGGCAAAGTTGCACCCGTTTCACCGTACTGGGAACCAGCCTTTTCACCAGCAACTTTGTCGGCCAGGTTCTGGTCTTCCTGCTGCTTGTAGTCGTTGAACGACGTGTTCGTCTTCACGGATGGGTCGGAGACGGTCGCACCACCAAAACGAGTGTTGTTCTTCTCCGCTGCGGCTTCGTTAGCCTTGGTTTCCTGCTGC
>NZ_BBER01000001.1 GCF_001312865.1 Lacticaseibacillus thailandensis DSM 22698 = JCM 13996 | reverse complement strand
CCCTTGAAGACCGTGAAACCACCAATGCGGGAATCCTGGTCGATGGCATCCAGGTCGAGGTGCTTACTGTCCACCAGTTCCGTGATGGGGTGGCCCAGTACGCGGACTGTGGACCAAGCGGTGAATTGGGAGTTGCCGTGTTCCCCCAGGTTATAACCAGTCACGGAACGGGGATCAAGGTCCAAAGCGTGACCAACGGCCCGGCGCATCCGCGCGGAATCCAGCATGGTCCCCGTACCCATAACGTGGTTGTGCGGCAGACCCGTAATTTGTTGATAAATAGTGGTCATAATGTCACACGGGTTAGAAATACAAATGATCTTGCCGTAGAAGCCCACCCGCTTAAGGTTGTGGGCTACCGCTTTTACCTGGGTGGACGTGTAGTTTAGTTCCGCAAAACGGTCGGGGTTGGTGGCCGACTGCAGGTCAATCTTCCCCACCGCGGAGATGACGATTTCGGCATCCGCAACTGCGTCGTAATCATTCGCAACCACGTTGGTGTGGTGGGTCAAGTTAGCCATCGCATCGGCAAAGTCGAGCGCATCCGCATTGGACTTGGCGGTCCGCTCGTCGATGATGACCAGGTCGTCGGCCAGACCAGTGGCCACGATCTGGTGGGCGACAGCGCCACCAACATTACCCATACCAATTATTGCAATCTTTCTCGTCATAATATGTATCCACCTTCGTCGTTGAATTGATTAACGATTAAAATAATGGCATTAAAATGTGAAAAAAAATCAAGAAAATAGCAATAATTAACTAAAAATAATTGTCTTCGGCGGTGTTAACAAAAAAAAGAGGCCATGACCAATAGTGTGGTCACAGCCTCCTGCGCGTTACGTAACGTTGTTTGTGGTGGTTTATGCTTTGACGGGCATTACCTGTTCAAAGTGTTCCTTAATGCAGTCAGCCGAGTGCTCCAGCTTGGCCTGCTCGTCAGGCGTGAGTTGCCACTGGGTTTGTTGCTCCACCCCGTCGGCACCCACGATGACCGGGAAGGATAGGTAGCACCGCAAATCTTCACGCCAGTTGGAGACGGGTAGCATCGTCCGGGCGCCGCGTAGAATCGTGTCCGCAAGACGGTTAGCTGCCGCCGCGATGCCGAAGCTCGTGTAACCTTTTCCGGCAAAGACGTCAAAGGCGTCCATGCTGGAATGATGTTCGACCGAATCGAGGTCCAACGCAACCTCGTCCTTAATGGCGGTGATTGGACGCCCCAGCACGCTCACGGTGGACCAGGCGGTAAACTGGGAGTTGCCGTGCTCGCCGAGGTTGTAGCCACTGACGGAACGGGGGTCAACGCGGAAAGCTTGCCCAACCGCGCGGCGCATGCGCGCAGAATCGAGCATCGTCCCCGTACCCATGACGTGGTTAGCCGGTAAGCCGGTTACTTCCTGGTAGATCATGGTCATGACGTCACACGGGTTGGAGATGCAAATAATTTGACCGTGAAAACCCACGGCACGCAGGTGTTCGGCCACGACTTTGACCTGGGTGGACGTGTAGTTTAGTTCAGCAAAGCGATCCGGGTGGTCGAGGGTAATTAGGTTGATTTTGCCGACGGCCGAAATAACGATGTCAGCGTCAGCCACGGCGTCCCAGTCGTTCATCACGATGTCCGTGTGGCGGGTCAGGTTAGCGGCCGCGTCGAGAAAGTCGTGGTAGTCAGCCGTCAGTTTCTTGACGTCTTTGTCAATGAGTACCAACTGGTCGGTCAAACCTTCGGTGACGATTTGGTGGGCGACGGCTTCACCAACGTGACCCACACCAATAACTGCTATTTTACGAGGCACAATATTACTCCCTTACATGATGTATTTAGGTCGCTGATGTTGCTGCGACGCTAGTGGAACGTGTTTCCACCATCCAGTGTAGTGTAGGCACGTTGTCGTGCCAAATTATTATGACGCCGCGATTAAATCATGGGGAAGGGGAAGTAACAAAGACCTCATTTTTGGTGTGAGTCGGGGAATGCTGGCAAAAAAGACCGCTATCCAGTCTGGACAGCGGTCTAGTTGCGTCTGAGTTGGTGAACATCAATCGTTGGGTAGCCGCACGTCATCAGTCGCAATGAGGTGCCACCCGTCGATAAAGCCCCATTTTAACACTACGGACACGATGACTGGGATGATGACGAATGCCAGCAACACGCGTAGTCCCACAAGCTGGCCATGTGATTGTTGCAGAGCAGTCAGGGGTCCAATCAGACCCGAGAAGCCGAAGCCGGCGGAGAACGGCGTCCCGCTCATCCCCAACCAGCTGGCCGCACCACCACACAGGCCCGACCCCATAATCACCGGAATGAACAACCGGGGACGCCGGAGCATGTTGGCCATCTGAATTTTGGGTGAGCCGAGAAAGTGCGCCAGTGTGCCCCCAAGTGGGTTCACGGTGGCACCGAACCAAGCTAAGACAAAGCTGGTGACCACGATACCGGCGTTGGCAGCCCCAGAACCGGTCCCCGTGAGGCTGATCGCGGTGGCAATACCCACCGAGGACAACGGGCTGACGATCAAGATACCGAAGATGATGCCGAGAACTATCCCCATCAGAATTGGGGTGAGGTGAGTGGCGTTAGCGACGAGTTGACCCACGAATGTTTGGACCGCCGTCATGGCGGGGAGTGTCATGAGGCCGATGCCACCGCCGACAATCAAAATGAGGGTCGGTTCCACCACCATTTTGAGCTGGCCTAGGTGCTGGTGAATCAGGACTACTACGCCCGCACTAATGAAGGTCGTCAGCATAATGTTGAGGATGGAACCAGTACCGTTAAGGCAAAGCCGGTCTTGGTCGTCGTCAGGGCCCCAGAAGCAACGAACGTGGCTAAAGCAATACAAGCCGCATCCAGGGTACCGAGGCGTAACATGTGGCCGACCGCCATGGCCGCGAATACGCCGAGTAGTGACTGCACGACGGTCACCATCATGGTGATAGCACTGGCAATGTGGTTACCAGGAAAGAGTCCCAGTATTTGGCTAGTCAAAGCCGCAGGGATAAGTGCGAGAACGACGCCAGGCTGCTGCCGTTGAGTACGTCGAGGGTAAATGCCTTGATGCCGGGACGGGATGGTGCGGTGCGTGTATTCATAAAGATTCTCCTTGTTCAGCGTGGTGGAAGTACAGTGTAGTGGCACGCTTATGCGCGTCGCCACAGGATTAGATAGCGTTTTTGGGGGTATCGCCGCGCAAAATTGCCAGGACGTCATCGAGTGCGATATCGACCATGTTTTGAACCGCAATGTTGGTGTAAAAACCGATGTGGGGGGTCAAAATGACGTTGTCCATAGCGTTAAGCGCCTTGATCTGGGGACTTGCGTCCAGACCGACCTTGCTTAAATCACGGGTGAAGACCGCCGCTTCGCCCTCAACGGTGTCGAGGGCGGCCATGGCGATTTCGTGGTGCTGTAGCGCGTCAATCAGGGCCTGCGTGTCCACGACGGGGCCGCGGCTGGCGTTGACTAGTCCGGCGGTGGGCTGCATGATTTTGAAGTCCTCAGCGCCGATGAGTTTGGTCGAAGTGGGGTTCAGGTCAACGTGGAGTGAGACCACATCGGCGCGAGCCAACAGGTCGGCCTTCGTGGTGTACGTCACCACGTCGCGCAACTCATCACGTTCCTGGACGTCGTAGGCCAGGACGGTGGCGCCCAGCGCGTGTAGGAGGCGTGCCAGGGTGCCACCAATACGCCCCGCACCGATGATACCGATGGTGGTGGAGTGGATTTCTTTAGCCTGCAGACCGTTAAAGTCAAAGTTGTTGTGGCGCACGCGGGCGTCAATCAAGGGACTTTGCCGTAGAATTCGGAAAATGGACATCAAGGCGTGCTCAGCCACGCTGCGTGGCGAGTATGCCGGCACGTTGGTGACCGTTAAGCCCGCAGCTTTGGCCGCGTCGAGGTTAATGGTGTCCACGCCGGCCGTCCGGGTGGTCAGTTGGTGGATGCCATAGCTAGCCAGTTGGGCATACACGGCATCATCACCAATGGGCCCCCGTTGCTGGATCACGATGCCGTCGTAGCCCTGGGCTAACTGGACGGTATCGGCGTGTAGGACCACGTTGTTCGTATCAATGGTGACGTTGTGCGCGGCGGCGTACGCCTTGATGGCTGGTTGCTCGTCGTCACGGACGCTATACATTAAAATTTTAGTCATCAGTGGGCCTCCTTAGGCGTGGTGTGCCGCCCGGTACTGGTCAACGTAAGTTTGTAACCGGCGCATGGCCTCGGTGAGGTTGGCCATTGAAGCAGCGTAACTGAGCCGGATGTGACCCTCACCGCCGGGACCGAAGCCGCCCCCGGGGATGACGGCCACGGCGCTGGTGCGAACTAAATCGTAACAGAACTTGGTGTCGTCTTGAATCAGGTCATCAGGAATCTTGGCAAAGACGTAGAACGCCCCGTTGGGATTAGGAATGCCGAAGCCCATCGCCTGCATTTTTTTTGACGACAAAATCGCGCCGTTTGAGGTACTCAGCCTTCATGGCCAAAGTGTCTTGCCGTCCGGCTTCCGTGCTGAGGGCTTCGTAAGCCCCAGCCATGGCGGGATTGGATGCTGACGTCACGTTGAAGGCGTGGGCGAGGCTGACACGGCGCATGAGTTCCGCGGGGCCGGCGATGAAGCCGATCCGCCAGCCAGTCATGGCGTGAGACTTGGACACCCCGTTGATGAGCAACGTCTGTTCGGGTAGGGCCTTGGCAAAACTGTAGTGGGTCCCCTCATAGGTCAGTTCAGAGTAAATTTCATCCGAGATGACGGCGATGTCGGTATCGCGCAGGACGTCTGCCAGGGCTGTGACTTGGGCCTCGTTGTAGGTGACGCCGGTGGGATTAGACGGGAAGTTCAGCAGGACGACTTTGAGGTGATCACACTTGGCGATGCCTGCTCGGAGCTGCTCAGGGGTAAAAACAAAGCCGGTGCTGCTAGTATCTACGTACACGGGTTCGGCACCATTAATACGCACCAGTTGGTCGTACAGGGAGAAGGTTGGACTCGGCATCAACACCTGGTCACCCGGGTTGAGCAGGGTGTCCAACGCGGCGTGGAGACCCTCAGTGGCGCCGACGGTAATGGCCACTTCGGTGTTCGGATCGTAGGTCAAGTCGTAGCGGTCCTGGAGAAAGTCGGCCGCCGCCTGGCGTAGCTTGGGCCAACCGTTGGAGGGTCCATAGTGCGATTCGTCGTTGTTGATGGAGGCGATGGCGGCCTGCTTGACGTGTTCGGGCACGTTAAAGTCGGGTTCCCCGAGTGATAGTTTGATCACGTGCAGGATTTTGCTGGCTTCGGCGTCGAAAACCCGGATGGGGTTGGCCCCAAGGCCGTCGTAGGTGTGGTCAAGGTTCTGAAGCAAACTTGGTTTAGTTGTGGGCATGATATAACTTCCTTTCTGAATGCCTATGTAGTGGCAGATGAGGACGAGTTTTGGGGAAACAAACGGGGTTGTGGGCGGCTGCAGGGCTAGGGAGTGGCTGCTGAGCACGGGTACGGTGCGGCGATACGGCGGTGTGGGTGGTTGGTTACCTGTCCCGGCCTAACTGCCGAGTGGAAGCGGACTACCGTCTCTCGGGTTAGCTAACGTGAGCCCTCCGAGTGGAGAGGGGTAGTTACTCGGCGCAAAAAAAAGAACCACCCAGCACTTCGCTCGACGCGAAACATCTGGTGTGGTTCTGTAGTTGACCTAATAAAACTGGCTGACCACCGGCACACGCAGATGCTTTATTCCATCCGCGTGCCACGCTCAATAGCCCTTGGCCCCCGGATGATTACCCGAAACGCCAAAAGGCAAAACTGCGTGTAACTGTGGTCAATGTTTGTTTCATTGGGAAAACTCCTCTCGTCTTCTATGGCAATGATGTTATAGCAATGTGAGAAACGTGTCAATAGCATTTGACGACAATGTTAAAACAAATTGAGCTTAAGCGCGCGTCAACGCCTTTTTCACACCCGTCCGTTCGTAATCCGTCAGGGTCGTAGCCATCGCGTTGTAGATGCGTTCTGCTTCTTCCTTGTTGCCACGCAGTTCGAACAGACCGATCAGGGGGCTGTTGTACCGGTTAGCGTAGTGCTTAGCCGTCAAGCCAAACTGGGCGTTAAAGTTACGGTTACCACTGCCAACGATGCCAATAAGGTTGTCGGTGTTTCCGTCATCCAACTCGTCGCGCAGGTCAACCGTTAGCGTTTCCTCATACCCCGTGTGCATACCGTCACCACCGTCGAGGTAGGTTGGGACCATCACAAAGTAAGGACCCGCGTCCAATACCCGCTCGTCGAATTGTTCCGTATATTCGTAGAAGTTGATGGCGCGTGCATCCGGATCGGCTGCTTGGGCCTGGGCTGCGTACTGCGTCAACAGCTTGGTGAATGCGCGCGTGTTGCCGCTAATGCTGATAAATACTACGTTGATTGGCGCTGCCATTAACGATCACCTTTTTTTCTCATTTTTCTGTGCGTCTGCGTCCAAACCGATGAGGTAGTCATCGTCGTTCATGGCTTCGACTTGGCCCAACAGGTAGCCGTTACCAACCTGGGAGAAGAAGTCGTGATTAGAGGTTGTGGTGTTGATCCCGTTCATAATGACGGGGTTAACGTCACTGGCCGTGGTGTCAAAGATGGGCTCCTTACCGAGGTTCATCAAGGCTTTGTTCGCGTTGTACTGCACGAACGTCATGACTTCGTCCGTCCAGCCAACCTGGTCGTAAACGAGCTTGGCGTAGTTCGTCTCATTTTCAAAGAGGCTGTACAACAAGTCGTAAGCCCAGTCATCCTGGGCCTGCTTTTCGGCGTCGGTCAACTGGTCGTAAGTTACCTGGTACTTGTAACCAATGTAAGTGCCATGTACGGATTCGTCACGCAAAATCAGCTTGATGATTTCGGCCACGTTGTTCAACTTATTGTTGCCTAAGTAGTACAATGGTGTGTAGAAACCACTATAGAAGAGGCAGGTTTCCAGGAAGACGTTGGCGACCTTTTTGTGCAGGTGATCCGGATCGTTACGGTAAATATCCACGATGGTCTTAGCCTTAGCCTGGAGGAAGTCCTCAGTGTCGGACCACTGGAAAATCTCGTCAATTTCGTCAGGCGTGTTCAACGTCGAGAAAATGGTGGAGTAACTCTTAGCGTGCACTGACTCCATGAACTGGATGTTGTTCAAAACGGCGGTTTCGTGTGGGGTCACGACATTCTGGCGCAACGCCTGCATGCCGTCTTGTGATTGCACCGTGTCCAACAGGGTCAGGCCGCCGAAGACGTGGCCCACGACCCACTGGTGGTCGGTATCCAACTCGCGCCAGTCGTCCATGTCGTTAGATACGGGGATGCGGGTGTCCAACCAGAACTGTTCGGTCAGTTTTTCCCACGTCGCCTTGTCAATGGCGTCGTTGACCCGGTCCCAATTCACCGCCTTGTAATCATCAACACCCGCGAACTTCTTTACTAAATCAGTCAAATGAAGAACCTCCTTGCGGTTTTACCGCTAAATTACGGTGGCACGGCGATTGTATGTACGGATACTAGTACCACCGGTGGTATGCCTTAGATTAGCACACAATATATGGTGTGTAAACGCGCTTTTTTTGGGGGTAATATATGCTATATATGGTGCAAGTGAAATGCCGCCAAAAAAGTTTTGGACGTATTAATGCGATGATACGGGCACTTTCACGAAATTACACAACACAAGATGTGGTGTTGTGGTTGACCAAGCACACTATATTGGGTATCATAATGGCATACTTACGAAATCAAAGGACTGATGGATATGCGCAACGTTACTTTATTTACCAAAAATGGTTGCCCACGGTGCCGCATGACGAAGCGGTTTCTGGACGAGCACAACATTAATTATACCGAACACAACATCAACGAGGAACCTGAATACGTGAACTACCTTAAGAATCAGGGCTTCAAGATGACGCCGGTACTCGAAGCGGACGGAATGGAAGCCATCACCGGTTTCCGTCCGGATGTGTTGAAGCAGTTGGCTGTCTAAAGGCGGCCAGCTGTTTTTTTTATTTCCCGTCACACGGTACGAAAGTAGGTACAATATGTCACTTAAATCAATTTCACCTGAGCAGGTTTCATATTACAAACTAAATAACGAAATTAACATTCCCGTTAACGGGCAGATCCCGCTTAACAAGGATAAGGAAGCACTGGTAGCTTTTTTTGGCCGAGAACGTGGAGCCCAACACTAAGCGCTTTGGTTCACTGGCTGAGCGGTTGGACTACCTCGTGGATCACGATTATTACGAGGCGGCGTTTCTCGACAAGTATAGTGCGGGATTTAAAGAAAACTTGTACCAATACTTAAAGGATCAACACTTTCAGTTTAAGTCCTTCATGGCCGCTTACAAGTACTACGCCCAGTACGCGCTCAAGACCAACGATGGTGAGTACTACCTGGAGGACTTCAAGGACCGGGTGTTTGCCAACGCGCTGTACTTTGCGGACGGTAACGAGGCCTTAGCCCACGACCTCGCGGAGGAAATGATTCACCAGCGGTACCAGCCGGCGACCCCATCCTTCTTAAACGCGGGGCGTGCTCGCCGTGGTGAGCTGGTCTCCTGTTTCTTATTGCAGGTGACTGACGATATGAATTCCATCGGTCGTGCCATTAACTCCGCTTTGGAGCTGTCCCGCATCGGTGGTGGCGTGGGTCTGACGCTCTCCAACCTGCGTGAAGCCGGGGCACCCATCAAGGGCATTGAGGGTGCTGCTAGTGGGGTCTTGCCCGTCATGAAGCTGCTGGAAGATTCCTTCTCGTATTCCAACCAGTTGGGTCAACGTCAGGGTGCCGGTGTGGTTTACCTTAACGTGTTCCATCCCGACATCATCAACTTTTTAGGGGCCAAGAAGGAAAATGCCGACGAAAAGTACCGCGTGAAGACCCTGAGCTTAGGTGTGATCGTGCCAGACAAGTTCTATGAACTGGTGCGTGACAACGCGGACATGTACCTGTTCTCGCCATACTCGGTGGAACGCGAGTACGGCAAGCCGTTTTCTTACGTGGATATTACCAAGGAATACGACGCGTTGGTTGCTAATCCGAAAATCAAGAAGTACAAGATCAAGGCGCGGAACCTGGAAAACGAAATTTCGCGGTTGCAACAAGAATCCGGTTACCCGTACATTATGAACGTGGATACCGCCAACAAGGCTAACCCAATTGACGGCAAGATCATCATGAGTAATCTGTGCTCGGAAATCATGCAGGTCCAGGAACCCTCCAAGATCAACAACCAGCAAGGTTACGATGTGTTGGGTACGGACGTCTCCTGCAACCTGGGTTCCACAAACATTCCCAACCTGATGAAGACCAAGCACTTTGGCCGGGCGGTCGAGGCCATGGTACGCGCATTGACCTTTGTGTCTGATGAAAGCAACATTGACGTGGTGCCGTCCGTACAGCACGGCAATCACCGCGCACACTCGATTGGACTCGGCGCGATGGGGTTGCACACGTTCTTTGCCCTCAACCACATGGAATATGGTTCGCCTGAGTCCATTGAGTTTACTAGTGTCTACTTCCTGTGCTTGAACTACTACACGTTGGTAGCGTCCAATAAAATTGCTCGGGAACGTGGCGAATCGTTCTACCACTTTGATCGGAGCAAGTACGCCGATGGTTCTTACTTTGACCGCTACATCAACGATGATTGGCAACCGCACAACCCGCAGGTACAGGCGCTCTTCAAGGATATCCACATTCCGACGGTGGCTGATTGGCGGCAGTTGCGTGCCGACGTCATGCGGTACGGTTTGTACAACCAGAACCGGATGGCAGTAGCACCCAACGGTTCAATTAGTTACATCAACGACACCAGTTCATCATTGCACCCGATCATTAACCGGATCGAGGACCGCCAGGAAAAGACGATTGGGAAAATCTTCTATCCGGCTGCCGGTTTGTCCAACGACACGTTGCCGTACTACAAGAGTGCATACGACACCGATATGCGTAAGGTGATCGACGTGTACGCGGCGGCACAGCAACACGTGGATCAGTCGTTGTCGTTAACGTTGTTCATGCGGAGCACGATTCCGGAAGGGCTGTATCCGTGGAAGAAGGGGCGGACCAACAAGATGACCACGCGGGATCTCAACATTCTGCGGAACTACGCCCACTATAAGGGGATCAAGTCGATCTACTACATCCGGACATTTACGGATGATGAACAGGAAGTCGGTAGTAATGATTGTGAAAGTTGTGTGATTTAACGTCCGTTAAGCACCCGTCACTCAGTGGCGGGTGCTTTTGTGTTGCGCACCCGGACTCATTATTGCCGGCTGAGCACGGGGAGCCCCCATCAATGGTCACACGGGCAATTCACGCCCAATCGTGTCCTGGTCCATGCTATAATGTCCACAGTTACGCATTGTATGGAGGCATTGAGGATGAAGGAATTATTCACCCAGTTTTTCACCTGGTCAACGCTAGCGAACATCGTTGACATATTGGTGGTCTGGTATTTCTTGTACCGTTTGATAATGTTGTTGCGCGGTACTAAAGCCGTCCAGCTGTTCCGCGGGATTTTGGTTATCGTGGTGATTCGCCTCATTGCCTGGGGCGCACAACTACGGGCCGTATCCTTTATTTTGGACCAAATTATCAGTTGGTCGGTGGTGGCCATCGTCATTATTTTCCAACCAGAAATTCGGCGTGGACTGGAACATCTGGGTCGCGGCGGTTTGTTTAGTTACGGTGCGGAAAGCCAGCACGATACCGGCAAGCGGTTAGTGGAGCAACTCGATCAGGCAATTCAGTACATGAGTAAACGACGCATTGGGGCGCTGATTACCATTCAGATGAATACCGGACTAGAAGAATACATAGAGACCGGGATCCCCATTGACGCGGAAGTCAGTGGGGCGTTGCTCATCAACACCTTTATTCCCAACACCCCATTACACGACGGAGCGGTTATTATTCGGGATAACCGTATCGCCGTGGCTGCGGCCTACTTGCCGTTGTCGGAAAGTAACGCGATTCCTAAGAGTTTAGGCACCCGGCACCGTGCGGCGGTCGGAATCAGTGAAGTGACGGACGCGGTGACGGTCGTGGTTTCCGAAGAAACTGGTGGGGTGACCATCACTAACAATTCCCACCTAATGATTGACCTGTCGCGCGAGGATTACCTGCCTTTTTGACGGCACAATTGGTCCCGGCTGAGGACGAGGAGAAGCACAACCCAATTCGTGATTTCATTTTGGGTGTTAACCGGAAGGGGGCGCGCAAATGAATAAGTTTTGGGAAAGCAAGTGGGTTTACCGTCTCCTGTCGTTGGTGCTGGCGCTGGGCATCTTTTTCTACGTGAACACCAAGCAGGTCAACAACACACGACAAAGTGGTACGGCCAACAGTTCGCTCTTGGCGACCCGGTCGGCGACGGTTAAGGTCCCGCTACAGTTAAACGCGGATACGACGAAGTACTTTATTACTGGGTACCCGCAAAACGTCAAGGTGCGTGTGTCGGGCAGCTCTGCGCTGGTGACCGCGGTGAAGAACACGCAGAATTTTCGAGTCGTGGCTAATTTGAGCCAGTTAGGTGTGGGCAAGCACCGCGTCAAGCTGACGGAGGAGGGCCTGAATCGGACTTTGAACTACAAAATTTCACCGGCGACCATCACCGTGAATATTCAAAAGCGGGTCAACCGGACCATGCCAATTGAGGTCAAGTACAACGTGGATGCACTCGCCGATGGTTACGAGGTGGGCACGCCAAAATTATCGACAAACTCCGTCCGGGTCTCCGGCTCGCGAGAAGAGATCAAGCGAATCAATAAGGTCGTGGCGACGGTGGCGCTGAGCCACAATACGCGTAAGGACGTGACCCAAACCGTTTCGGTGCAGGCGGTTGACAGTAATGGTGATACTTTGAACGTCATTGTGTTACCAGAAACCGTGAAGGTCATGTTGCCAGTCAGCTTGCCAAGCAAAAAGGTGGGCGTCGAGTTTAAGCAAACCGGGTCGGTCGCTAAAAACCGCGCCGTCACGCTCAAGAGCAGTACGGATAGTGTCCGCATTTATGGTAGTCGGTCCGTGCTGGCCAAACTGGACACGTTAACGTTACCGGTGGAGGTCAGCAACGTGACGAGTAGCACGACCAAAACGGTGCGCGTGACGAATATTTACCCTAACCTGGTGAACGCGGACCCCAATGATATTAAGGTGAACCTGAAAGTGACAACCGAAAATAGTAGCGAAGCGGGTGAAGTTAGTGCGGCGTCAAGCGCTGCAAGCAGTGATTCTGCGAGTAGTGCATCAGTAAGTTCGAGTTCGTCGAGCAGCAGTAGCGCGGCAAGTAGCAGTACTTCCAGCAGCGTGAATAGTTCATCAAGTAGCGGCAGTAGTAGCACAAAGTAGTCTAAAAGTAATAAAATGGTAAACGTAGTTACGCGGTAAAACGCAGAAACGAGGAGAAATAATGACTAAGTATTTTGGTACTGACGGTGTACGTGGTGTGGCAAATGAGACGTTGACGCCCGAGCTAGCTTTCAAGCTAGGACGCGCTGGTGGGTATGTGCTCACGAAGCACCAGGAGAACGGTGAGACGCCGTTGGTATTGGTCGCACGGGATACCCGAATTTCGGGTCAGATGTTGGCGGATGCCCTCATTGCGGGACTGCTGTCCGTTGGTATTGAGGTATTGTCGTTGGGAGTGATCACGACCCCCGCAGTGGCTTACCTCATTAAGGTGCAGGGCGCTGCGGCGGGGATTCAGATTTCTGCTTCTCACAATCCCGCACAGGACAACGGGATCAAGTTCTTCGGTCCTGACGGCTACAAACTGTCGGACGATACTGAAGACGAAATTGAGGCTTACCTTGACGCAAAGGTGGATACGTTGCCGCGTCCAAGCGCAAAGGGGCTGGGCACTGTGGCTGCTTATCCTGAAGGCATCCAGAAGTACACGCAGTTCCTAGAGCAGACGGTCAACGAGGACCTTTCTGGCATCAAGGTGGTGCTCGATGGGGCTAATGGGGCCACGAGTGGTATTGTGAGTCGCCTCTTTGGTGACCTAGACGTTGATTTTGAGACCATGGCCACGGCCCCTAACGGCATCAACATTAACGATGGTGTGGGCTCCACCCATCCTGAGGCCCTAGCTAAGGCCGTGGTGGACAAGGGTGCCCAGATTGGGTTGGCTTTTGATGGTGATGGCGATCGGTGCATTGCTGTGGATGAACACGGGAACATTGTCGATGGTGACAAGATCATGTTTGTTCTGGGCACGTACATGAAGAGCCAGGGCCAGTTGAAGAAGGACACCATCGTGACGACCGTTATGAGTAACCTGGGCTTGTACAAGGCCATTGAAGCCAACGGGATGCACTCCGTCCAGACTGCGGTGGGTGACCGCCACGTCGTTGAAGAGATGCGTGCCCACGGTTACAACATCGGTGGTGAACAAAGCGGTCACGTTATCCTCTTTGACTACCACAACACCGGTGACGGGATGCTGACCGGGATTCAGTTGTTGTCCGTGATGGCAGCAACGGGCAAGACGCTGTCCGAATTGGCGGCGCCGGTGCACACTTATCCACAGAAGCTGGTGAACGTGCCGGTCAAGGATAAGAACTCCTGGAAGAACTACCCGGCCATCACTGATGCCATTAAGGACGTTGAGGACCGTATGGCTGGTGACGGGCGTGTGTTAGTGCGTCCTAGTGGTACAGAAAGCCTCTTGCGAGTTATGGCTGAAGCCAAGACGCCGGAACTGGTTAGCGCCTACGTGGATGACATCGCGCGTGTGGTCCGGACCGAAATGGGCGCCTAAACATCAATGCCAAAATTTTTTTTATTAATACAAGTGGTCTACCTCTGGTGGGCCACTTTTTTTTGTTGGGTGCCCGTAATTACGGGCCTTAGTGGGGAAACTTTTTAACTCAAGGTAGACCAATTTGCAAATTAGCTTGGTATACCAATATTTAATGTGTTGACGTAAATTGCCGGTACTGCTATCATTCTACCTATCGACCAATTATGTGAAAATTTCACATAAGGTCTATACCAATTAAAGAATGGGAGTTAGCAAAATGTGTGGAATCATTGGTGTGGTTGGCAATGTTAATGCAACGCAAGTGTTGCTGAAGGGGCTAGAGCGGCTGGAGTACCGTGGTTACGATTCGGCCGGTATTTTTGTGCATGATCGGCACAGTGGTGGACAATTGATCAAAGAGGTTGGTCGCATCAAGCGTCTAGAAGCGAAGGTGCCAGCGACCCTAACGGGCACGTTGGGTATCGGACACACGCGTTGGGCTACTAATGGTAAGCCCACGATTGCTAACGCGCACCCGCACGTTTCCGCTGACGGCCGTTTCTACTTAGTACATAACGGTGTCCTGCAGAACGTGGCCGCTTTGCGTGACCAGTATCTGGCTGACGTGACGATGGCCAGCGATACTGATACTGAAGTTGCCGTGCAGCTACTAGCCCGGTTCGTTCAGGAGGGGGCGACGGTGACCGACGCTTTGCGGCACGTGATGCAGCTGGTGGATGGCTCGTACGCCTTTGCCCTGGCAGACCGTGATGATGGGGACACGTTGTACGTGGCTAAGAACAAGTCCCCACTCCTCATTGGGGTTGGTGATGGCTTCAACGCCGTGGGTAGTGACGCGTTGGCCCTGTTGGACCGGACGCATGAATTTATGGAAATTCACGACCAGGAACTGGGCGTACTGCGGGCTGGTAGCGTTCAACTCATGGATATCAATGGCCAGCCGGTTAGCCGTGACACGTTCATCGTTGATGTGAGTGAGGGTGACGGTGACCTCGGAACGTACCCATTCCACATGCTCAAGGAAATTGATGAGCAGCCCGTCGTCATGCGGCGCCTGTTAGCTGCTTACACTGATGAGAACGGCACGGTGAACTTGTCCGCCGAACTGACCCAGGCGTTGGCGGCCGCGGACCGGTTGTACTTTGTGGCTGCCGGGACCAGCTACCACGCTAGTCTAGTTGGGGCAGCGTTGATGGAGGAATACGCCCACATGCCCGCCAGTGCCTACTTGGCCTCCGAATTTGGTTACCACCAACCGCTGTTAGCGGGCAAGCCGATGTTTGTCTTTCTGACCCAAAGTGGGGAAACGGCTGACATTCGCCAGGTGCTGGTCAAAGTTAAGGCGCAAGGATTCCCAACTTTGACCATCACCAACGTACCGACCTCCACGTTGGCGCGTGAAGCTGATTACGCGTTGAACCTGCACGCGGGTCCAGAAATTGCGGTGGCTTCCACCAAAGCGTACACGGCCCAGGTGGCCACTACGGCGCTGGTTGCGAAGGCGTTGGGTGTGGCTAAGCACGTACAGGCGGCCGCAGATTGGAACCTTGCCCACGAGCTGGGCTTGATTGCGGCTACACAACAGACGCTTGTCGACGCCAAGGACACGGTGCACGAATTGGCTAAGAGTGCTTTGGCTACCACCCGCAATGCTTTTTACATTGGACGCGGGTTGGACTATTACGTCGCCCTCGAGGCCGCGCTAAAGCTCAAGGAAATTTCTTACGTACAGGCGGAAGGCTTTGCTGCTGGTGAATTGAAGCACGGGACCATCGCCTTGATCGAAAACGGGACTCCAGTGATCGCCTTGATCAGTGATCCGGTCACTGCTGCGCACACACGGGCAAATGCCACGGAGGCAGCAGCGCGTGGTGCACACGTGCTACGAATTGCTACCCGGTCGCTGGCCGAACCTGGGGATGACCTGGTGATTGATGACCTCAACCCGTCCCTGGCACCGCTAGCGTTGATCGTTCCGTGCCAGTTGCTTGCTTACTACGCCAGTCTGGATCGTGGGTACGACGTTGACCGTCCCCGGAACCTGGCGAAGTCAGTGACGGTGGAGTAGTCAGCTAGTGGTGACGGCCTGGTATAGGTACTACCCACCGAGTGCCCATATTGCAAAGAAGCTACCCGCTGTGGGTGGCTTTTTTTTCTTTGCCGTAATTAAAAATGGCCCCATCCTGTCTGGTGGACTTGGTTTGGCCCGACAATTTAGCTACACTAGGGCGTAGGCAAATTGTTTTTGGGGGTAAATCGATGCGGACATTTTGGGGCGGCGTACGGCGCAACGGCTGGTTGGTGCTGGCGTTATTCGTACTGTTAATGCTATTTATCAGTAGCTCAATGACCTTTCACCAGCAAAATGCGGCCCCACTATTAGCACGGTTATTGCCGAGTAAGCCTGGTTACCACCTGGTGGCGGCCATCCATTGGCACTATGCGGGCAGTGTGGTGAGTGTGGCTAGTGAGGGCTACTTTGGGGTCTTACAGTTCATTATGCGCAAGTGTGCCCACTTTGGTTCGTACTTTATCCTGGGCCTGTCGCTGTACATGGGAACCCGCCGCCACATCCCCGCTTGGTGGTTACGCGTGGTCATGGTGCCGCTAACCTGCGCGGGCTGTGCAGCGTTGGATGAGTTCCACCAAATGTTGACCGGTGACCGGTCGCCTTTGTTTCAAGACGTGATTCTAGATACCACCGGGGCCGTTTGCGGCATGTTGCTGGTCATCGTGCTATTACTTGCATGCCGGCGTCGGCGGGCATTGAACTAAGGCGGGGTATTTGCTATACTATTAACGATTTTGCGTTTCACACATACCGTAGAAAGAGGGTTTATTCATGTCAGGACATTCCAAGTGGCATAACATCCAAGGGCGCAAGAGCGCTCAGGATGCTAAGCGCGGCAAAATTTTCCAAAAAAATCTCCCGTGAGTTATTCATGGCTGCAAAGCAAGGTGGTTCGGACCCTGACGGCAATCCCCAACTGCGGTTGATGATGGACAAAGCCAAGGCCGCGAACATGCCGAAAGACAACATTAAGCGAGCGCTGGACAAAGCTGAAGGCGGAGACGACACAAGTTACGATGAAGTAACCTATGAAGGTTACGGGCCAAACGGTATTGGTATTTTCGTTGAGGCCATGACTGATAACAAGAACCGGACCAGTTCAGACGTGCGGGTAGCGATTACCCGTCACGGTGGCACGATGGCTGGCGCTGGTGCCGTTGCGTACATGTTCGACCGTATGGGACAGATTGTTATTAGTCGTGAGGACCTGGATAAGTCTGAAGACGACATGCTCGAAGACGTCTTGGAGGCTGGTGGGGATGACCTGCAGTCAACTGACGACGAGTTTACCGTTTTGACTGATCCAAAGGAATTCACGACGGTGCGCGATGAGCTAGCGGCGAAGGGGTACAAGTTTGAATCCGCCGATTTGGCCATGATTCCGCAAAACAAGGTTGAGGTTCCGGCTGACAAAGCGGAAACTTTCCAAGGCATGCTGGATGCACTGGACGAACTGGATGACGTGACCGACGTGTACACTAACGCCGAGTGGCCAGAAGACGAAACTGCTGAATAAAAAGGGCAGTGAGTAAGGCCGCTACACTTACGTGATTGCTTTGTTAATTTAATGATGATTGGGTCCCGGATGGGCAGCCACTTGGCTGCGTGTCCGGGACCTTTTTTGCGTGGTTAAAGCAGATGCGTGCAAGCGCGCAGGGTTGGACAAAAAAAATTTTGGCTGCGGTAGTCAACACTGCCATTTTGCGAAATTACTCTGCGTGAGGAGGTGATGTATGTGAACGAAATTTTGTCGGTGCTGTTTGACGCGCACGTTGAAGCCGCTAGCGATGTGTACTTACTGCCCGCTAGTGATCATTACCGGGTGGTGGTGCGCTATCCGGGGGTGCTCGCTGACGTACAAAAAGTGCCGTTGAGCGTGGGGAAACGGTGGATCAATTATCTAAAGTACCATGCGGGGATGAACGTCTCGGAGCACCGGCGGGTTCAGCAGGGCGCTTGGCTGTGTCCCGAAGTGGGGTGTTACTTACGGTTAAGTGCCACTGGGGACTTTCAAAACGCTGAATCGCTAGTGGTACGGCTGATTGCCCCAGTACCGGCGCTGAATGCGGTGACCCAACCCGTGGTAGCGGTATTGGTGGAAATTTTGCGTCAGCGAGGGCTAATGGTGATGACCGGGCCGACGGGTTCAGGGAAGACCACGTTGATGTACCAGGTGGCCAAGGTGTTGGCTGACTGCCGGATGGTGATGACCATCGAGGACCCGGTAGAGATCCACGAACCGGAGTTTCTGCAATTACAGGTGAACGCGGCAGCGGGCATGACGTATGCCGCGTTACTCAAAGCGGCATTGCGCCACCGACCGGACGTGGTGGTCATCGGGGAATTACGGGATGAGGAAACAGCCTTGGCAGCGTGTGAGGCGGCGTTGGCGGGGCACATTGTGCTAGCAACTTTGCATACGCGGGGGCCGTTGGATGTACCGCTGCGCATGCGCAGTTTGGGTGTCCCGGCCAACCTGATCGATGGGGCGTTACGTGCGTCGGCTCAGGTAAGCTTGGAGCCCGGGCCACCCGTCCAGCCACGGGTATCGTTATGGCGGTGGTATGACGGGCAGGAAACAGCGGTTCAGGTAGAGCGGGAGGATGGTCATGGGGATTAAACGGTTGCCCGTTAGTATCCAAGCAGAGGTGTGCGAACACATGGGGACGTTGATGACCTCAGGGTTTACCGTGGGTGACGCCCTGACGTTTTTAACGGTCCGGTGGCCACGCCGCGCGCCGACCTTTACGGCCCTTACTGATGCTGTCAGTAGTGGCACGGAGTTAGCACAGGCCATGCAGGCGGTGGGATTTGCGCCCGTGGTTGCAACCCAGGTAGCTTGGCGGGGGCGCATGGTGATTTAGCGGGCACGTTAATGACCACTGCCCAATATTTACAGTTACTGCAAAGGACGCGGGGCCGCCTGTGGCAACTGCTAATTTACCCGCTGGTGCTATTGGCGGTTTTGGGTTGTCTGGAGGTAGGTATTGTGTACTGGGTGCTGCCCCAGCTGACCGAACAACAACCGGCAGTGCCCTGGCCACAGATTCTGACGGCCGTCGTAATCATACTGCTGGTGGTAGGAGTAGTTTGGTTTATTCGGGTCCTAGACCGGAACGGTCGGTACCATATGCTGCGCCATTGCCCCGTAGTTGGTGGAATGATGACGCGGTACTACCAGTACGAATTTACGGTCGGTGCCGGGACGTTCCTGCGGGGCGGGCAGGACCTGGCCGGATATTGTCGTTACCTCGCGCAGTTAGATGCGGGGCCACTAACGTCGTTTGGGCAGCGCGTGGTGGCCGGTTTGGCCGATGGTGACGGGTTAAGTATCGTGTTGCGGGATCCGTTGGTACCGAAGGGAATCGTGCGGTTGTTGGCCTTGGGGCAAAGTGAGGGCGAATTTACCCACGCCGTCGAAACGTACGCTAAGGGCCTCTTTATGGATCTCCAGGCCCGGATGAACAAAATGCTAGCGTTGATTCAACCACTTTTATTCGTAGTAATCGGGGCGCAGATCGTGGTGATGTACACCAACTTGCTGTTGCCCCTGTATTCAAATCTTGGGGGGAATTTTAAATGATGGTAAACGGTAAACGTCAACGGCGGGGGTTTACGTTGATCGAGGTGCTGGCGGCTTTGGCGGTAATCGTCATCTTGACGATTACGTTGATCGTGACGGTAAAGGGGCAAATGCAGCACGCGGAAGCAAAGAACGTGGCCACAATTGTGCGCAGTGTGAACGCACAGCTAGAGGTGCAAACGCCCGACATGGATGATGCGGGTACGCCACAATCGTTGGGGGAGATGCGGGACAAAGGGTTTATTAGTGGTGCGCAGTACAGTCAGTTGGTGGATGCAGGGGTCAAAGTAAGCACGGCAGGTAGCGGGGTGACGCTCAAGGCCCCTACCGGTAAGTAAGCATGCGTACGCGGTCGGGTTTTACCATGATTGAAGTAATCATGGCGTTAACGATCGTCGCCCTGATGGCAGTGTTCACGGTGTCCGTGGGCCGACGTTGGCAACAGCGGCGTTTAGAAGCCAATTTCTTTGAGCGGGTGCGCACCGAGTGGCAGTATGACCTCACGGCTGCTGAAGCAAATAACAGTCCAGTGCGCGTATCTTGGCAGCAATCTGATCACATGGTCACCTTTCGGGGCGGTGCGTGGGGTGGTAATGAGAGTACGCCGGTCGTTGCCATTCCCATCCCGCGGACGCTGTTCTTTGGTGGAGGGACGATGGAATGGAAAATTACCAACAAGGGCATGGTGACTGCACCACACAGGGCCATGTTTCAGTCGACCGCGGGTTCGAACTGGCAGGTTGCCATAGAAATTGAGTGGGGACAATTAGAAGTTCATACCGACGACAATTAGGTGGCTCGCTGTTGATGGAACACGTCGCGGCCATTATGGTGATTGCGGTGTGTGCATTAATGTTGGCGGTGGTTGCCCAAACCCACAGAGAGTTTGTACTACAACCTCGGGACAATGCTATGGCCAGTCGTGCTGCCATCAACTGTGTGCGCGCGCATGCCGCTAGTGGCAAGAGTGAAGAATCAAGTCAGCTGGGAGTGGCCCACTACACCGCGACCATCCTGAATGATCACCAAGTGAGGGTACAGAAGAATGGAACAGCAACAACGTGGACGTATACGTACGGGCTTCACCATGGTTGAATGTTTGGCAGCGCTAGCCGTACTGGCTGCCACTGTGTGTCTGTGGCCACCAATAATGCATTTAGCAAGTAACATGGCTACTAAGGATGAGGAAATGGTAGAGCTACAGGCCATGCAGCGGCGGTTGGAATCGTATTGCGCTGGTGGTAGCGTAACGACCACGGATACTGGCACCATGGTGTTTGTTGACCATCAACAGGTGCAGCATAAGGTGTACCAATATCACTCACAGGCGAACGGCAATATTTTGCGCGATGAGGGTATTGGTGGTGGGTACGTGCCCATCCTGATGCATGCTCGTAAGCTGCTGGTGAGTGGGTTAGCGCCAAATACGTGTGCGTACAAAGTGACTATGGATGATGGGTTGACTTTTCGTGGGGTACTCAATGGGATGAGTGAACGGCAACACCCGGGGAGCGTGCTGGTGACGGCGTTACTAATTTTGTTAGTAGTGGGGGCCCTGACGCTGTGGATGGTGCCCAAGATGGTTCGTTGGCGGACGGAGTACCAGATGGAAGAGCGTATCAATCGTAACGCGCTACGGCAATGGCGGGACCCGTCAGCCAGTAAGAGGTCAACTAGTAGTAGCCAAAAAGCCGCTATTACCGGTAAATAGGAGTTTATTTACTGCTTGATATTAGTAAGTGCTAATACGGACATTAAGAAAATAACGTGGTCATAGTCTTGAAAACAGCGTCTCACATCGGTAATATTAGTGTAGTAAATTTACCGATAGGAAGTGGATCTGCGTGGCCAATGAGCATATGGAAGAATTGTACAACGCAATGAGTATGGCCAGTTCAACATTACAGCGCAACATTGATGGTTCACTGTTAGCCGCTCTGACCGAAGTCGCGGAAGATCTGCATGCAGGTGATATCCACCAAGAGGATGGGTTGCCTGATGCTGAGACCACCGCGCGGCTACGGGAGTTACTACAACCGATCAAACTGGATGGTTACCAACCGGAAGAAATTCGGCAGGCCATGCAACTGGTGTTGGTGAAGGTGATGCAATTTGATGCGATTGAGCCTAACAAGCAAGTTACACCGGATGCTTGGCAACCTTAGCCACGTTCCTAATTAACTTGATGCTGCCGACAAAGCCACAGGAACTTGCCGTGGCGGACGTAGCGGTAGGAACGGGCAACCTGTTGTTTGCCGTGATGAACGCCTTGGCCCAACAGACCAAGGCGCAGGTGCACGGCTACGGGGTGGACAACGACGAGGATCTGTTGGCGTTAGCCGGCATTAGTGCGACCCTGCAAGATTTGCGGGTGGATTTGTACCATCAAGACGCCTTGGATACGCTGGTATTTGGGCAAACAGACATTGTTGTGAGTGATCTGCCCGTTGGTTATTATCCGCTCGATGATCGTGCCCGTGGCTTTGGCCTCGCGGCTAAATCGGGACATTCCTATGCACACCATTTGCTCATCGAGCAGGGTTTACGGCAGTTGAAGCTGGGGGCCTGGGATTATTCTACGTACCGGCTAACGTGTTTAAGACGGCTGAATCGGCGACCCTGACGCAGTGGCTCACGAAGCACGCATTTTTCCAGGGGTTGATTACGTTGCCACAAGCAATGTTTGGTAGTGCCGATGCGCAAAAATCATTGCTTTTCCTCCAGAAACCAGGAGCAGGCGCACGCCAGGCCACCCAGGTGTTACTGGGTGAATTTCCATCACTCGATGATGTTGACGGAATGAAACAATTTGTTAATGCTGTGCAAGCGTGGTACCAAGCAAACATTCAACTAGGAGACTAAGACCATTGGTTAAAATTCTTGCAGTGAACGCCGGTAGTTCAACGTTAAAGTGGAAACTCTTTGCCATGCCTGAAGAGCGCGTAGTTGCTCGGGGCATGGTTGATAATTTGGGGTTGCCCGGGACGACTTTCACCGTCAAGTACGGTGATGGGCAGCAATTGGTTGAAGAGGCCGACATCAAAAGTGTTGATGTAGCGGTTGATAAGCTCATTCATGAGTTGAAGCACCTGCACATTATTGAGGATTACCACGAAATTAGTGGGGTGGGCCACCGCGTGGTTGCTGGTGGTGAGACCTTCAAGTCATCAACAGTCATTGGTCCACATGAATTGGATGAGATTGAGGCGCTGTCAGAATTGGCACCATTGCACAATCCGCCGGAAGCCAAGGGCATTCGTGCGTTTATGCAGGTCATGCCGGACACGCCCGAAGTCGGGGTGTTTGACACGTCTTATCACACTACCATTCCCGAAATGAACTACCTGTATAGTATTCCCATGCAGTATTACCGTGATTTCGGCTTGCGTAAGTATGGTGCCCATGGAACCAGTATTCGCTACGTGGTCACCCATACCGCGAAGATGCTAGGTAAGCCGGTTTCGGAGATGAACTTAGTTGTGATGCACATGGGTAGCGGTGTTTCGGTTACCGCGGTCAAAAATGGTGCGAGTTACGATACCTCCATGGGCTACACCCCCGTATCCGGCGTGACGATGAGCACGCGTAGCGGGGATGTTGATCCGTCACTGGTCACGACGCTGATGAAAAAAACTGCAGCTGACTGATCCGGATGACGTGATCAAGATTCTCAACACTGAGTCGGGTGTTTTTGGTATTTCGGAGCTATCACTAGATATGCGTAAAGTGGAAGCCACCCGCACTACGCGGCACCAGTCACAGTTAGCAATTGATATTTTTGTTAACCGGATGGTGAAGTATGTTGCAGGCTACATTGCCGAATTGGGGCACGTTGATGGACTGGTCTTTACTGCCGGAATTGGCGAAGCCGATGGGGCGATGCGCCAACGGATTATTGATGGGTTACATGTATTTGGTGTGCGGATGCACGAAGAACGGAATAACGACGTGCAGTCGCAAGATATGGATCTGACCGCCCCGGGATCCACCATGAAGGTTCTCCTGTTGCCCACAGATGAGGAATTAATGATTGCACGGGACGTGATGGAGTTAACGAAATGACCTGGCTAAGTTGGTTTTACGTCGTAGTCCTAGTATTGACCTTATTGACGACGATAATTATTGACCTGTCCGTTAAAATTCCGGCACGCACACGCTTGGTACGAACGGGGTTATTACTGGTAGTGGCTATCATCGCCGCGGTGGTAACGTGGCGGACCGCTACCAGTACCGAAACGCAGGTGCTAGGTTGGTTTGTGGCGGGGATGTGCTTCTTGTTTGCTTGCTGGCGGCGTGGTCTGGCAAGTTGGGCCGTCATCGCCGGGCTGAGTTCAGTCCGGGTCTGGGGCGCCATTAGCAAAGTGGAAATTCATCCCGGTAATAAAGCTGGACGCAACGAAGTTTGGACCTACGTGGGTTCGATTCGGGTCAGTCGGTTAGTGTTCAATCGTGACGTGCGCGAGTTGCAGCAATTTCTGGCTAACTACTTGGCTGACCAGCAGGTGGTCGTTGTTCAAGCTTAGGTCAGTGATTTGAACGTGAGTATGATGTAGTCTAGGCGCTAACCACAGCGTGTCTGGGGTTGGTGCCTTTTTCGTGTGGGCGGTGGACGCGCCCCCCGAAAGTTGCGCTTAATTCATCGTTGCAAATGACTAGGTGAATTAAGCTCACGTACCACTGATGAGGTTTCATCGGGTTAGCGCGGTTGTATGCGGGTCGGCTCCGGTATACTGGAAGGGTTAATAACTGGAGGTATCGATTTGCAATCAACGGAAAATAACAACACCCAGATGGCACGGGACCTGAAAAACCGTCACGTACAGTTAATCGCTTTGGGCGGGACAATCGGTACCGGACTATTTTTAGGGGCCGGGCAGACCATTCATCAAGCCGGACCAGCCATTTTATTGGCGTACATTGTCACCGGAATCGTCTGTTTCCTGATGATGCGTGCACTGGGGGAGTTACTCCTCAGTGACACGACTAAACATAATTTTGTGGATTTTATTACCGAATACTTAGGTGCTAAGACCGGGAAGGTGATCGGCTGGGTCTACTGGGTTTGTTGGATTGCAGTCGCCATTGCGGAAATTACTGCGGTCGGTTTATACGTGAAGTATTGGATTCCGGGGGCGCCCCAATGGGTGTCCGGGCTAGTGACCCTGGTCGTATTGTTGTGCCTGAACTTGATTAGTGTGGGGGCCTTTGGGGAAACTGAATTCTGGTTTGCCTTGATCAAAGTGGTTGCCATTATCGTCTTGATCGTAGTCGGATTGGTGTTGATCTTTTTGCACGTTAAAACGCGGGAGGGCAACGCTAGTTTCAGTAATTTGATTGCGTTTGGCGGCTTCTTTGCCCAAGGGGCGGGTGGCTTCTTTGCCTCGTTCCAAATGGTGGTTTTTAGTTTTGTGGGCATCGAAATGGTGGGTTTGACCGCTTCCGAAACGGCCGACCCGCACCACGTCATCCCCAAAGCCATCAACGAAATTCCAATGCGGGTCATTTTATTTTACGTTGGGGCCTTGTTGGTGATCATGTCCGTGTTCCCGTGGAACGCAGTTTCCACTAGTTCCAGTCCGTTCGTGCAGGTGTTTGATAATGCTGGCATCAGTGCTGGTGCTGATATCATCAACTTTGTGGTGTTAGTGGCCGCGGCGAGTGCCTGTAATTCGAGCCTGTACTCGACCGGGCGGTTGCTCTTTGGGATGGGCGTGACGGGGCAGCACCCGTTGTTGCGGTACTTTGGGCACTTGAATCACCGTCAGGTCCCAGCGCGGGCGATTGCGGCCAGTGCCGGCATGATTGCCCTCGGTGTGATTTTCAACATGGTGATCCCGTCATCGATCTTTACGGCCGCATCCTCAGCGGCCACGACGTGCTTTCTGTTTGTCTGGATGGCGCTGGTGTTGACCCATCTCCGTTATCGGCGTGCGCACCCCGATAGCCATGAATTTCTGTTGCCTGGGGCACCGTTCACCGATTATTTGGTACTGGCCTTCCTGATCATGGTGTTTGTTGTCATGGCTTGCGTACCCTCCACCCGCATGGCGCTGCTGGTGGCCGTAGCGTTTGTCGTGGTGGTCTGTCTGCTGACTGGTGTGTGGCGGCACGATACGTCCGTACGTTCGGCTAGCGGTCGCTAGAATTTCGATATTAAAACAAGGACCAGCAGTAATCCTTCAGGGGATGGCTGCTGGTCCTTGTTGTTGCCGGGTTATTTTCGTTGGCGAGTGACGGGTCACTCATCCTTTAATGTGGTCAAATCTGTGCCCTTACGCCTCCACGTTACGCGGAACGAGTAGTGGTGGTGTGCCGGTTACGGGATAATCGGCTGTAGCCGCAAGGGCGGCGTTGGTGGTCAATATGACTAGGGTTACTGCCTGATGCACGCACAGTTCGCGCGCAGTATTCAGCAACCGGCGAATTTCCGGCCCGGATAGCTGGTCAAGAATTGTGCCCGCCACCACAACCTGCTTACCAGCGAGGACCTCCCGCAGCAGTTGCACCAGCAATATGTCGATACCGTGTAGCTGGGAAGACGGCTGGTTCAAAAACATGCTGTTGCGCATGTCCGCGGGTAGCAGGTTTAAATCGTGTTCGGTCCCGTTAAGAAAGAGGTTGGAGCGCACTGGTAGGTAGGGGACCAAGGTGCTACTGGTGGCGATAAATCCCGACTGCTTGTGCCAATCGCTGGATGCGAGTTGTTGGGCGTATTGATGGAAAGTGGCCCTGGCAGCACGAGTGCTTGGTTGGCCAACCAAATATACGCCCGGCCGGTCCATGACGGGGTTTAACCGCAGGCGTCTGTTTTTACGTGGGCTAAAAAGCATCTTGCTTCCCCCTTTAGGTTAGTTAAGCTGACGGCGCACATTATGGGCCTGGATTGCCGTTACGAGTAGGTTAACGATAATCACCGACCCAATTGCGTACACACCAACTAATGCAAAGCCGGTGATGCCGGTCGGCATCTGGGCGGTCGGGTTGCCAGTACCCCGCAGTAACGACTGCGGATTGAAATCGGTCATATGGTTGGTCATCATGGTTTTGATGCCCATCATGAGCTCATGGTGGTTCGCCCCTGGTGCGCGGTTGATTGTGTGCACAAAGAAGTACTGATTGATGCTATTGCACCAATGGCCCAGCGTCTGGCTGAATAGGCTAACGGTCACGGCTACAACGCTAAATCCCGCTGCGGCGCTAATGCCGCCTTCTAGTGCGAACTGACTGGCCACGTCGAGGCTACGCTTACCCGCACCCAGGTAGGCGCCGATTTCAGTTTCTTGGCGGTGAATGAACCACATGGCCACGAAGAATAACGCTACGAGGTAGATCATGGTCACCAATAGCAACGCGATATCGTAGTAGTTGGCCTGGGTTAAGTGGGCGT
The DNA here is from genome assembly GCF_001312865.1 of Lacticaseibacillus thailandensis DSM 22698 = JCM 13996. Taxonomy (GTDB): domain Bacteria; phylum Bacillota; class Bacilli; order Lactobacillales; family Lactobacillaceae; genus Lacticaseibacillus; species Lacticaseibacillus thailandensis. The sequence goes on along the minus strand of NZ_BBER01000001.1, from coordinate 696,976 downwards.
GCTGGACGGTGTTAGCGACGTTACTGGTACCACTACCAGATATTTCGGTCAGGCGCCGGCTAAAGTTAGTGGCGTTGGCCGTGCTGGTTTGGGCACTAGTCCGTAAAAATAAACCAAATAGGGTGTAAACCGCCGTTAGCACCGCGATAATAATATTCATTTGACGGTGGTAAGCTAACCCCATCATTACTCGTTCCAGGAACCGCACCGGCTATCACCCCTTTAATTGTCATTATAGGGGCCGACTTTGAACAATGTATGAATTTACGGGTGCACATTAGTGAATACCGGTAGTCAGACTCCCGGCCAAACCGCGGGTCAGCCGGGGATAACTGGGGTATACCAACATGGACCAGTGGCGGCCCCGATGGGGGAGTGCTACTGGTCCATGTTGGTAGTTGATTAAGTTGTTTGCTGGTAATGGTGGTGCGCGGATGGTAGTAGCACCAGTCGCTGGCTGTTACTTGCCTTCCAGAACTGAGTTTTGGCTACTACTGCTGCTACTGGAGGACGATACACTACTGCCACTAGCACGTGTTTGTTTACGGACGCTGGCCGGGAATTTAGTAATGTAATCTTGGTGATTAGCTAGCTCAGGGGCATCCGTTTTGTAATCATTGGTGGTACTTTGGTTATTGTTTTGCGTGTACAACGACGTGGTGGCTGAGCCCTTATTTTGCTCCATCTGAATGACCTGTTGCAGGCTGGTGTCAAAGTCCGTGGATTTGGAGTTGACGGGGGTAAAGCCCGCCGGTGTGTAGAAGCGTAACAAGTTTTGCTGGTTCAGCCGGTCAGACAGGCGCAACTCCTTATTCACTTTGTGCTGGTCCTGCTTGAGCTGGGCCTTGGTGGTAGCCGTGAGGTTATCCGCCACGGCGCCCGTACTATTGTCGTACACCTTCCCGTTGATGACGGTGTAACGTTCCGTGACAAAGTCGTTGTCGCGAAAGGCGACTAGTTGTTGATGCTGCGGTGAGAGCAGGTCCTGACCAAACTCCACGTACTTTTGGCTGTCAATTCCTAGTAGATGGAGGATGGTCGGCAGAACGTCCACTTCACCACCGTACGTATGGTTCACGCCCCCCTTCAGACCCTTCATGTTAATGATGAGGGGTACGCGTTGCATCTGGGCGTTGTCGTAGGCGGTCCAGTTGCTGGCATTTTTACCCAGCAACGGCGCCACGGTCTTGTTCCGATCGTTGCTCAAGCCATAATGATCCCCGTACAGCATGATGATCGAGTTGTCATACAGACCACTCTTTTTGAGGTAAGCAAAGAATTCTTTCAAAGCCGAGTCGAGGTAATGCGCGGTCTTAAAGTAGTTGTTGACCGTGGTGTCATCAGTGCCGGCATCGGGGAAATCGGAGTCCTCGCTGGTGATGGTATACGGGATGTGGTTACTAGTAGTAATAATTTTGGCGTAAAAAGGTTGCTGCAGGTGTTCCAGGTACTTGGGACTTTCTGCCAGCATCAATTTATCCTTGATTCCGTACTGTGTGTTCATGTTGGCGCTGTGGTAGAAATAGTTGTTGGAGAAAAAGTAGTTGTACCCCAGGCTCTTGTAGGTGTTGTCACGGTTCCAAAACGAGCCGGAACCGCCGTGTAGAACCGCGGTCGTGTAGCCCGCCGACTGGTTGAGTATAGCTGGGGCGGCTTGGAACGTGTTGTCGGTCCCCAGTGTGGCAAAAAGGGAGCCGGTGGACAAACCAAAGGTGCTCGTTTCCAGCAGGTTTTCGGCGTCGCTCGTTTTGCCCTGTCCTACCTGGTTAAAGAAGTTGTCAAAACTGAGGGTGTTGTTTTCTTTCACCAGCGAATTTAGGAAGGGGGTCACCTCTTGTCCATCGATCTTCATGCCCAGCAAAAACTCCTGGAAACTTTCGAGGTGGATCACAATGAGATTTTTGCCCTTAGCAACCCCGTAGTAATTCGCATTGGGGGCGGCGTAGTGACTCTTGGTGTAGCTCAAAATCTGGTCCATGCTGGCACTATCGGCCTTGCTGCGTACTTGGTTGGTGCGGACGGTTTTCAGGGCGTCGTACACAGTGAATGGTCCCAAGCCTAAATATTTAACGATGTACGTACGGTCAAAGGTCCGCGTGAGCAGTTGGGGCCGGTTGGCTTCACTAAGCGCCATGGTAAACATAAATAGCGCCAGCCCAATCACGGTTGCAGCGGTGGGGCGGTGGTAGGCAACGGGCCGCCGGTCGAGGTGTAACCCGAAGTGGGGCCAGATCAGTCGCTGGTGGTTGATGAACCGCCAGAGATTGACCACACCGTAGACGAGGTATGCGCCAATTACAACAATGAAGTCACCAAAATAAATCAAGTCCAGTGGCTGGAGGGAGAGACTGCCTGCAGAGAGCCCCTGGACGGATTTGGTGGACCCCAACATGGTGTTGATGGTCATGAAGTCTGAGAACTCCCGGTAGTACAAGACGTTCGCAATGAGCAGGACTGCCAGCAATATGTAAATCAGTGTGGCCGTGGTGTAGGCGCGGCGTGGAGACTTAATGTACATCCCTAAACTGATCAGGAGGATACTGGTCCCGAGAGGGTTAATGATTAATAAAAAGTACTGCAGTGGGTCGCTGGCTCCGAGGCTAAACTCGAAGAAGTAAGCGACGAGTGTTTTTACCCACAGTAGTAGTACCAGCAAGGTTAGGAAACCCCACCGTGAAGAGCGTAATTGATTGAGCCTGGATTTCAACTTTGCGACCGCCTTTCAGAGTATCGTCCTTATTTTACCCCGAGTAGCAAAGCCGGGGCAAACGGCGGGCCGATAACTATCTTTTTCGCAATAATTAGATAAGTTAAACCAGTGACAGGGGCTACTTCTGCTAAAATATGCCTTGGAGGTAGCGCGATGTTGTTTTTAGGCCCATTTTACACGTGGATTGCTGGCCGCATGGCAGCAACGGTAAACCACTGGCCATTGATACGTCTAATTATCTATAGCCTCGATAAAACTATCCTTTACACCTTGATTTTTGTTGTGGTGAGGACGATATGGTTAGTGTGCCGTCATCAACGTGTGCGTTGGTGGCACGAAGTGGGCTTGCTACTGTTTGTGGTGTACTTAATTTTGTTACTGGCCCTCACCGTGTTTCGCGGCGCGCAGATTTACTTTCCGTGGAACCTGCATCCTGATTGGGGACGGGATACCAGTGTTATTAATCTGCGTCCCTTGGTGGGCAGTTGGCAACTCTTTAATGGGACCACGCGGCTTGATTTTTATTACCAAACCTTTGGCAACGTGTTGTGGTTTATGCCGTTGGGGCTACTCTGGCCCGCCCTGGGTCGCCGGGGTCACCGCCTATGGGGAACCGCTTGCCTGAGTTTGCTTTTGTCACTGGGGATTGAATGCTGGCAATTTTTACTGGCCACCGGTATTGCCGATATTGATGACGTCATCTTTAACTTTATTGGCGGGTTGGTCGGGTACGCCTTTACCGCATTGGTCGGGGTCTATGTGGTCGATCATGACACAAAAAAAAACGTGGTGCTCAACAACGAGCACCACGTTTGTGTTTACTAGGTTAATTAGGTTGAGCTTAGTTAGCCTGGTCAACGACTTCGATGTTGTCCAAGCCACCGTAAACGTCGTACCAAGGAGTAGCGTACTTGGAGAGGATGGCGTTGAGTTCCTCAACGTTACCCTTACCAGTCGTGTCCAACCATTCCTTGAGCGCATCGCGGCCACCGTCGGCGTAAACCTGAATTCCGTCGCGCCAAGTTGCACGGCCACAGAGGATCCCGGAGAACTTGGTGCCAGATTCACCAGCAAAGTTGAGTTCTTCACGGAACGTCTTGGTTGGTACACCAGCAGACAGGTAAATGAATGGCTTCGTGGCAATGTCATTAGCTTCCTTGAAGTAGCCAGCGGCTTCCTCTTCGGTGTAGGCAGCCTGAACGCCATCAGCAGTGTGGCCCTCAACAAAGTCCCAGTTGACTGGTACTTCAGCCTTGATAACATCTACCCCGTACTTGTCCTGCGTGAATTCCTTCATGGCGTCGAGTACCAGCCGTGGCTTAGCCAAAGCGTATTCGCGACTCTTAGCATCTGGAATGGAGTCGGTGTAAGTAACCAATTCCAGGAAGAATGGCAGGTCCGCACCCTTAGCTTCATTAGCCAGACGCTCAACGAAGGCCTTCTTAACGTCGTTGATTTCGTCCTTGTCGTGTGGGTCGTAGTAAACCAAGACCTTAGCGGCATCGGCACCCTTGGCCTTTAACCGGGTGAGGCTTTCTTCCTTCAACAGTTCTGGGAAGCGGCCAACCGTGTTAGCATCGTAACCGGTCTTTTCGTAGGACAGAATCAGTCCGGATGAAGGATCCTTGCTCTTCATACCCTTGAAGCCAAGTTCTTCATCAATCAAGATGGCTGAGGCGTACTTCGTCAGTTCGGAAGAAACCAGTTCCTTGAACTCGTAAATCTGGTCCAGGCTGTATTCCTTGCCGGCTTTTTCATCGGCGGCAGCCATCATCTTCTTCATCGAACCACGCTGGTCGATGGCCAGGGCAGCAATCACGCCATCCTTGTTGGCTAATTGCTGCATCTTGTCGAACTTACCACGTGTCAAAACCTTTTTAGCCATGTGCAAAACCCTCCAGAAATCCAAAAGTGTAATATTTGGTAACACGGCCATTGTACAAGAGAAATCGCTGACATTCAAGCGTTTTCATTATCCGCAGTTGTCACTCAACGAGTTACACGAGAGTTTCAAAATATTTTACGAGCAGAAGGCCAGTGGCGACGTGAGGTTTCATTAGTTTACAGAAATGTTTACCCAACTTGGCACCAATTACTGCTTGCATGAAAGCGCATTTTCCGATAGTATTTTTACTCGGGTCGCAGCGCGGGCAATTCGCAGAGCGTTCCGTGAACATTGGGCACCCACCACGACCGTCAGCGGGACGTCGGGGTGGGGCCCGACATTCAACCACACTACAACGAAGCAGAAAGAGGAATCATACGGTATGGCAATTATTATCGCACTGATCCCGGCGCTGGCCTGGGGATCAATTGGATTAGTAAGTGGCAAGTTGGGTGGCAACGCCTACCAACAAACTTTGGGGATGACGGTTGGGGCCTTGGTTTTTGGCTGCGGCACCTGGTTGTTCATGCAGCCCAGCATTACGGGGGCTACCTGGCTGTTCGGAATTATTTCGGGTCTACTGTGGGCCCTAGGGCAAGGATTCCAGTTCCGCTCTATGCAGCAAGTGGGCGTGTCGACGGCCGTGCCCATTTCGACCGGTATGCAGTTAGTCGCCAACGCTGTGGCAGGGGCCCTGTTGTTCCACGAATGGCGTAGTGGTCGCGACGTGACGCTAGGAATCATTGCCGTTGGTATTTTAGTTATTGGTGCGGCGTTGACCTCGCGTAAGGAGAAGGTTGCGGTAACGGTGCCCAACCACATGGGCAAAGGCATCCAGAGTTTGATCATCTCTACTATTGGTTACGCGGGCTACACGGTGGTGTACACCGCCGCGGGTCTGGATGCGGCGGCCGTAGTGCTGCCACAGGCCGTGGGGATGGTGTTGGGTGCCATCGTGCTCTCCTTTGGCCACCAGGTAGTGACTCGGGCAACGGCCAAAAACATTGCGACGGGTCTGCTGTGGGGTGTCGGTAACTTATTCATGCTGATGGCGACCAAGTCAGTTGGTCTGGCCATCGCCTTCTCGATGTCACAGATGGGCATCGTTATTTCCACGTTTGGCGGCATTTTCCTGCTGGGCGAAGAGAAGACGCGCAAAGAAATGGTTTACGTCACCGTGGGTAGCCTACTCGTTATTCTTGGTGGGGTGGTGTTAGGCGTGATGAAGGCTTAGCACGGCAGCAAGCATTACTCAAGCATTACTATAGAAGCTATGGAGTTAAAACGTTGCTGACGGGCAACGTTTTTTTTGCGGCAAACGTGTTTGTGAGCCCTTGCATTTTAGGGATATTACGGATAGAGTTATTGATGGTTTAGTACAAATTAGGAGGATTTATCATGGCTCATATTTCATTTGATTCATCGAAGCTGGGCAAGTTCGTGCACGACAACGAACTGTCCGAAATGCAGGCATTGGTCACGGCCGCAGATAAAGAGCTGCGCGAGGGTACCGGTGCGGGCAACGACTTCCGTGGTTTCTTGGACCTGCCAGTTGCGTATGACAAGGACGAGTTCAGTCGTATCAAACAGGCTGCCGCTAAGGTCCAAAAGGATTCCGAAGTCTTTGTTGCCATTGGTATTGGTGGTTCTTACTTGGGTGCGCGTGCAGCCGTCGACTTTCTGAGCCACACGTTCCGTAACGCTGACCCAGCCCGGAAGCTACCAGAAGTTTACTTTGCTGGTAACTCCATCAGCTCAACCTACCTGGCTGACCTGCTGGACATCATCGGTGACCGTGACTTCTCTCTGAACATTATCAGTAAGTCCGGTACCACGACTGAACCTTCCATCGCTTTCCATGTATTGAAGGCTAAGTTGATTGCCAAGTACGGCAAGGAAGAAGCTGCTAAGCGTATTTACGCTACGACCGACCGCGCTAAGGGTGCTTTGAAGACTGAATCCGATGCAGAAGGCTACGAAGAATTCGTTGTGCCTGATGACTTGGGTGGTCGCTTCTCCGTACTGTCCGCCGTTGGTTTGCTGCCAATTGCCGTTGCTGGTTACGACATTGATGCTCTGATGCAAGGTGCCGCTGATGGTCGCGAAGCATACAGCAGCGCCGACCTCAAGGACAATGAAGCATACCAGTATGCTGCTTTGCGGAACATTTTGTACCGTAAGGGCTACACGACTGAATTACTTGAAAACTATGAACCAACCCTCCAGTACTTCGGCGAATGGTGGAAGCAACTGATGGGTGAGTCTGAGGGCAAGGACCAGAAGGGTATCTACCCATCTTCCGCGAACTTCACGACTGACCTCCACAGTTTGGGCCAGTATATCCAGGAAGGCCGGCGTAACTTGATGGAGACCGTTGTTTGGGTTGAACAGCCGAAGCGCGACATCAAGATTCCGGTTGAAGCTGATAACCTTGACGGCTTGAAGTACCTGGAAGGCCGGACGATGGCTGAAGTTAACCGCAAGGCTTACGAAGGTGTTGTGTTGGCCCACACCGATGGTGGTGTGCCAGTCATGACTGTCTCCATCCCGAAGCAGGATGAATACACGTTGGGCTACCTGATCTACTTCTTTGAAGCTGCTGTGGCCGTATCTGGTTACCTGAACGGGATTAACCCATTCAACCAGCCAGGTGTTGAAGCCTACAAGTCCAACATGTTTGCCCTGTTGGGTCGTCCTGGCTATGAAGAACAGACTAAGGAACTGAACGAGCGCCTGTAATGACGTATAGTTTGGTTGGGGACACTAGTCAGCATGGATATTGACTTGGTGTTTGGTCAAAAAAAGTGTCCGCTCAATTTCGATTGGGCGGGCACTTTTTGACCTTCAAGGTGGAGACATCGCCATGGTTACAAATTCGTTGATGACACGCGTTGGTTTTAAACCGAGGCTCCTGAAAACGCACGGTAAATTTTACTCACCTTGCCATGGGTAACGTTCATGTTCAAGCTATGGCTTGATGTGGCGGGGTCGGGCGGATATTGCCTTACGCCCGCGGGTGATTGCTGGTTTTCAAAGCCTCGTTCTAGTGGGTGGCGTGTGCTATTATAGAGGGTAAAGTGTCATGGAAATCACGACACACTACATATTGTTCTGCCGCACCGCGTGGAACATGGAAAAGAGATTGAGCGTATGACTGAAACAGATTACTTTATTGGTATCAAGGGCTCGGGTATGAGCTCATTAGCGTTGATTTTGCATGATTTGGGTCACCAAGTGCTGGGTAGTGACATCACGCAGTACACTTTCACCCAGAAAGGACTGGCGGATGCTGGCATCGAGATGTTGCCGTTTGACCCGGCTAACCTCAAGGCGGGCTACACGGTCATCTTGGGTAATAGTTTTACCGACGAGCACCCCGAAGTAGTGCGGGCCAAGGAGCTGGGACTGCCCATCTACCGGTACCACGAGTATCTGGGTAAATTGCTGAATGACTACACGAGTATTGGGGTGGCTGGTGCGCACGGGAAGACCAGCACGACCGGTCTGCTGGCCCACACACTGGGCGGCATTGCCAAGACCAGTTACCTGATTGGCGATGGTAGTGGCAAAGGGTCCCGGATTCCAAGTTCTTCGTTTTTGAAGCCGACGAGTACCGGCGTCACTTCCTGGCGTACCACCCTGACTATCTGATCATGACCAACATCGATTTTGATCACCCTGATTACTACACTGGAATTGAGGATGTGTATGATGCCTTCGAAACCGAGGGTAAGCAGGTGAAGAAGGCCATCTTTGCTTGGGGTGACGACCAGTGGCTACGGCGCCTGGACGTCGACGTGCCGGTCTACTACTACGGGCTGAAAGATACCGATGACTTTATCGCCCGGAACGTGCAGCGCGGGCCGGCTGGATCCGAGTTCGATGCGTACCACAAAGACGATTTGATTGGTCACTTCAAGATCTCCCTGTATGGTGAGCATGCCGTTTTGAACTCGCTGGCGGTTGTGGCGGTCGCCTACACGGAGCACCTGTCCGCTAGTCTGATTGCACGGGAATTGGCCACCTTTGATGGGGTCAAGCGGCGGTTCTCCGAGACTGATGTAGCTGACATGACCGTGATTGATGATTATGCCCACCACCCAAGTGAAATCAAGGCCACGTTGGACGCTGCCCGGCAGAAATTCCCAGACAAAGAGATCGTGGCGGTGTTCCAGCCACACACTTTTAGCCGGACGATTGCGTACCTGGACGAGTTTGCGGACATTTTGGGCACCGCGGACCACGCCTTTATCACGCCGATTTTTAGTTCTGCACGGGAAAAGAGTGGTAGTGTTAGTGCTGAGGACCTAGCGGCTAAGATCGATGGCGGCAAGGTGCTACAGTTGGACAATATGCAGCCACTGTTAGAGTTCCATGATGCGGTGCTAGTATTCATGGGCGCGGGTGACGTGCAGAAATACGAGCGTGCCTACGAGGATGCACTGAAGGCAAATCGGTCTTAAGTACCATTGGGTGTTATTGGTAATAATGTTACAATGTTCTTCAAGGTAGAATTATTAGCACTGCAACGTGTTAATGAAAGGATTTGATGATATGCAAGAACGTCGTGCCGTTAATGAAGCGGGACTGTCCCAATTCTTTGGGCGTGTCTACGGAGTTATGGGCGGGGGGATGGTCGTGACGGCCATCGTTACCTACCTGTTGGGTTACGTTTTCCGTCAACAGTACTTTAACTTTATTGCCTCTAATTCGTTGGTATTTTACGTTATGGCCTTTATGCCGTTGATCTTCGTGATTTTAGGTAATACTGGTCGTTCCGTGGCCCACGCCGGGCGCGCACTGGTATTCTTCCTGTTGCTGGCGGCGAGTGAAGGCTTCACGTTAGCGCTGATCATGTCAATGTACAATGGGACGACGGTGATTGCGGCGCTGCTGACGACGGCAGTCGTATTCGGTACCATGGCGCTAGTTGGTATCTTCGGTAAAAAGGATCTTAGCCGTGCTGGTTCGATTGCCATCATGGGTCTGTATGGCGTCATCTTGATGAGTTTGGTGAACATGTTCCTGCGCTCTACGGGCATGGGCATGTTATTGAATTACATCATTTTGGCCATCTTTATCGTACTGGTTGCTTACGATAACCAGACGCTCAAGCGTTTATACGCGAGTGCGGATGCTCAGGCGTTATGTCGGTGAACTCGTTAGCCGTTTCGGGCGCCGTTGCGCTGTACCTGGACTTCCTGAACCTGTTCCTGACAATTCTCGAAATTTTCGGGGTCGGTTCGAACCGTAACTAACAACAGTAATTGCTTGATGAGCACCTAGGCCGCGCTGGCCGGGGTGCTTTTTTTTATGTTGCGTGTGCTGTGCTACTACGGCTTGGTGAACTGCTCCATGGCGGCAGTCAGTGTTTGAAATCGTCGTGCCATACATCACTACGTTCATCTTGTGACAGCAACGTCGACGCGTCATTGTGCCTACCCTGATGCCCCTCAGGTATTCGGACTGTGAGCTGCACAAAGCCGCTGCGTGGCACCAAGTACGCGCAAAAGAGCTACTGGCTGTGCACCCCTATTAGCGAGGACGGGCTTTTGGTACAATGATATTAGTAAATTACTCGTGATTGGCAAAGGAGTGCGCACCGTGGCTGACAATATTTTATTAATCGATGGTAATTCAATTACGTTCCGGGCGTTTTACGCGACCTATACGTCGCTGGACCGGTTCACTAACAGCGACGGGGTGCACACCAACGCCATCATGGGTGTGAATAACATGCTGGACAACTTACTGGCGAGTCAAAACTTTGACAAGATTCTGGTCGCCTTTGATGCGGGCAGCAAAACCTTCCGGACGGCGAAATATGGTGATTACAAAGCTGGCCGGCAAAAGACTCCCGATGAACTGTTAGAACAACTCCCCCTGGTCAAGGAAATGCTCGAAGGACACGGCATTGTTCACTACGAGCTGGCTAATTACGAGGCCGACGATATTATTGGGACGCTGGCCAAGCAAGCAGACGCGGCCGGCGACCACGTATTGGTCGTGACTGGTGACCGGGACTTAACGCAACTGGCCACTGACCGTGTGACGGTTGCTGTGACCAAGAAGGGGGTCACGGAACTTGAGGAGTACACACCAGCTTACGTACAGGCAAAGTTAGGCGTGACGCCCCGCCAAATTATTGATCTCAAGGGGTTAATGGGCGATACATCGGATAACTATCCCGGTGTGACTAAGGTGGGGGAGAAAACGGCCATTAAACTGATCAAACAATTCGGGTCAGTTGAGGATCTCTACGCGCACCTGGACGACCTTAAGGCCAGCAAGATGAAGGAACATCTCGTTGCCGATCATGATCAAGCCGTGATGAGCAAGGACTTAGCGACGATTCGGCAGGATGCTCCGCTCACCATTGGTCTGGATGACATTGATTTCAAGGGCCCGGATTATGAACAACTACGCGCGTTTTACCAGCGGATGGACATGCGCCAGGCCTTAAAGCGGATGGGTGGCCAGGGTACGGCCCCCGCGGCGCAGGTGGAATACACCGAGCTCACGGCCGATAATTTGGCCGCAGCCATGCAGTTACACGCGCCGGTAGCGTTTGAGTTGGAAATGTTGACCGAAAATTACCACACGGCCAAGGTTGAGGGTTTCGTGGTCGCTGACGCGGAGCACACCTTTGTGTCGACGGATACGTCGTTGTTGCAAGACATGGAGTTTGCCCTCTGGTTGGGGGACCCGGCGCGGCAACTAACCGTCTTTGACGCTAAGCGTAATCTGGTCGCTGGTCGGCACCTCGGTTTGGACTTACATCCTGACTTTGATGCGTTGCTGGCTTCGTACTTGTTGAATCCGGACGAAAATAGTAATGATTTGGGGCAACTGGCGCGCGAACATAATTATGATGCGCTACCAGCTGATGAGGACGTTTACGGCAAGGGGGCCAAGTTACACTTACCCGATCGTGACGTTTTCTGTAATCACCTGGCGCAAAAGGGGGCGGCATTACTGGCGTTGCGGCCGCGGTTGACCACCGAGTTGGCTAATCAGGACGAAACCAAGCTGTTTACCGACCTGGAATTACCGTTAGCGCGGGTCCTGGGCGACATGGAGTATAACGGTATTAGTTTGGATACCGCTATTTTGGCCGAGATGGGCAAGCAGTTAAGTGGTTCGCTGGCCGTGTTGGAACAACAGATTTATGCTGATGCCGGTCACGAATTTAACCTCAACTCGCCTAAGCAACTGGGTGTTGTATTGTTTGAAGACCTGGGACTGCCCGTGGTGAAGAAGACCAAGACTGGGTATTCAACGAGTGTGGCGGTACTGGAGCAGTTGCAGACCGCGCACCCCATCATTCAGAAGATTTTGACTTACCGTAAAATTAGCAAGATTCAGTCCACCTACGTCGTGGGGCTACAGGACGCGGTTCAGCCTGACGGCAAGATCCACACCCGTTATCTGCAGACCTTAACACAGACTGGACGTCTGAGCTCAGTTGACCCCAACATGCAAAACATCCCGGCACGCGGTGATGGCAAGCAGGTGCGGCACGCCTTTGTGCCTAGTGAACCTGGTTGGGAGCTGTTCAGTGCGGATTATTCGCAGATTGAATTGCGCGTGCTGGCCCACATTTCGGGTGATGCGCACATGCAGGAGGCTTTCAAAGAGGACCGGGACATCCATGCCAACACGGCCATGAAGATTTTTGGCCTGAAGAGTGCCGATGAGGTCACTCCCGACATGCGCCGGCAGGCCAAAGCCGTTAATTTTGGCATTGTGTACGGTATCAGTGACTTTGGGTTAGCCCGGAACATTGGTATTACCCGCGCTCAAGCCAAGGCGTTTATCGCGGGTTACTTTGAGCAGTATCCGCAGGTCCGGGAGTATATGGACCAGATGGTCGCCACGGCCCGCGAACAGGGCTACGTGGAAACGTTGCTCCACCGGCGTCGGTACCTGCATGATATTCATAGCCGTAACTTTAACCTGCGCAGCTTTGCGGAACGGACCGCGATGAACACCCCCATCCAGGGGAGCGCCGCCGATATCATCAAGGTAGCCATGGTGCGGATGCCCGCGGCGGTGGCTGCTGCCCACTTGCAAGCGCGCATGCTACTGCAGGTGCACGACGAACTCATCTTTGAGGCGCCAGCCACCGAGATGGATCAGCTACGAGATGTGGTCGCTGGCGTGATGGATGCGGCCATTAAGCTAGATGTGCCGCTCAAAGTCGAGACGAACCACGGGCGGACGTGGTTTGACGCTAAGTAGTTAACAACGCAGAACGAAAGAAGGACCATTGTATGCCAGAGTTGCCAGAAGTAGAAACGGTGCGGCGCACGCTGACCGGGTTGATCAAGGGTAAGCAAATTGTCGCCATTGGCACGGACTGGGAAGCCATCTTACGTGACGGACTGGATGAAGTGCGCGAACGGTTAGTGGGCCAAACGTTCACCGGGGTCGACCGGCGCGGCAAGTATCTGCTGTTGCGGCTGACCGGCGGTTGGACTCTCGTCAGCCATCTGCGTATGGAAGGTAAGTACATGTTAGCGACCGACCATGAGTCGCCGCACGCGCGCTGGACGCACGTGTGGTTTACCTTTGCGGATGGTTCAGAATTGCGGTACATGGATTCGCGCAAGTTTGGCCGCATGAACGTGGTACGAACGGGTACGGAAAACGTCGCGATTAGTGGCTTGGCGTCAATGGGGCCCGAACCGGTGGCCACAGACTTTACTGTGGCCGATTTCAGTGCTAAATTGGCCAAGCATAAGAAGGCCATTAAGTCGGTGATTTTGGACCAGTCAACGGTGGCCGGGGTTGGTAACATTTACGCGGATGAAAGTTTGTGGCGTGCCCGCATTCATCCCGAACGGCCCGCTAACTCATTGACGCCCGCCGAGGTGACTCGCCTCCATGATGCCATCATTGCCATCATGGCGGAGTCGATCAAGCTGCGCGGTACGACGGTGCACTCATACGTGGATGCCCAGGGCAAACAGGGTGGGTTCCAAGACCGCCTCGTTGTCTATGGGCATCAGGGCACACCTTGCCCGCGGTGTGGTACGAAAATTGAAAAGATCAAAGTCGGCGGTCGTGGTACGCACTTTTGTCCGCACTGCCAGGTTGCGCCCACGAGCGCAGAATAACCAGCGGAGGAACTGGCATGACGTATAAATTAGGCATTACTGGTGGTATTGCTACGGGTAAGACTACGGTTGCGAACGATTTTCGCGCGGCCGGGTACCCCGTCATTGACGTGGACGGCATTGCGCGTGCCGTAGCGGTGCCCGGCAGCAAAATTCTAGCGGCGCTACAACATGAGTTTGGTAGCATGATCATCCAGGGTGATGGGACCCTAAACCGCGGCCTGTTAGCTAAAGTGGTGTTTGGTCACCCCCGGCGCCTTAAGCGGCTTAACGACATCATGCAACCTGCTATTCGTGCCCAGTTTGAACGTGAACTGAAGCGTGCGGTCGGTACCGGGGCCGACTTGGTAGTGGCTGACGTGCCGTTGCTGTACGAACAGCACTATGAGGATTACTTTGACGGAATCGCGGTGGTGACCGTACCCGCGCAGCGGCAGCAAGAACGTCTGGCCGTGCGTGATGGGTTGACGGTGAATGAAGCCCTGGCGCGGATCAATTCCCAGCTACCACTGGACGAAAAAGTGGCGCGCGCCAACTTTGCCATCAACACCGACGTTCCCGCTGAGTTACGGCGGGTGGAGGTCCAACAACTCATCGCCCACATCCTCAACACGCAAAGCTTGTAGGTTTTGGTATAATGAGCGTGACGGGTGTTCCGTGGCGTCACGCATGACGTCACGGCGGTCGAATATTCTGTGGGGGTATGAACGTGCAGTGTCCACATTGTCATAAAAATAGTTCGCGCGTCGTTGATTCCCGCCCAACTGAGGGTGGCGAAGCAATTCGGCGGCGGCGGGAGTGCGAAAATTGTGGTTTTCGTTTCACCACCTTTGAACGGGTGGAACAAACCCCACTCCTGGTCATTAAGAAAAATGGTACCCGTGAGGAGTTCAGCCGGGAAAAGGTCCTCAGGGGGCTGATTCGTGCGGCTGAAAAGCGCCCGGTTACAATGGAACAGATGCAGCAGATCGTCGAGCAGGTCGAAGCCAAGATTCGGGCGATTGGCGAGAACGAAATTTCTAGTCAAAGTATCGGTGAGTTCGTTATGCAAAAGTTGGCGGACGTTGACGATGTTGCTTACATTCGCTTTGCCAGTGTTTACCGGCAGTTTAAGGACATGTCGGTCTTTATGGATGAGCTCCAAGGCATGATGAAGCGGGAACAAAAGGATAAACAGGAAAAGTGACGGGCGTGAACGGGGTTGATCCGGTTGCGCCCGTGCGCTTATGTAGTGGTTTGATTTAAGGTGCATTGGGCACCAACTTTCAAGGAGGTGGGTACGTGCGTAAACCAGCAAATTTTATGCCGCAGGACGATTATTTAGCCACGCAGGCAACGGAATACAGCGACGTGGATCGGCGTACCCTGACGTACCTCTACCAACCGATCCTGGGACCGGTGGCAACGGCGTTGTACACCAGTTTGTGGCTGAAAGTAAGCGCCACCCGGTCTTTTCGCAGGATCGGCACCCGCACACGCGGTTGATGGGGATGTTGGGGGTCGGTATCGATGAGTTGTACGACGCTCGGGTTCGGTTGGAGGCGTTACAGCTTGTGCAGACCTTTACCCAGGTCGATACGGCGCGTCACTACGTGTATGAATTACATGCACCGGTGGCCCCGAGTAAGTTTTTTGCGGACGATCTGCTGGGTATTTTGTTGTTTGATACGGTCGGTGAGACGCGGTACGACGAGCTTGTGCACGAGTTTGAGTTGACCCCCGTCCGCCGGCCCGACATGCACAATATCTCGTTGGCGTTCAGCGACGTGTTTGATATTGTTACGGCTCAGGCGACGACGCCACCAGCTACCGTGAGTACCAGCAAGTCGGCCGTGGTGTCAGCCGGAACGGCGAGTCCGGAAATTTCTGGGGTGCAGTTAGACTGGGAGCTGTTGCGGAACTTACTGAGTAATACCAACATCCAAAGTGGCACGCTGTCGCAGAACCAGCATGCCTTGCAGCAGCTGGCCGGGTTCTACGGTTTGGACGAGCCCACGTTGGCGGCACAAATTGGTCAGGCTTTGGATTTACTGACCGGTAAGTTGGATATGCGGCTATTGCGACGTAACGTGGAGCAGCAGTTTGAACGGGTCCACGGTAGCCATTTCTGGGCCCGGGGTAGTGAAGCAACGGCCGCAACCAGTGCGGCCGCGACCGCATTACAACCAAGTCAACCAACTGACGAGCGGGAGCAGGAAATGTTAGCACGCGCCAAGTCGATGACCCCGCGGGAGTTTATTAACGCCGCGAAGCAGGCACAGGACAGTCGGATGTTTGCTAGTCGTAGTGAGATCAAGGCTTTGCAGCATTTGGCCGAGCGCGGGATCTTCTCGCCGGCGACAATCAACGTTATGGTGGATTATGCATTGCGTACCAGTGATAATGGCAACGTCAGCGCCAACTTCTTGGACATTTTGGCCAACAGTTGGGCAGCCGCTGGGGTGCATACGCCGGAACAAGCGCTGACGCAGATTCACCAATATGCAGCGGGAAACACCAAGCAACAACAGCGGGTCCAGCAGCGTTCGGGCAACCGGCGGGGTAAGCGCAGTGAGCCAGTTCCTGAGTGGGCCCAACAGGACTATGTGGCCCCCAAGGAAAAAAATTTCAGCGGATGCCCAGGCCAAGCTCAACGCACAGTTACAGGAGTTGGCTCGCAAGCGGCAGCAGAAGAAGGAGTAACTCATGGCACAACTTGAACGATTATCGGCGTACCTCCAACGCCACTTTGCCGATCATGATTGGGGGCAGCGTTACCAGCAGACCATTGAGCGGGTCTTACATAATAGTGACGTGCAGGCGTTTTTGCGGAGCCATGCGCACGAACTGACGGAAGCCACGGTGGATGCTGGCGCGGCGAAGCTCTTTGAGTACGTTAAATTGCGCGAGGAGCTCGACGCGGGCGCGACACCGCCAATCCCGGGATATGAACCCCAGTTGGTCATTAGCAACCACCAGATTGATATTGCTTATCAGCCCACGGCGGCCAAAGTAGCGGCGGATGCGCAGCGGGCCAAAAGTAATTTGGTGACCGTAATGAACATGCCGAAGGACATTCGGGATGCCGACCTCCTTAAGTACGACCAGACGGACCGGACCGAGGCTTTGGCGGCAGCGACGATGTTCGTGAATGCGGTCGTTAAACCGGACCACGAGCACGTGCACGGCCTGTACCTCACAGGGGCGTTTGGCGTCGGTAAGACCTACCTGCTTGGGGCCATCGCTAACAGTTTAGCTGACTTTGGGGTGGGGACGACGTTGCTACACTTTCCCACCTTTGCCGTGAACATGAAGGGTAGTATTGCCACTAACACGGTCACTAGCGAAATTGACCGGGTGAAGCGGGCACCAGTGCTGATGCTGGATGACATTGGCGCGGAGTCCTGGAGTGCTTGGCTGCGTGATGACGTGCTGGGCGTCATTTTGCAGTACCGGATGCAGGAAGACTTGCGACTTGCTTTAGTTCCAACAAGACGATGGCCGAACTGGAGAACTTTCTGGCCGGTCGGGAGCAGGGCAATAACGAGACCGTCAAGGCCCAGCGAATCATGCAGCGCATCCGCTTCTTAAGCCATGAGGTAGTGGTCGGTGGACGGAACCGGCGGCCACAGTAGCGGTGCGGTGGTGCTTGGTGGCTACCATGGGGTATTGCAACGAGCGGTTCCGCGCAAAGGCTGCTACATAAGGTGCTCTGAATAAAGGGCCAGGTTCGGGCCTTTTACCCAAAGCCCCTTACGCTATTGCTTTGAACCGCGGGGAATTACTCCCTAAATTTTGTTTGCCTTTCATAAACAAGTGTGTTTTAATACAGGTATCGAAGACGGAAGCAAAAAGGAACTGCAACTTCAGAGAGTGCGACAGTAGCTGGAACTCGCACATGCAGGATCCGCACCACTTCTCGAGACTGCCGTAGGGCCTGAACTCTGGTTACGGGTGAACAAGTGGACACAGTGTCGTGCTGTGCCAAACTGGGTGGAACCGCGAAGTGAATTCGTCCCTGACGTCATTAATGACGTCAGGGATTTTTTGTTGCCCGTCAAAAAAGAAAGGAAGAGTTACATATGTCAATTGCATTGAAATTCCCTGATGGTAACGTCAAAAACTTTGATGATGGCACGACCGTCTTGGCCGTTGCCCAGTCAATCAGTAGCACCCTCGGCAAGAAGGCCATCGCCGGTAAGCTGGACGGTCAGTTCGTTGACCTGAACGCCCCACTCGCTCACGATGGCGCCATCGAAATCGTCACCAAAGATGGTGACGACGGTCTCGCCGTTCTGCGGAACACCGCGGCCTTCGTGTTAGCTGCAGCTTTGTCTCAGCTCAACCCCAAGATGCGTTTCGGTGAAGCTCACGCCGACGAAGATGGTTCTACGTTGATACTGACCAGGATGGCGCCCAAATCTCTGTTGATGAGTTGAACGCCGTGAAGGACAAGATGCAGGCCATCATCGCCGCTAATGAACCCATCAAGGCGGTTAGCTTGAGCCAGGCCGACGCGGTCGCTAAGTTTAGCGATGACCCTTACCGTAGCCAGTTGGCTAAGGCCGCTGGTGACCCAATTGCCGCGCACCAGTTGGGCGACTTTGTTGGTTTCCAGGAGGGCGCACTGCTGCCTGACCTGAAGCCCCTCAAGCACTTTGCCCTCCTGAGTGTTGCTGGTGCTTATTGGGAAGGCAAGTCTTCCAACCCAATGCTGCAACGGATCTACGGGACGGCGTACTACAAGGAAGCCGATCTGGAAGCCGATGCTAAGCGGCGTCAGGAAGCTAAGGAACACGACCACCGTGTCATTGGTCGTGACCTGGATCTGTTCTTCGTTGACCCCAAAGTGGGTGCGGGCCTGCCATACTGGATGCCTAATGGTGCCACAATTCGTCGGACCATCGAGCGGTATATCATTGACCGCGAAGTAGCTGACGGTTACGAGCACGTTTACACGCCCGTTCTGGCCAACCTGGATGTTTACAAGACTTCCGGTCACTGGCAGCACTACCGTGAGGACATGTTCCCACCAATGGACATGGGTGATGGCGAAATGCTGGAACTGCGGCCAATGAACTGCCCAAGTCACATCCAGATTTACAAGCACCACATCCGGTCTTACCGTGACCTGCCAATGCGGATCGCCGAACTGGGATGATGCACCGTTACGAAAAGTCAGGTGCTTTGTCCGGCCTGCAGCGTGTACGTGAAATGACCTTGAATGATGGTCACACCTTTGTGGCTTTGGAACAAGTGCAGGATGAATTCAAGAAGATCTTGCAGCTAATCATGAGCGTTTACGCCGACTTCAACATTACCGACTACACGTTCCGCCTGTCCTACCGCGACCCAGCAAACACCGCCAAGTACTTTGACGATGACGAGATGTGGAACCGTAGCCAGAGCATGCTGAAGGGTGCGATGGATGACCTCGGCTTGGACTACTACGAAGCCGAAGGCGAAGCCGCATTTTACGGCCCCAAGCTGGATATCCAAACCAAGACGGCTTTGGGTAACGACGAAACGATGTCGACCATCCAGTTGGACTTCATGCTGCCAAAACAGTTTGAATTGAGCTACGTGGGTGCCGATGGTGAGGAACACCGTCCAGTGATGATCCACCGTGGAATCGTGGGCACGATGGAGCGCTTCATCGCCTACCTGACTGAAATCTACAAGGGTGCCTTCCCAACCTGGTTAGCACCAACCCAGGTTGTCATGATTCCGGTTAACAACGAGGCCCACTTGGACTACGTTAACAACGTGAGGGCTAAGTTGATTGCTGAAGGGATCCGTGTGAAGGTCGATGACCGCAACGAAAAGATGGGTTACAAGATTCGTGAGGCCCAGACCCAGAAGGTGCCGTACACCGTCGTGGTTGGGGATGACGAATTGGCCTCCGCATCCGTTTCGGTTCGTCGGTATGGCGAACAGGATTCGATGAGCCAGTCAGTGAACATGTTTGTTTCGGCTATTGCGGCCGATGTGGCCAATTACTCACGGACTGATGCGCGCGCGCAAAAGTAAGCGTGCTTTGTAACGCACAACAATAATTACTGATTTGAATAATAGTTGCATTAGTTGCCGGTATAATCGTGCTGGTAGCTTGTGCGGGATTGCCCTTGACCGTTATGGTAGGGCAATTTTTTTTACGCATTTTTACCGGATTATCACAATCCTTACAGAAAATAAGTTGTTCCGATAAGCTAGGCCCAGTATGATTAGGGTGTTCAAAGGAGGTGTTGGGGAACACCGGAATTCCCGCGAACCAACTCGCCGGGGTGTGAGTTTAGGGGTGTTATTTATGAAAACTAAATATGCAGTATTAGGTACAGTAACCTTGATGGTTGCTTCCGTTGGACTCTGGGTGGGTCAACCGCATGCACAGACACAATCACCGGTAGTCACCCGCACCAGTCGTTTCCAACCGCCTGCACCCACGGACAACCTATTAGCACACGCACTGATGCAGCGCCGTGCGCAACAACAGGCGACCAAGCAAGCGGTATCCGTTCAGTTGGCGAACAAGAATGCCGCCACGCAGGCGCATGGTCAGGGCAACGCCAAGACCGTCCCGGCCGGTCAGATTCATGGCGCCACCACCAGTACCAAGAACGTTTCAAGTAGTAGTCAAACGACGGCCAGTGGGGCCACGAGCCCCACGGCTGGCACCACGACCGCAGCCAAGCCAGCCACGTCGACACCAGCACCGAGTGCCACTCGGGCACCAGCCCAGCATGCACCGACGCCGGCTCCGACGCCGCGCGCGGCAGGACCGCGCATCAGCTTTCTGGGTATCACGATGCCCGTTCTTCAGGGCAGCATGAGTGCTACCACGGCGCCCGCAGGTAACTATGTGGAAACCTGGGGTGGGCAGACGCGACTGTCAGTGAGTGACGGTCAGTCGACCCACATCATTGGCCACAACACGTCGAACTTTGGTGCAATTATCCAGCTAGGCGTTGGTAGTGCCGTGACCGTGACCGATGTTAATGGTCAGGTACGGACGTACCACGTGACTAGTACGGCTGATGTCAACGACCAGGGGTATGATGTTCATACCGGTCGTGATGAATGGAACCATATTGTGAGTGCTAGCCAGGGCGAACAAATTGTCTTGCAGACGTGTCTGTCAGGGACGGTCAACCGCATGGTTTGGGCCCGCTAATGTTAACAGTATTTGCTAATAATAAACACCCGCGACGAATAAGCGTAGCGCCGGGTCCATCTGGGGAGGTGGGTCCGGCGTTTTGATCAGCGAGTAGCCCTTCAGGGCGTACTCGCTGACACTCGGAGGACTCGCGGAGCTAGTCCGAGAGACTGCGGCCTGGTATTAATCGGTGGTCAGATCGAGTTAGGTAACAGAATATCCTAGGGCGTACTCGCTGACACTCGGAGGACTCGCGGAGCTAGTCCGAGAGACTGCGGCCCGGTATTAATCGGTAGTCAGATCGAGTTAGGTCCTACTGGTAGCACGTGTCTCTCACTGTTTGCTCATGCCCGCTGGCGATTGCCACCTGGCCTTGGTAAACTAAAATTAGGAGTAGGAAATAGCAACGCACAGCACCAATGAGGTGACGATATGCGCACAATCAAAACTAACGCGTGGTACCGATTAGGGTTTATCACGGTGGCGCTAGCGGTGATTGCGGTGAGCATCAACTTGTTCTTTGCCCCGCACGGCGTCGCGGCCGGTGGCTCAACCGGTCTGGCTATCATTCTATTTGAAGTTTGGCGCGTGCCCGTTGCTTTGAGCACGATGGGCATTAACGTGGCCTTACTCATTCTGGCTTACTTCCTGGTGGACCGCGCCACCAGTGTCCGCATCCTGTATGGCAGTTTAATGTTGCCGGTCATTATGGCGGTGTTACCCATTACCAAAGTGGTGCAGGATAAGTTGCTCGCCATCGTGGTGGGCAGCATTTTGATTGCCATCGGTTTTGCCATGTTGTACATGGTGGATGCCTCTAGTGGCGGGACGACGGTGCCGCCACTGATTTTGAAGAAGCACTTCGGCATACGGACGGAAAATAGTCTTTTCGTTATTGACGTCGTGGTGTCGTCACTGAACATTATAGTTTCGGGGTGGGAGGCCTTTATTTTGGCGGCCTTCTCCCTATTGATTACGCGGATGGTGATGAATTATATTGCCACCGGGCTAGATCGCAAACGGATGCTGCACGTGGTCAGTGACCGCCAGTTGCCGACCATTATGCGGGTCATTACGGACACGTACGGTGCGGCGGTGACGACGGTATTGGTAGCAGGAGATGACGCCGGTGACGGTCGGGACGTTTTGTTGGTCGTGACGGACCAGCCGGAATACAAAGATGTGGTGCGGCTGATTCACAGTTTGGACGTGCACGCACTGATTATTTCGGCTGAGGTCGCCGACGTGCACGCGGGGCAGTGAGCCCAACTGGTGGGAGCAGGCGCCACTTTCAGGTTCTGCTTGACTTTGGTGGGGTGGTCAGGTATGCTTTTATTTGTTGAGAAAAAGCAGAAGTTGCCCGCTTCTCGCCCACGTCACTGACCTCTAGGCTCTAATGTACGGATATACATGGATGGCGGGACGCTTATGCCCCGCCATCTTTTTGTTTTTTTCTCGGTAAACTAAGTGGAGGTGAATCGTTATAGCTAGAGATATGATGGTTAACGATGGGATCCGTGCCCGCGAGGTACGCCTCATTGCCGAAAATGGTGACCAGCTGGGCGTAAAGTCCAAGCAGGATGCCTTGAAGTTAGCAGACGATGCAAATTTGGATTTGGTCCTTGTCGCACCGAAGGCTAAGCCACCGGTAGCACGGATCATGGATTACGGGAAGTTCCGTTTCGAAGAACAGAAAAAGGAACGCGAAGCCCGTAAGAAGCAAAAGACCGTCAGCATCAAGGAAGTTCGGCTCAGTCCTGTGATTGAGCAGAACGACTTTAACACCAAGCTTAACAATGCCGTTAAGTTCCTGAAGAAGGGCGCCAAGGTGCGTGCTTCTGTCCGGTTCCGTGGGCGTGCCATTACCCATAAGGAAATTGGGCGTCAAGTCCTGGAAAAGTTTGCGGCCGCCACGGCAGATATTGCCACGGTTGAGACGCACCCAAAGATGGACGGGCGGAGCATGTTCTTAGTGCTTTCCCCGAAGGCTGACCAGGACAACAAGTAGTAACACATATTTTTAGGAGGAAAAATCATGCCTAAGTTCAAAACTCACCGCGCTTCTGCCAAGCGTTTCAAGCGTACTGCCAGTGGTCTCCTGAAGCGTGGCCACGCGTACACATCCCACCGTTTCCACGGTAAGACGAAGAAGCAGCGTCGTCAGTTGCGTAAGTCTGGCTTGGTATCGACTAGTGACATGCGTCGGATCAAGAAGATGGTTTCCGGTATCAAGTAATTGTTCCGACAATTACTGCTCGTAGTTCATGTTTTTTTTAGGAGGAATAAATTATGCCACGTGTTAAAGGTGGAACAGTTACTCGTAAGCGCCGCAAGAAGGTAATGAAGCTCGTTAAGGGTTACCGTGGTTCTAAGCACCGTTTGTTTAAGGCCGCTCACACCCAGTTGATGGTTTCATACCGTTACGCATTCCGGGACCGTCGTGCAAAGAAGCGCGAATTCCGTTCTCTTTGGATTGCCCGGATCAACGCGGCTGCGCGTCAGAACGGCATTTCTTACAGCAAGTTGATGCACGGCATGAAGGTTGCCGGCATCGACATGAACCGTAAGATGTTGTCCGAATTAGCCATCAACGACCCAGCCGGCTTTACGGCGGTCGCTGATGCCGCTAAGGCAGCCATCAAGTAATCAAATCGTGGTGCCAATTGCTTTGGTTGGCAGCATGAATAGCGTATTCCCCGAGGGAATGCGCTTTTTTTGATACCGCAGTTTGCTGGCTGTCTAGCCATCACTCGTCAGTGCGCGGTATCACTTGGTTTGGGGGGACGACGTTTCGACGACCGTGATTCTTGTCCGCACTGAGGTAGGCGCATAATCCTAGTGTCCGTGATATGATGAAGGTATCAATTTTCTGGGGGCAAACAGCATGGCACGTAGACGACGCGGACGGGCGCGTAAAAGCCGGATTGGCGGCATTATTGCCGTCATTTTAATTGTATTGTTTGGGTTATACCGTAGTGGCGCGTTCGCCGGCGTGCTGAACCGGGTCGGACTTACCAGTAGTATTACCGCGCAGACCACTGGCACCAACGCGGTGGATCAGAAGGCCTATAAGCAATTGGCTCAGCTGACCTTTAGTTCGGGCGGCAAACCCGTCATTCAGGTCAACCACGGCCAGAGTACTTTGACCGCCAGTACCTGGAAGAATAGCCACATTGATTATGGCAATCTGGACCGGCTGAACCGCACCACCACGAATACGGCGTACCTGAATAAAACTAATCTTGGTAAAAGCGCTGGCCGGCCAAGCCAGGAGTGGACGCCGACTGGTTGGCATTATAACCGTAGCGGTCAAACCGAAATCTATAATCGCGGTCACCTGATTGCGTACACCTTAACGTTTAACATCAACGCTGATGGCCATTATGAGCAGGGGGCCGAGGGTAGTTCAGACAACCCGAAGAACCTAGCGACACAATCGGCCTACGCCAATCAAGTGTTGATGCAGATCTACGAGGGCAAAGTGCGCCAGGCGCTGGAAGATGGTCAGCAGGTGATTTACCAGGTAACGACCGTTTTCCGTGGCGATGAATTAATGCCACGAGGGTACTGGGCGCAGGCGCTGTCGACGGACGGCTCGCTGAACTTTAACGTGTACATCTTCAACGTGCAGCCGGGTTACCAGTTTAACTATACGGATGGCAGTGTTCAGGCCGATGCGGCCATGAAGGTGGATGAATCCGGACTGGATAATTAATATAATTGATTATCGATTGGGCTGGCTGCGCAGGCCTCCCTGGTGTTAAAACTTTAGCTTGTGGGGTCAGGGGGCCCTAGCGCAACCACAAACAAACCGCCGCGTCACGCGCGCTACCAGTAGGGGTTGGTAGGTACGCGTCGCGCGGCGGTTTGGTAATTGAAGAATTATCCACTAACTAGATTACGCGTGTTAGAAGACTTCGCCGTTCTTCTTGGCGCCATTCACGATTTTAGCGGGTAGTTTTAGCCCCAACTTTTTGGCCTCACTTCGGTTGATGACGTAGTGGCCCTTGGTGACCATCTTGACTGGGTAGGTAGCCGTCTTTTTGCCCTTCAGGACCTTACCAGCCATCTTGCCGGCTTCTTCGCCGAGTTTGAATTGACTGACCGCGTAGGCAGCCACGCCACCGTCTTTGACCATCGTGTCGGCCGCCGGAATGACTGGGACCTTCTCGTTGTTGGCGGTGTTGACCAGGGTCTTCATGGCGGCAGCTACACCGTTGTCCTGTGGTGCGTAGATCACGTCGCACTCACTAGCCATCTTACTAGCAACCTGCTGCATATCATTGGTGTTACTGATGGCGTACAGCTTGTATTTGAGCCCTTCCTGCTTGCACTGTGCCGCCATGCGTTTGGCGTTGAAAGTTCCGCCGTGGTCCGACGTGGTGTAGATGATGCCGATTTGCTTGCTGTGCGGTACAATTTCTTTAATTAATTTCAGGTGCTGACTGATAGGGGAATCACCGGACGTCCCGGTGATGTTGGCCCCAGGATGCTGATCCGACTTGACCAGCTTGCTGCCCACTGGATCGGTGATGCCGGCCAGGATGACGGGATGTTGACCGTTGGCAGCGCTAGCGAGGCCCTGCGCCGCGGCAGTCGCAATGCCGACGGTAAGGTCAACGTGCTGGCTTTCAAAGCGGTCACTCATAGTTTTGATGTTGCTCTGGTCGCCCTGGGCGTTTTGAAAGTGAATCTTGACCTTGTTACCCTTGTAGCCCTCTTCAGCCAGACCTTTGATTACGCCCTTGTGGATTTGGTCCAACGCGGGGTGTTCTAGCTGTTGCAAGATGCCGACGGTGGGGACACTAGTGGCACGAACGTCTTGCGTGTGGATGCCGACCAAGGCGGCCACGGCCAGGGTAGTAATGGTCAGTAGTGCGGTAGTAAACTTCTTCATCATATTTTCCTCCATGACGGGGTGGACACCCCCGATTGATCACGACCAACTTTTGTGGGTACAAAAAAGGGGCAAACCAGCAGTTACTCTGGTTTGCCCCTCATTGTTCGGGCCGCCAAAGTCTGCCGCGGATTCCGCGGACAGGCTTGTGCGTATGTCACACAAAAGTTGCCGGCGCGGATACAATCCTGTTTGCCAGGCTGTATCCGTCCGAAACGAACACAACCGACTAGCGCCAGCTTTGCCATGAAAGGTTGATTGAACTTTGTGTGTGTTTACGCATCGTGACGTCCTCCTTCGTTGATTAATTGGCCCTAGTATACGCAGGGCCCAAACTAGGTGTCAAGTATAAATTTTGGTAATGATCAAATTAATTTTTTTACCCAGTCAACCAAGACGTAATTGCGGGTGTGCGCTCGTTGCCAGTTAGTCGGTTTCCTCTAGTTCGGGGGCCACGCATACAATTTTGCCCGCGCCGTGGCGGGTTAAAATCAATTCGTGGGCCGCGATGACGCCGGCCAACGTCATCGGCAACTTGGTGGCAATTGGTAGGCGGATACCTTCGCCGGATGCGCTGGCGGCTTGTAAGAGGGCAAACGCCGCGGGTACATCAGGCCGGGGCCCCACGCCTACTTGCAGGTAGGTCGCGCTGGGTTTGACGGTCTTATCGACGGTGCTGAAGGCCACACTCACGTATTGCCCTTTGCGTTTCAGCATTCGTACCCCGACACCATGATCGTTACCCCCGGCACTGGCATTGACCACGTAGTCTGCCTGGTTGGTAAAGCGCGCACCGACGTCTTCGAGATCATAATGACCAATTTCGTCCGGATTGAACCTAGTCAGGGTCTCGTGGTGGTGGCTGTGGGCAATGGCAATGGTCCGGAGCCCCAGGTAGTGGGCCAGTTGGAGCACGATGCTCCCGACACTCCCAGCGGCTCCGATGACCGCGATGGTGTTGCCGGGTTGAATTTGGAGCAGCTCACGGAGAATGGTGTGGGCCACCACCGTGGACTGTGGTAACCCGGCAGCTTGAACCACAGGAATACCATCAGGGATGCGGGCGACTTTGTTCACGCTTGCGCGCACGTACTCGCTGTAACCACCGAGTGGCCGGTAATTCAGCACTTGGTCACCCACGGTGAGGTCAGTGACGCCGGGGCCAATCGCAGTGATGATTCCCGCCACATCAACGCCGGGCACAATGGGGAAATCTAGGGGCCGGTCCTTAGCGGCAGCGCCTGAACGCAAAGCAGCATCGTAAGGGTTGACGCCAAAACCCAAAACGCGGATTTGGACCTGCCATCATGGGGTTGGGGAATTGGGGCCTCAATGGTCGTAAAGACCTCAGGCCCACCAAATTGATTGAAACCGAAGCGTAACATATGGATCTCCTTCTTCGTTATACGTGTGCAGTCATATCAGCCAGGTCGAGAATTGATTCTGGCCGTGTGAGAAAATGGTCGGCATCCGTGAAGCCAGCCAGGTTATGTGCCCCCCAGGTGGCCACGGCAAAGTCGACGTGTGCAGCTTTGGCACTCTGCATATCCGTCACGGTATCACCAATGTATAACGTCCGGCCGTGGTCAGCTGGCAATTCCGCCAGCGCGCGGAGCAACGGATCGGGTGCCGGCTTGGGCGCAATGTCCGGTGAGTAGGTGACGATGGTGTCGAAGTAGTCGTTGAGGCCAAACCAAGTAAATTCGTGTTCCAGCTCACTCGCCGTTTTGGCGGTGATGATACCCATCATGATCCCACGGTGTTGCAAGTGGGCCAGGGTCCGCCGCATGTTGGCGAATACGTGAACTTGTGTCTGCCGGTCCGCAGTTAATTCGGTCCACACCTTGTCGACTTGCTTCTGCTCGGTTGCAGTGAGATCGAGGGCTTTCAGCGTTTGGTCACTGGGAATCCCCAAAGAATAAAGTAGCTCATCGTGGGTCTTGTGCATTCCGATCGTTTGGACGAGCGCGTCTTGCAGCGCACCAATGATGACGTCCTCGGTATCGATAATGGTGCCGTCGATGTCAAATAAAATAGTCGCGTACATAATGTGCACCTCCTAGGGCGGTTTTACGTCACTGTAACCGCTTACCATCATCATAACCTATTGCGGGGACGGGGCCAAGTAATTCACACGGGCTAATTGCATTTTTGGGTGGTTTCAACCAATTGTTTAGTTGTGTGGATGCGCGGGTGGGTCCACGTGGTTGCGGGGTTCGCACAATACGAGGTTATTGGGTATAATGAAGTGATATATGTATAGATAGACGAGGAGAAAGAACTTTGTCATTACTAACCCCAACATGGCTGGTCGGTGCCATTTACACCATCAAGCCGGCAACGCTAAAAAAACCAGGGTGTTAAAGCCGTGCTGACTGATCTGGATAACACGCTGATTGCATGGGATAACCCCGACGGTACCCCGCAACTGCGTGACTGGTTAGCAGCCATGCAGGCGGCTGGTATCATCGTCATGGTGGTTTCTAACAATAACGAGGAGAGGGTGAGCCGTGCGCTACAACGCTTAGATCTGCCCCACCAGTCGCGGGCGCTCAAACCGTTACCAACGGGGATCAAACAGGCGATGCGGCGTCTGCACTTGCAGCCGGACGAATGCATTATGGTTGGGGATCAGATTTTGACCGACATGATTGCGGGTAACCTGGCGCACGTGCGGACTGTCTTGGTGCGGCCGTTAGTGCAGACTGACCAATGGAACACGCGCATTAACCGGTTCTTTGAGCAATTTATCATGTTGGGAATGCGTCTGCGCGGACGCTTGGAATACAAGGAGGATATTAATGCCCGAAAGTAACACCGAAACGCTGTATTGTATTGGCTGCGGGGCGGCCCTACAGACGACCGACCCGCAAGCGGCGGGGTATTTACCGGCGGCCAGGTTGGCCAAAGTGACCCCTGACGACACGGAGATCTACTGCCAACGCTGCTTCCGATTACGCCATTATAATGAGATTCAACCGGTATCGTTAACGGACGACGACTTTCTGCGGCTACTAAACACGATTGGGCAGGAAGACGCGCTGATCGTTAACGTCGTGGATATCTTCGACTTTAATGGCAGTGTGATTCCCGGGCTACACCGGTTCGTCGGTGATAACCCCGTGATTCTGGTCGGCAACAAAGCTGACGTGTTACCCCGTTCCATCCGGCGGGGGCGCGTGCGCAACTGGTTGGAAGTTCAGGCACACAGTCAGGGACTTCGGCCAGTGTCAACCGTGCTGATGAGTGCTAAAAAGCCGGCGGATATTGACCGCTTGTTGACGGTTATCGACCGGTACCGCGGGGATCGGGACGTCTACTTTGTGGGTGTCACGAATACGGGCAAGTCCACCCTGATTAACGGCATTATTAAACAAACCAGCGGGGTGCAGGACCTCATCACCACTTCACGGTTCCCGGGCACGACTTTGGACCGCATTCGCATTGCGTTGGACGATGGTCATGTTGGTAGATACCCCGGGGATCATTCACCGGCACCAGATGGCGCATTACTTGAGCGCTAAGGACCTCAAGCTGGTGGCACCAACCAAGGAAATTCGGCCGAAAACCTTCCAGCTCGAGCCGGGGCAAACCCTGTTCCTGGCGGGACTGGCCCGCTTTGACTTTGTGCACGGTCCGCGGTCAGGTTTTACCGCGTACGTGGATAATCAGTTGTTGGTGCACCGCACCAAGTTGAGTAACGCCGACGACTTCTATGACCGCCAGCGGGGGCAGTTATTACAACCGCCGCGTCCCGAGGATTTGGCGGACTTCCCGCCATTGGTGCGGACGGAGTTCACCCCCAAAGAAGAATCTGACCTCGTTTTTGCCGGGTTAGGCTGGATCACGGTGCCAGCCGGTGTGACCGTTGCCGGCTACGCTCCGGAAGGGGTCGACGTACTGATACGTCCGGCGTTGATTTAATTAATGACAATGAGCACCATTAGAGGAGCAAAGAAACTATGTTAACGGGAAAACAAAAGCATTTTCTGCGTAGCCGCGCCATGACCATGAAACCCTTGGTCAACGTGGGCAAAAACGGGCTGACCGACCAGTTAGTCCAGTCAGTGGCCGCGGCTGTTGAAGCACGCGAGTTGGTCAAGATTAGTTTGCTGCAGACGGCTGAGTATGGGCCAAAGACGTGGGGAGTTACCTCCAGCAGCTTTGCCCGGGTTGGAAATTGCGCAGACGATCGGGCGCATGGTCGTGGTGTATAAAGTGGCGGCTAATCCCGACCACCGGCACTTGTCAGAACAGGTCAACGAACTGGGGCGCTAAACATGACGGCACGGATGCAATCACAGACAGTCAAGCTAACGCAGCCGCTAATTAGTGCGGAAGTGGTCGCCGAGGTCCGGGCTAAGGTACTGGGTGATAATCACCGCAAGCAGGTGGGCTTGTTTGGGGGCACCTTCAACCCAGTGCACACCGGTCACCTCGTCATGGCGGATCAGGTTGCTAACCAGTTGGGCTTGAGTAAAGTTTACTTCATGCCGGATGCCACACCACCGCACGCGGATACCAAGACGGCAATTGATGCGAAGTACCGGGTGGAGATGTTACAAGCGGCGATTCATGATAACCCGTTGTTTGATTTGGAGTTGTGCGAGGTCGAGCGTGGTGGCGTCAGTTACACTTACGACACCATGCGCTATCTGCGCCAGCGGCATCCCGACACCGATTATTACTTCATCATTGGTGCCGACATGGTAAACTACCTGCCGACCTGGAAAAACATTGACCAGTTGGCTAAAATGGTGCAGTTTGTGGGGGTCAAGCGCCCGGGTTATCCGCCTAACAGCAAGTACCCGGTACTGTGGGTCGACGCCCCGTTACTCGACATTACTTCTACAGCCATTCGGCACCGGGTTGCCAAGGGGCGGAGCATCCGTTACCTGGTACCCGACTGTGTGGAGGCTTACATCCGGAAGGAGGGACTATACCTTGACGAAGATTAGTTATCCCTCGACTTTGACGCACGGCTTGAGCCGGACGGAAATCTTGACGCGGATGCACGACCGGCTGGACCAATCCCGCTTTGATCATTGCGTGCGCGTGGAGGCGGCGGCTCGTGATTTGGCTGTCCGCTTTGGCTTGGACGTGGACCGGGCCGGACTTGCTGGCTTGTTGCACGACTACGCCAAACAGGTTCCAGTTGCTGATTACCTGCGGGTGATTCAACGGGAAGATTATAGTGATAAGCTGTTGCGGTACAACCGGGGGATTTGGCACGGGGTCGTTGGTACGTACTTCATTCGTCGGGAGCTAGGTATCGATGATGCGCAGGTATTGCAAGCCATTGAACGTCACACGACGGGGAACCCGCATATGACGCCCCTGGACATGACGACGTTTGTCGCGGATTACATCGAGCCATTGCGGCACCTACCGATGCAGGTACAAGCGCGGCGGTTGGCCCAACATAGCCTGACAGCCGCGACCATTGCGGAACTCCAAGCACCCTGACGTACTTGATCGGACGGCATCAATTAGTGTATCCCCTAACTTTGAAAACATTTAACGCATTAGTCACAAAGGAGAACAAATGACAGATAGTAAGCAGATTTTAGCGACGGCCGTCAAGGCGGCTGACGATAAGCGCGGTGAGGACATCGTGGCATTGGACATGAGTAAGGTCAGCCTCTTGGCCGACTACTTTCTCATCATCACGGGTAACAGTGAGCGCCAGGTGATGGCAATTGTGGACAATATTGAGGACCAGTTGGCCATCGATGGTGTGCAAGTCCGCAGTATTGAGGGCCGGAAGGGGTCCAAGTGGATCCTGATGGACTTTGGCGACGTAGTCATTCATGTCTTTACCCCAGACGAACGTAAGCAGTACAACCTGGAACAGTTCTGGCAGGATGCCCAATGGTCGACGTACAGGAATGGATGGCTGCTGAATGATTTATACCAGCTTTGCACAGGTGTACGACCAGTTAATGGACGACACCCTCTACGATGACTGGCTAAACTACGTGCGCGCGCAGGTGGCACCCAGCGGGCAACCATTGCTGGAACTGGCTGGTGGTAGTGGCACCCTGGCGGTGGCATTACAACAAGCGGGCTACGACGTGACGTTATCCGATCTCAGTGAGGATATGCTGACGCTGGCGGGTCCTAAGATGGATGCCGCCGGAGTCGACTTGCCCATCATCCAGGCCGATATGCGCTACTTGGGCGACATTGGTCCCTATGCTGTGGTGACGTGTTTTGATGACTCAATATGCTACATGCCAGATCTGGCGGACGTACAGACCACCTTTGGGCAGGTGGCGCACGTGCTGCGTCCGGGTGGGCGCTTTATGTTTGATGCCCACTCGTTACACCAGATGGACGATGTTTTCCCGGGATACATGTACAACTATCAGACCGAAGATTATGCTTTCATGTGGCACAGTTACGTTGGCGAGGTACCACACTCGGTCGAGCACGACCTGACGTTCTTTGTGTATGAGGAGAACCTGGATGCCTACAAGCCCTTCATTGAAACGCATAAGGAGCGAACGTATCCCATTAGTGACTTCACGGACGCGTT
Organism: Lacticaseibacillus thailandensis DSM 22698 = JCM 13996; assembly: GCF_001312865.1. Classification (GTDB taxonomy): domain Bacteria; phylum Bacillota; class Bacilli; order Lactobacillales; family Lactobacillaceae; genus Lacticaseibacillus; species Lacticaseibacillus thailandensis. The sequence goes on along the minus strand of NZ_BBER01000001.1, from coordinate 664,695 downwards.
GGTGGCGGCTGGATTTACTGATATTCAGGTGACCGCAGATTTTGGCCGCCAAGCGGTTGCCGCCGATAGTACCCGCTGGTTTTTCAGTGCGGTTAAGGGCTAATTTATTGGTATTAAACTTATTGAACCATGGTATTAGGAGGGAAAGCCATGCAGGCTGTAGGCGTGGTTGCTGAATTTAATCCGCTCCATAACGGACACGTGTTCGCCCTACAGGTTGCCCGTCGGCGGGCCGCTGCGGATGTCGTGGTGGTGGTGATGAGTGGCAACTTTGTGCAGCGGGGCGCACCGGCCATCCTGGATAAGTGGACACGCACCCGTTTGGCCCTCACTGCTGGGGCGGACCTGGTGGTGGAATTGCCCGTGTATGATGCCGTGCAGTCGGGCAATCAGTTTGCGGCTGGTGCATTGGCCCAATTAAGCGCGTTGGGTGTGTCGCAACTAGCCTTTGGGACTGAAGCGCCCGAGTTGGATTACGCGCAGTTGGCCGAGCGGATGCACGCCATGATGGGTCAACGGCGTGACGAATTTCACGACTATACCCAGACCTATGCCAGCCAGTTGGCCGCAGCGATGACGGCTGTTACGGGTCATGCAGTGAAGGCGCCCAACCAGATGTTGGGCGTCAGTTACGCGATGGCTAATTTAGCGTTGACTCATCCGCTCACGCTGTTACCGTTTGGCCGGGCGGGCGTTGACCACGATGCCGCTAAGCCCCAAGCTGTGGCTGGCACCACTATGGCTAGTGCCAGCGCCATCCGAGAGCGAGTACACGCTGGGGCTGATGTTAGGGCATTAGTTCCGGCCGCTACGGCCACCGCGTTACGCCAAGGTCCGATCTTGGCGTGGCGGCAGTTATGGCCCTTACTACGCTACCGGTTACAAACTGCTAGCCTTGATGAATTGGCTACCATTGACCAGGCGACCGAGGGACTAGAGCACCGGTTGCGCGCCGCTGCAATTGGTGCCCATGACTTTGACGACCTGCTCCGGCGGGCAAAATCAAAACGTTATACTTACGCGCGGTTGCGGCGACTGGCTTTGGCCATCACGTTGAATTTGCGGCACGGGGACGTGGTGGCGGCCCGCCGTCAACGCAACGTGCATATTTTGGGCTTTAACGCGGTCGGGCGAGCTTACCTGAAACAAGTAAAGAAGCAAGCTCCATTGCCCTTAGTGAGCCGCGTCAGCCGTGATATGCTGAAGCCGGACGGATCGTTTGATTTAATCGACCGGGCGGACGCTTGATCAGTACCCTGACGGGGTACGAACAGAATTATGGGCGCGTGCCCATCATGGAGGATTTAAATAATGCTTAATTGGTCAACGAGTACGTTAACTCAGTACCAAGATGAACCGTTAAAATTTAAGGAGACCGTAGACATCAAACAGGATTTGATGTCCCGGAACGCGGATATTTTGGACCTGGCAGCCGTCCTAGTTGACGGGTACGTCTTTTATAGTCGCGGGGACTTTGCGGTGAACGTCACCATCACCACGACGGTGACCCTGCCCTCCACGCGCAGCCTGACGCCGGTACAGGTGCCATTGCACTTTACCTATGATGAAGTGTACTTGACGAATCCGGCGCACGCTGACCAGTATGACGAAGATGACTTGGTGTTGCCATTAGCGGCGGACCACCTGGACTTGTTACCGAGCGTTGGCGACAACCTATTGCTGGCACTGCCCAGCCGGGTATTGACCGCCGAAGAGCAGCATGCCACAACACTACCAAGTGGGGATGGCTGGGGCTTGATCACTGACGAGGAGTACGCAAAGCAGCAACAGGCGGCCAAAGAAGCGCGGAGTCCCTTTGCCAAGTTAGCGGGGATGTTTGACGACAGCGACGATGACGCTAACAAAAAGTAAAGGTCACACGTTGCAATCGGTCACAATTCTGATACGATAAGGGAAGAGCAATTTGCACCGTCTGCGGACGGAACTACCTAGGAGGTAAGTCACAATATGGATACACCACAAATTGGCGTTGTTGGTATGGCCGTAATGGGGAAGAACCTGGCCCTCAACATTGAGAGCCGGGGCAACACCGTCGCGATTTATAACCGGACTGGTTCGAAGACCAAAAAGGTCGTTGAGGACCACCCAGATAAGAAGTTGGTTCCAAGTTACACCGTTGAAGACTTTGTGGCATCATTGGAAAAGCCGCGCCGCATCATTATGATGGTTAAGGCGGGCAAGGCGACTGACGCTGTGATTGGTCAGTTGCTGCCACTGCTGGACAAGGGTGACGTGTTGATCGATGGTGGGAACACCTTCTTTGGTGACACCATGCGCCGTAACGCTGAACTGGACAAGTCCGGTATCAACTTCATTGGTATGGGTGTTTCTGGTGGTGAGCTGGGTGCCCTTGAAGGCCCATCATTGATGCCGGGTGGCCAGAAGGAAGCTTACGACCTGGTTGCGCCAATCTTGAACCAGATCGCTGCTAAGGCCGAAGATGGTGAACCGTGTGTCACCTACATCGGCCCTAACGGTGCTGGTCACTACGTCAAGATGGTCCACAATGGGATCGAATACGGCGATATGGAACTAATTGCCGAAAGCTACAACGTGATGCGTAACCTGGTCGGCATGTCGGTCGAGGAAATTGCCGATGTGTTCAAGGAATGGAGCAAGGGTGAACTGAGTTCCTACCTGATCGACATTACTGCCGAGATTTTGACCCGCAAAGACGACTTGGGTTCCGATAAGCCAATCGTGGACTTAATTTTGGATGAAGCCGGCAACAAGGGGACTGGTAAGTGGAGTTCACAGTCCGCCCTTGAGTTGGGTGTACCCCAGAGTGTGATTACGGAATCCGTTTACGCGCGGTACATCAGTGCCATGAAGGACGAACGTGTGGCTGCCAGCAAAGTATTGCCCAAGCCAGTGGGTAACGTGCAGATCGACAAGCAGGCCACGATTGAGATGATTCGCAAGGCCCTCTACTTCAGCAAGTTGATGAGCTACGCCCAGGGCTTCGAGCAGATGCGCGTTGCCAGCGAGCACTACGACTGGAACCTGCAGTACGGTGAATTGGCTAAGATCTGGCGTGCCGGCTGCATCATCCGTGCGCAGTTCCTGCAGAACATTACGGATGCCTACAACAAGGATCCGGAACTGAAGAACCTGCTCTTTGATGACTACTTCAAAGACATTGCCCGCAACTACCAGGAGGCTGTTCGTGATCTGGTCGGTTTGGCCGTCAAGGCTGGGGTGCCAGTACCAGGGTTCTCCGCTGCCATTAGCTACTACGACAGTTACCGTGCAGAAGTGCTACCGGCTAACCTGACGCAGGCACAGCGTGATTACTTCGGGGCCCACACGTACAACCGGACTGACCGTGAAGGGGTCTTCCACTACACTTGGTACACCGAGCAGTAACAATTAATACCAACTAAAAACAAGCCGGATGGCGTCAAACGGGCATTTACGTTCGCCATCCGGTTTTTTGAGTTGGCTTGAATTGGCTTTAGTAGGCTCCGAAAGGGGAACATTGGGCGGAACGTCATTTTTGTTCCGCCCGGCAGCGTGTACCTGGTGACAGTCTGCTTTGCGTTGGCCAACAACACATTTGTCTAGTTAGGCAGTTACCAGTGTAGTTTACTGTATATTCCCACTTTTTTTTGCCCCTGGCCAGGCCGGTATACGTTTCCATCCTGGCCGTAGGGTTTGCAAAAGGGTTATACTATATTTACTGAAACCATTTCGGCGGTGAGCAATGATGGGGGTTAAACCAGTGTGGATGTATATTGTGGACGTTGTGTTAGCGGTGGGAATCATTAGTCTCATTGTCGCCGTGAATCGACGTCGCCGGGCGCAGGCGGCCGGCCTGGTCGGCAAGCTGTTGGCGTGTGCGTTTGTTGTTCTAGGCGTCATGGCACTAGGCTTTAGCGTGTGGACCTGGGTGCAAGTGTTCACCAATGAACACGAGTGGCGGTCGTTGATGGTAGCCGGCATTTTTGCAGTTGCGCTCACGTACGTTTACTGGATGGTTCTGGGTAAACAGGTGCGGCAACTAATACGTTAGTGGCAAGGTCGAACAACGGAGGTACACCCATGTATTTATTACTCAGTTTGATTAGTTATTTGCTTTACCTGTACGGACTGGCGTTTCTAATTTATTGCATCATGAGTTGGATTCCTGGCGCCACGCGCACGGCCCCGTTTGCGTGGCTGAGTCGCATCATTGATCCGGCACTCAATGCCATCCAGCGGGCGTTTCCGCGGTTGGATCCGATGTGGTCGGGCTTGATTTTATGGTTAGTGCTTTGGCTGTTGGGACGCATTATTTAAGTCGGTTCGTCAAATTAAAGATAGATGTTTGGACGCCATTGGTGACAATGGCGTTTTTATTTACCAATTGTTAGGCGAACTAGGTAGGCCTCGGTTTCTAATCTGGCTGTGCAGTTTTGGGTTGCAAGTCGCACTGCGCGGGGTCCTAACCGCTAAGTAAAGGATGCCTCCGTTCTGCTCTGCTCTTCCGGGCAAGTTCCGTGCCAACAGGAAGGCCCATAAAGCCCCTGCTTTTAACTACTCGGAAAAGTTTGTTAGTCAAAAGTTCTACGCGAACGACAAGGCCGGTGATCATGACTATGGGTACTTCTTTAAGGAGTTCGAATACAGCGGCAATTTTACCGTCCCGCTCATCAGCGGGTAAGCTATACAAAACGCCCCAAAGCGAAATTTCATCATTACCTAACGCTAACATGCCAAAAAAAATCTGAAGGCATCATGTCTAGAACGTTGAGTACGTCCCACAGTTTTGCCAACCCCACAGATTCGGTAGCGGGCGCTCAATCCTTGGGATGAGGGCGACGGAGGTATTGCTGGCCTTCGCTAGTTGTACTAAACTCATTTTTGCGTTAATTTTTTTCCGAACTTGGGTTTCGATTTCCATTGGTAGCATAATTTCCACCGCTTTTGTCAAAGCTTCTCGCAACGGTTTCAAGCGGTGAATGATTGTACAGATATGAAAATAAATATAATATCTATACTGACATTGTGTGGTATTATTTGGAGTAACCTATGCATACAAATGTATACAAACTTGGAGGAGAAGAGGTATGGAAGAGGGTAACGGACTAACGCTGAGGTCTAAGCTACTTGGTCTTCAGATTGTTTTATTGATTGGCATGCTGCTTTTTTTTCTGGCATTTGAACAGAACCCCCAATACTTCAAACGTGCTTGAGGGAAAAATATTTTCATATCAATTGTACTTGCGTCCCTATGACAAGTGGTCACCGACCGGTTATATAGCTTTTGGAAGCAAGCAGGATAATTTTGGTGTTCTCTGGTATTTGGATCAAAAAAAAGGGCGACATAGAAGAGCTGAATAAAGAGGGAGAAATTGCCATTGACCTAACCAATGCTTATAAATCTCATCACCTGTATTGGGATACGGGCGATGATGGCTCTTCTATCTCTTTACCCAATGGTCTTGCATTGTAGAGTCGCCGGGTAATCCCATTATGGGGCCGCGTTCTTATTGGGTAACAAAGACTTCAGGGATATTCAAGAAAACGATATATTGCACCGATGATGCTACTGATGATGAGGGAAACTCGCGAACAACTCGAGAAAGATTGGTTGAAGTTGGGCGCATAAGGCAATAAATGGCGATGTCCTTAGCTAATATATGCCTGTTTGGATAGTAAGATTCTGGGAGGATAAAATGTTTAAACAAATTGCCATTGTTTGCCTACTTTCTGTGGGATTAGTCGGCTGCAGTTCAAACCACATGAGTAACGCCGAGAAGTTACAGCAGTCGCGCGAGTCTGCCAGCTCAGCTGTTGAGTCGTCCAGAAATAAGAAAAAGGATGCAGTAAGTATTGCTTCAAAAACGGTGTACTACCATCAGCTGAATACAGCTGAACGCAAAGAAGTAACATTTGCCTTCCAAGCTTCCTCCGACACTACAGCCGCTGATTCTGGTCAAGCACAAAATGCGCCGTCGCCTTACACGGTAGACATGCAGGTGACGAATAAGTCTGACAAAACAGTGAAGCTGGATGAGTCAAAGATTGTTTGGCTCATGCCCAACTCCGATGTTGATCCAGTTACGTCTGACAAGACCAGGGTGTTAACGATTAAACCCAATACCAGTAAGAATGTGGTAGGGCTATTCTCAGACTTCAATAACCAGAACTTTGTTGACACCGGTGCCTTTTGTTATTTGAACCTAGACTACAAGCTAGCCTATAGCTATCGCGCGTATAAAGATGGTGGTGTGACTTCTAAAAATTTAACCGATAAAAAATTGATAGCCATGAATACACCAGATGATGATAATAGTAGCGATACGGACTCGGCCGCTGATTCAAGTATTGAATCAACACCTGGTGAGGATACTAGTGCAAGCATCAAAGTTACGCCCGGCAGTCAGTATGAAAACTTTGCTTTTACGAATATATCGGATCGGACCATTACCATTAATACTGATGCTATTCTACTCATGGTCGACTCAGAGTTCGTGGATATGCCTAGTGACATATTGGCTGATGGCGAGGTTGTGCTAAAGCCTGGTCAGACGCATGTATATGGCAACTTTTTTTTGGTGATGCCAGTCAGACTGGTAGTCGCCTGTCCATCTCTTTAAATCACGGTGGGAATGAGCTCTGGAGTAGTGATGATAATAGCGAGAACGGTAATTAGTTGTTCTTTAGGTGAAACTGCACACAGCTTACGTTAGTGATATGTAAAGACTTTGGAGCCAAGTGTGAGTATAATCAACATGGAGTCGACAGGTATGAGACAATTTGGTGGTAATGCCACCCAATAGGGCTTAGAGTTCCCTAACATATATTCCCATCATGCTCTCACAAAAAAATTGCAGAAATATAAAAATTCAACGTAACACAATGTATCACCTTAGGAATGTATATGTAATTGTGTCTTTGACCCATAATGGGGGACTGTAAATAACAGTCCTCTTTTTTTAGATACAAGTAAAAACGCTTGCTTAGTGCACATTAACAACGAATTGGGGTGCAGTACTAGCCGTTAGACTTACAAGACAAAATTCACAACCTGATTAGTACCGTCCATGAGGTAAGGGGTACTTAGAAAATGACCAAGCACAAGCTAAGTAAGTATTGCTACTGGTAGCCTTAGCTCTGGAAATTGTTGGTCCGCCACCATTCAGTGCATGTACGTGATATTCGGGTAGATTTGTCAGTGCATAATGACGCCCAAGTTGTCTTGATGCTGATAACTCTGACAAGTTTGCTGTGACTCAAGTTGGTGGCACCTGCGGCGATAGCTATGGGGAAAAAGCGCGTATAACATGCAGGTGTCCAGCACCATTCCCGCCAAGAAGTGTGCGGATGTTTACGTTTGGGACCAAGTAGGTAGCCCCATAGTTTTACAAGAGCAGGCTATGAAACATTTTTGTCCAAAGTAAGAACACTCAAAGGTTCAATAGTAGCGAGTAGCGCTAAAATATGAAGCTGGCGCCAGCGGTAATAAGCCAGGTAATACTGCTACAATTATGTATGAAATGGTCCGCATGGGTGAGCTGGTGGACTAGCATTGCCAGCAACTACTGTCTAAACATGCGGAGCCGGACATTGGCTGGGGATAAGGCAGACTAGCTGTTAGTTACCGTTGGTCTCAGTTCTTTTTGTCTCAGTTCTTTGCTAATTGTTGTCAGTTGTCTCTAAGCAGCTCAGAATCATACACAGTCTACCCATTTACTGGTGTAGGAGTACAGTAATGTGTGATATCTCCTTCCGGGCACAGACTTGCCCGTGTTACCATGCGTGGGAATTTGAGTTGTTTTTGCTTTTACCTGCAAATACGGTGCTGACACACATGGCCACGTGTCACGCTGATTGCTCAGAAAGTCGTCTACTACTTGACCTTTCGGTCTCTAAGTCCGCCGGGTAGCCGTCCCCCAAGTTTCTTGTCTGACTGGTGCTTGGGGGGACGGCTCTGTGTTCTTCCACAAGCAGACTACCCAGCTGACTGTGTTTAAGTCCCCCCGCTCTGTGTGGTTTTTCTCATTTTTCTATGTTAGAATTCATTGTAAAACAATAAGTAAAGGGGTCGTTGCGGCGGCCACGGCCTAAGGAGAGCAAAAACAATATGAGTAAAATTTTGATTATTGAAGATGAGAAGAACCTGGCGCGGTTTGTTGACTTGGAATTGAAGCACGAAGGTCACGAAACCGCCGTTTACGGTAATGGTCGCCAGGGGTTGGATGCCGCGTTGGCGGAGGACTGGGATGCCATTTTGCTGGACCTGATGCTGCCAGAATTGAACGGCCTCGAGATTTGCCGTCGGGTTCGGGCCGTGAAGGATATGCCGATCATCATGATGACCGCCCGTGACTCCGTTATTGACCGGGTTTCCGGGTTGGACCATGGTGCCGACGACTACATCGTCAAGCCGTTTGCCATTGAGGAATTGTTGGCGCGGTTGCGTGCGTTGTTACGTCGAGTCAACTCGATGAACGCTTCCAACCAGACCAAGCAGACGAAGTTAACGTATCGCGACCTGACGATTGAAAAGGAAAACCGCATTGTCCGCCGTGGGGACGATATTATTGAGCTCACGAAGCGTGAATATGAGCTGTTGCTGACCCTGATGGAAAACGTCAACGTGGTCCAGGACCGTAACGAATTGCTGAAGAAGGTTTGGGGTTACGATTCTGACGTTGAAACCAACGTGGTGGATGTTTATGTTCGCTACATTCGTAACAAGATTGACAAGCCGGGTGAGCCGAGCTACATCCAAACCGTCCGTGGTACCGGCTACGTTATGCGCTCTTAATGTTTAAACGCAAAGGGGGCCGACGTCAGCCTCGCCGACAGCGTGGATTTGTCTCGTTACGATGGACGTGGGCCTTTGCGGTCGCGTTTGTGATTTTCCTGACCTTCTTGGTCTTTTCACTTGTAATTTATGGGGTGATGGGGCAGACGCTGCTGGCACAGGAACGAAATACGGTTGCCGATACCGTTAATTCGGTGCAGAAACGCCTCGAACCAATCAGTTCCAGCTTAACCGCACGGACGGTTTTTCCCAAAATTGATGTTGCTACCGACAATGGGAGTGCGGTTGCCACTGAGTCTGGTAATAGCCACGGTTCGGTCTTTTCAGATGCCATCGTGCAGAAGCTTTCACGTGAGGACGTCACGGTGACGGTTTATGATCAAAGTGGTCACCAGGTATTTAGTTCGCGGCCTGCACCACTGTCCTTGAAGAACACGTCCCGGTTACGGGTGACGACTGAACGTGCCAGCCGGTTCGATGGGCTAGTGGCCCGGACCCCAATTGTCAGTGCCCATACCAGCAAGGTAATTGGCTACTTGCAGGTCACGAATGCGCTCACGAGCTACCACCGGACGATGAACCGCGTTACCAACACGATCTACGTCGTCAGTTTTGCCGCCCTCGTGATTTCGGCGATGATGGGCTTCTTCCTGGCGAGCCGTTTTCTGCGGCCGATTCGCCGCATTAGTAGTACGATTGATCAGATTAATAGTGAGCCGCAGAGTGATGCCCGTATTCCGGCGCTACGCACTAACGACGAGCTATCGCACTTGATCAATGAGTTTAACGCGATGTTGGACCGGATTCAGCGGTTTATCGACCAGCAGACCGACTTTGTTGGGGATGTGAGCCATGAGCTACGAACGCCGGTGGCCATTTTGGAAGGACACCTCAACCTACTGAATCGGTGGGGTAAAGATGATCCGGAAGTGCTGGACGAATCGCTGAAGGCGTCACTACAGGAAGTATCCCGGATGAAGAGTCTCATCCAAGAAATGCTTGATTTGACGCGTGCCGACCAGGTCGAGACCCAGTTTGTCAACGCGGTCACGGAAGTCAATGAAGTCGTCGAGCAGGTCACCAACGACATGCAGATGATTCATCCGGACTTTACTATTACGCTGGAAGACGAGTTACCCGGTCCCACATGGGTGCAGTTTTACCGCAACCACATGGAACAGGTATTGATCATTTTGGTCGACAACGCCGTGAAGTATTCCCGGGACCGGAAGGAAATTCACGTTTCGGTTGGTTCGTCCGACGATTCCGTTGACCTGGCGGTACAGGACTTTGGTGAGGGGATTGCGCCTCAAAACCAGGATCGTGTCTTCAACCGGTTTTATCGCGTCGATAAGGCTCGGAGCCGTGAGAAGGGTGGTAACGGTTTAGGCTTGTCCATTGCTAAACAACTGATTGACGGTTACCACGGCACGATCGGCGTGGAATCCGTCCAGGGTAGTGGCTCAATTTTCCGTATTTCGCTGCCCAAGTTGACCGAAAAGCAGGTCGCTGAATATCAGCGGCGGCAGGAAGCGGAGAAACCAACACCGTTGAAGCCGGAGGATCTGGATAAAAGCAACTTAGCTTAAGATAATGTGTACCAAAAAAGGGTGACTTCATGGTGAAGTCACCCTTTGCTATTGCTAATAAATTACGATGCGAAGTGTTCGCCGAAAATCTTCATGCGCCAGGGATGCATGAATTCCGCTACCGCCGCGTAGTCGTCAACCAGTGAAACAACGTAGCTTTCGCGGTAGCGTGGGAACGCCAGGGTCGCGCCCCACATGTGCTTGACAATAATGTCGCGCTCCATCGGTGAAAGTTCAGTCAGGTGTTCAGCATTATGCAAGGCAATACGGGGGTGGACGTAGGCATGGGTCCCACTATCAAACTTAGTGGTGCGCCAGTCATAGTAGAATAAATCGTGCAGCAGGCCGCCACGCGCCAGCGCGCGCACGTTCAACCCCATCCGCACACCGATCAAGTAGCTAGTATACGATACGCGGATGGAATGCTCTAAACGGTTGGAATGGTGGTGCTGGGTGTAGTTGGCCAACTTTTGTACCGCTGGCTCCGCTAGCAAATCATCAACCAGGGCACGATAGGTCTGGTCGTGTTCCCACTGCCGATATTTCTCCATGGACACATCTCCTTCGAATTTTTTTCTAACGCAATTATAGCAGGTTTAATAACGGTACACACCCTAATACGTGAATGTAACTAATTTATAATGATTCAGTAGTTAGGCCAGTAGGTGGAACAAAACCACCCCAGCCGCAACGCCGACATTAAGCGATTCAGCCCGGCCCCGCATTGGAATGTAAAGGTTCTGGTCGGTTTGTGCCAGTAGCGCTGGATCCATCCCGTTACCTTCATTACCCATAACGAGAGCAAAATTGGTCGTAGGGGCAACGTCCGTGTAAGGCAACGCCTGGTCGTTTAGTTCGGTACCGTAGACGGGTACCCCGGCGTCTTTGAGTTTTGGTATCAAGTGGTTGAGGTTGGCGCTCACGACGGGGACGTGGAACTGGCTACCCTGCATAGCCCGCAAGACTTTAGACGAGTACGCATCGGCAGTACCGTGGCCCAGCACGACCGTATCAATCCCCGCGGCGTCCGCAGTCCGGACCATCGTGCCGACATTGCCGGGATCCTGGATGGCGTCCAACAAGAGAAAACTGCCCGCAAGGTTGGTGGGTAGTTCAACGTGTGGTAGGGGCATAATGGCGAACATCCCCTGTGGCGTTGGCGTCTCCGCCAGGTGTTGCGCCACTTCGCTGCTGATTTCAATGGTCTGGTCGTAGTAATCGCGGACCGCTTGTTCGTGTAGGTACTTGCTGGTGACAAAGATGGTTTCTGGCTGTGCGCCACTAGCAATGGCTTCGCGCACTAAGTGTGGTCCTTCCAGCAGGTAGCGGTCGTAATCCTTTTGGTACTTACGGCGCGTTAGCTTCTTGGCACGCTTAATCTTATCGTTCTTTGGTGACATAATGGTTTCCATTTGGAATACCTCCCATTGCTAGGATTGTACCACATACGCGGCGTTGATAGGCTTACTATGACCCCGACGCCAAATTATTCTGCTTGATTTGTAGCTGGGTGCCACGCAGGGGTGACTATCCGCCCACACTGGTCGGACCAGTGTTAAAATGGACGTATCAACGCACGGGTCGAGCGTGTTTTCCGGCCCGCAAAGGAGGACGTTCAATTGGCAGATACAGCATATACAATCAGGGTGAACGGCCGTGTTCAGGTGTCGGCTTTCGGGCTACGACCCAGATGGTGGCGATGCGGATGCAGATTCGTGGGGATGTACGCAATCAATCCGACGGGTCGGTTTTAATTCACGCCGTGGGTAGTCCGACGCAAATGAAGCTTTTCGCGAAGCCATTAAGCAGGGCCCTTCACAGTTCGCCCGCGTATCCACTTATGAAGAAACGCCGATGACGGATGTACCGGATTATAACGGATTTAACGTTGTATATTGATAGCCGTTCCCAGTGCGAGTATAGTGGACAACGATATTACAGTTGAAGGGATTACTACCAATGAATAAAAAGTTCAAACGTTTCGGCATGGGTGCGGGGCTGACGGCGCTAGCGTTGGTCCTCGCTGCATGTAGCGGCAGCGCCCAGCATGTTTCCAAGTCGGGGATTGTGACCCGGACGCCACCAACCGGCTTTTTTTTATGGCTCGCTATATAAGTACATTTCGACGCCCATTTCGCACTTGCTGGACGGTATTGCCACATGCTGGGCACGGGTAGCGGTTATGGCTGGGCCATTTTACTGATTACCTTGGTGGTCCGGTTGGTGCTGATGCCGTTTATGTTGCGGCAGCAAAAGAACATGACCGAGCAGCAGGAAAAGACGCGTGTATTGCAGCCGCAGTTGACGCTGCTCCAAAAGGCTGCGAAGGTCTCCCAAGACCAAACAACGACTATGCAGATCAACGGTCTCATGCAGGATGTATATAAGAAAAATGGCAGCAGTATGTTGCCACGGATGGGCTGCATGATGATGATCGTGCAGTTGCCGATTATCTCGGGGCTGTACCAAGCGGTCGCGTATTCTAAGGATATTGCTAACGCCAAGTTTCTCGGTTTTGCCTTGGGCCACACGAATTTAGCCGTGACCATCGTGGCCACGCTATTCTACGTTGCACAAGGTTACCTGATGTTGCTGGGTTCAACGCCAGAGCAACGGAAGGCAATGCGCACGTCCATGTGGCTATCGCCGTTGTTCACGTTCTTCATTAGTATCGTTTCGCCAGCTGGTTTGGGGCTCTACTTCTTGGGTACCGGGCTGATTATGTTGGTTCAGCAGGTAATCGTGACGTTTGTCATGCTGCCGGCTATCCGGGAACGGCTTGACAAAGAAATGGCGGAGACCCCACCCGTACAGGTGGTTACACCGGACATGTTCAACGAGGATGGTTCCATTACTAGTCGGGCCCCGATGCCGTCAACCATGGGTGCGATGGAAAGCATGGGGATGGCGCATCCCGAGCACCACGATGATGACACCACGACGACTGGGCCGAGTGCTGCCGAGTTGCGGGCGCGCAACGCGGGCAAGCAGCACCGGGAGTAATAGTAGTTTGTGTAGTAGTCGATAGATATTGAATTTGTGGTACCCAGGTTGGTCAGCTTATTGACCAGCCTGGGTGCTTTTTTTGGATTTACGCGTTATTAGTTATATGTCCCAGTGGCCGTCAGTGGTATGATACGGGTGGCATATGTGATGTTATTTGAGCCTGGCATTATTGTCTCAGGTGAAGGAGGAGGTAGCTATGCCCACACGGGGTGCAATACGTCGGCGCCGTTCGCGTTTACGGGTGACGTTAAGTGTCGTGTTGGTGGTAGTAGGGATGCTGGTCGTGTTCGGGGGCGGCTGGTGGTACATGAATCACGGAACACACATGGCGACGAGTCACGTCGCACAAAGCAGCCGCGCACTACAGAGTAAGAAAGTATCGCAGACGCGCAGAAAGGTGCATCCTGCCGCTAGGGGTGCAGCCAAGGTGAGCCAGTCACAAGCAGCTACACCAATACCTAGCGTTGTGGGTATTGGTTTCCGAATCATGCCGATACTATTTAACGGGGAGGACATTGATGCGGCGATGGATGCAGGGCGTGCCCCACAGAATTCGGTACATGATGGCGGCCGTTTGGGCTACTTTAAAACCGCCAGTACTGCGCGGATTAGTGGTGTACCAGGTTACTTTTATGTCCATTCTGAGCCGTACTCAATTGATAAACAATTCATCCATCTCAACGGGTGGAACATTCCCTATAAGGTCGTTGATGGGCAGTTGGTGACACCGACTTGGTCGGCAAAAGATCCTGACGGCAACGTTATAACTTGGCGGTTAACAGTCGATGATACGGCCGTGGATGAGGTCGAAACGCATGCCCCCCAATCTAGTGCGTCTTCATCTGGTGGGTTGATCAATTAAATCTGACCAGCGCGCAATTGGAGCACTGGGTCCGCGCGGTTATCAAGCAGGGTAGTCAAGGTTATGAGGCTGATGATTATTCGTTTGAACAACATTTTCGCAATGGTTACGCCGAAATTGAGGAATACACGGCATCCTCGGGTAAGCGTGAGCTGATGGCAACCTACCGGGTCAACGGGCAGGGGGAGCTAGAAGTGAAGGATGATAATACGAATCAGCAGTGGACCGTCGTGTCACAAACCTACTTTTAGGTGAGTATTACCTTGCACTTTCTACCGTTTGCGGTATACTAACTATAAATAAGCACGCTTAGAACGGGCGTTTTATAGATAATGTGAGGGGAGTATTATGGCAACGGTGAAAACAGTTAACTGTACGCAAAACAAAACGGGGAAGGATCTATGTCCACACTTCCAGAAGACTTTCGCGATTCTGGGCAAGAAGTGGAACGGTCTGATTCTCGAGGTGTTGATTGACGGACCGCACCGTTTCAAGGATATTGCTGGTGCAATTCCTAAGTGTTCTGATCGTGTTTTGGTTGAACGGTTGAAGGAGCTGGAAGGCGAAGGCATTGTGGACCGTGTAACGCACGCGAACTCCTCGCTGATTGAATACCAGCTGACCAACAAGGGCCAGGGTTTGAAGACCGTGTTGACGGCTGCCCACGCCTGGGGCGACCAGTGGTTGACTGATGAAGAGTGTGTTGACGCGATTGCCTAAGACCGTTACACTAATGACAGATTGACACAAAGACGTGGAAGAAAACGCAAGTAGTGGCAGCTGTCAGGAAGTGGAGTCCAGCGACTGGAAGGCTCCTCGGTGTAAGCTACTCGTATTCATTTTCTGAGTTGACTTGTTAGCTACGGCGGCATGTTCCGGAGTGGTCCGTTACCCCACTGATTGAGTGTACGGCCATGTGTGTTGTGGTCGTGAACTAGGGTGGTACCGCGGCCAAAGTCGTCCCTAACCGTTTATGACGGTTAGGGACTTTTTTTTGTACAGGGCACAACCCCCTTTTGCGGGGCGCCACTCGACTAAATTGCGGCGCTTCGTAGGTAAAAAGAGTACCCACCTGTTCGTGCCCTGTCCGGAATTTTTCGCCGTCGTCAACCCCAGCTTTGTGTCACTAGTAGCTAACCAGAAGGGAGCACCACCATGAGTTTAAGGGATAAATTGGAACAACTGGCCGATGAAAATCGCGGCCGCATTCAAAAAGCGTCCGACCTGGACGAGTTAAACCGGATCCGTGTTAAGTTACTCGGCAAGAAGGTCCCATCACTGAAGTGCTACGCGGCATGCGTGATTTGTCACCCGAAGAACGGCCACAAGTCGGTGAATTTGCCAACAAGGTTCGCGATGACCTGAAAGCGGCCATCGAAAAGCAACGGGCGGACATCGAGCAGGAAATTATGGCGCACAAAATTGCGTCCGAAACGGTTGACGTTACCTTGCCGGGTACGCCAGTACGGCGTGGGACTGCGCACGTGATTGAACAAATTATTGATGACCTTGAGGATCTGTTTATGGGTATGGGTTACCAGGTCGTCGATGGCTACGAGGTTGAGGAAGATAAGTACAACTTCGAAAAGTTGAACATTCCGCCAGACCATCCGGCACGTGACATGCAGGATACTTTTTACCTGGGGCACGACTTGCTCATGCGCACGCAAACGAGTGCTGTTCAAGCACGGACGCTGGAGAGCCACGATTTCAGTCAGGGTCCGCTGAAAGAAATTAGTCCCGGCCGCGTGTACCGGCGCGATACGGATGACGCCACGCATAGTCACCAGTTCCACCAGATGGAAGGTCTAGTCGTGGATAAGCACATCACGATGGCGGATTTGAAGGGCACGTTGCTGGCCATGGCCCGCCACGTCTTTGGTGCGGATCGCGAAATTCGGTTACGGCCAAGCTACTTTCCATTCACGGAACCAAGTGTGGAGGTTGATATCTCCTGCTTCCGTTGTGGCGGCAAAGGTTGTGCGGTCTGCAAGTATAGCGGCTGGATCGAAGTCTTGGGGGCCGGCATGGTGCACCCCAACGTGTTGAAGTCTGCAGGCGTTGATAGTAGCGTTTACGGCGGCTTTGCGTTTGGCGTTGGGCCTGACCGTTTGGCCATGCTGAAGTATGGGGTCGACGACATTCGCAGTTTTTACACGGATGATGTACGGTTCCTGCACCAGTTCAAGACGGAGGGTTAATTCATGGATGTTTCATATGATTGGTTAACAGAGTTAGTTGATGTGCCCGTTGGCCCCGAAGAGTTGGCGGATAAAGTTTCCCGGACCGGGATCGAGGTTCCTAGTGTCACGCGGCGCGATGAAGGGAAAAAGAAAATCGTCGTCGGCCACATTGAGAGTATCCGTATGCACCCCAACTCCGACCACATGCACATTTGCAT
This sequence comes from Lacticaseibacillus thailandensis DSM 22698 = JCM 13996, assembly GCF_001312865.1. Taxonomy (GTDB): domain Bacteria; phylum Bacillota; class Bacilli; order Lactobacillales; family Lactobacillaceae; genus Lacticaseibacillus; species Lacticaseibacillus thailandensis. The sequence goes on along the minus strand of NZ_BBER01000001.1, from coordinate 648,061 downwards.
GGTGGATACCGGCGAGGATGAGTTGCGGCAGATTGTCTGTGGTGCACCCAACGTGGCGGCCGGGCAGACGGTCATCGTGGCGCTGCCTGGGGCACGTATTGCCAATAACCAGAAGATCAAGCGGGGCAAGTTGCGTGGTGAAGTGAGCGACGGCATGATTTGTGCTTTGCAGGAAATCGGCTTTAGCGACAGTGTGGCACCAAAGAAGTACGCCGATGGCATTTACGTTTTGAACGAAGACATCAAGCCCGGAACGGATGCTATGGCAGTGCTCGGCATGCACGATGCCGTGCTCGACTTTGACATCACGCCCAACCGTGCCGATGCCTTAGGTATGCGCGGTGTAGCTTGGGAAGTTGGTGCCACTTACGGCAACAAGCCGCACTTTGATGATCAGCCCGTGGTGGACGACGGTCAGCCGGTTGGTGACTACCTTCAGGTGAGCGTTGATGACCCCGACGATGCGCCTAGTTACAACTTGCGGGTCGTGACGGGTGTGCACGTCCAAGACAGCCCACTGTGGCTTCAGCGGCGCTTATGGAATGCCGGTATTCGGCCACTCAACAACATTGTGGACATTACGAACTACATCATGCTGTACTTTGGGCAGCCAATGCACGCGTTTGATTACGACAAAGTCGGTAACGGGACCGTCCGGGTCCGCCGTGCTACGGATGGTGAAGCATTGACCACCTGGACGGGACGGACCGGACATTGACACCGGATGACATTGTTATTAGTAACGGCGATACCCCACTAGCTCTAGCTGGGGTGATGGGTGGATTGAACTCCGAAATTACGGGCAGCACGACGACGGTGGTATTTGAATCGGCCGTCTTTAACCGGACGAGCATCCGCAAAACGGCGCAGCGCTATGATTTGCGTAGTCAGGCCAGTTCCCGTTTTGAAAAGGGGATCGACGAATCCAGCATTATTACCGCCCTGGATACGGCAGCCCGGATGGCAACTGAGCTGGGTGGCGGTACGGTAGCGCATGGCATTGCCACGGCTACCAGTGTGAGCGGTGCCCCTAAAGTTATTGCCATTACCACTGACCAAATTAACCACGTGCTGGGGACTACGCTCGACGCGGCGACGGTGCGAGGCATCTTTGACCGGCTCGGCTTTGGCGTGACCGGCGAGGGTGACCAGATGCAGGTATCAGTGCCGGCTCGGCGCTGGGATATCTTTATTGTGCCCGATCTGATCGAGGAAGTTGCTCGGATCTACGGTTACGACAACTTACCCGCTACCTTACCCACAGCAACCATGACGGTGGGGACGTTGAACTCCGTCCAGCGGCGGTTACGGCGGAACCGGACGTTGCTACAGGGAGCCGGGTTGGACCAAGCCATCACCTACTCACTGCGCGGGGAAGGCCAGGCCAACGAATTTGGTTTGGAAAGAAACGCCACGACTAAGTTAGCTTGGCCAATGACGGTTGATCACCAGGAATTGCGGGCAAACATGCTGACCGGATTGCTGGACGCGGTCCGCTACAACGTAGCCCGTAAGGAAACTGACGTCGCTGTACGAACAGGGGCGGGTCTTCATTCGGCAGCAGGATCAGCACCGGCCAGCCGAACACAATTACGTCGCGGGTGTGTTGACGGGCAACTTTGCCAACAAGGAATGGAACCAGCCGGTGCAGCCAGTTGATTTCTACGTCACCAAGGGGATCGTTGCCATGTTGCTGGATGATTATAACCTCGACGGCACGGTGACCTACACCACTGCCGACTTGCCGGCCAGCATGCACCCCGGCCAGTCCGCCTACGTCATGTTGGACGACGCCCGCATTGGGTTGCTGGGGCGGTTGCACCCGCAGTACGAAGCGGCGCATAACCTCCCACAAACGTTTGTGTTCGAACTGAACTTGGAGCCGTTGCTCACAGCCGCGCGGGCAGATAAGACCGTCAAGCCAGCACCAAAATTCCCGGCAATGACGCGTGACGTAGCGCTGCTGTTGGACAGCAAGACGACCAACGCCGCGGTGGAAGCCGTGATTGGGGCAAACGCTGGGGCTTACTTGCGGGATGTGCACCTGTTTGACGTTTATGCTGGGCCAAAGTTACCACCAGCAACGCGCAGCTTGGCCTACACGCTGACGTTCCGGCGTGATGATGATACGTTGACTGAGGAGACCGTGGAAAAAGCCATGGCGGCAGTGGAAGCGGCCCTCAAGACTGAAGTAAACGCTAAAATTCGTTAGTAACTATCGCTTTTTAAGGTTGTTTCTAATATAATGGTCGAGATAATTAACGTTTTGGAGGTCTGATTGTGGCTGGTTCACAGCAAGAGCATCAAAAAAATCCCCGGTACGTCGCTGGATAAGCGGGCGTTTCGGGACGCACAAAACCGTATGGTCCACCGTATTGTTTGGTGGGTGATCGGCATTGTGGTCGCGCTCGTTGCCGTGGTCGGGTTCATGGGGTACCGGTACGTCACGACTTCGTTAGCTGCCGTTGACCCCCACGCGACCAAGGACGTCAGCGTGCGTATTCCGAGTGGGGCCAGCACCAAGCAAATTGGCGACGTGCTGGCCAAGCGGGGTGTCATCAAGAGCGCAACCGTCTTTGCACTGTACGCGAAGATTAATAGTTACAGTGATTTTCAGGCGGGCACCTTTCAGGTCGCTAAGTCGATGGACTTAAAGCACGTCGTGAACACGTTGATGGGTAACGGCAGCACGGCCGGCACCCAGGTGTTGGTGCGTGAAGGGGTGACCGTCGAAACGATTGCCAGCAGCATGGATAAGTACACCAAGAAGAACGGTAACATCTCTAAGCGCAGCTTCATGAAGTTGATGCGTGACCAACAGTTCTTCAAGCAGTTAGCCAAAAAGTACCCGCAATTACTGGGATCAGCGGCTAAGGCGCACGGGGTGCGGTACCGGTTGGAGGGTTACCTCTTCCCGGCCACGTATACTGTAAGTTCGGGTGAAACCATGAAGCAACTGGTCACCCAAATGGTGGCTAAAACCAACACGGTCTTGAAGCCGTACTACGCTACCATTAAGCAAAAGAACCTGACCGTCCAGCATGTGCTCACCTTGGCTTCGATCGTTGAACGTGAAGGCGTGACGGAAAAGAGTCGGCGCAAGATTGCTGGGGTGTTCTTCAACCGGATGGACGCGGGCATGCCGCTACAATCGGATATCACCGTGATGTACGCACTCAATACCCATAAAACCCACCTAACCAACAAGGATACGGCGGTTAAATCTCCATATAACTTGTATAAACACACTGGTTTTGGCCCGGGGCCATTCAACCAGCCCAGTTTACAATCAATCCAGGCGGTGTTGAATCCGTCTGACCGTAGTGCTGGTTACTTGTACTTTGTGGCCAACCTCAAGACCGGGAAGATTCTGTATGCCCGGACCTTGGCGGAACAGAATGCCAACATTAAGGCAATTGGTAGCGACAATCAGTAACAAGTAACTCTAGTGGGGATGAATAAGTAATGGAACAGCAAAAGCCCATTGTGATTGGGATTACTGGGGGTTCGGCCTCTGGCAAGACGAGTGTGGCGCACAAAATTTTTGACCACTTTGAAGCTACGCGGTCGGTGACCCTCATTGCGCAGGATTCGTACTACAAGCACAGTGACTTGCCCTTTGCCCAGCGGAAGTTGATTAATTACGACCACCCGCTCGCCTTCGATAACGATTTACTGGTGGCGGACTTGCAACGGTTGTTGCACCGGCAGCCGATTGAAAAGCCGGTGTACGATTACACCGACCACAACCGGACTAACCAGACGATTCACGTAGAGCCCACGGACGTCATTATCCTTGAAGGCATCCTGATCCTCGCCGAGAAGGAACTGCGTGAGTTGATGGACATCAAAATCTTTGTCGACACGGACGATGATATCCGCGTATTGCGCCGCATCAAGCGGGACATTGTGGAGCGGGGCCGCTCGCTGGACGACATTATTCAGCAGTATCAGAGTACGGTTAAGCCGATGTACCACGAGTTTGTGGAACCAACCAAGCGGTACGCGGACCTGATTATCCCCGAGGTGGTCAGAACAAAGTAGCAGTGGATTTATTGGTCACCAAGGTGCAGGCAATTCTGGACCAGCGCGGCTTAAGTTAAGTAGATAAGGAAGAGGTAAATTAGCATGGCAGACAAGACGTACCCAATGACGGCGGATGGCAAAGTCAAATTGGAAAAGGAATTGGAAGAATTAAAGACGGTCAAGCGTCCGGAAGTCATTAACCGGATCAAGGTTGCCCGTGGTTTCGGTGACCTGTCCGAAAACTCCGAGTACGAAAGCGCTAAGGACGAGCAGTCATCATTGGAAACGCGGATCGCACAGGTTGAACAGATGTTGCGGTACGCGGAGATCATTGATAGTGACGCCGTGGCCAAGGACGAAGTGTCCGTGGGTAAGTCGGTCACGTTCATCGAGGTTGGTGAAGACGACCCCGAGACCTACCAGATTGTTGGTGCTGCTGAAGCGGACCCAATGGCGGGTAAGATCAGTAACGAATCCCCGATTGGTGAATCCTTGATCGGCCACAAGTTGGGTGAGACCGTTTCGGTACAAACCCCTGGTGGTGAGATGCAAGTCAAGATTACGGCAGTTAAGTAAAACCCATTCAGCTCATGCAAAGCGGTGGCCCTGTGCATACAGGACCGCCGCTTTTAGGTTGCCCACGATTGGGGACGTTTCTCCGCACTGAAATCAGTCTGGAGACCCACGAAATTTGGGGTGGTTAGGGTATGATATACGCAGGAGGTGGAACATGTCGTCAAGAATATACTTTTTCGCCATCGTTGAATTTATTTTGGCGTTGTGCTTGGGCTTTAGTTTATTTAGCGATCTGCCCACGCTGATTTTCTTGATCGTGGGCGCGGTCGCGTTAGTCATAGCGCGGGGACGTCAAAGTGGTTTCTGGCGCACGTTCCTCCTAGTTTTTGGTACGGTGTCGGTTACCGTCAGTGTGGCGGTGCACGGCGCGTTCTGGTGGATGTTGGCGTTTGGGGGCATTATGTTACTTCTGAGTCTGCGGCGGCGGGCGCGGAACGGCAAGTGGACGCCCTGGACCCACAAGCAGTTCGTGTCTGTGCACGGCTTTGGCGCTAACGCCGGTCGTCCCCGCCGCCAGCCATGGTTTGGTGATACCACCATTGGCAGTTCTGTCTTCGAGTGGGAGGACACCAACATTACCGTACTGGCGGGTGATACCATCGTCGACCTGGGCAACACCATTTTGCCCCAACGCGATAACGTGGTGGTGATCCGCAAAGGCTTTGGGCGGACCCGCGTCTTGGTGCCGCTGGGGGTCGGTATTGAGCTGAACCATTCGGCGCTAGCGGGTAAGGTCAGCTTTGCGGGGGAGGACTTTCACCTTGCTAACGAAACCATTCATTTAGCAACTCCGGGGTATGATGACGCGCCACGACGGTTGCGCATCATTACTAGCGCGTTGATTGGTGACCTGGAGGTGGTGACGGTATGACCAAGAAGGGCTATGCTTGCATTCTGGGCGCCATTAGCTTGTTAATATTTCTGCTCGAAATTGTACTGATGTGGATGGTAGTCGTGGCGCACAAGTGGGCATACGTTTGGCGCATATTGTCATATCCGGTTGCGGGTGTGCCTGTGGCCATCTTTGCGGTGATTGCGGCCTGCCTCCTCGGGGTTGTCGTAACGGCGTGCGTGTGGCTGGTCGTGCGGGTGACCCAACGGCGAATGGCAACAGAATTGGGCCGGTTGTTACGCGACTTTTTGGATACCGACACGGATAACGCTACGACGGTCAACGCCAAGGTGTTTGGTCACGATAACGCCCGGTTACTGCGGGCAATCCAACAACAATTGATTCGGTTACAAGAGGAAATTGCACGTTACAGCAAGAAGCCTGACCTCGTGGAGGGAGAAAGCAAAGAGGCGGTTGTCGTCGCTGAACGGCAACGTATTGCGCGGGAGCTACACGATTCTGTGTCCCAGCAACTCTTTGCGGCCATGATGTTGCTCTCAACCATGCGGGCGGTTGTGGAGGCTAAACCGGCGTTAGCCGATGGCGGCTTGCTTAAGCAACTTGATACGATTGAGCGGGTGATCAATGCGGCCCAGTCGGAAATGCGAGCGTTGTTACTGCACCTGCGGCCCACCTCGCTGGCGGGTAAACCGCTACGAACCGGAATTATTGGCTTGCTCAAGGAACTCCAGACCAAGATCAATATCACCATTAAGTGGGACATTGCTGATGTCCATTTGGCGACCACCACTGAGGATCACTTGTTTCGAATCGTCCAGGAGCTGTTGAGTAATACGCTCCGTCACGCCGAGGCCAAGCAATTAGAGGTATACCTTAACACGGTTGGTAGCAACGTGGTGTTACGGATGATTGACGACGGGGTGGGGTTTGACACCACCACCGCTGATAATGCCGGTAGTTACGGGCTCAACAATATTGAGGAACGGGCCCACAGTTTAGGTGGCACCGTGAAGATAATTAGTTTTCCCGGCCAGGGTACCAGCGTCGAGGTGCGGGTGCCGTTAACAACGAAGGAGGAGCACCATGATTAAGGTATTAATTGTTGATGATCACGAAATGGTTCGTTTGGGGATTGCGTCGTACTTAGGCATCCAGGACGATATTGAGGTGATCGGTGAGGCGGAGAACGGGCTAGACGGTCGTGATCAGGCGCTCGCCAAGCGGCCCGACGTCATCCTGATGGACCTGAAGATGCCGAAAATGGATGGGGTCACGGCCACTAAGGAAATTTTGGCTGCTTGGCCGCAAGCCCACGTGATTATCCTCACTAGTTTTATCGACGATGAACTGGTGTATCCGGCGATGGCTGCTGGCGCGGCCAGTTATATCCTCAAGACCAGCACGGCCGCGGAAATTGCGGATGCTATTCGTAAAACTATGCGTGGACAAAGTACTATTGCTCCGGAGGTCAATGACAAGTTGCAACATAAGGATGAAGCCATGGCGGACATGGCGTTGTATGACGACCTGACCAATCGGGAACGGGAAGTGTTGGACTTGATTGCTCAGGGCAAAAGTAATCAGGAGATCGCTGACGAGCTGTTCATTACGTTAAAGACGGTCAAAACGCACGTGTCTAACATTCTTGCTAAACTGGAAGTCGACGACCGGACCAAGGCGGCGCTGTACGCGGTGCGGCACGGCAAGGTGAGTGCCCCCAATAATGATGTTGGTGAATAGCACCCGCCAACAAAAAGACTGGCCTTACTACCAATTAGTAGTAAGGCCAGTCTTTTTCAGCGTGTTACCGTGGCCGGCGTAGCAGTTGCTGGATACGGTGGTTGAACCGTGGCACCGCTGCGTGGCGCGGCCGGTTGCGCCAGAGCCAGATCCAACCAATGAATAGGGCTGCTAACGTGATCAACAGTCCGGTCACCAGGTATGGCGGAACGTAGAACATCTTGATGGTGTGGTGCCCCTTGGACAGCGGGATGGTCATAAACAGGCCCAGTACTCTGTGGGGATGCACAGTGTGCCCATCGACCGTACGTGCCAGCCCGGCACCTGCGGAATGGTGGTCATCAGTACCTGGTGCCGTCGCTTGATGGTCACGTGTCCGCGCAAGCTGTTACTCCCGTGGTGTGTCACGTGGAGGGGCTCACTTTGTAGCTGCTTAATGGCCCGGTGGAAGCTGGTGGTGTCCAGCTGGTACAGGCTACGTTGCCGATGAACAGGGACTGCTTGTTGAGGGTGATCGTAATGGTGTTGACCTTATTTACTTGGGCGGGTGTGACGTTAAGCACCCCGGTGTTACGGAAGGAGTCGGCCAGGTGCACTTCTTGCCCGTTCAAACGCACCGTGGCGGCGTTGTCCGTCAGGGAACTGTCTACGGTCAGGTAGTACGGCTCGGTGGTGTTGGCAATAAACGTGTAGGTCAACGTGGCCGCACCGCCCTTTTTGACGGTGTAGGTGGTGCCCCCGACGCCGGCCATAGCCTTAACATTGTCGGTCATGGTGATGGATTCAAAGGCCCGCGGTTCAAAGAAGGTGGTGTGCGCGCCGGTCAGTGCCGAGGCGATCCGATCCTGGTTGGTTAGCGGGGTGCCAGTGGTAAGCTTAGTTTTCAGGATGTCCTTGCTGGCCCCAAAGCCGATCCCCAACGCGTTATCGTTGCGGTAAACGTTCAGGTTGCTGGTGTGGGCAATGCCCGTGTAGTCGGCAACGTCAGCGCGCGTACTTTCGGTCGGCAAAAAGGCAGTACTCCCGGCACGTTTGGTGAGCCAGTAGCGCGTATCCAGCAAGGCGTCGGTAAATTCCGTCCCGTACGTGTACGCGACAAATCCATCCCCGTCTGCTTGGCCAATTTTGCCAAAGAAGGTCGGGACGCGCGGTTCGAACATGGAGTTAAACTGGTCGGTGCCATTAAAGCCGACTTCCATGGCGTCGTTTTTAGTCCGACCGACCGTTTTGCCGATGCGGTACCACCCGTGGTCGCGTTGTTGCACCTGTTGAGCACCTGCGCGCAAAGCTTCGGTGTAGGTGTGATAGTCCGAGTGGCTGACATATGCCAGCTGGTTGAGGGTCAAGGCCGCATTGCTGGCCATGTCGGCGATGCTGAGCAGTAAAATAATGATGTAGGTTCCGCGGTGGGCGTTGCCCCGCAAACTGAGGACCACGATGGCTAGGAGGTTTAGTAGTCCAGTCAGTAGCACCTGCTCCTTAGTGAGGTAGCTGAAGTGGTCCAGGTTCAACCACACGTACAGATCCGTCGCCGCGCTGAAAGTAACCAGTACCACCATCTGCACGACGCTGATACCATCGGGCAGGTGTTGAAAGCCCCGCGCGGCCAGCAATACTAACCAGAAGGTGACCACGAACGAGAAGCGGTAGGGGTACCAAACTGGGAATTGGAGGCCGTGCCAGAGCAGGTCTAACGGTTCAAACATTAAGGATACTAACAGTACTAGGCTCCACAAACCGGCCGTCAAGCGTTCTTGCCAGCGGATGCGCCGGTTCATAAAGTAGACGATGGCCCCGAGGGTCACCAGCGAGCTAACAAAGATGTTGGGGAGTCCCGACGGCATTTGGTCAAAGTTAAAGGAGCCCGCGACCAACTTACTGAGGAGGTGCAGTGGGTTATATTCGAACCGCCAGTTAACGCTGGTGGTGGTGTAGGTACCCTTACTTTGCGTGATTTGAAAAAAAGGTCGGCACTAGCAGGACGGCGGTGAGTGCACCCCCGAGGAGACTGGTCAGGGCAAAATGGCGGGTGGCCCGTAACGCGGCGGGTCGGCGTAACTGGGCGCGCACCAGGGCGAAACAGAAGTAACCGATAATGAACAGGCAAACCATGTAGCCAATATAATAGTTGACCAATAAGGTTGCGGCTAATAGTAACGGGTAGCGCCGGTATTCACCCGCGACCAGCCGGTCCACACCGTCGGCTACCAGTGGCAACATGATGGCACCGTCGAACCACATGAGGTTCAACTGGTTGGCAATCATCCAACCAGAGAGCGCATACGCCAAACTGTAAGCAGGTAGTGCCCAACTACGTAGGCCCCGCCGCTGCAAGTAGTAGGCCATGGTGAGGCCCGCCGCGCCGTACTTCAGTAGCGTGATTACCAAGATGCCGACGTCCAGTCCCGATTTGGGGACGAGCAGGAGGACCAAATTGAACGGGCTCATGAGGTAGTACGCCCAGACACCGATCATGTCACCGCCCAGTGCCTTGTTCCACGCGTAGAAAAACTGGCCGGGGTGGCCCAGCAAGGTTTGTCTAAAGTATGCGTAAAAATCGATGTATTGTTGCCCCATATCTACGGTGAGTAAGCTACTATTACCAAAGGGATAGACGTGTTGGCACACAGCAAAGTAAATCCCCATAATCATTATGGGTAGGACAAATGCTACGGTTAGTGGGTGCTGTTTGATTGATTTAAACCAGTGCATAGAAACCTCTCCGTTTTGGTAATGGTATTAGGCTCACGCGGCCGCCGTTATATGCCCCTGGTAGCCCGAATCACCGCGTTCACTGACCAGCATACCAGAAATTACGCCCGTGGTGTTTGCCCGGTTTCTTTGTTACACTAAACTACAGAAAATACGAAGGAGCGCCACTGTTGAAGTACATACGTACACCACGACCACAACGACCAAAATCTCGGATTCCGTTTCGGTTAAATTTGCTATTCTTTTTTTTGTCTTTGTTCTGTTTGCTCTGTTGGTGGGGCAATTAGCTTACTTGCAGATTATTAACGGCAGTTCGTTCTCGGAAGAAGTTAATAGTAGTAGCAGCACGACGGTCGAAGGCACCGTCCCCCGGGGGATGATTTATGACTCTGAGGGCCGCATCATGGTTTCTAATAAGGCTAATAAGGCGATTACCTACACGAAGAACGTGTCGGTGACCTCCGCCCAGATGGAAAAGGTGGCGAACGTCTTAGCCACGTACATTAAGGCGGACACGAGCACCCTGACCAAACGCCAAGAACTGGATTACTTCCTAGCGAATAAGCAACACCTAAAGCGCGTTAACAAGCTACTCACCAAGAAGCAATTGAAGTTGAGTGCCAACAAATTGTACAAGGTGGAACTGCGTGCAGCTAAACGGGTGATGCCGCGACTAACGAGTACGCAGAAGACTGCCGCCGCCCTATACTACAAGATGAACAGCGCTAGTGAGTTTTCCACGGTCTACCTGAAGGAAACGGGCGTCACCGCGACGGAAGTTGCCCAGGTGGGTGAACACTTGTCGAGTATGCCCGGCGTCAACCTGGGTACGGACTGGACGAACTCGTACCCTAACGGTAAGAGCATGCTGAGTATTATTGGTTCGGTCAGCACGTCCAAGCAGGGGTTACCACAGGATTCATTGTCCGCGTACCTGACGGAAGGCTACTCGCGTAACGACCGGGTGGGGACTTCCTACCTGCAGAAGCAGTACGAAGACGTTCTCAAGGGGAGCAAGTCCCAGACCAAGGTGACGGTCAACAGTAATAATCAAGTTTCCAGCGCGGTCAAACAATACGCAGGGTCGGCGGGTGAAAACTTGAACCTGACGGTTGATTCTAAGTTCCAGAATGATGTGGCTGGCATCGTGAAGAAATACTACCAGTCGGCGGTTAGTTCTGGGGCAGCTAGTTTGTCTGATGGGGCCTACGCGTGGTGATGAACCCCAGCACCGGGGCGGTTCTCGCGATGACGGGTTATAAGCACAACTTTAAGAAGAACACCATTACTGAAAATGCTTTGGGTACCATTAACCAGACCTTCGTTATGGGGTCCGTCGTTAAGCCCGCCATGGTTCTGGGGGCGTTGGAAGACGGTGTCATCACCACCAGCAATAATACGCAACCCGACGTGCCAATCTACCTGAAAGGCACACCCGTGAAGAAATCCTGGTACAACATTGGTGCGTACAGTTCGTTGACGCTGAACACGCCCTCGAAATTTCTAGTAACATCTATATGATGCGGCTGGCCATGAAGGAAGGGCACGCAAAGTACGCGGCCAATAGTTACCTCAATATGGACAACGACATCTTTAGCAAAATGCGGCGGTACTTTGGTGAGTTCGGGCTGGGTATCAAAACCGGCATTGATTTGCCAGGTGAAGTCACCGGGCTGGAAGGGGCCACACACAATAGTTACGGCGCGCTGGCCGTTGGGTCCGCATTGGACTTGTCCTACGGGAACTACGATGCCTACACCACGATGCAACTGGCGGACTACGTCAGCACGGTGGCTAACAACGGCTACCGGATGCGGCCGTACCTCGTACAGTCGATCACGGATAGCAGTAGGAGTAGCAAGAGCAAGTCCGTGCTATCAGTCACCCAACCGGAAGTAATGGGCAAAATTGGTGCTACGCAGGCTGACGTCAACCTGGTTAAGCAGGGGATGTGGATGACCGTGCATGGGTCTGATAGTAACCGGACCGTGAGTGCGTTGAACGATCTCAATCCTGGGGTTGCGGCAAAGTCTGGTACTGCGCAGACGTTTGCCCACTCGGATCCGACCGATTCCAGTTCGTCCATGGTGGAAACCACCACGATCAGTTTGATTGCGTTTGCGCCCGCAAAGAACCCGCAGATCGCGGTCGCACTGGTCATTCCTAACCTGACGTCGACGGCGGGCGAGGAAAACACCGCCATGGCGCACGACATCATTCAGGATTATTACAAGTTACACAACATTAAAAAGGACAGTAATTACTCGACTTCCCAGTCGACCATTAACGGGTAACGCCAATCTGGGCGTGCGTCGCGTGTGGTTGGGAGTGGTTGGAGTAGGAAACCGTTAGGCCTTCAAGGGGTCGGCGGTTTTTTTCCTTTGGGTCTCGGCCGCTTCAGGACGGAATTGTTGGTTTTTTTTACGGGCGCCGGCTTGGAAAGCGCTCAATAAATTGGTAGAATTGTAAGAGTTGCTTGCACAACTAGTGCGGAAGGGGGCAGCAATGCGAAATTCCCGTTTTAGCGGTGTGTGGCGTAACGAACCGGTGATCACCTACGTTTTGTTGGTGGTGACGATTGGTATGTTCATGCTAGAAACCGCCATGGGTGGTAGTACCCAGGTTAAGGTGTTGGTGGCGTTAGGTGCGCGGTACAACCCGTACATTGCCTTCTTTGGGCAATGGTGGCGCCTGGTCACCCCCATCTTCCTGCATATTGGCATTGTGCACCTCCTAGTCAACATGATGTCGCTATGGTTTTTGGGGCGGATGACCGAAACTGTTTTTGGTCACTGGCGCTTCTTGGCCATCTACCTGGTCAGCGGTATCGTTGGTAACTTTGGTGGGATGATCTTTGACAGCGCCAATTCCGTTGGTGCCGGGGCCTCGACGTCACTGTTTGGTCTCCTTGGTGCGTTTCTGATGTTGGGTGATAACTTTCGCCATAATCCGGCGATCAATGCAGCCGTGCGTCAGTTCGCCATCGTGGTGGTGATCAACCTCGTCTTTGATCTCACCCAGCCGTCGATCGATATTGCTGGGCACATTGCCGGCCTTATTGGTGGCTTTTTGATCGCTGGTGCGGTGGGTGTGCCCCGGGTCGGGACCATTCGCCGGGTCAAGCGGGTGCTCATGGGCGTACTACTAATTGCGGTCCCAATCATCTTGTTCATAGTTGATGGAACGGGGATAATGTAATGGAAACGTATAATGACGTCTTGAAGTTGTTAAAGCGTTTTGGCACGTACATCCACGTTGGCAAGCGGTTGTACGACATGGAATTAGCAGCGATCGAGTTGGACCGGCTGGCCAAAGCCGGGTTAATTGACCGCAAGACCTACGCGACGGCCAAAGTGGTGTTAAACCACGCACACGAAGAGGAGCTACGGCACCCACTGAAGCTGCCGCAAAAAAAACACATTCGGAGGAACATAGTAATGACTGACCAAAAATTAATCGGTGTGGACCTTGGCGGTACCACCACCAAGTTTGCCATCACCACTACCGATGGCGAAATCCAGCAACGTTGGAGCATCGATACTAACGTCCTGGACGATGGTGCTCACATTGTGCCAGATATTATTGATAGCATTAACGAACACCTAGCCTTGTACCAGATGCAGCCCGCCGATTTTGCTGGTATTGGCATGGGTTCACCCGGTTCCGTGGATATTCAAGCGGGTACGGTGACCGGTGCGTACAACCTGAACTGGAAGACGTCTCAGAACGTCAAGGCGGACATTGAAGCTGGCACGCACATGCCGTTGACCATCGATAATGATGCCAACGTGGCCGCTCTCGGTGAACGCTGGCGCGGTGCCGGTGAAAACGAACCGGATGTGGTCTTCGTGACGCTGGGGACCGGTGTTGGTGGGGGTGTCATTGCTGACGGCCACCTGTTACACGGGGTCGGTGGTTCGGCTGGCGAGATTGGGCACGTATGTGTCGACCCGCACGGTTACCTGTGCACTTGTGGCAACCACGGCTGCTTGGAAACGGTTGCGAGTGCCACCGGCGTGGTTCGCGTTGCCCGTGAAATGGCCGAGGAGTACTCCGGTAACTCATCCATCAAGAAGACGTTGGATGATGGTGACGAAATTTCGTCCAAGATCGTTTTTGATGCCGCTAAAAACGGTGACCCGTTGGCTATCAAAGTGGTTGACCGGGTGAGCTACTTCCTCGGTTTGGCTCTGGCTAACGTTGCCAACACCATGAACCCACGTTACGTGGTCATTGGTGGTGGTGTGAGTGCCGCTGGTGAATTCTTGCGTAGCCAGGTCGAAAAGTACTTCAAGCAGTACGCGTTTAACAACGTGCGTAACACGACGGAAATTCGGCTGGCTACGTTGGGCAACGGTGCTGGTGTGCTTGGTGCTGCCCGGTTAGCCCTAAAGTAAAATCATGGAGTTGTAAAGGAGAGGTCTGGCTATGTTTGCCAAAGGATTATCAATTATTAATGCAATCATCATCGCTATTGGAATCGTCCTGATTTTTTTGGGCGGCCAACTGGTTTTACAAGTATATCGTGACCCGGCGCTACGCAGCATCGGTGGCGAAATCAATGCGGATGAGTTCGAGGAGAACATGCGTAAGGCGCAGATCATTGATCTGCGTGAAACCAACGACTTTGATGGTGGCCATATCCTTGGTGCACGTAGCATGCCGCTGACTCAGTTTAAGGACCGCATGACTGGCCTACGCAAAGACTTACCAGTCTACCTGTACGATACAACCGGTGCCATGTCGATCCGTGCTGCTCAGATGTTGAAGAAGGCGGGCTTCCAGCACGTTTACTGGCTGAAGAAGGGCTATGCTGACTGGTCTGGTAAGACTAAGAAAAATAAGTATTAGCCGTCGCGGGCGGTGGTGTATTGGCATGGCCAGCATCACGCCCTGGTGATGGTTCACAAAGAAGCACCCGCAGATTAACCGGGAACGGTGAAGGCGGGTGCTTCTTTGTGGTTGCTGATCGTGCACATAAAAAGGGCGGCACCACCGCGTTGGTGGTGCCGCTCATGTTCAAAATGTTTGCGGCGGAATCACAAGTATCACTGCTGCAACTCCAACCTGCTGAGTGTTTAACCCTGGTGGGCGCCCTTGGACTTGCGTACTGCGCGACGGCGGTTGGCATCAATTTCTTCCGCTTTGTCCTCGACCGGGTCAACGTAAGTTTCTTAAATGCATATATGGTTCCGGCAACGGCACCAGCTGCTGTGAGCAGACCGGTGAAGAAGCCCCTAGCAAATTTATGGGTCATGGTCACTACCTCCTTTGGTGGGGTGCATTGTTTACATTTCTTATTATAATTCATACAGGTGATAATATGAACGCTTTCAAACCAAAAATTATCATGGTCGCGGGTCCGACCGCGGTGGGCAAGACGGCAACCGGGATCCAGCTAGCCCAGGATTTAGCCGGCGAGATCATCAATGCGGATGCGTTCCAGGTTTACCGGGGGATGGATATTGGCACGGCCAAGCCGACAGCGACAGAACTGGCAGCGGTGCCCCACCACCTGATCAATATCCTGACTCCTGGTGAGCCGTACTCGGTAGCCAAATTTGTGCAGCTGGCGGGACAGGCGATTAACGATATTGAGCAGCGTGGGCGAATTCCTATTTTGGTGGGTGGTACCGGCTTTTACTTAAACGCGTTACGCCTAGGGTTACCGTTAGGGACAGCGGGCAGTAGCCTGAGCGGCGTAAGTGGCAGGCGTTCGTGGACGTGCACGGTGCCGAGGCGGCGTGGGCGGCACTGCAGCAACGGGATCCCGTTGCTGCCAGGAAGATTCCGGTGGCGAACGTCCGACGCACGGTGCGCGCCTTGGAGGTCATTGACCAAACTGGTCACCGGTTCTCCGAACAACCCGCCCCCAGTCCACGGTATACAACCTTGGTGGTGGGTCTGACCACGGAGCGCCAATTGTTGTACCAGCGAATCAACGCGCGGGTGGAAGCAATGGTTGCCCACGGACTAGTGGCGGAGGTGCGGGCCATCATCGACCGTTACGGTACGGATAACCAGGCCTTGGCGGCGATTGGGTATAAGGAACTGGTCCCCTACTTTGCGGGGGAGTATGATTTGGCGACCGCAGTAAGTCTGATACAGCGTAATTCACGGCGGTACGCCAAACGCCAGTTGACCTACTTACGTAACCAGATGGCACCGGATTGGTATGACCTGGTTACCCAGCCACAAACGTACGCGTCCTTGCGCCAACGGGTCGCCGAATTCATTAATGGTATAGGCCGTTCGGCACAATAACTTACCAGTCACACTTTATGTCAGCTTAGCTAACATAAACGGTTGACCCCCCTTATGAGTGGTTTATACTTAACAACATCAAGGGGGGAATGGTCATGGCCAATTCAGAAATTTTGCGGCGGCGGGCCGTTCTGCCGATTGGTACAGTGATGGATTTGACGACGTTGACCGCGCGCCAGATACGCTACTACGAAACGCAGGGCTTCGTGCATCCAGCACGAAATGCGGGCAACCACCGCATGTTTTCGTTGGCAGATGTAGACGTCTTGTTGAGTATTGTACAGCAGCGCAAATCGGGACTCAGTTTGAGTGAGATTCGGCGGATGCGGGCGGTGAAAGCCCGGCAGACGACGGACACGGATGCGCGGAAGATGCTCCAAGATGACATCCTGAACCAATCTGGTTTTACACAAACGGGTAGGGGCCCATTTGGACAAGGATTTAACTAGGAAGGAAGAATTGATTTAATGGCACGTAAACAGTACACCGCAGATGAGATTCGTACGATCGTCAAGCAGGAGAACGTTCAGTTTTTGCGCCTCATGTTCACTGATATTAACGGGATTATCAAAAACGTGGAGGTGCCGATCAGTCAGCTGGAAAAGGTGCTTAACAATAAGATTACCATGGATGGTTCCAGTATTGATGGGTTTGTTCGGATCGAGGAAAGTGACATGTTACTGTTCCCTGACCTGTCGACCTGGATGATTTTCCCGTGGGGCAGTGAGCACGGCAAAGTTGCACGGATTATTTGCTCGGTACATATGACGGATGGTACGCCATTTGCCGGTGACCCCCGTAATAACCTGGTGCGGGTCGTTGAAAAGATGCAGGCCGCTGGCTTTAGCTCCTTTAACATTGGCCCTGAGCCAGAATTCTTCCTCTTCAAGATGGATGAGAACGGTCGGCCAACGACCACGCTGAATGACAAGGGTTCCTACTTTGACCTGGCCCCACTGGATCTTGGTGAAAACTGCCGGCGCGACATCGTGCTGGAGCTGGAAAAGATGGGGTTTGAAGTCGAGGCATCACACCACGAAGTTGCTCCCGGCCAGCACGAAGTGGACTTTAAGTACGCTAATGCCCTGGAAGCTGCGGACAACATTCAAACCTTCAAGCTGGTAGTGAAGACCATTGCGCGCAAGCATGGTTTGTATGCCACCTTCATGCCTAAGCCGCTACACGGCATCAACGGTAGTGGGATGCACATGAACATGTCGTTGTTCCGCGGTCAGGAGAACGCCTTTTATGACGCCAAGGGTGACGGCCAATTGTCCGACACGGCTTTGCACTTCCTGGCGGGGCTACTCGACCATGCCCGGGCGTTGACGGCAATCAACAACCCAATCGTTAATTCCTATAAGCGTCTGGTTCCTGGTTTCGAAGCACCGGTGTACATCGCGTGGTCCGGTAAGAACCGGTCCCCACTCATTCGGGTGCCATCCGGTCGCGGTGTTTCTACCCGTTTGGAAATGCGCAGTGTTGACCCATCGGCTAACCCGTATCTATCCATTGCCGCCATGTTGACGGCCGGCCTGGATGGAATTGCAGAAAAGTTGCAGCCTGAAGAAGCGGTTGACCGTAATATTTACCGCATGGCACCAGCGGAACGGTTGGCTAACCACATTCAGGACCTGCCAAGCACGCTGCACAACGCGCTGAAGTATCTGGAAAACGATGAGGTCGTTCAGGGTGCGCTGGGTGACCACCTGTACCACAGCTTCTTGGATTCCAAGAACGTTGAGTGGGCTGCTTATCGGCAGCAAGTCAGCGAGTGGGAACGCGAGCAGTACCTGGAGCTGTACTAAGCATTAATTTCACTGAAACTAACAAGGCACGGCTACTTCCAAGCGGAAGTGGCCGTGCCTTTATGTTACCGATGTTAGTTAGTGTTGTGCAGCCGTCCGGAACGGGATGTCCAGGTGACTAGCGCTAAGGTCGACCGTGATGGTCGGAGCGGCAGTAGGCCGGATGGTTTGCGCCATGTCGGCACCATGGATGATCAGTACCAATTGGCGGCCAGCTGGTAGGTGGTAGCGGGTCGGTTGCAGCTGCAACTGCATGTCGACCCACTGGCCCGGACTGACCGCGATGGCTGTGGCACCATCAACGGGGTTTTGCAGGTTCGCATGACTGAAACTGATCAGTTGAGCGTCGTTGGGGTGGCTGCGAGCGGCAAATTCCAAGGTGTTTTCGTACTGCCAGTCAAAGCCCAGGGGGTAGTTGCCCCGGGCTACGGTACTGGCCGTGGGCTGCAAGCGAAAAGCACTCCCGACATCGACTAGCCGTGCACTAATGATGGCCGTCGCGGCGTCGGCTTTGACCCGTAGGTAGATGGTGCCGGTCCCTTCCAGCACCACGTCGTGATCCGGTTGGAGCAGTGGCAGCCAGAGGCGCACATCCGCGTAGGCCGACTGCGGCTGAATGATGTGCTGCTCGAACCCGGCACTGTCGTCATGCTGGTCGTTAAAAATGGCGGTACTACGGTCCTGGAAACTTTGCGTCTGGTCGGTCGTGGTGGCTAGGGGCAAGGTTTTGGGGGTGACCCCAGGACCCGCACCAAAGTCGGGCGTGGTGACCCACGTTTGGGCAGTAACGTTATCCTGAATTTCGACGTCAGGCAGCACGGAGACGGCATGGTTGTCGACGCCGAGCAGTTTATTGCTTAGCCACAGGTTCATCTGGTCGGCAAAGTCGAGCGAGCGGATGTTATTTAGGTACACGTGCTGGCCCTGGTGGAAGAATATTTTGTGGTGTATTTTGCTGCCGGCCGCACGCAGGGCTTCATGTAGTTTGATGACGTTGCGGGGCTTGACGTTCCAATCGTTGAGTCCGTGGACGCTGACAAAGTCACACTTAATTTGCGCCACATGGTGGCGATAATTGCGGGCATCCCAGAAGGCATTATAATCGCCAAATTGGCGGTCCTGCCGCCGGGCCAATTCGTCGAGGCGATTACGCCACTGTTTGGTAACGCGCTGCGCATCACCGGGTGCTTGCTGGCGGGAGTAGGTGTCGATTGCAAGGACGTCCGCATCTTCGCCCTGGAACCCACCTGGGGCCACCACGAGCCCCTGTTCGCGATAGTAATCGTACCAGCTCGAAATGGCCGCCTCGGAGATGACCGTTTTGAGTGCCGGGGTGCCACTGGTGGCGGCGGCCACCGCGAGTGTTCCCAGGTAGGATTTGCCGGTCATCGCGACGTTGCCGTTGCACCACCAAGCTTTGATGGCCGTGTGCCCAGTCCGGGTGGTGAATGCCTGCCGCTGGCCGCCGAGCCACTCGATGATGGCGACAGCACTAGCAGTTTCGTCCGGGCCACCGGTGGAGCGCAGGCCATCGCTGCCGCGGGTACCGATGCCGGCCGAGTAGACCGTGGCAAAGCCGCGGGCAAGAAAGTAGTCGTTAAGCGAGTAAATACCCGGTTCGTCACCATAAACGGTACCGGCAGTGGCAACATCTTTGGCCTGGCGGTGCGGCAAATCGGGGCGCTCTGGGTACCAATCCTGCGTGGTTGCCGGTGCCTGGGTACCTGGTTGTTTGACCGCCAAGGTGGGTTCCGGTACGTGGGTCGCAGCTTCCACGTCTTGGTCGTTGGTACCGTGGAAGTAAGGGTTAGCGGTGAATAATGCTGGTACCTTAGTCCCCGCATTCGTTGCGGCCGGGCGGATGATGGTGGTTTCCAGCATGTCCCGCTTACCGTCACCATCCGTGTCGAGGTCAGATTCGATCCAGACAACTTCCCGAATCAGTTGGTGCGTATTAAAAGTTGGTAGCGTCTTGCCGTTGAAGAAGGTAAATCGTTCGGGTAGGTGTGCCAGCAACCCCTTGGCGGCCAGGGCGTTGATCAGCGTGACCACGTTAGCGGTGCGGGTGTTGAGGAGGAGGTAAATTGCCTGCACAAATTTGTCTTGGTTGTTAATGTCGGCGTCCTGGTAGGGCAAGCCGGTTTCGCGCATGAACGTGCGGGGGTGCGCGGTGTCAAAATCGACCCGGGGTTGGAAGCCGAGGTACTGCAACGCCACGTTGTAGAAGTCGTCCCGCTTGATAACGTCACGGTTAGTAGCTAACCAGGTGTTGAGGTCTGTTTCGGGACCGACGGCACGGTTAGCCCACGCTTCATGGGTGGCGACGTCACCGTGTGCTTGGGGTTCTAGCAGTGCAAACGTCATCCGGGCTAATTTGCTGAGGTTGCGCGCGCGAATGGGAAAGCCGATGGTTTGTAGTTCCTGTTTCTGGGTTGCTAGGTCGGTCGCAATGCGGCCAAATTGGTAAAGATGCATGGCAGAATCCTTCTTTCCTCATAATCATCTCATAGTTATAGCCAGTGTAATGGTAATTAGTAATGAGAACAAGTGACCGGTACGACGAACCCTTCGTGATCGTGTGTCTGCGTGGGTCGCCAGGTCATTCTGTGGGTGCGGGGCGGTGATCGTTTTGCGGGTGAGCATAGCGCGTGGGTTGGTGGGCGCAAAATATTTGCCCCGGGACCCAGGCTTTCGCTATACTACTAACGGGAGGATTGCCATGATTATCGATATACTCATTTTCTTAATTGTCGGTGGGTTGCTTTTTACCGTCACTACTGCTTTGCACGAGCCGCTCAACCTGATTGTGGCGGTTATCATTGGCTGCGTGATTGCTGCCATTACCCTGGTCCTCTTCAGTTGGAGCTGGTTCCTGTTGCTCCTAGCGTTGTGGATGGTCCTAATCGTGGGCGGGCTGTACGGCTTGCGGGGTTACATGCACCGGCACAACAAAAAGAGCGGCACCGATTAAATTACCGGTGTCGCTTGCCCCTGCCAAGGAGTTTCATTATACCATGGCGATTGACAGGGCGACCGGGTTGTTTCTATAATATTATCCGTTATTCGTGCCAATAGCTCAGCTGGATAGAGCAATGGTCTTCTAAACCATTTGTCGCGGGTTCGAACCCCGCTTGGCACATAAACTAGTGTTACAACGCAATGTAGCGCAATGAAAAATCAAGACAAACAAAAACTGTTAAATAGAATGCGAAATGAGTGCGCAAATTTGCTATAATCAGGCTCTATTTCACATGTCATTTCACACTTTTGCCTGTATCCATTCTCAGGCAGGTGCCAGAAACAGTAAGGCTGTGCGGGTACTATTAGATGTGGACACGCTGAAATTGGATAAAGACGGCAAGTTGTCTGGAATTGATGATTTGCCAAAGTCGCTCAAAGAAGCAGACGTTAGCAAGTTTTTGTTTGACAACACGAGCAACACGAGCAACCGGCCAAAGCCGTCCACACCAGCTATTAATGTTGGTGGTAATCTGGGGACTTCAACAGGTGGCAATGGCGGTGACAGCGTTGTGGACCATGTGGCCGCACGCTTGGCTGCTGCTAGGTTCGTAGCCAAGACCTACAAGGAGTGCAAATACACCATCACGGGCGAGAATGGTACTTTTTACCTGACGGGACATTGACAGTGTGGTACTATCCGGGGATCGAGCCTACCGGGGCCAAGTTTTATGCTGGCGAGAGTGTTAAGTACTACGGTTACGTGCGCAACGGTTCCTATCTACATGTGGCTTACCATGCCACTAAAGGCTAAACGTACTACGTGGCTTGCCGTGACTATACCCACAGCAATGAGGCTCTTGGCAGCTTTAAGTAATGTTTGCTCCACTCCGGAATCGGGGTGGAGCTATTTTTTTGTAAAGAAAAAAAACTCTTCAAGGAGTCGACGCTAACGCCCAGAAGGGTTACTATCACAGATGAAAGAAGGCAAGAAGATGAAGGACGCCGTTAGTTGGTCTGAAATCTTCAAGAATGTAGCTGCGGGAATTGCAAGTCTAGTCGCCAGCATAGCAGCACTGAGAGCCGCGTCCAAGAAGAAGAAAGACAAATAAGCTTCAGGCAACGGGCCAACACCTCTTGCTGTCGGTACCTTCATTTCGAATTCCATGAATAAAAATATCGTTTTGCTGGTGGTAGCGCTAATAACGGGCGCACTTAATATTTGGTCGTTTGTTGACCATGTGCTCTCAATTTCCATTTCGGCTATTTCAACAGCGGCGGACGTTTCTTCTTTGGCACTGATTGTTGTGATTGTTTTTTTGGATGGTGAACTATGGCAAAAATTAATTTGAATGATGCAGATTTATTAACATCTACGGAAGCTGCAGAGATATGGGGTAAGAACAAAACGTATGTGCGTACGAGCTTACGCCAAAATCCGGATAAGTGGCCGGCAGGTAGTTGGCGAAAGTTCGGCCGTGAAATCATTGTCACTGTAGAAGGCATGGAAGCTGTGACCGGTGAACCCGATCCACGAAAGAAGAAGTAGAGCACACATACGTGCCCGCAGGCATTTTGGCAGGAAGAGAAGTTAGCAAGGTCCCAATGTTGTTGTGTTCCTAAAATGATATTGTTGATGGGAAAGTAAAACGAGGTCCGGTGTATGTAACTAAACAGTTGTGAGTTATGTGAAATAAGTGTGAAATGGTCTGATCGCAGTATGCCCACCTTGCCTTATTCCTTAGGATAACCATAGCATGTGACTCTCGCTTGGCACATCGTGGCAGTTTTAGGGCGTGAGTGGGTCACTATCATTGGGGATGGTGGCTTTTAATTATGGGCGGATGCTTGTGTTTCCTGGCGGTCCCTGCTATAATCAACACGTTGTATTTGCACCCTGCGACTGCAACCGCACGGACTTGGGTATCAAAGCCTAGCACCCAGTTTGGCGAGTAATCAGGGAAAACGTCCGGTTTCCGGACACGTAGGAGGTGTACTCATGTACGCAATTATTAAAACTGGCGGCAAGCAGTACAAGGTAGAACAGGGCGAACCTGTCTACGTTGAAAAGCTTGACGCTGAAGAAGGCGCCACTGTTACCTTTGACGAAGTCGTTTTCGTCGGTGGTGACAACACTTTGGTTGGTACTCCATTCGTTGATGGTGCAACCGTCACTGGTAAGGTCGAGAAGCAGGGCCGCCAGAAGAAGGTTGTTACTTACAAGTACAAGCCTAAGAAGCACCAGCACCAGAAGAAGGGCCACCGTCAGCCTTACACTAAGGTGACGATCGACGCCATTAACGTTAAGTAATTAACGTACTCTACACACGGAGGTGTAACACTCATGGAAATGCAAAACCTTGAATTCCTCTCCCACCATAAGGGGGGCGGTTCCACATCTAACGGCCGTAACTCTGCTGGTCGGCGTCTTGGTAGCAAGCGTGCCGATGGCCAGTTCGTTAAGGCTGGTAACATCTTGTACCGTCAGCGCGGTACTAAGATTCACCCAGGCACTAACGTTAGCCGTGGTGGTGACGACACGTTGTTCGCCACTAGCGACGGCATCGTGAAGTTCGAACGTCTGGGCCGCGACCGCAAGCAGGTTTCGGTTTACCCTGCTGAAGCAGCTGCCGACTAATTAGAACGATGAAGCGTCCCTTGGGGGGCGTTTTTTTTTGTGCCAATTCATACGTCCTGCCATTCCTAAGCTGTTTACATCTCGGTTGGCCAAATTGGCAAGTGGCAAGAAAAATTAAGCTAACACTTTTGGACGGCCACTGTTGGTCCTGACACCGCCGTACCGCCAAAAATTTATTTGTGCGCGTGCGCTAACGTTCATCGGGACGGCTTTCTGCTACAATGGTTGTGTAATGAATTTCTCATACATAATTAATTTAGACGGGAGCAACAATTAATGGCTAAAATTGAAGAATTACGTCGGGTGATGCGTGATCAGGACCTCAAAGCAATCGTCTTAACCGACCCGGTGAATGTGTCGTATGTCAGTGACTTTAGTGGCGACGAAAGTGCGTTATTGGTGACGCTGACACAAGCATATCTGGTGACGGACTCACGGTTCATTGAGGTGGCTAAGCACGAAATACACGCGGCCACCGTGGTGGAGCATCATCACGGTCTGCTCCCAGCAGTGGGCAAGTTGGCGGACCAGGATGACGTTAAGGAGTTAGGCTTTGAAGCCGAGTATATGACGTTTGCTGATTATCAAGTCCTCGCGGGGGCCACCGCGGCCCAACTACGGGGTACCCGCCACCTGGTCGCGGGACTGCGCGAAGTGAAGTCGCCAGCGGAAGTGGCCTTGATTCAGAAGGCGGTGGACATTGCCGAAGACGGGTACCGCCACGTCCTGGCTACTATCCGTCCTGGGATGACGGAGCGCGCAGTGGCTAACGACCTCGACTTTTACATGCGGGGATTAGGCGCGTCAGGTGTGTCCTTTGACACTATCGTTGCCTCCGGTTACCGGTCGGCTTTGCCCCATGGCTTTGCGGACGACAAGGCGATTGAAGCGGGCGACGTTGTGACGTTGGACTGGGGTTGTACCTACCACGGCTACATGTCGGACCTGACGCGCACCTTTGCAATTGGTACACCTGATCCCCAGTTGGACAAGATCTACCGGTTGGTCTACCAGGCTAATCGGGGGGTGGCGGCAATGATGCGGCCCGGAGTATTAGGCAAAGACATTCAGGCCCAGGCGCACCAGCCTATTGATGCGGCGGGCTACCAGCAGAACTTTGGTCACGGGGCAGGTCATGGTATCGGGCGTGATATTCACGAGGGTCCTGGTGCCTGGGGCGTTTATATGGAAACACCGATTGTTGCTGGTAACGTGTTGACCGATGAGCCGGAATCTACCTGCCGGGTATCGGTGGGGTGCGCATCGAAGATGATTTGCTCGTGACTGATAGTGGCGTCCAGCAGTTGTCAACACCAGCACCGGCCGAGTTGCTACACCTGGATATTTAGGACGGCAAGGGTCGGACTACGTTATTGTTGGGCGTGGCTGATTGGTGTACGTAATGGCTGTGCCGGCGACGGTTCGGGTTGGTTAACCTTGCAACCGTGCCCCGTCATTGGTATCATTGGTTGAGAATAATTAGTTGGAGGACCATGCATGATTTCTGTAAATGACTTTAAAAACGGCTTGACCATTGAGGTTGACCATGACCTGTGGCGCATCGTTGAATTTCAACACGTCAAGCCAGGCAAGGGTAGTGCTTTTGTGCGCTCAACCTTGAAAAACCTGCGGACGGGTGCCGTTCAGGAAAAGACCTTCCGTTCAACCGAAAAAGTGGAACAGGCCCAAATCGATACCAAATCCATGCAGTACCTGTACGCCGATGGCGACAGTTACTACTTCATGGATAACGATACCTATGAACAGTTAAGCCTCACTGCCGATCAGTTGGGCGACGCTTTGAAATACTTGAAGGAAAACATGATGGTCAGCATCATCATGCACGGTTCCGAAACGCTGGGTGTTGAATTGCCGAAGACCGTTGACCTTGAGGTAACTGAAACGGAACCGGGCATCCGTGGTAATACCAGTTCTGGTGGTTCCAAGCCCGCTACTTTGGAGACCGGTCTGGTTGTCCAGGTACCGTTCTTCATTAACGTTGGTGACGTGCTGACCATTAACACGACGGATGGCACGTACATTTCTCGTGCGTAACGTTTAGAAACGGGAGGTAAGCCTCATGGCTGAAAACACAAATATTGTTTTAGCAAGTCGTCCAGACAGTACGGGGACCATTGAAATTGTCCCGGAAGTACTGGAAGTAATTTTGGGCATCGCGGCGGTAAACGTGGATGGTGTCTATCAGATGCGTGGGTCGCTGGCTTCGAGCATCAATGCGTGGTTTGGCCGGGCTAACCGGGGCAAAGGGGTGACGGTCACCGTTGATGGCGACCAGGTGCACGCCGATGTCTACGTTTATCTGAACTATGGCGTGAGTGTCCCTAAAGTTGCCCTGGCGATTCAGAAAACATTACGTGAACAACTATTGTTCATGACGGATCTGGAGTTGGCCCAGGTCGACGTCCACGTTGTCGGTGTGGTGCCCGAAAAGGCGCCCGCGGTCGACAAGACGGACTTGTTTAAGGACGATGAGGAAGACGAAACAACAGAGGAAGACGATTGATGTTAACGCGTCACGCAATTCGTGAAGCTGCTTTCAAAACCCTGTTTGCGCTGGAATTGAATCCAGACGGGGACCGGGATATGACGTATAAGGCGGCTTTGCCCAAAAATGAGGTTGCCCCAGAGTACCTGTTTGACTTGGTCAATGGGGTATTGGCTAAGCGCGATGAGCTGGATGCCGCTATCAAGCCAGAACTACGGTCAGGTTGGACGATGGCCCGCCTGTCCAAGCCGGATCTAGTGTTGTTACGGCTAGGCCTGTACGAAATTAAGTTTGAAGATGACGTGCCCGATAAGGTGGCCGTCAACGAAGTGCTCGAATTAGCCAAGCAGTACAGTGATGACAGCGCCGTGAAGTTTATTAACGGGGTGTTGGGCAACTTTGTTAAGCAAGAGTAACGCCAAGCCGCCTACGCGGTGGGCGTGACAATAAAAAAGGCTCGAGACGATTGCTTTTGTCCCGGGCCTTTATTACATAAACGCGAAATCTATAGGTATGGAGGGGATGCAGATGGCAACACCTGATGCGAGTGAATACTTATCAGTCAGCATGTTGAACCGGTACATTAAGCGAAAATTTGACTTTGATCCGTACTTGAAGCAGGTGTTTGTCGCGGGTGAAGTGTCTAACTTCCGGTTGCGTCCCGCCCACCAGTACTTTTCCCTGAAGGATGAGCACGCAAGATCAGCGCCGTCATGTTTAAATCAGCCTTCCAAAAGTTGGCCTTCAAGTTGGAGGACGGCATGGCGGTGCTGGCCGTGGGGCGTGTGACCGTGTACGAGCCTTCGGGTAATTACCAGCTGACAATTGAGCGACTGGAACCCGCGGGGCAGGGGGTGCTGGCGTTGGCGTATGCACAGCTCAACGAACGGCTGCGCAAAGAGGGCCTGTACGCTATTCACGACCACACACCGTTAGTCCAGTATCCGCGTAAAGTCGCGGTGGTCACCAGTCCTAGTGGCGCGGTGATTCACGATATTATTACTACCGTGCGTCGGCGTTACCCCCAATTAGCGATTACGTTGTTTCCAGCGCAGGTGCAGGGGGATGCGGCGGCACCCGATATCGTCAGGCAGCTACAACGCGTTGACCAGTACGGCGGCTTTGACGCCGTGATCATTGGTCGTGGTGGTGGTTCACTCGAAGATTTGTGGCCGTTCAACGAGGAAGCGGTGGCGCGAGCCATCGTGGCGATGCACATACCGGTAATTTCCTCCGTGGGTCACGAAACGGACGTGACCATTGCGGATTACGCCGCCGATTATCGCGCTGCCACCCCGACGGCCGCGGCCGAATACGTGACGCCGGTGACCGCAGCGGAGGCGGGGCAAAACGTGACCAAATTGGCCCAACGCTTGGTGCGGGCCCAGTCAGCAATCCTGGCGCGCCTGCGGTACCGGCTCGACCGGGCGCGGCAAAGTGTCGTGCTCACACAACCATCAAGGTTATATGACGGGCAGATGCAAAAATTGGACTTACTGCGGTCACGTTTATTCCGCAGTTTTCCGGCGCAACTGGCCCAATTGCGCAGCCGGTTAAATTTGGCGCAAAGTCGCCTGCAGCGGTCGGGATTGGCAGCACGCATTAGTAGTAACCAGGTTACCGTAGCGAACCTCCAGCGGCGGCTAGGCGCCGCCACGCGGGCGACCGTGCAACAACGGCGACAACGGGTGGCGCAACTGGCGGCGGCTTTGGATAGCCTTAGCCCCTTACGGACACTGAGCCGGGGCTATGCCTATACGACCGACGCCAGGGGCATGTATTACGCACCGCCCACGAATACGTGGTGGGTGCGGACGTCACGATTCACGCTGATCACGGGTCGGTGGACGCGACAATCAAGACGGTGAACATCGAGGAGGAAAAACATCATGAGTGACGAACAACAACCGAGCTTTGAAACGCAGCTGCAAGAGCTTGAGCAGATCGTCGCCACCCTGGAAAAGGGTGACGTGCCGCTGGAAAAGGCGTTGACTCAGTTTCAGCAGGGTGTGGCGTTGGCCAAGCAGCTAGACGGGACGTTAAAAGACGCCGAGACGGCGGTGGCCAAGGTAATGACTGACGATGGGGAGCTGAAGGACTTTGAACCAGAGCAAGAGGATTAAGGCGTTTGCGGACGAACACATCCCCGCGTTAACGCGGTTCATGCTGGACTATGCGCAGCAAGCCCACCAACCGCGGCTAGCGGCGGCCATGCAGTACTCGCTGGCTGCTGGGGGTAAGCGGGTACGGCCCCTGCTGGTGTACGCCGTTGCGACGACCATGGGCGTAACCGCTACGCCACTGGATCACGTGGCGGCGGCAATTGAATACGTCCACACGTATTCATTGATTCATGACGATTTACCGGCCATGGATGACGCCCAGTTGCGCCGCGGGCAACCGGCGAACCACATCCAGTTTGATGAGGCCACGGCCATCCTCGCGGGTGATGCATTACTGACGGATGCTTTTGCCTTGGTTGCGGGGGCATCGTTACCAGCGGCGGTACGCAGTGCGTTGACCGCCCAGCTGGCGGTTGGTGCTGGTTCTCGTGGCATGGTGGCGGGGCAGATGATGGACATTGCGGCCACCGGTAGTAGCACCCCATTGACGCGGGGCGAGCTGGTGCGCATGCACGCCCACAAAACGGGAGCGTTGTTACTGGCTGCGGTCCGTATGGGCGCCACGGTTGCGACAGTCAGTGATGGCGATACTGAGGCCCTGGATGACTTTGCCACGGCGTTTGGACTGGCGTTTCAAATTCGTGATGACATTAATGATGCCACGAAGTCGTCGGCGGAACTTGGTAAAACGGCGGGTCAGGATGCGGCTGCCGGTAAAAACACGTACGTTAGCCTGTTGGGCTTAGCGGGGGCCCAGGCGGCCTTGACCGAGCAGTTACAGGCGGCGCGGCGTGCGCTGGACCGCCTATCCGTTCCGGCCCCCCTATTAATCGATATTGTAGCAATGTTAGGCTAGGTGAACGTAATGAAAGAACGAGTTGACGTGCTGGCTGTAGCTCAGGGACTGTTTACTTCCCGGGAACAGGCGAAGCGCGCGATTATGGCCGGTGAGGTCTACGACCAAAATAATGAGCGGCTGGACAAAGCCGGCACCAAAATTGATGCCGATACCCAACTACACGCCAAGGGGAAGAAGTTGCCCTACGTGAGTCGGGGCGGGCTCAAGCTCGCCAAGGCCCTCAAGGTCTTTAACATTGACGTCACCGATACCACGGTGCTCGACATTGGTTCGAGTACGGGTGCTTTACTGACGTTTGCCTTCAAAATGGGGCCAAGCAGGTCTACGCCCTGGACGTGGGGACGAACCAGTTAGTGTGGCAGTTACGCTCCGACCCGCGGGTGCACGTGATGGAACAGGTTAACTTCCGTTACTGCAAGCCTAATGATTTCCAGTATGGTCCGGTAGAATTTGCGGTGACTGACGTATCGTTTATTTCGTTGCGGCTAATTTTGCCGCCACTGCGGCCCATCTTGGTGCCGGGCGGGCACGCCGTGATGCTCATCAAGCCCCAGTTTGAGGCGGGTCCGGAAAACGTGGGTAAGCATGGCATTGTGCGTGATCGGCAGGTTCACCATGACGTGGTGACGCGGATCGTCAACTTTGCGGCAGAGAATGGTTACTCAGTTTTAGGCCTCGACTTCTCACCAATTACTGGTGGCGGTGGCAATATTGAGTTCCTCGTCCACCTGCGTAACGAGGTTAACGCGACGGACGCCCATATTGAGCCCACGGTCGATGTAGACCAGGTGATCGACGCGGCGTACGCCGAACTGAAATCCTAGCGTGGTGGTGGCGCAAGCTGCACCATTGACTGGTATAATGTACGTAAATTATTAATTCATTTGGGGGACACCGCCATGCACAAGCAAGCACGCCAGGATATCATCAAAACGATATTAAATTCGTACGCGGTCGAAACGCAGGGTCAGTTAGTTGACCTGTTGGCCGACGCGGGTGTGCAGGTCACGCAGGCGACAGTGTCGCGCGACATCAAGGACATGCAGTTGGTCAAGGTGCCAGTCGCTAACGGCCGGTACCGGTACAGCCTACCGCCCGCGCAACAAGCTTCGCCCACGGAGAAGTTGGAACGGACGCTGCGGGGTGTGTACGCTAGTATCGATGTTCTGGATAAATTCGTTAATTTGCAGTTGGTACCGGGGTCCGGGCCGGCGGTGGCGACGCTGTTAGCGGCGCAGACTGACGGGCGTATCTTTGCCATGATTCCAGCCGACGCTAGTATCCTCATTATCTGCCGGAGTGACGTGGCGGCCGAACAGCTAGCTGATACCTTGCAAGATATGGTGGGGTGAAACCATGTTACAGGAACTTTCTATTCGTGATTTTGCAATTATTGAGTCACTGGACCTGAGCTTTGAGACCGGGATGACCGCGCTTACGGGTGAAACCGGGGCGGGGAAGTCGATCATCATTGACGCGGTCTCGCTACTGGCGGGGTCGCGCGGTTCCAGCGAGTTTATTCGTACCGGTGCGGACAAAGCAACGTTGCAAGGGCAGTTCTTGGTGGGGGACAACCATAACACCATCGCTGCCCTGGCGGCTTTAGGTTTGGCGCCGGATGACGGGCAGGTTCTGCTCGAACGTGACCTAACGCGTGCGGGGCGGAGCGTGTGCCGCATTAACGGTAAGATCGTCACCACGGGCAACCTCCGCTCCGTGGGTGAAACGCTCGTGGATATTCACGGGCAAAATGAGCACCAAGAATTAAACCATCCCGAAAAGCACTTGGGGATGTTGGACCAGTATGCCGATGGGGCTGTACACGATTTGTTGCAGCAGTATCGGCACACATATCGGGACTACCAGCAATCGTTGTCAACGTTGCGTCAGAAGCAGCAAAACGAGCAGGAATGGGCCCAGCGGTTGGATATGTTAAAGTTTCAGGTCCAAGAGATCGACGCAGCCGACTTGCACAGTGGTGAAGAAGACGAGTTGGAATCCGAACGTGAGCGCTTGGCCAACTTTCAGCGCATTCAAAACGCCCTGGCCGCGGCTTACGACGTGTTTGATAATGGTGAGTACAACCCGGTGGACGCGCTGGGTGAAGCCATGCAGCAACTGGAAAGCATCGCCGATTTGGGGGACGAATACCGGTCGCTGAGCGAGACGATTAGTGATGCCTATTACTCACTACAGGACGCGCAGGCGGACCTGTCCAAAGAAATTGACGGGTTGGAGTGGGACGAAAACCGTCTCAATGAAATTGAGGAACGGTTAGCGTTGATTCAGCAGTTGAAGCGTAAGTACGGTGATTCGGTGGACGAGATTTTGGCGTACGGTCAGCGGGCTCACAAGGAATTAGCCACCATGGAAGCCACGACTTCGGACGCTGAGGGTCTTGACGGCCGCGTGCAAAAATTGTACGACCAGTTGGTTAAACTGGGCCAACAACTGACGCAGGTACGGCAGCAGGTTGCGCAAAAGTTGACCACCGCGGTGCACCAACAACTGCAGGCGTTGTACATGGCCAAGACCGTATTCAGCGTCCACTTTGCCGATCACGCTCCCGACGCGTTCACGCCTAATGGGGTTGATGTCGTCGAATTTTACATTCAGACTAACCCCGGTGAGCGAGCGCAGCCGTTGGCCCGCATCGCCAGTGGCGGTGAACTGTCGCGGATCTTGTTGGCCATTAAGACGATTTTGGCCGAGTCTGATGGCGTGACGAGCATCATCTTTGATGAAGTTGATACTGGCGTGTCTGGGCGGGTGGCGCAGGCCATTGCCAACAAGATTAGTAGTATTGCTAGCCACTCGCAGGTGCTGTGCATCACGCACCTGCCACAGGTAGCGGCGATGGCTGATCACGAGTTCAAGATTGTTAAGTCGGTCCACCATGGGCGGACGATGACCACGGTGGCTCGGTTGAGTGAGCGCGAACGCGTGGATGAGCTGGCGCGCATGTTAGCTGGGACGGCGGTAACGCAGCTCACCCGGGAGCACGCCCAGGAACTCCTGCAACTAGCGGAGCAAACGCGTAGTCAACTAGACGGGTAGCGTAAATTAGGCCCCAAACCACTATGATGAAAATGACTTTCACCGTAGTGGTTTGGGGCCTAATTGTCTTTAATGCTGGGTTGTCAGCGGTTGAACGTCCAGTGCTGGCTACTGCACCCGTTGGATATAGGTGCAGTCGCGTGGGTCGACGATGCGCACCACATTGCTGTTGAATTCCGTGAGCAGGAGGCGGTGGTGATCCAGGTGCCGCTGTAGGTGGCCCACCACGGGGCGGTCAACGGCACGCAGGCGCAGAGCGACCAGGTAGTGGTTGGTCAGGGCCTGAGCGGTGAACAACTGCACCTGGCTGGTTGGCATTGTGGGTAATGGCTGATCAAAATCAAGGTCAAAAAGTTGGTGGTACGTGTCGGCAAGGGAGTGGCCGAGCCGTTCCCAGGTGCCCATTGTTTTCATCATGTCCATAATTGTCCGCCTCCGAACGTTTGTTTGCAATTCATATTATACGAACATCCGTTCGCTTTTGCAACCCACGGGCACCAAAAATTTGGTCAGCGCTGTTGTTTTTGGCGCCAATATACGCCCAACCATGGGCGTAATGCTTGATTTATTGGGCTAAAAGCGGCACAATAGAGGCTATAATTTTATGTGTAGAATTTGGGAGGATGAGACATGAGCGAACGCGGTATGCTCATTGTGCTGTCAGGCCCGTCCGGGGTCGGTAAAGGTACTGTACGTCAAGCAATGCTGAAATCAGGTTACCGGGATTTCCATTATTCGGTGTCCATGACGACGCGGAAGATGCGCCCCGGTGAAGTTGATGGGGTCGACTATTATTTCCGCACCAAGGAACAGTTTGAAGAGGAAATCGCCAATGGTGGGATGCTGGAGTACGCACAGTACGTCGACAACTACTACGGCACGCCGCTACACTACGTTAACGAACAGCTGGATGCTGGTCAGGACGTGCTGCTAGAAATTGAGGTCAAAGGGGCAATGCAGGTCCGGGCCAAGTGCCCGGACGCCGTCTTCATCTTCCTCACGCCACCCGACCTCAACGAATTACGTCACCGGCTGGTTGGTCGCGGGACTGATGATGCCGTTACGATCCAGAAGCGGGTCAACAAAGCCGTCGACGAACTCAAAATGATGCAAAATTACGATTACGCGGTCGTGAACGACGAAGTGCCGCTGGCGGTTGACCGGATTGAGCACATTATTCAGAGTGAACACTTACGCGTTCAGCGCGTGGCCGAAAAGTATGCTAATATGATAAAGAAAGCTACCTCGGGCGATTAAAGGAGAACGAAGATATGATTGTTTACCCATCAATTGATAAGCTGCTGGCCAACGTGCCATCACGTTACTCGTTGGCCGTACTGGCTTCGAAGCGTGCACACCAGCTGGAAGCTGGTTCGTTACGGATGCTGGCTGAATACCAGTCACCACGAACTGTGGGTCAGGCCCTGGAAGAAATTGCTGCGGGTGACGTGGTGATCGATCCCGACTCCAAGTTGCTCGAGCGTGACGCCGAGCGGTTGGAACACCAGCAAGAACTGCGTGATGACGCTAATGACGATGCTGGTCACGACGAACATTAATTTAGAAGTTAATGAAGGCGACCGTGGCGCTTGCGCTGCGGTCCGGTTGGGGATGTGACGTTAGTTACATCCTTTTTTTATTGCTTGACTGGCCGCCGTTTTGCGGTGGTGGTCGGCATAATCAGTACTAAGATTTGGTATAATGTGAGCATGACAAGACGAGGGGGGATCAGTGTGGCCACGGTGGCTAAAGTAGTGGTGGATGTGCCTACAATGCAAACAAATCAGCCTTACGATTACGCGATCCCCGCGGATATGGTTGACCAAGCGGTACCCGGCGTGCGGGTGGTGGTCAGCTTTGGTAAGGGCACGCGTGAAGTAATGGGTGTGATCGTAGCGACCACGGACCAGCAGGACTTTGATGGTGAATTGAAGCCCGTACTGCGGGTCCTGGATGACCACCCGATTTTAGACGCCGAGTTGCTGGCGTTATCGCGGTGGCTGGCGGACGATACCTTCGCGTTTTGGATCACCTGTTTACAGGCCATGTTGCCTAGTGCGTTGCACGCGGATACCAAGTGGCTCGCTAACGGGGCTAAGACCGTGGGAAGTCGCGGGCACGTAGCCACGGAGGACTTTATTGTGCCGCTATTGGCCCCAGATGAGTACACTACGTTAGCAGAGCAACAACGACGTAACGCCACCCGGCGAATCAAGTTGCTGACGGCCCTCGCCCAGTGGGCAGCTAGCCACGATGAACCGCGCTTACACGCCGTGGTTGGACCAGATTCCT
Organism: Lacticaseibacillus thailandensis DSM 22698 = JCM 13996; assembly: GCF_001312865.1. GTDB lineage: Bacteria > Bacillota > Bacilli > Lactobacillales > Lactobacillaceae > Lacticaseibacillus > Lacticaseibacillus thailandensis. The sequence continues at coordinate 613,649 of NZ_BBER01000001.1, read as the reverse complement.
TTGACCGGGCAACCGTCACTGCGGGGGCCAAACAGGGCTGGTTGCGCATCGAATCCCGGGAGTTTTACCGGCGGCCATACGCCCAGCTAGACGCCCAGGCGCGCACGCAACCACTGACGCCGACACCGCAACAACAACGGGCACTGGACGCACTGATTCCGGCAATCACGGCGGAGCAGGACCGGACCTTTTTGCTTGAGGGGGTCACGGGTTCGGGCAAAACGGAAGTCTACTTGCAGGCCATTGCGGCCACGTTGGCCCGGGGCCGTAACGCGTTGATGTTGATTCCCGAAATTGCGTTGACGCCGCAGATGGTCCGGAACGTAAAGGGCCGCTTTGGTGCAGACGTGGCGGTGTTGCACTCCGCGTTATCCGATGGGGAACGCTTTGACGAGTGGCGCCGCATCGAACGCGGCGAGGCCCGCGTGGTCGTGGGTGCCCGCTCGGCAGCTTTTGCCCCGCTGACCAACATTGGTTTGTTGATCATGGATGAGGAACACGAAACCAGTTATAAGCAGGATGATGCCCCGCGGTACCATGCGCGTGATGTCTTGCAGTGGCGGGGCGCTTATAACCATGCGCCCGTCCTGTTGGGATCGGCTACGCCCAGCTTGGAATCGCGGGCTCGGGCAGCCAAAGGAGTGTACACGTACCTGCTCATGCCGGAACGCGCTAATCAGCGGCCGTTACCACCCGTCCAGGTGGTAGATATGCGTTCGGCACAGTTGGACTCTGCGTCTGGTGATTTTTCGACCGTGTTACTTAACGCCTTGCGCACGCGGTTGGATCGGCACGAACAGAGTGTCTTGATGTTGAACCGGCGGGGCTTTTCTTCCTTTGTGATGTGTCGGGAGTGTGGCTACGTGGCTAAGTGTCCCAATTGCGACATTTCGCTCACGTTGCACCTCGACTCGCATACACTGCGGTGCCACTATTGTGGGCATGAGGAAGCCGTGCCCACGGTGTGCCCAAGTTGCGGGTCACGGCGCATCCGTTATTACGGCACCGGGACGGAAAAAGTTGAACAGACGTTGCACCAGATTCTGCCAGAGGCGCGAGTGCTGCGGATGGACGTTGATACGACCCGCCGCAAGGGTGGGCACGCCAAGATTCTGAAGGCGTTTGGTCAGCACCAAGCAGATATTTTGCTTGGCACCCAAATGATTGCTAAGGGTCTCGACTTCCCGGACGTCACGCTGGTTGGGGTCATCAATGCGGATACGTCATTAGGGTTACCCGATTTTCGGCTAGTGAGCGCACCTTCCAGTTGCTGACCCAGGTCAGTGGCCGGGCCGGACGCGCCGATAAGGCGGGGGCGGTTATCGTGCAAACCTATAACCCGGACCACTACGCCATTCAGCTAGCGCGCCATCACGATTACGAGCGCTTCTTTGTCACCGAGATGGGCATTCGGCACCGTTCCGGTTACCCGCCGTACTACTTCACGTTTAAGCTGACGGTGAGTCACCCTGAAGACCGACTGGCGGCCAAAGCCATTTACCAGTTGGCTGCGGAACTCAAACAGTCATTGTCGGATCAGGCCGTAATGTTAGGCCCGACGCGCGGGGCGATTGCCCGCTTGAAGCGGCGTTATTATTATCAAATTGTGATTAAGTATAAAAAAAGAACCCCAGTTGCACGAGACCCTGGAACGGTTATTAACGACCACCCAGGTTGGGAGTCGCAACGTCTTCCAGATTGCCTTTGACCGTGAACCGTTGAGCTTTGTTTAGTATTTTAGTAATAATGAAAGTTATGGAGGATTGTGCATGACATCAATCATTTTTATGGGTACCCCGCAGTTTGCAGTCCCAATCCTGCACGCGTTAGTGGAGGCGGACTATGACCTACTAGCCGTGGTGACCCAACCGGACAAGCCGGTCGGGCGTAAGCACACGTTGCACCAGTCACCGGTCAAAGTAGCGGCGACGGCACTGGGCATTCCGGTGTTTCAGCCGGCTAAACTCAGTGGCAGCCCGGAATTGGACCAACTGATCGCGTTGGCCCCTGACTTGATTGTCACTGCCGCTTACGGCCAGTTTTTGCCCACCAAGTTTTTGAACGCGGCCAAAGTTACGGCGGTCAACGTGCATGGCAGCCTGTTGCCGAAGTACCGGGGTGGGGCGCCAATTCAGTACGCCATCATCAACGGTGACGCGGAGACCGGGGTCACTATCATCCAAATGGTGAAGCAGATGGACGCCGGGGGGATGTACGCCCAGGCGGCCTTATCCTTAACGCGTGCGGACGATACCGGCACGGCATTTGACCGGCTCAGCCTTCTGGGTCGTGACTTATTGTTGCAAACTTTACCGCACATTATCGACGGGACGGCGACCTTGACGCCGCAAGATCCCGACCAGGTCACCTTTGCACCCAACATTACCAAGGACCAGGAACACCTTGACTTGACCCTACCTGCCACCCAGGTGGACCAGTGGGTGCGCGGTTTACGGCCACATGTTGGTGGTTGGGTCAGGCTCAACGGCCAGCGCGTCAAGCTGTGGGACGTCACGCCGTTAGCGGACACGACTACCCAAGCACCTGGCACCGTGGTCGCACTGGGCAAAAAGCGTCTAGTGCTGGCTGCTGGTAAGGGTACCACGTTACAGATCAACACACTGCAACCGGCGGGTAAAGCGCGGCAGCCAATTAGTGCGTACATGAACGGAACGGGACGTCAGCTGGAAGTTGGCGCACAGGTGATAACTAATGGAGAAGAATAATGTGCGCCTGCTGGCGGTAGAGGTGTTGAGTCGAGTGGGTGGCCGCGGTGGCTACTCCAACTTGACGGTTGATAGCACCATTCGGCAGGGCCACCTGGCGGACCGGGACGCGGCACTGTTGACCAACATCGTTTACGGGGTCATTCAGCACCAACTGACGTTAGACTACTACCTGGCGCCATTTGTGGGGCGCCGGGAGCTGGACCCGTGGGTGCGCCAATTGCTGCGGACCGCGGTGTACCAGATGCACTACCTGGATAAGGTGCCGGAACGGGCCATCTTCTTTGATAGCACCGAAATCGCCAAGCTGAAGGGCCACACGGGCATTGCCAAGTTCGTGACGGCCATTTTGCGTAACATTCAGCGCAAAGGGTTGCGGGACGTCAGCGCCATCCAGGATCCCGTGAAGCGGTTATCCGTGGCGGCCTCCGTACCAACGTGGCTGGTGCAAAAGTTGTTCGACCAGTGGGGTGAACTGGAAGCAACTGCCCTGTTGAACAGCATTAATTCCGCGCCGCACGCGTCGGCCCGGGTCAACCGGACCCTGACGACGCGGGAGGCGTTAGTAACGCGGTTACAGGATCGGTTCCCTGACGTGCGGCCGAGCACCCTTGCTACTAGTGGGGTGGTTGCCCCAGGTGGCCACCTCGCGGGTACGCCGGAGTTTGCGGACGGCCTGTTGACCATGCAGGACGAAAGTTCTCAGCTAGTCGCTCCCAGTTTAGCGTTACAACCGGGTGACCAGGTTTTAGACGCGTGCGCGGCTCCGGGTGGCAAAACGACGCACATTGCGGAATGGCTGGACCCCGCAGCTGGCGGGCACGTGACGGCCTTAGACTTACACCCCCACAAGGTGCGGTTGATTGAGCAAAACGCCACGCGTATGCGCCTTGCTGACCGCGTTTCGGCCCGAACGTTGGATGCGCGTCAGGCGGTGACAACGTTTGGTGAGCAATCGTTTGACAAGGTACTGGTGGACGCGCCATGTTCGGGTCTGGGGCTGATGCGCCGCAAGCCCGAGATTAAGTATGATAAAACGATTGATGACGTGCAGAACCTCGCACGCGTACAGGCCGGTATTCTGGACGCCGTGGCCCCGGCGGTCAAAGTTGGTGGCCGGTTGACCTACAGTACGTGTACAATTACTCATGAAGAGAATCAGGACGTGGTGGCAGCCTTTTTGCAGCGGCACGGCGGATTCCGTCAGGTGGCGGTACCGACTTTAGCCCCGGTGACCCATAACCACGCGGCCCCGGCCCTGCAGATTTTGCCACATGATTATGGCAGCGATGGCTTTTTCATTGCTTGCCTGGAACGCGTGGAGTAAGGAGAACAGCAAGCAATGAAATTTGCCTACCAAACGGATGTCGGTCGGGTACGGCCTAATAACCAGGACTACGTTGGCCTTTTTCATAACCACAGTCACGCGACGTTAGCTATTGTTGCCGACGGGATGGGTGGCCACCAAGGTGGGGATGTTGCCAGTGAAATGGCGGTCTCTCACATTGGCTATGCCTTTGAAAAGACCGAGAGCAGCGATGCGGAAACCGTCGTGAAATGGTTAATGTATGAACTGCAGAAGGAAAACGAGCAGATTCTCGCCCGCGGTCAGCAGTTTAAGGACTTGACCGGGATGGGCACGACCATCGTGGCTGCCCTGATGATTGGTCACCGCTTTGTGATCGCCAACATTGGCGATTCGCGCGCCTACCTGTACCGGCACGGGCGGTTGATGCAAATTACGGAGGACCATAGTCTGGTCAACGAGTTGGTTAAAAGTGGGGACCTGACCCCCGAAGAGGCCAAGAATTTTCCCCGTAAGAACGTCATTACGCGGTCGTTAGGTATCGCGCCGGATGTAGATGCCGACGTGACCATTTACGATATGGAAGCTAACGATATGCTCTTGTTGTGCTCTGATGGTCTGACTAAGACCGTGGAGGACGACCAACTGGCCGCCATTATGGGGGCGAAGGAGACGTTAGCTACCAAAGCCAAACTGTTGGTGCAAGCGGCCAATGAGGCCGGTGGTCCGGATAACGTGACCGCACTATTGATTTACAACAATGAGGGGGGTGACGGTGATGATTGAGCCAGGGATGACGCTGGACGGACGCTACCAATTGTTTAAGACCCTCGGTGAGGGTGGCATGGCGAACGTCTATTTAGCGCACGATTTAATCTTGGATCGTGACGTGGCGGTCAAGGTTCTGCGCCTAGACCTGCAAAGTGACCCGGACGCAGCGCGGCGCTTCCGGCGTGAAGCCATGGCGACTTTGGAACTATCACACCCTAACATTGTTAGTATCTATGACGTGGGTGAGTTTGAGGGCCAGCAATACCTAGTTATGGAGTACGTTGACGGTAAAAACCTCAAACAATACATTGTGGAACACTTCCCCATTCCCTACACGAAGGTTGTGGCGATGATGACCCAGGTGCTTGGTGCCATTGAAACGGCCCACGAGCACAACATCATTCACCGTGACCTCAAGCCCCAAAACATTATGGTGGATCGCGATGGTAACGTAAAAATTGCCGACTTCGGCATTGCCGTGGCGTTGTCTGAAACGGCGGTCACGCAAACCAACTCGCTGTTGGGCTCCGTGCACTATATGTCACCAGAGCAAGCGCGCGGTTCGCTCCCCACCAAGCAGAGTGATATCTACTCCCTAGGTGTGATTTTGTACGAAATGTTGACGGGTTCAGTGCCGTTTGAAGGCGACTCGGCCGTCACCATTGCGTTGAAACACTTTCAGGAAGACATTCCGTTTGTTCGTGATTTTGACCCCCGAATCCCCCAGGCACTGGAAAACGTGGTGCTGAAGGCGACGGCTAAGGATCCGCAACAGCGCTACCCGAGCGCCGCGGCCATGGCTAGTGACCTGGCCACGTCATTGGATGCGAGTCGGGCCAACGAGCCACGGTTCGTGCCTGAAGGTAACAACGATAGTTTAGCGGCGACGAAGCGTATCGATCCGGCGGTGAAGTCGGCTGCCATTGCGGCAGCTGCTGCGGCCGGTGATCAGGAAGACCATCCATCGCGGGAAGATGCGGACAAAAAAAGCGGACCAGCAGCCCACAAAAAAAACGTCATCCACGGCGTCGGCGGGCGCTGATTATTGGTGGCTTAGCCGTGGTGTTGATTGCCCTAATTGCGGGGATGATCGCGGTCTTTGGCAAGGGTGATGCCACGGTACCCGACGTCACGGATGAGACCGTGGCCGTTGCCACCAACAAGCTACAAGCAGCCCACTTGAAGATTGGGGATACTAAGTATCAGGCGTCTAGTTCTGTGACTAAGGGGCACGTCATATTGACGGACCCCACTAAGGGCAGTAGCGTCAAGGAAGATTCATCCGTGAACCTGGTCATCAGTAAGGGTTCATCCCGATTTACCGTACGCGACTACAAGGGTGACAGCTACGACGAAGTACGTGACGACCTCAAGCGGGCCGGCTTTACGGTGGTGAAGAAGGTCAAGTCGAGTTCCAAGGCTACTGGCACTATCCTGAAACAGGATCTTGCTGCCGGGACCAAGGTGAACCCGAAGAAGACCACCATCACTTTGACCGTGGCCAAGAAGACCCGGTTGGTGAAAATCCCTAACTTTGTGGGTAAGAATCTCAGTACTGCGGAAGCGTGGGCCGCTGACCATGACATCATGCTCAGCCAAAATGACGATGATACTGGCAGCATGGCATACGGACGTATTACGTCGCAGGGTATTGAGGCCGGCGAAAAGGTTAAGCGGGGCAGCACACTGACGGTATACGTCAGTGTTGGGCGTAGCAGTACGCAGACCACAACTACCACCCAGCCGGATGAGCATAATCATAACAATGAGAGCAAAGAAAGCAGCAGTAGTAGCTCGTCGACGAAGAGTAGTAGCAGTAGTTCCTCGTCGTCGACGCAACGAGCGGCCAGCTCATCGACCCCGGCGGTTGCGCCAAGCGCTCAGAGTTCAAGTACTGCTTCCTCGGCGCAGACGGCCAGTTCCAACAACAGTAGTAACTAGTCGTTAAAGTTGATCGTTACTTTTGGAGGTAATTTTTGCAGGGACAAGTCATTCAGCTGCTCAGCGGCTATTACGATATTGCGGTGGGCGACCAGGTCATTAGGACGCGGGCGGCCGGCAATTTACGGCAGAAGAAGGTTTCTCCAATTGCAGGAGATTTTGTGGAGTTCACTCCGGCGCCGGATAACGGCGAGCTGGGCTACCTCACGCGCGTGTTACCACGGCGGAACGCGTTGGTGCGGCCACCCGTGGCCAATGTGGATCAGGCCATGGTAATTACGGCTGCGGCTGAACCGACCTTTGCGACGAACTTGCTGGACCGGTTCCTGGTGTACTTAGCCGGGCAACGGATTGCAGGCGTGATTACGGTTACCAAGACGGATTTGTTGGATGACACGGCGTTTGCGCGTTTGCAAGCAGTGATGAACGGTTACGAGCGCATTGGTTATCAGGTTCACTTACCCCGCCAGCCGTTTGGTGCGGCTGATCTCGAAGCGTTAAGGTCGGTCCTGAATGGACGTCTGACCATCTTTACGGGCCAGACCGGCGCTGGCAAGTCGACCCTGTTGAATCACCTCGTACCAGACCTGTCGTTAGCGACGGCGGCAATTTCCAAGAGTTTGAATCGCGGCAAGCACACGACCCGCAAGACGACCCTGTATCGGGCGTATGGTGGTTGGTGGCGGACACGCCAGGTTTTTCCTCGTTAGAACTGTTGGATGTGGAAACGGACGCGTTGCGGGACCGTTTCCCGGAATTTGTGGCGGTTGCCGGTGACTGCAAGTTTCGTGGCTGTCAGCATTTGCAGGAGCCGCACTGCGCGGTTAAGGCCGCGGTGGCGGCTGGGCAGATCATGCAAAGTCGTTATGATAATTATTGCCAGTTCCACGCCGAGCTAGCGGCGCGGAAGCCGGTGTATGATAAGAAAAAAAAGGTAGAGAGCGTAACCCCGCGGTTAAAAGCGGAAGCGTAAGGCGCTTGCCCGCAAAGGCCGGTTTTAGCCTTTGGGGGCGAGTGGTTTACGCGCTAGCTTTTGTGGGGTGGAGCTCGTTTTGGATAGAGAGAGCGTAACCCCACGGTTAAAAGCGGAAGCGTAAGGCGCTTGCCCGCAAAGGCCGGTTTTAGCCTTTGGGGGCGAGTGGTTTACGCGCTAGCTTTTGTGGGGTGGAGCTCGTTTTGGATAGAGAGCGTAACCCTGCGGTTAAAAGCGGCAGCGGCGTCCTCACCAACACGGCGGCGAGATGATGGGTGAAGCCCTTTCAACTACGCCGCCATTTGTGTATGATGAGTATAATAAATCTTGATTGGAAACGGGAGTTGATTGTTATGCAACTTGCACCATCAATTTTAAGCGCGGATTTTGGCCATTTGGCGCGGGCCGTCGATGCGGTCGAAAAGGCGGGCGCGGACCGCATACATATTGACGTGATGGACGGCCGCTTTGTGCCCAACCTGAGTTTTGGCCCGCAAATTGTCTCGGTCTTGCGGCAAGAAACTACCTTGCCCCTCGAAGTACACTTGATGGTGCAGCACCCTGAAGAATGGGTCAGCACCTTTGCCGACGCGGGGGCGGACATGTTGCTGGTGCACCTCGAAGCCACGCCGCACATTCACCGGGCGTTATCGTTGATCAAACAAACGGGGATGGATCCGGGCGTTGTGATCAACCCGGGCACCTCGGTCGATGCAATTGACATGGTGTTGCCCATCGTTAAACAGGTGCTGGTGATGACCGTTGACCCTGGCTTTGGCGGGCAGGAGTTTATCCCCGAAATGCTGGAAAAGACCGACGAGCTGGCCACGATTCGTGACCGTGATGAATCGTTGAACTTCGGCATCGAGATCGATGGCGGCGTTAACCCGGGAACCATTAAGTTGGCCGCCAAGCACGGGGTGGATATCGCCGTAGCGGGGTCAGCCGTTTACAATGGTGGTAACCCTGCGGATAACCTACACCACCTGCAAAAGTTGGCGGCGGAGGCTGAATAATGCGGTTAAACTTCATGGCTGGTGGCCCCCGGGCGTTGTTGCCGACGGACTGGACGCAAGTACCCGGTCAATGGGTGGCCATTGACGTGGTACGCTCACGTTATTGGACGCTGGCATGCGGCCAGCATACGTGGTGGGTGACTTTGATTCACTCACCGCAGCGGAGTTTACCCGGGTCAAAACCGCCATGGGCACAGTGGAGCGGCACCAACCGGAAAAAGATGATACGGATACCCAGTTGGCACTCCAGCATGGCTTGATGGTCATGCACGCAGACGAGGTGTTCCTTTACGGTGCAACTGGTGGCCGGTTGGATCACGCATTGGCGAATTATTGGTTGCCGACCGAGCGACGTTTTCGTCCGTTTATTCGGCGTATGCATCTGATCGACCGGGATAACTACGTCCAGTACCTGGATGGTGGGCAACCGTTGACGGTCTTGCCGCGGACCGGGTACCGGTATGTGGGCGTAGCCAGTTTGACGGCGGTACGCGATCTGAACATTACCGGGGCCAAGTACCAGCTGGCCCACTATGATGGTGATAGTCCGGTCAGCTTTGCCTCCAACGAATTTGTGGGGGCTGCGCCCATGACCGTGCAGTGTGCGCGTGGGGTGGTGGCCATTATTTATAGCCGCGATCACCACGGACAGCAAGTTGATAATTAGTTAAGTAGACAAGAATGGCCCTGACGACGGGATGTCGTCAGGGCCATTGTGTTGTGCAAAGTTGTGTTTGTTTTGGCGACCGCGAGTTAGCGGACTGCGCCTCTAGGCTAGTCTACTCGCTACGCAACAAAAAAAAGCGCCGCTTTCGCAGCACCTTCATCGTTGGTTTTATACGCGAGTCACTTTTCCAGACTTCAGGGCGCGAGCAGAAACCCACACACGCTTTGGCTTGCCGTCAACCAGAATGCGTACCTTCTGCAGGTTTGCTTTCCAGGAGCGACGAGAACTGTTCAGCGCGTGTGAGCGCTTGTTGCCGAACTGGGTGTGACGGCCGGTAATTACATCAACTGCCAAAGTATGACCTCCTTGCTTCATCGGACGTCTGCCCGATTTATTCACAAAAATTAGGTTATCATAGCGGGGCGGGCATTGCAAGGGTTTTGTAAAGTAATAATCATTGACACCTGCAAACTTTCCTTAGTTACTGGGCTATGCTAAAATCTATGCAACGGACTAATGGTCCTAGTGGGCCCATTCTAGGTACCCACTAATTATGAACCAGCTCATTGAGGAGGCAAATCATGGCGGTTAAGATTAAGACCAAGTACGGCGTTATCGACATTGACAATGCCGTTATCGCGACGGTTGTCGGCGGTGCAGCTACCGAGATTTTTGGGGTGGTGGGCATGGCCAGCAAGAACCAGATTCGGGACAACCTGAACGAAATTCTCAACCGGGAGAACTATTCCCGTGGGGTGGTCGTTCGCCAGGAGGATAATGGGGTGACCATTGAGGTCAACATTATCGTTGGTTATGGTACTAAGATTTCTGAGGTCTGCCGCAACGTGCAGGACAAAGTAAAGTACAATTTGGAGAGCATGCTTGGCCTCACCGCGCACGCCGTCACGGTTATCGTGCAGGGCGTCCGGGTAATTGGCGAAGACTAACAGCACCGACGCCGCCGTCAGTGCGCTTTTTGCGTTGGCCGGCGTTTGTTGCTATATGACCCCCAAACATGTGGGGGCCTTTTAGGGAGGAACTATTTGTGACAGTCACGGAAATTTCTGCAACCGAATTTCAAAACATGATTCGTGCCGCAGCGCACCGGATCAATAAAAATGCACAGTTCGTTAACTCGTTAAATGTATTTCCCGTTCCTGATGGGGATACCGGGACGAACATGAACCTGACGTTCCAAAGCGGGGCGAAGGCCGTCCTGGAAAGTGACGATACGTCCGTGGGAGCCTTGCGCAGCATTTGGGTAAGGGGCTCTTGATGGGCGCCAGGGGTAACTCGGGGGTTATTAGCTCGCAGTTGTTCCGCGGTTTTGCGAAGAGCGTTGCTCACAAGTCGACGCTCAATGCCCAGGATCTGGCTGATGCTTTTGCTGGTGGGGTCGAGACGGCCTATAACGCCGTCATGAAGCCTGTTGAAGGGACGATTCTCACCGTGGCCCGCAAAGCAGCCAAGGCGGGGTTGAAGTCTGCCAAGACTACCACCGATACATTGGAAGTCATGACGAGCGTGGTCGATGCAGCCAAAGTTGCACTGAAAAAGACGCCCGACCAGCTCCCCGTTTTAAAGCAGGTGGGGGTCGTTGATTCTGGTGGCCAGGGACTGACCTTCTTGTACGAAGGGTTCCGTGCCGGACTGGCAGGTGAACAGGCGGATGAAAATTACGTGCCTGATGATAACGAAATGTCGGAGATGGTCAATGCGGTTGATGCGCAAACCCAACTGAACCCCGATGACATCGTCTACGGCTACTGTACCGAGATGATGGTGGGCTTGGGCCAAAACGGTGCCACCAAAAAGTTTGATTATGATGCATTCCGCAACTACTTGGCTGATTACGGTGATTCCCTGTTGGTAATTGCCGATGACGAAGTGGTCAAGGTGCATGTCCACACTGAGCACCCCGGGGCAGTGTTCCGTTATGGTGCGCAGTTTGGTAGTTTGGATAAAATCAAGATCGATAACATGCGCCTGCAGCACCAAAGCATTATTGAACGTGATAATGCGGAGGCGGAAGCAGCCAAGCCGCTGGCCGACTTTGGGGTGGTGGCCATTGCTTCTGGGGACGGACTCGCCAAATTGTTCAAGAGTCTTGGAGTTACGTACGTGCTGTCCGGTGGGCAGACGATGAACCCAAGTACCAACGACATCTTGGAAGCCATTAAGCAGGCCCACGCTAAGCGCGTAATCGTATTGCCTAACAATGGGAACATCTTCATGGCTGCCGATGCGGCCGCGAAGGAAGCCAGTGTGGATGTGGCCGTCGTAAAGAGTAAGACGGTCAACCAGGGCCTGACCTCCTTGCTGGAATATAACCCGGAGCGGAGCCTCGCTGAGAACGCCGCGGCGATGACCGAAGCGCTCGGCAACGTGGTTAGTGGTGAAATTACCCAGTCGATTCGTGATAGCAATATTGGGGGCTTGGCAATTCACAACGGAGATTGGATCGGCCTCATTGATGGTGACATCAAGGTGGATGGGCAGGACCGGCAACAGACGACGGTTGATACGATTGAAGCCATGCTTGACGAAGATGCTGAGATCATCACGTTGATTGTCGGCACCGAAGGATCAGAAGCGGAGGCTGAGGCGATTGAAGCAGCGATTTTAAACGCGCACGATGACCTTGAAGTGGAGATCCACGACGGGGGCCAGCCGCTGTACCCATACTTGATTTCCGTCGAGTAGCAGGACTAGCACCAGCCATTTTTTTGATGATAACACCCTATTGCCACGCTGGCAGTAGGTAAGAAAGGAGGCGTTGACCATGCCACTTAGCGATACGGTCGGAGTTCTGCCTGGTGTTGGCCCTAAACGGGTCGCGGCCCTGGCGGATCTCGGTATCGTCACGGTCGGCGACCTGCTTTTTTTATTTTCCCTTTCGTTATGACGATCTGCAGGAGCGGGACCTCGCAACCGCGGTGGACGGTGAAAAGCTGACGGTCAAAGGAACGGTGGTCACGGATCCCGTTATTGCACGGTTTGGTCCCCATAAGGTGCGGGTGACCATTCGGCTCCAGGTCGACCGGACCGTGATCCTGGTGTCTTTTTTTCAACCAACCCTGGTTGAAGGATCGGTTCCATCGGGGACAGGAAGCGGCTATTTATGGTAAGTGGAATGCGGGTCGGAACGCCTTAACGGCCATGCGGCTAGTGGCCACGCAGGACCAGGATGCGCCCTCAATGGCCGCCATTTACCCGTTGAGTCAGTCGGTGCACCAGAAATTTTTGGTGAGCGCCATTAAAACGGCGTTTGATCACTACGCGGACGAGATTCATTCGGTGGTACCCGAGCAATACCGTCAGCGGTTGCAGTTACTGACGGACCGGGAACTGGTGCGGCAAATGCACTTTCCCGCCAACCCGGCGGAGGCGACCGCAGCACGACGCTCCGCCATTTTTCGGGAATTTTTCCTGTTTGAGGCGCAATTACAGGCCATTAAGCAGCGCGATACGGCGCAGGTTAACGGCTTACGCATTCCGTTTGATAACCAGCGGGTGCGGGCCTTCATCCGTACCTTGCCGTTTACTTTGACGAACGCGCAAAAACGGGTGGTCAACGAAATTTGCGCGGATATGCGGAGTACGAAGCATATGAACCGGCTTTTGCAGGGGGACGTTGGTAGTGGGAAAACCATCGTTGCGGCGATCTGTATGTACGCGGCGGTGACGGCCCATTTTCAAGCCGCCTTAATGGTCCCTACGGAAGTGTTGGCGGAACAACATTACGCCAAGTTGAGTCGCCTGTTTGCCCCACAGCACGTGAGTGTGGCGTTGCTAACGGGGGCCACCAGTGCGGCCGACCGGAAGGACATTCTGGCCCGATTGCGGTCTGGCGCCCTGGACATTGTGATTGGGACGCACGCCCTGATTCAAAAAGGGGTGGACTTCAACGCTCTTGGTTTCGCCATTATTGACGAGCAGCACCGTTTTGGGGTGAAGCAACGGGAAATTTTGCGGGCTAAGGGACTCAAACCAGACGTGTTATCGATGACTGCCACGCCCATTCCGCGGACACTCGCCATCACGGCGTACGGTGAGATGGACGTGTCAACGATTGACGAAATGCCCGCCGGCCGACTACCGGTTAAAACGCTGTGGTTGCACAAGCAGCAACAGCCACGGGCGGTCCGCATGGTCGCGGCTGCGGTCGCGGCTGGTGGCCAGGCGTTCGTCATCACGCCGTTGATTGCAGAATCCGAAGCGGTGGACCTCAAGAACGCCGAAGCGGTGTACGCGGATATGCAGCAGACCTTTGCGGGTAAAGCCACGGTCGCCTTACTGCATGGGCAAATGAAACCGGACGAAAAGGACACGATCATGCGCGACTTTGCGTCGGGCAAGACCGCCGTGCTCGTGTCCACGACTGTCATTGAAGTCGGTGTGGACGTTCCCAACGCCACGATGATGCTGATTCTGGACGCGGACCGGTTCGGCTTGGCACAATTGCACCAGTTACGCGGGCGGTCGGCCGTGGTGATAAACAGGCGACCTGTATCCTGGTGGCCGACCCCAAGAACGATACCGGGGTGAGCCGGATGGAGACGATGGTGGCCACCAATGACGGGTTCAAAGTAGCACAGCGGGACCTTGAACTGCGGGGCCAAGGTGATATCTTTGGTGCTAAGCAGTCGGGGTTACCTGACTTTCGGTTGGGGGACCCGTGGGTGACTTCAACATTTTGGATACGGCTAATAAGGTCGCGGCCGCGATTTTTGCCGCCGATCCAGACTTACAGGCGCCCGCAAACGTGACGCTGGCCACATATGTGCACAGGCGTTTGGCCCAAGCCGAGAGCCTTAATTAGGAGGATAATTCGATGAAAATTGCTGTTGACGCAATGGGCGGTGACAACGCCCCTGACGTAGTCGTTGCGGGTGTCGAACGGGCCCGGGACGAAGATTCGCAGCTGGAATTTTTGCTGTTTGGTGACGAGGCGCGGGTGCGTCCCCTGATCCAAAACGACGAGCGCATCACCCTGGTGCCGACCACGGAGGAAATTTCCGGTAACGAGGCACCAGTGCAGGCCATCCGGCGCAAAAAGGATGCGTCCATGGTGCGGGCCGCGCGGGCAGTCAAAGACGGCGAGGCGGACGCTTTGTTGTCCCTGGGGAGCACGGGAGCGCTGTTAGCCGCGGGACTGTTTATCGTTGGGCGTATTAAGGGCGTTGACCGGCCGGGGCTCATGCCGACTTTGCCGGCAGCTACTAACGATCATGGCTTCGTGATGCTGGATGTCGGCGCCAATGCGGATAACCGCCCGGTACACCTATACCAGTACGCGGTTATGGGGAATTTCTACGCGAAGGATGTGCGCGGAATCCCTAACCCGCGGGTCGGATTGCTCAACAACGGCACCGAGCCCCACAAGGGTGATGAGTTGCACCAGGCGGCTTACCAGTTGTTGACGGAAGCGTCCGGGCTAAACTTTGTCGGTAACGTGGAAGCCACGGGCCTGTTGGACGGCGTGGCCGACGTGGTCGTGACTGACGGTTTTACGGGCAATGCGGCCTCAAAGCGGTTGAGGGGACGGCCCACACGCTGTTGCACGCGCTCAAGGACACCATCATGAATAGTGGGGTCAAGGGCAAAGTGGGTGGTTTGTTGCTCCGAAACGAGATCCGCGGGGTTGCGGACAAGTTTGACGCTTCACGGTATGGTGGTGCGGTACTACTCGGCCTCCAGGCGCCGGTGGTGAAGGCACATGGGGCAGCGGACGTCCGGACGGTGTACTACACCATCAAGCAGGTGGCAGACATGGTTTCTAAGCAGACCATTACGAAGTTTGTGCAGTATTTTGATGCGCACAAAATTGCAGTGCCCGAAGAGAAGTAATTTCGGCGTTGTCGTGGAAAAGTTATGGACATCCGGGAATTTTTAGAATATAGTGGTTCGGTAATTAGTGAGGAGGTTTACCGTGAGCGAACAAGAAATTTTTGACCAGATCTCATCGTTATTGCAGGACCACTTTCAGTTACAGCCGGGTACTATTACCCGTGACTTAAACTTTAAGCGCGACCTGGATGCCGATTCAATTGACATCGTGGAGTTTGTCTTGGAGTTAGAAGATACGTTTAACGCCGAGATTCCGGATGAGGACGCTGAGCAAATCCAGACGGTCGGGGATGCGGTCGATTACATCGCCGCGCACCAGTCGGATAAATAAATTAAGCATGCAATCAATGGCCGGATTCTTTGGAATCCGGCCATCTTTTTTGCCTAGACCTGGTGGAGTTGCGACAGCGCGTCCGCAACCTTTTAGTTACGGGTGATATTTAGTATAATGAGAAACAGTATTGGAGGAGGCAACGTATGGTCGCGATAGAGTTTACGCGTGAATTACATAGTCGTTTTGGCATCGATTTTGATCACGTTGAGATCCTTGAGGAGGCGTTTACCCACTCAAGTTATGCTAATGAGCACCGTGAATTAGGGGTGCACGACAACGAACGGTTAGAGTTTCTTGGTGATGCCGTGTTGGAACTGACCGTGTCGGAGTACCTGTTCAAAAAGTACCCCGATGTGCCCGAAGGTAAGTTGACCCGGATGCGGGCTGCAGCGGTACAGACCCGGAGCTTTGCGCGTTTTTCCCGTGAGGCCCACTTTGACCGTTACATCCGCCTGGGGCACGGTGAGGAAAACGCCGGTGCGCGGCAGCGGGATACCTTGCTTGAAGATTTATTTGAGGCCTTTTGTGGCGCGTTGTTTTTGGATCAAGGACGCCAAGCCGTAATCAAGTTTTGTGAGCAAATTATCTGGCCACACATCGACGCGGGCGAGTTTGAGGATACGCGGGACTTCAAGACCAAGTTGCAAGAACGCCTGCAGCGTGGTGGTGATGTCGATATCGAGTATAACCTCTTATCCGAAGAGGATGCAGCAAATAATCAACGCTTGTTTACCGTGGCCGTCACTGCTGACGGACGCGAGTTGGGCCGGGGAACGGGTACCAGCAAGAAGCATGCGGAACAAGATGCGGCCCACCGCGCGTTAGCAACCTTAGCGTAGCGTTAGGTTGGCCCGAGGAGTAGTTGGATGTACCTGCAGGAACTGACAATCAATGGTTTTAAATCATTTGCGGATAAAACCCAAATTAAATTTGATCCCGGGTTGACCGGGGTCGTGGGCCCCAATGGTAGTGGTAAGAGTAACATTACGGAAGCCATTCGCTGGGTGCTCGGGGAGCAAAGTG
This sequence comes from Lacticaseibacillus thailandensis DSM 22698 = JCM 13996, assembly GCF_001312865.1. Lineage (GTDB taxonomy): Bacteria > Bacillota > Bacilli > Lactobacillales > Lactobacillaceae > Lacticaseibacillus > Lacticaseibacillus thailandensis. Next base: position 597,042 of record NZ_BBER01000001.1, on the reverse strand, counting down.
CCAAGAGCCTGCGTGGTGAGCGCATGGGTGACGTCATCTTTGCCGGCACCGACACGCGCCCGGCACTGAACCGGGCGGAAGTAACGATGGTCTTCAATAACGACGACGGGTACCTGGAGCAACAACCAAGCCAGGTCAGTGTGACCCGGCGCCTTTTCCGTAATGGTGACAGTGAATTCTTATTGAACAACCAGCAAGTGCGGCTCAAAGATATCGTGACCTTGTTCATGGATAGTGGACTGGGGCGCGACTCTTTTGCGTTCATTTCCCAAGGGCGGGTTGAAGCAATCTTTAACAGCAAACCCGAAGACCGGCGCGGCATCTTTGAAGAGGCTGCCGGGGTACTGAAGTACAAGAACCAGAAGGCCAAGGCCCAGGCTCAACTGGACGAAACCGACGATAACCTGGACCGGGTGCACGATATTGTGCATGAACTTGCGGTACGGCTGGAACCCCTCGCGGAACAGAGTTCCATGGCGCGGGAGTACCAGCGCCAGTCCACAGAGTACGCGCAGTTACACCAGCAGTTACTGGCACGGCAGGTGCAAAGCATGGTCGCCCAGCAACGGGAAGTGCAAACCGCGGCTAAGGCCACTAAGCGGCGCATTGAGGAACTGAACGGCAAGATTAAGGGCTTGGAAGCTGATTCGGATCGCCGAACCAAAGCAGCGGCGGACCTCGATCATCAGTTGGCCCAGGTCAACGACGACCTGCTCGCAAAGTCCATGAAGCAGCAAAGCCTTAATGGTGAAGAGGACGTCAGCAACGAGCGGGTGCAAAATGCCACGTCACGATTGGCCGATCTGCGGGAACGACTGGCGCAAGCCCAAGCGGACCAACAGGACGCCCAGCAACACCTCCAGGACGTGAAGCAGCAGCAAGACGAGCTGGCGCAGGCTATTAAGACGACCCGGGCGCAGTTGCGGACTGTAGAACAAGCCGCCAGCACGCCGGCGGAGCTCAATGCTCAGCTGGAGACAACGCAACAAAATTACATTGATACGTTGCAGCAACAAGCCAATAACCGTAATGCAATTGCGGCGCTATCCAAAGAGGCTCAGTTGGCAGCGAGCCAACAAGCGGCGACCCAAAGCCGGTTGGCAGAGTTGAATGCGCAAATCAAGCAGTTGACCGCCAAGCAGGAAACTGCGGATGCCGCCCTCAAAGCAGCCCAGGCCGAGCAGAATCAGGCTACAGCCGCGGTGCGGGCAGCGGAAACCGCACTCAGTGATGATCAGGAACAATATCAGCGCCTTAACCAGCAACTAATGGAGCACAGTCAGGCGTATACCCAGGCCAGCGCGCGCTACAAAACGCTCAAGGAACTGAACGATGACTACGCGGGCTTTTATTCCGGGGTGCGGACGGTGTTGAAGAATAAGGGCAAGTTACCCGGGGTCGTTGGGGCCGTGGCGGAACTGCTCAAAATTCCTGAACGGTACCAGGTCGCCTTTGATCAGGCCATTGGGGGCAGTTTGCAGGCAATCGTGACGGCGAATCAAGGTGCCGCCAAGCGCGCCATTAGCTTTTTGAAGCAACGGCGCGCCGGGCGGGCGACTTTCCTGCCGGCGGATGTGATTCGCCCGCGTAGCTACCGCAAAGTATTCGCAATCAGGTGGCTGGGCAACGAGGTTTTATTGGTGTGGGTATCGACCTGGTTGGCTTCGATCAGCATTTAACCAACGTGATTGCCAGCTTAATTGGCACGCTAATTGTGGTCGACAACCTGGATAATGCGGTGCCCATTGCCAACAGCTTGCACCACCGTTACCGGCTGGTGACCTCGACGGGGATATCCTTAATGCTGGTGGTTCGATGTCAGGTGGGGCGCAACACAGGGGGAGTAGTTCGCCGCTAGCGCGCACACAGGAAGCACAGCGGCTACACAAGCAGTTAGCGGCAATGGCTACCAAACTGGATGAAGAACGTGCAACCTTGGCTCAACTTGAGCAGCAAAGCACCGCGGCAGACGCCACGTTACGTGCTGCTAGTGATCACCTCACGACAATGCGCGACCAGACCCACAGTGCGCAGGCAGACAGTCAGCTAGTGGCGCAGCAGGTTACGCAGCTGCGGCAACAGGTGGCGGCGCTGCGGGTCAACCTCCCGCAGGATGAGGATGATTACGCGCACCGTCAAGCCGAGTTGACGGCACAGGGTGACACTATTCAGCAGCACTTGGCCGAGCTGCAACAAACCATGACGGATCTGCGTGCCGCTTTGGCGGATCAAAACAGCCGGGCGGCCGATCACCAAGAGCGGCTGACGCAACTCAAAACGGCACTGGCCGTCAAGCAGGAAGCTGCGAAGACCGCTGCTGCCCAGTTAGCGCAGTGGCAGGAGGCAGAACGCACGGCCGTAACGACCGCTAACCGTCTGGAGCAACGCATCGCCGCCATTGAAAAGGCCGCGAATGAAACTGCACAGGAAAAGGAACAACGTGGGGCCACGCTGGCGCAACTGGCACGTGACATTCAGCAACTGCAAGAACAACAGGCTAAGTTAAACCAACAGAAAGCTACGGCCCGGACCGAATTGAGTCGGGTTTCCGCCAGCATCACGACGGCGTACAATGAGCGGCAGGAAGTCATGGCCACCAGTGAGACCCAGTCGGTCCAGCTTAACCAGTTGAAGATGCACCTGGATACCGCATTATCCACGTTAAGCGAAGAGTATCAGACCACGTACGAGGCGGCTATTGCGGCCGTGCCGGCGGATCCGGTGGGAATTCCTGAACTGCAAAGTCAGCTGAAACTATTGAAACGGGGCTTAGACGAACTGGGGCCCGTCAACATGAACGCCATCGACGAGTACCAGGAGGTCAAGGAACGTTATGACTTCCTCACGGCGCAACAGAATGACCTAGAAGACGCCAAAGCACAGTTATTGAACACCATGGGTGAGCTGGACAAAGAGGTTCAGGAACGCTTTACCGCGGTGTTTGAAGCGACGAGTACGGCGTTCAGTGAGATCTTCCCGCAGATGTTTGGCGGTGGACATGCTGAATTGCAACTGACGGACCCGGAACACCTGTTAACGACGGGCATCGAAATCGTGGCCCAGCCGCCGGGGAAGAACCATACGCGGTTGTCGTTGCTGTCCGGTGGTGAGCGGGCGTTGACCGCCATCACGTTATTGTTTGCCATCATCAAGGTCCGGCCGGTACCGTTTTCTGTGCTGGATGAGGTTGAGGCTAGTTTGGATGAAGCTAACGTGGACCGCTTTGGCGATTTCTTACGGCATTACTCGAGTAACACCCAGTTTATCGTTATTACCCACCGGCGTGGGACCATGGCGGCTGCTGACATCCTTTACGGGGTGACCATGCAGGAGTCAGGCGTATCCCGGATGGTTTCAGTGAGCCTGGATGATGCGGCGGCGGCCGTTGGTGCTGAGCATCAGGCCGGTTAGGTTCCTGTGCGTACGGATGGATGCGCAAGTGTGAGTAGGCCGGAAGCAAAGGAGTGTGTGTGATGGGATTATTTGATCGAATTAAGGCCGCTTTTTCCGGCAAGGAAGAAACTGCCGAAACGGCGAAGTATGATGAAGCGCTCACCAAGAGCCGGCAAAGCTTTGGTGACCGGCTAAACGCGCTGTTCGCAAATTTTCGGACGGTGGACGAAGATTTCTTTGATGACCTCGAGGATACGCTAATTGAGGCGGACGTCGGCTTTGACACCGCGGTGCGCCTAACGGATGAACTTCGCGAAGAAGTGAAGTTAAAGAATGCGCGTGATCCCAAACTGGTTGTGCAGGTCATTGTGCAGAAGCTGGTTGACCTGTACGACGAGGCTGGTGTGGACGAGGATAACAGTCTCCACTTTGCCCCTGAGGGCCAGGGCCCGACCGTGTTCTTATTCGTCGGCGTGAACGGGGCCGGCAAAACGACTACCATTGGTAAGTTAGCGAACCGGCTACAACGGGAGGGTCACTCCGTCCTTTTGGCGGCGGGTGACACCTTTCGGGCTGGCGCCATCGAACAGTTACAGGTTTGGGGCGAGCGTGACCACGTGCCGGTGGTAGCTGGCCCAGCAGGCGGTGATCCGTCGGCCGTCGTCTTTGACGCGGTGAAGAAGGCCAAGGACGAAAACTTTGACGTCCTGATTGTGGATACCGCCGGGCGGTTGCAGAACAAAGTCAACTTGATGACCGAGCTAGCCAAAATGAAGCGGGTCATTCAGCGCGAATTACCCGACGCACCGCAGGAAGTTTTGCTGGTGGTCGACGCTACGACGGGACAAAACGCCTTGTCCCAAGCCAAACAGTTTAACAAGACGACCGACATGACGGGGATTGTACTGACCAAACTCGATGGTTCCGGTAAGGGTGGCATCGTGTTGGCGGTACGGAACGAGTTGCACGTACCCGTTAAGCTTGTTGGCCTCGGTGAAGGTATGGATGACCTCGCTGACTTTGACCCTACGAAGTTTGTTTACGGACTGTTTAAGGGCTTGATTGACGCGCCACCGGCAGACGAGACGGCGGCGACGGATCAGGTAGAAGGTAAGTGAGGTAGAAAAATGAGTTGGCGGGATCAGTTTGACCCGAAGTTAGTGGCGTTGGTGGACCAGGTGGATGCGCAAATTGCACCCCGGTTGGCGGCCATTGATGACCAAATTGTCGAGAACCAGAACAAAGTATTGCAAAGCTTCCGCAAGCACCACGTGGCGGAAAGTTACTTGACCGGTTCGACTGGTTACGGGCACAGTGACGAGGGCCGTGACGTATTGGAAAGCATTTATGCTGACGTGCTCGGTGGTGAGGATGCTATTGTTCGGCCACAAATCGTCTCGGGTACGCATGCCATTGGGGTGTCGTTGTTAGGGCTCGTCCGGCCCGGTGATGAAATTGTTTACATCACCGGCAAGCCCTACGACACCTTGCAGGAAGTGCTGGGGCTCGCGGGCAACGGTGTGGGTACTCCGAAAGAATATGGTATTGGGGTAGATTACGTAGACCTGCTGCCGAACGGCGAGGTTGACATTCCCGCCGTGCAGCGGCGCGTGACCCCCAAAACTACGGTGGTGGCCATTCAGCGCTCACGCGGGTACGCGACGCGGGATTCCTTCACTATTGCTAAGATCAAAGCCATGATCGACGCGGTACGGGCCGTCGCACCAGACGTGACCATTTTTGTTGACAATGCTTATGGCGAATTTTCCGAGACGGTGGAGCCTCTACAAGTTGGGGCCAACCTCATGGCCGGGTCCTTATTTAAGAACGCGGGTGGGGGCATGGCTAAGACCGGTGGGTACATCGTCGGGGATGCCGACCTGGTGGAAAAAGTTAGTTACCGCTTCACGGTGCCGGGGTTAGGCGCTGCGGAGGGGGCCACGGTGTCGGCCTTACCCGATATGTACCAAGGGTTCTTCATTGCCCCACAAACCACGGGTAATGCCATTAAGGGCGCCATCTTTGAGGCAGCTTTGTTTGCCGCGCTAGGCATGAGCGTCAGCCCAACGTGGGATGCGCCGCGAACAGACATCGTGCAGACCGTTAACTTTGGTAACCGTGAAGACATGGTGCACTTTGCCGAGGCGATTCAGGCTAACTCGCCGGTGGATTCCTTCGTCACGCCGATTCCAGAGCGGATGGCTGGCTACGAGGACGAAGTGATTATGGCCGGTGGGTCCTTCGTGCAAGGCGCTACGATCGAATTTTCTGGTGATGGGCCCATTCGGCCGCCGTATACGATCTACTTGCAGGGGGGCTTAACGTACGCCCACGTTAAGCTAGCGACAATTGGTGCGGCGCAGAGCACCTTCTTTGATCAACACTAGACACACAAACAGCGTGTTTCCCGAAGGAAGCACGCTGTTTTGGTAGGGAGCCGAGCCCGCGGTCAAAAGCAAAAACGTCAGGCGCTGGAGCCGCAAGGCCCAGATTTGGTCTTGGGGTTCGAGGGGTTTACGCGGTAACTTTTACGGACATCGCGCGTTTTAGAACAGGGTGGCACTGATCTGCTGAATATTGCGCAACATCCGCGCGGCGGTGGGCATTTTTTTGATGGGTAAGGATAAAATCCAACGTGCCCAGTATTAGGGCGTTGAACAGGCTGGCCTGGATGGCCAAATCTTCCTGGTCAGGGGTCACATCAGCAAAGTATTGCCGGTAACGGTGTTCAATTTGGCGTTGGAGGCGGTCCCGGAAGTCCAGTGAGGATCCGCGGAGGGTCATTAGTGCCGTTAACAGTGGTGTGTGGGCAGCCACGTAAGTGTGCACGAGGTTGCTCACGACCCGCAACGACTTTTGTTGGTCATGGTCGTGGTTGGCGGATAACTGTAACCGTGCAGAAATGGCACGATCAAATTCAACGACGGTTTGACGCACTAAATGTTCAGCCAGCGCGTATTTGTCCGCGTAATGACGGTAAAGGGTTTGGCGGTTGACATGGGCGGTATGCGCCAGTTGCGTGATCGTGATGTGGTCAAATCCGGTTTGGTTGACCAGGTCCACAAAGGCGGTTTCAATCAACCGGTTGGTGCGTTGTGTGCGTAAATCAGTCATAGGCAAACCTCCCGGCATTAATTAGCACTAACCGACCGGCAGAGGGACTGATTAAGTGCGACAACTACTCCCCAAATGTCACGTAATGGCCTGATTGTGGGTTGTTTCTCGTCCAATCAGTTGAAAATACTAGAAATCAGGGTTGCCTAAGTTCTCGAGATGTTATAATGTTTATCCGTTGGTAGGTGTAGCAATACTTGCCGCTACACCGATGAATCGCCCAAACGGGGCACTCAATTCTAAGCCAATAGAAAAGAGGGAACCATTTTGAAAAATGAATCAAAAGCTCGTCAGCACAAGCAGGTGAACGACAAGCGTGTCCACTTTGCGACCGAAACTACGGAGTCGTCAAAGAGTTTGGCGGAAGTTAATGGTTCCGTTAACGTACCCATGGATGGTGGGTACTGGAAGACCTTACTAGCATACATTGGTCCGGGAGCCTTGGTGGCCGTCGGGTACATGGATCCCGGGAACTGGATTACGTCGATTGCCGGTGGTGCTAGTTACAAGTACACACTGTTATCTGTAATCCTGATTTCTAGTTTGATTGCGATGTTGCTCCAAGCCATGGCGGCCCGGTTAGGTATCGTGACCGGTAAGGACTTGGCCCAGATGACCCGTGAGCGGACGTCAAAGGGTATGGGCATCTTCTTGTGGATCGTCACGGAATTAGCCATCATGGCGACCGATATGGCGGAAATTATCGGTTCTGGGATTGCTATTAAGTTGTTGTTCAATATCCCGTTAATTATTGGTATTGCCATTACGTCGCTGGACGTGCTGATTCTTCTGTTACTGATGAAGTTGGGCTTTCGTAAGATCGAAGCGATCGTTGCGACCCTGGTGGCGGTGATTCTCTTCGTCTTTACCTACGAAGTACTATTGTCGCAGCCAAGCATCGGCGGCATTCTCCGCGGGTACATTCCAGATCCCAACATCGTGACCCATTCCTCCATGTTGTACCTGGCACTGGGGATTGTGGGTGCAACCGTGATGCCGCATAACCTGTACCTGGGTTCGTCAATTTCCCAAACGCGGGAGATCGACCGGAGTAACCCGCAACACGTCGCGCGGTCGATTCGTTTCACGGTGACTGACTCCAACATACAGTTGACGGTAGCATTTATCGTGAACTGTTTACTGCTCATCCTGGGTGCCGCATTGTTCTTTGGGACTAACAGTCACTTGGGCCGGTTCGTGGACTTGTTTCACGCCCTGAATAACCCGCAGATCGTGGGTGCCATTGCCAGTCCGGTGCTCAGCATGCTGTTCGCCGTGGCCCTGTTGTCATCAGGTCAAAGTTCCACCATTACCGGGACGTTGTCCGGACAGATCATCATGGAAGGATTCATTCACCTGAAGATGCCGCTGTGGGCGCAACGCTTGCTGACCCGGCTGCTGTCCATCACACCAGTGTTGATCTTCGCGTTTATCTATCATGGTAATGAGGCGAAGATCGAAAGTCTGCTGACCATTTCGCAAGTCTTTCTCAGTGTGGCGTTACCGTTTGCCATCGTGCCGTTGGTGCTGTTCACCAGTGATAAAAAAAATCATGGGGCAGTTCGCCAACCGTGCCTGGGTCAAGTACACGGCCTGGACCATCGCGATCGTGCTCACGATTCTGAACGTGTGGTTGATTGTTTCCACACTGCAATCCGTGTTCTAATCAGTTTCAGTTAGTTGCATTAGTTTCACAAAGGCCCGGTGAGGTCGCCACCATGTAGTGGCAGTCTCACCGGGCCTTTGCTGTGCTGACGGTTTATTTAATGACGGACGACATGGACCATCGGGGTACCGTCGGCAGCGACGGTCACGCCCTGAATTTCCGGAGTGAATCCGGGGAATCGTGCCACGGCGCCGTAGAGCGTGGTAAAGTAGTGCACCGCTGCGGCAGTCCAGGTCTCGCCGGGAACCACGACGAAAATGCCGGGTGGGTATGGTAGTGCACCCTCGACGGCAATGCGACCCACCGCCGATTGCAGGGGGATGGTCTCAAAGTTACCCCGCATAAACGCGGCATCAGCGTCCGCGGCCCGCAGCGGGCTGTCATGATTATTGCTACCCTGAAATAGCACGGCTTGTTGAGCTGCAAGGTGGTGGTCGTTAAAGTAGTCGGATAGCTCCTGGGCGAGTTGCCGCAAGGTCATGTTGGCGTACCGGTCACCGGTTTCGGCCACCAATTGGGGAAGCACGCTAGCCACGGTCCGGTCAGCAAAGTAGTCGTCTTCAAATTGGCGCAAAACGGTGAGCAGTTGCTGCCAGTCCTTATGCCCACTACCTGGGGTAACCAGGAACAAGACGGAGTTTGGGTCCGCTTTTTCAGGCACGATGTTGTGGTCGAGCAAGTATCGGTCCAGCACCCAGCCCGACACCCCCAGTTCATGGGTGTGCGGCAATGTAATCGTGACTTTGCCGGCATCCAGGTAGCCTGGCCGGGTCGTAGTTGGTGCATACCGTGCCAGTCGTCGTTGGGGGCCAACGCCCACACTGCCGGGTCCGTGACGGCTTGGTCGTCGGGCGTGGTCAGCAAGCTAGGAGCATTAAGGGCGCAGAATAGGCGCGTAGATTGCAGATCGCGACGAAATTGCTGCGCGTCGATAACGGCCCGCTGCCAAATGGCTTGGCCGTGGTCGCCTGCGTTGAGGGCAACGTTCACGGCCAGCGAGGCGTACACGGGGTAGGAGTAACTCGTGGTCACGTGTTTAAGGTACGCGTGGTTAAACTGTGCGTGGCTGATGTAGCGGGCCTGACCCTTAATGTGATGGTCCTTTTTGTGGATCTGGGAGGTTTGGGCTAGCCCGGACTGTTGCTTGTGGACTGATTGGGTAACGAAAATACCCGGGTCATCCGGACCTAGTTCCAACTGGAGGGGGTCGGTAGGGCGCATGGCCGGGATGAACGGCTCGTAGCCACCCCAGGCCGCGTCAAAGGCGATGTAATCACACAGCGGCCCAAACTGGTCGAGGAGCATGCGGACGTCGGGCACGATGCCGTCGAAGGTTTCCAATTCCAAGACTGCCAGCCGGAATGGGCGCGCGCGGTTGGCCTTTTCCGGGGCAACTTTGCGTACCGCCGCCCGTAAACTCTCCGTGGTTACCGTACTCAAATCGACGGGACCAATCAGTCCCTGACTGGTGCGCAGAGTGTCGAGGTAGACCGGGATGGCGCCGTTAAGGACCAACGCCCCGTTATAAAAGGATTTGTGGTTGTTGCGGTCGAATAGCACCAGATCACCTGGTTGCAGGGCGGCACTCGCGACAATGTTGTTGCTGCCAGTGGTGCCATTCGTGACGAAGTAGGTCTTGTCGGCATGGAACAGCTTAGCGGCGGCCTGCTCCGCGGCGAGTGGGGTGCCACCGTGGGTGAGCATGTCGCCCAGCGCGGTGACCACATCACTGGTGTCGCTGGCGAAGAAGGTGTCGCCGTATGCCTGGTGAAAGAGGTAACCGGCCGGCGCGAGGTCGTCGTAGTGGCCCGCGTGGTGTCCCGGGGTAGCAAAGGTTGTGGGGTTGGCGTGACTAAACTGCAGCAAGTCATGCAGAAACGGCGGCACCTGGGCGGCTTCGTATTTCTCCGCCGCCGCGGTTACGGCTGCCATGGTGAGTTGGTTGACGGCAACCGGGGTCACTTGCAGGTTGTGGGGATCACCAAGGTCGTGTGTGCCGAGTACAAAGGTGGGGATGGGGAGGGCCGTGGCGGTTAGCTGGGCCCACGCTTCGCGGTCATCGTCGGTAATGATGGCCGCCCCTATGGCGCCAGGCACCAGGTCGTGCAGGGGTGTGCCGGTAATTTGCGGGGCTTGTTGCGCCGCGGCGGCGGTAATTCCAAGCTTGAGATACATAAATTAATCAGGACCTTTCAGAAAATATATACTGTAGTATAAAATTCGGGTATAATATGACGGTTATCGGATAATGATTGAATTTGTGGCAGCAGTGATACGGTTTGTGGTCGCTGGATGCTATACAACCACTAGAATACATATTTAGGTGAGCGAAGTGAATATAAGTTACGGATATTTTCACAATAAGCCGCCGTGTGCGTAAATGTTGGTCGTGTTGACGAGCATTTGAGAATACGAGGTTAAGATATTATGCAAGATGCACCAATGTTGGGTCAACCACGCCAAAAGTATATGGCGTGGCCAGTACTAGGCTTACTGGTCTTTGTGACGGTAATCGGGTTCGAAAATATTTTGTACCCGTTCCAGAATCAGGGACTGTCGGTCATTTTTTTTCCTGGATCTTTTTGCTACTAGCGTACATTATCCCCTACGCGCTGATTTCCGCTCAGATTGGGACTACCTTTACCCAAGATGGTGGTGGCCTGGCCACGTGGGTGCGCCACACTTCTGGGGACACGCTGGGCTACGTCGTTAGTTGGATGTATTGGTCCAGTACGCTACCGTACCTGATTGATGTTTCCAACTCGGTCATCGTGGCGATCTCCTGGTTGGTATTGGGTAACAACACGCTGGACAAACACATGTCGACGTTGTGGTTCGGTATTTTCACCTTCCTGGTAATTTTGATTTTCATTATTTTGGAGAATGTGTTCAGCCGGTCGATGGAAGTGATGTCGCTGATTGGCGGGGCTGCCATGTTCTTGATGGCCGTGCTGTTCGTGGCGCTTGCCGCGGCAGGAATTGCCAAAGGCTACCACCCAGCCAGCAACTTGTTTGATCTGAGTGCGTACAAGCCACATTTCTCCACGCACTACTTCTCCACCACGGGGTTGCTGATTTTTGCTACTTCGGGGGCGGAATTAGGGGCGACGTACATTCAGCAAGTACGCAACCCGAAGAAGGAGTTTCCCAAAGCCATGTGGATGCTGGCCATCATGACGGGATTCCTCATCATCTTTGGGTCGCTGGCACTCGGGGTGTACTTCGATGCCAACCACCTTCCCAACGACTTGAAGATGAACGGTTCCTACTATGCCTTCCACTACCTGGGTGAACAATGGGGCGTTGGCAACCTGTTCATGTACATGTTTGCGGGGACGCAATTGGTGTTCATGTTGGCCCAACTGGCGGTGCTGATCGACGCGGCCAGCCGGGTGCTGTCGGCAGATACCGCCGCGCGGTTCATGCCGCAGTGGTTACTCAAAAAGAACCGTCAAGGCCGGCCCATTCATTCTTACATCTTTACGGCGAGCTGTGTCTGTTCCTCTTATTGTTGAGTAGCACCTTGCCCAACATCAACACCATCTTTAACTGGTTACTCAACCTGAACGGAATCGTATCGCCATACAAAACTTGCTGGGTGTTCTTCGCCTTCCTGGCGCTACGAGCTCAAGCGGACAAGTTCCAGTCGGGGTACACGTTCATTAAGAACAAGCCCGGCGCCATGCTGGTTGGTGGCTGGTGCCTGTTGTTCACCTTTGTGTGTGCGACAATGGCTTTATGCCGCAAGAGGCTGCGTGGGGCACCCACGCGTTTACCCACCAACTGTTGATGAACTGCGTTTCCGTCGTGGTGCTGTTTGGTTTAGGGTTCGTGATGCCGATGATTGCGCGCTATGAGGCTAAGAAACATGGCCGCCAGCTGATGGATTAATGCGATTTTAATTGTGACGCAACTGACTGTGGTCAGTTGCGTTTTTTTTGGTGTGCGGACCCACGTGAACTTTCGCGCTTGCAAGTCGTCGCCCCCGTCGGTAGAATTGTATAAGTACAAAAAGGGGCTGAGAAGCGTGGAACTAGCTAAAACTAACCGGATGAACAGCCTATTCGATTTTTATCACGGGTTGTTAACGGCCAAGCAGCAAGAGTACCTTGAGCTGTATTACGGCGATGACTATTCCCTCGGCGAAATTGCGGAGGAGTTCGGCGTTAGTCGTCAGGCGGTGTACGATAACATTCGGCGCAGTGCCGCTGCATTGGAAGAGTACGAGCGGCAGCTACACATGCTGGCCGACTTTGAAGCGCAAAACGCGGCCGTAGATGCGCTCGGCGCCTATGTTCGCAGTCACTATGCGGACGATCAGGAGTTACAACAATTACTCGCACGGGTTGAAAACCGTGTGGCTGAAGAATAAAAGGGGAAGACTATGGCTTTTGAAGGTTTAACGGAACGGTTACAAAATGCCTTTAGTAAGTTACGGCGCAAGGGTAAGGTGTCCGAAAGTGACGTGCGTGATGCCATGCGCGAAATTCGGTTGGCCTTGCTTGAAGCCGACGTTAACTTCAAGGTGGTCAAGGACTTCGTAAAGGAAGTGCGGACCAAGGCAGTGGGCACGGAGGTGCTGGAAAGCTTAACGCCAGCCCAACAAATCATCAAAATCGTCAATGACGAATTGGTCAAGACGATGGGGGAATCCGCGGTACCCCTCAATAAAGCCCCGCATATTCCCACTGTGATCATGATGGCAGGGCTGCAAGGTGCTGGTAAAACGACTACGGTCGGTAAATTGGCCAAGTATTTGCAGGAAAATGACCACGCACGGCCGTTGCTGATTGCCGCCGACGTGTACCGTCCGGCTGCCATTAAGCAGTTACAGGTAGTAGGCGCGTCGGTTGGGGCACCTGTCTTTGAAATGGGCACGGACACTGATCCCCGCGAAATCGTGCGGCAGGGGATGGCCCAAGCAGCGGCGAACCATAATGATTATGTGTTGATTGATACGGCTGGGCGGTTGCAAATTGACGCCAAGTTGATGCAGGAATTGCAGGACATCAAGGAAATCGCGCACCCCAACGAAATCTTACTGACCGTTGACGCAATGACCGGGCAAGCCGCAGTGGACGTGGCCCAGGGTTTCAACGACCAACTAGATATCACGGGGGTCGTGCTGACCAAGTTGGATGGTGACACCCGTGGTGGTGCTGCGCTGTCCATCCGGTCGGTTACCGGCAAGCCAATTAAGTTTATTGGTCAGGGTGAAAAAAATGGACGCGCTGGACGTCTTCTATCCGGACCGCATGGCTAACCGGATTCTGGGCATGGGGGACATGCTCACCCTGATCGACAAGGCCCAGAAGAACTTTGATGAAAAGCAGGCCGCCGAGGTGGCGGAAAAGATTCAGGCCAACACCTTTGACTTTAATGATTTCATCGACCAGATGAATCAAGTCCAGCAAATGGGTGGCATTGAGGACATCATGAAGATGATCCCCGGTATGGCCAACAACCCCCAGATCAAGAACATGCACGTGGACACCAAAGATATGGATCACATGAAAGCCATCGTGTATTCCATGACCGAGCAGGAACGGACGCACCCAGACATTCTCAACCCGTCACGGCGGCGCCGTATTGCTGCTGGTTCTGGGCGGCCGGTGTTGGAAGTGAACCGCATGATCAAGCAGTTCAAACAGGCCCGCGACATGATGAATAAGATGAGCAAGGGGAACATGGGCGGCATGGACCAGCTGATGGGCGGCGGCATCCGCGGCCGCATTGGCAAGATGGCCATGCGGTCGATGGTCAAAAAGCAGAAAAAAAACGCAAGCAGAAGCGCCTCAAGATCAAGCATCACAAGTCCTAGTGTGCCCACCGGCCCCACGAGCCGAGAGAATATATGCTTGACACGTACCAAGCCTGCCAGGCAGTCAGGCAAGCAAGTGTGGGCCTCTCACTAGCCTGCACTTACGTTCTCGCGTTCTTCCCGCGGGGCGTCATTTTCTGCCGTAAAGAAAAAAAACCTTTACACCGTTCTCTACGTCTGGTACACTATTGCTTGTTAAGAATTAGTAGGAGGATAATACACATGTCTGTAAAGATTCGCTTGAAGCGCATGGGTTCCAAGAAGAACCCATTCTACCGTATCGTCGTTTCCGACAGCCGCTCACCTCGTGACGGCCGGTTCATCGAAGAGGTTGGTTACTACAACCCATTGACTGAACCCGTTACGGTTAAGTTGGACGAAGACTCTGTCTTCAACTGGCTGCAGAAGGGTGCTCAGCCTTCAGATACTGTTCGGACTTTGCTGTCCGCCCAGGGTATCATGAAGAAGTATCACGAAGCACGCTACAGTAAGTAATCATGGTCTCAATTGAATCGTTGATCCGTGATTTAGTTGTACCGCTGGTGCACAATCCCGATGCGGTTCAGATCACGCGACGTGAAGAAGAACGGTTTATGGTGTTTGACCTCACCGTGGATGCCCACGATATTGGTGCCGTGATTGGTCGCGGTGGCCAGGTTATTCGTGCTATTCGCACGGTGGTGTATGCCGCTAAGAGTCCGTATTCTAAACGGGTACGGCTTAACGTGGTCGATGCATAGAGCGCATGTAAACTGATACAGTGGGGTCGGGACAATGTCCTGGCCCCTTTTTCACCACTTTGGTGACGAGGAGAAAATATGTCTGCATACTTACACGTAGGTAAAATTGTCAATACCCACGGAATCCGTGGTGAGGTGAAGGTGATGCCCAACACCGACTTTGCCGCCCAACGTTTTGCTGCAGGCGCTGAGTTGGTAGTTTTGACCACCCCGCCGGTGACGGTGACGATTGCCAGCGTCCGCATTCACAAAGGGTTGCCGTTATTGACGTTCCGGGGCTACGACGATATCAACCAGGTGCTGCCGTTCAAAGGCGCCATGCTGGGGGCTACTGGCACGCCTGACGTTGAGCTCGAAGACGATGAGTTTATGTACAAAGATGTGATTGGTCTAACCGTCGTTGATACTGACGGCCACACCATTGGTACCGTGCGAGAAATTCTCAGTCCTGGTGCCAACGATGTGTGGGTGGTGGATCGTCCCGGGCACCAAGACTTGTTGTTACCATACCTGCACTCGGTGATGTTGAACGTTGATTTGACGCACCAACAGGTCATTGTTGACGTACCAGAAGGGTTGGATCCAGAAGATGCAAATTGATGTACTAACGCTATTTCCCGAGATGTTTGCCCCGTTGACGCAATCGCTTATTGGCAAAGCCGTGGAGGACGGGTTGCTTGACTTGAACTTGATCAACTTTCGGCAGTATACGCACGATAAGCATCAGCACGTGGACGATACGCCTTATGGTGGGGGTGCCGGGATGTTACTCAAGCCCGACCCACTGTTTGAGGCCATGGACGCGGTGAACGCGCAGGATTCGGGCCCTAAACGGGTCATCCTGCTCGATCCAGCGGGTAAGCAGTTCAACCAGCTGCCGCCGATGATTTGGCACATGAGCAACACCTGGTCTTTATTTGTGGGCATTATGAAGGGTACGATGAGCGTATCCGGACGCTCGTGACCGACGAGTTCTCACTCGGCGACTTTGTGCTCACGGGCGGCGAAATTGCGTCGATGGCCATGATTGACGCCACAGCGCGCCTTGTGCCCGGGGTTTTGGGCAACTCCGTGTCCCCCGAAACCGATAGTTTCCAAAATGGGTTACTGGAATATCCCCAGTACACGCGACCGGCGGAATACCGGGGCATGCGTGTGCCTGAAGTCTTGCAAAATGGTAACCACCAGTTAATTAACCGGTGGCGACTGAAGGAGAGTTTACGCCGGACATACTTACGACGGCCAGACCTACTCACGGGGTTGACGCTAAGCACGGAGGCGCAGAAGTTGCTGCGTGAGGTGCGTGGTGAAGAAGCCACCAAACAGGCGGCGGCCCGGCTGCAAGCCAGCGATGATACTCATGATGATGTTCATCCGGAGGTCTAGGGGTATTTGCCAAGGTGTGCCCCTTTACAGCCGCGGATGCAGATGGTAGACTTAACCATTGTGGTACGCCACTAACAACGATATTCCGCTGGTCACAGAGGGTGGTTATTGAATGTCGGCAAAGGAGAAAGAACTATGAATCAATTGATTAGTGATATTACTAAGTCCCAGTTGCGGGATGACGTTCCTGACTTCCGTCCTGGTGACACGTTGCGTGTTTACGCCCGGATCGTCGAAGGCGACCGCGAACGTATCCAACTGTTTGAAGGTGTCGTTATTAAGCGCCACGGCGTTGGTATCTCCGCTACTTACACGGTGCGTAAGATTTCAAACGGGGTCGGCGTTGAACGTACTTTCCCACTCCACTCACCACGGGTTGAGAAGATTGAGGTTGTTCGTCACGGTGCCGTCCGTCGCGCCAAGCTTTACTACCTGCGCGCACTGCGTGGGAAGGCAGCTCGTATTCGCGAAAAGCGTCGTTAAAGCTGTTTCGAGGCGACCGTTCCGGTCGCCTTTTTTTTGGTCAAACTTGGGCCCAACTATGGTAAGCTTAAGTCATTCATCGACTGTGGGGAGGATTTACCGGCATGATTGGTATGTTGATCTTAGGAATTGTTATTGGTGCTATTGTTGGTTTGATTGGTGGTTTCTTCGGTGCGCGTGCGTATATGAAGAAGTACTTCCAGGACAACCCGCCAATTAACGAAGAAATGATGCGCACCATGATGATGCAGATGGGGCAGAAGCCATCCGCCAAGAAGCTCAACCAGATGATGAACCAGATGAAGCAGGCGCAAAAGCGTAGCAACAAGTAGTCTGGTACCGCATCATGAACAAGCAAAGGCGCTGACGATTCCGTGAGGAATAATCAGCGCCTTTTTGTGGGTCGTGGGGGTCACTGCAGGGCGGCAAACACCTCAGTGGCGTCGCCGATAATCATGTGCCCACCCGCTGGCAAGGGCAATGGCGTGCGGTTGACCGCGGCAATGACCGCGTTAGCGCCAGCGTATTGAATCAATCCGGCAAACGGGTACACTGCCAGACTGGTGCCGACAACCACAATGAGGTCGGCAGCGGTAATAGCCTGGATGGCAGCTTGTACCACCTGTTCGTCAATGGGTTCGCCGTACAACACGATCCGGGGACGAATCAGGCCGTGGTCCGTTTGGTGAATATAACTTTGCTGGTACTCCGCCAGTGTGAACGGCTGACCGCACTGGGTGCAGTACAGGTCGTATTCGTTCCCATGAAATTCGACCAGGTGCTTGGTCCCGGCTTGCCGATCGAGCCCGTCAATGTTTTGCGTCACGACCGTGCCTTTACGGTTGGTAATAGCCGCCATCTGGCGGTGAATGATGTTTGGCTGGGCTTGGGGGTAGTACATGTGGTGGATCATGAAGTCGTGAAAAGCGGCCGGATGGTCCCGCAGATTATCAGCCGACAAGGAATATTCCGGGTGTTGGCTGTAGATGCCGGTGGGGGACCTAAAATCGGGAATCCCCGAAGCAGTCGAAACGCCGGCCCCGGTCATAAAACACACGTGATTAGCCTGATCAATGGCGTTTTGTAATGAGAACATCATGGTGGCCTCCTCTAGTGGTGCAACTAACGTCCGCACCCTCATTATACGCCGGCGGCAGTAGGGTGGCGGTTGGGGCTATGGCTCGCCCAAACGGATTGACGTGTGGGCCCGTGACCAAAAACTAATGACATTTTAATTTTGTTTTAAGTCTTGAATTTATTTTTAACCCGCTATACACTTGCTTAATTGATGTACGTGATGGAGAGGAGTTGATGCAGTTGGGTATCTTTAAACGCTTGGGGTGGTTTTTCCGCGCACAGCGACGTAACTACGCAGTGGGTATTCTGGCCCTGTTTATGACCTCACTCATGAACCTGGTGCCACCGAAAATTATTGGGACCATGGTTGACGCGATGAACGATCACACCGTCACGGCGGCCAAATTACTACTATGGCTGGGTGTCTTGCTGGTTGCCGCCATCCTGCAGTTCCTCTTTCGGTATGGTTGGCGGACCCACATCTGGGGTGGGGCGGCCACACTGGAGCGGACATTGCGGACGCGCTTGTTTTGGCACTTTATGCGGATGGACACGACGTTTTATCAGCGTCACCGCACGGGGGACTTGATGGCCCACGCAACCAACGACCTGAACGCGATTCAAAACGTTGCTGGTGGTGGTATCCTGACCCTCTTTGACTCGTTCTTGACCGGGGGTACGACTTTGATCGCGATGGTACTGGTCGTTGATTGGCGCCTGACCCTGGTGGCGATTTTGCCGATGCCATTACTGGCCGTGATGGCCCGGAAACTGGGGCGGCGCCTACACGACGCCTTTATTGAGTCGCAGGCGGCTTTTTCCCGGTTGAACGACAAGACCCAGGAATCGGTGACGGGCATCAAGGTCATCAAAACGTTTGGCCAGGACAAAGAGGACACTGAGGACTTTAATAACATCGTTGACCGGACGATCAAAATCAACCGGCGCGTGAACATGATCGACGCGTTGTTTGATCCCACCACGACGTTGATCATGGGTATCACGTACCTGATTACGATTGTGTTTGGTGGCTATCTCGTCATGCAGCGGCAGATCACCATCGGCCAGTTGGTCTCCTTCGTGGCGTACGTCGCCGCGTTGGTCTGGCCCATGTTTGCCATTGGCCGCCTGTTCAACATTCTGGAGCGGGGGAACGCCAGTTATGACCGCGTAGAAAAGTTGCTGGCGGAAAAGAGTGCCGTGGTGGAAGCACCGCAGCCAATCACGACGCCGGCCGCGGGCGACATCCGCTATGCCATCAACAAATTTACTTACCCCGGTGATGATCACGCCGCGTTGGTTGACGTACACTTTACGCTGCACGCTGGCCAGACGTTGGGGATTGTTGGGCGTGTTGGTGCAGGCAAGAGTACGATTTTTAAGCTCTTGATGCGCGAATTTGACCACTATGATGGCGTGATCGAGTTTGGTGGCCACGATATTCGGGCTTACTCACTGGACGCATTGTTGGACGCTATCGGCTACGTACCGCAGGACAACTTCCTGTTCTCCACCACCGTGGGGAATAATATCCGCTTCAGTGCTTACAACGAGAGTGCGGCGGCGGTAGAAGCAGCGGCGCGTACTAGCGCGGTGCACGATGACATTCTGGGCTTTCCGGAGGGTTACCACACGGTGGTTGGTGAACATGGGGTCAGCCTATCCGGTGGGCAAAAACAGCGTTTGGCCATCGCCCGGGCCGTTATTGGCTGGCCCGAATTGCTGATCCTTGATGATGCGCTGTCGGCGGTCGATGCGCGTACGGAGGAAGAAATTCTGGACCACATGCAGACGGACCGGGCAAACAAGACCACAATCATTGCGGCGCACCGCCTCAGCTCCGTGATGCACGCCGACCAAATCATTGTCATGGACGGTGGGCGCATTATCGAGCGGGGGACGCACGCACAGCTGCTAGCTAACCACGGTTGGTACGCACAAATGTGGTCGTTGCAACAATTAGCGAACAAGGTTGAAGGGGGTGACACTGATGCCGGATAAGGATCAATACCAGTCGGCATGGTCGCAAAGTATCCCCGCGCGGGAACAATTTAAAATAATTCGCCGAATGTTTACGTACGCCAAACCGTACAAGCGGCAGTTTGGGTGCGCCATCGTCGGTGTGATTGGCATGTCCGCCATGAATATTGCCTTGCCGTTCATTCTGCAAGAATACATGGACCGCTACTTGCGGAACATGTCCGCGACCACGGCCGTTATTCTGGGAGTAGCAAGCCTCTACGGTATGGGCACGATTATCAAGCCTTCACCCAGTTTTTCCAGTCGTTTCTGTTTCAAATGGGCAGTGAGCGGGGCCTAGAAGATGCCCGGCGGCAACTGTTCGCCAAGCTGCACCAGTTGGGCATGCGTTACTTTGACCAGACGCCTGCCGGTTCGATCGTATCACGGGTGACTAATGACACGATGACCTTTGCAGATTTTGCGAACGTTTGGCTGACGGTACTCGTGGGTTTGACCAGCATCGTCACTTCGTTTGTCACGATGATGGTGATGGCCCCCAAAGTAGCGGCTCTCGTACTGATTTTTTTTGCCCATCCTGATGTTTGTGGTGTGGTACTACAATCACTTTGCCAGCCGCGTTTACCGGCACATGCGGGAACGGTTATCAGAACTGAACACTAAGCTCAATGAATCAATTGAGGGTATTCAGATTATTCAGCAATTCCGGCAAGAGCACCGGATCAGCGATGAATTTGAAGAAATCAACTCGGATTACTTGCGTTCGCGGCGGATGATGATCCGTACCAACAGTGTGTTCCTCGGCTCCATGATCAGTTTTCTGTACAGCCTGGCGTTGGTGGTGGTACTGGCCGCATTTGGGGTCACCTCGTTGCACAGCTTTGTGGCTGCAGGAATGGTCTACGCGTTTACCACTTACGTGCAGAACTTCTTTAACCCGATGACCAACATGATGGATAACCTGACCTTCCTGCAGGATGGGGTGGTTGCGGGCAGCCGTATCTTCCACATCCTGGATAGTAAGGAGTACGCCCCGGCACAAAATCCTGGTGCGCACGCGGTCATGCAGCAGGGCAAAATTGAATTCCGCCATGTCAGCTTTGCTTATGACGGTGAACACGAAATTTTGCATGACATTAGCTTTGTGGCCAATCCCGGTGAAACAGTGCCCTGGTTGGACATACCGGTAGCGGGAAGAGCTCCATTATTAACGTCATGATGCGCTTCTACGAGTTCGGTCAGGGTCAGGTCTTGATTGACGACGTGGATATTCGGGACTACCCGGCCGCGGAACTGCGGCGCAAAATTGGGCTGGTACTGCAGGATTCGTTTATGTTTTATGGTGATATTAGTAGCAACATTCGTCTGTATAACAAAGATATTACTGACGCCCAGGTTGAAGCCGCTGCTAAGTTTGTGCAGGCGGACGGTTTTATTGAACAGTTACCGGGCGGCTACCACGCCAAGGTGATTGAAGGTGGCAGCCAGTTTAGTTCTGGTCAGCGGCAGCTGATCTCCTTTGCCCGGACCGTGGTGACCGACCCTAAGGTACTAGTGCTTGATGAGGCTACGGCCAACATCGATACTGAGACCGAGAACCTCATTCAGGAGGGGTTACACCGGCTGCGGCAGGGGCGGACCACCATTGCCATTGCCCACCGACTGTCAACCATCAAGGATGCTAACCTCATTCTGGTACTGGATGCGGGGCGCATCGTTGAACGGGGCACCCACGATGAATTGATTGCCCAAAAGGGTCGTTATTACGACATGTATGAATTACAAACAGGACGTGAGCACCTCGACTAGGATGCGTACCCCCGTACCCCCATAGTAAAAGCGGATCACCCGGTGGTGGTCCGCTTTTGTGGTCCGTAGTTACTTATTAGTTCAAAGGTTGCTGTTCTGGCTGCTTGACGAGCCCCGCACCGGTCAGCCCGCCCACCATCAGCTTCATTAACCAGTCGCGAATGTCCGCTACGCTCATGGTGGTGGTGCCAGCCGCGTGGATGCGTACCATCAACATCATGTTGGAAACGATGAAGTTGGCGATCAGGGCCGCTTCACCGCTGTCCTGGTGCACCTGGGTGACTAGTTCATCCTGTAAAAACGTGGTCAGTTCGTGCTGTACGCGCCGCGCCAGGAAGCTATACTCGCCGCTGGTCATAACGTACGTGTAGAATTCACGGTTACTCGTAAAGAATTCGTCGAAGACGTGCATGAAGAGTTCCCAATTGTTTTGGTAGTCCTCCATGCTGTGGACGCGCAACCGGGCAATCAGGTCCTGCGCGATGTCGTCTACGTAGGAATCCGCTAGGTCTACGATCGAATCGTAATGTAGATAGAAGGTTTTCCGGTTAATACCGGCGTGCGCTGCGAGCTCGGATACCGAAATACCATGCCATCGTGATCGGCCAGCACCATTTCCTCAAAGGCCTGCTTAATGGCATGCTGCGTCCGGATAACGCGACGATCATGCTCATTCTTCATGTTGCCATCTCCCCATAAAAAAATATTCTCCTCAATCTTACTACTTTTGTTGCATAAACGACAATAATCAACTAAGTGTGTAGCATCAGTCAAGACTGAATGGCGGCGGTGTAAAAAAAAGGCACCCCCAACAAGTGGGGATGCCAGGTAGTACGGTCAGCCAAGCGCACACGGGACGCTTAATGTTACTGGTCACGTTGTGGAGATTGCGGTGTTGGTAACTGACCGTGCCGGTAGCCGTAGGTAAAGTAGATAACCAGGCCCAGTGCAAACCAGATGCCACTCATCATCCAGGTTTCCTTGCTGAGCTGGCTCATGAACACCAAGCAGAAGATAAAGGACAGCACCGGTACGACGGGGTAACCGGGAACCCGGAAGCCCGTATTATGGATATCACCATGGCGCCGTAAAGGAATGATGCCAATCGAAACGAAGGCAAAGGCAATCAGGTCCCAATGTTGACCAGGTTCACAAGTTGATCCAGCGGGATGAAGCCACCCATCACCGCAATGATGGTCGTGACGACCCACAAGGAGTTGTTGGGCAGCTGGTTGCGCACGTGGCCAAACCACCGTGGCAGCAAGCCATCGCGACCAATGGCGTAAACCAATCGACTGGAACTGTAGACCATCGTCAACATCATGGTGAACATGCCGGCCATGGCGCCAATGGCAATAATACCGGCCAGTTGGGGCTGGTGCACGACCTGCAGGGCAAAGGACACGGGGTTGGCCACGTCCAAGCGGGTGTATTTCACCATCCCGGTGAGAACAACGGCGACTGCCACGTACAAGATGGTGGCAATAATCAACGTACCAATAATCCCACGTGGGAGGGTATGCTGCGGTTTCTTCACTTCGGGCGCACTAGCAGAAACAGCGTCAAAGCCGAGGTAGGCGAAGAACACGGTCGAGGCGCCACCCAGCACACCTTTGAAACCAAACGGCATGTAGGGGTGCCAGTTAACGGGCCGGATGAAAAACAGCCCGACGCCGACAAACAGGATGATAATGGCAATTTTGATGAGCACCATGGTACGTGAAACCACCATTGACGTCTGCATGCCCCGACTGAGCATTAGGCCGACGATGAGTACCACGATGATGGCCACCAAGTTAATGTATGTACCGTGCGCCGGATCGAACGCACCGCTGATAGCGCGAGGCAGGTGAATACCGAAGCCAGACAGCAAGCTACTGAAATAACCCGCAAAGCCGGTGGAAACGGACGCGACGGCGAGCATATACTCCAGAATGAGCGCCCAACCGATGATCCAACCGATGATCTGGCCAAATACAATGTTCCCATAGGCGTAGGCCGAGCCGGCAATTGGTAGTGACGACGAGAATTCGGCGTAACACATGGCGGCGAGGCTGCAGACCACGGCTGCCAGAATAAACGAAATCGCGATTCCTGGTCCAGCGGTGGTAGCGGCGACGGTCCCGGGTAGAATAAAGATCCCGGTACCAATAACAGCACCAATGCCCAGCGCGATGAGGTCGCGGGTGGTCATGGTACGAGCAAGTTGATGATCCGCGAGGACGGCAGTGTGCACATCCTGCTTACGGAAGATTTTGGACCAGAAAGACATAACTTGGTTCCTCCAAACTGATGTGGTTGAAATTACGTTGTCGTTAGCTGGCAATTAAGTCCGATTATAGCACGGTTAGGGATTAGTTCGAGGATAGGTTTGCGCGACTAACGGCTGCCGGCACAAAAAAAAGCGCTTGTTGTACCCATTAGGTGGGTCAACAAGCGCTTGTGTCTGTGCGGGCTTAAACTTCTCCGTGCTCTTTTTCTTCGGCGTACTTCTTGGTGTCCGTCACGTATTTAAAATTAGGGTCGATCTCTTGGTCAAGCTGGTCAAAGGCGCTCTGCATCCGGTTGCCCATCTCTTTTTGTGCGGCGTCGTCCAGTTTGCCTGTGAGCATGGGGATGGGGTCGCCAAAGCGGACGGTGATCCGCTGGCGGCGCAGTAGGTCGCGGAAACGCAGCGGGCCTTGGTAAACAGCTGGTACGAGCGGTACACGGGCCATCTTGGCAATCAGGACGGCGCCACCTTTAAGTTCGTTGGAGTAGCGTGAGCCACTAGGGAACATAATCAGGGCTAGCTGGCCTTGGCGTAATTTCCGGACCGGCGTCTTGATGGCACTGGGACCAGGGTGTGCCCGGTTAACCGGAAACCCATTGGCATGAACCAGAATCCAGCGTATTATCGGATTATGAAATAATTCTTCTTTGGCCATAAACATATAATCGCGCGGTGCCCCTGCGAGGGCAAACATAATGGGGTCCCACCAGGTACGGTGGGGGCCGACCAGGACGTACGGCCCGTCAGGCAGCGCGGACTTATTTTGGTAGTGGGTATTGCCATTCAGTAGCCATACCACAACGCGGACAATGCCGCGGGCGATTGAGTAAAACACGGGGAAACGCCTCATTTCTTCGTCAGTCAAGGCGCAAACGCCTTGTCAACAATTATTATATCATTGATGGTTGTATCTGTAGGCATGGGTGACAGGAGTAAACAATGGATTTAGCAGCAAACGAACGTATTGATGAATTACGGCGTGATGGTACCAAAATTATTCAGAGCCCCGGCGTGTTTGCCTTCTCCCTGGACGCGGTGTTATTGGCCGACTTTGCGGTGGTGCACCCCCGGGACCAAGTGGTCGATCTCGCTGCCGGTAATGGCGCGGTCGGCCTATTTGTGGCGGGGCGCGTCCCGGGTGTGCACGTGACGATGGTCGAACTGCAAGCACAGCTGGCCTCAATGGCACGGCGGAGCGTCAGTCTGAACGGCTTTGATGACCGCGTGCAGGTGATTCAGGGCGACCTGGCGGATACCTGGTCGGTGGTTTCCAAGGATTCGGTCGACGTGGTGACGTGCAACCCACCATACTTCAAAGTGCAGCCAGGTAGCGTGCAGAATCCCAATACCGCGCTGGCGTTGGCCCGGCACGAATTGACCACCGACTTTGCGACGGTCGTGCGCATTACGGCGGGGTTATTGAAGACGGGTGGCAAGGCGTTCTTCGTGCACCGGCCTGACCGACTAGTGGAATTGCTCTCGACGCTAGCCGCCGCTGACCTGGCACCCAAACGTATCCGCTTCGTTCACCCCAAGGCCGGTAAGGAAGCCAACATGGTGCTCATTGAAGCCATCCGGTCTGGCCGGCCAGACGGGGTGCGGATCCTACCGCCATTTGTGGTGTACCGGGCGGACGGTCAGTATACGGACGAAATGGCGGCGATTTTCGATGACTGAAGCACGGGCGGCGTATTACTTTTACGTGGTGCAGTGTGCCGACAATACATTCTATGGCGGCTATTCGACCGACGTGCAGGCACGCGTGGCCACCCACAATGCGGGTAAAGGGGCGAAGTATACGCGGCAACGGTTGCCCGTCACGCTGATTTACGCTGAGCAATTTGCCACTCAGCACGAGGCCTTGTCGGCCGAGTGGCACTTCAAACACCAATCCCGGCGAGCCAAGGAAGCCTTTTTGGCTGCACACGGTGCACACTGGCAGCGATAAACGTGCGGCCTGGGGCTAGATCACAGTGGTGGTGAGCACAGCAACCTAACCGGCAGACTTTGTCGCCGTCAACGCTTGCGTAGCGCGGCGTTATCGGGTATACTATCATGCGTGTGCAAAACACAAGCTTACATTGAGGCCGGATTGCAGGATCGGTGCGCGCGAGCGTCTTCCTGTGAGTTGATGGCGTCAAGAAGTCAAACCATATTATGGAGGATTTATCATGTCAGTATTAAGCATGAAGCAGTTGCTTGAAGCTGGTGTCCACTTTGGTCACCAGACCCGTCGTTGGAACCTAAGATGAAGCCATTCATCTTTACGGAACGTAATGGTATCTACATCATTGACCTGCAGAAGACGGTCAAGATGATTGACGACGCCTACAACTTCGTTAAGGACGTTGCGGCCGACAACGGTGTGTTCTTGTTTGTTGGTACTAAGAAGCAGGCTCAGGACTCCATTGCTGAAGAAGCAACCCGTGCGGGCCAGTTCTACGTTAACCACCGTTGGCTTGGTGGTACCTTGACCAACTGGACGACCATCCAGACTCGGATCCGTCGCCTCAAGAGCATCAAGCGGATGGCTGATGACGGTACCTTTGACCGTCTGCCAAAGAAGGAAGTTGCTTTGCTGAAGAAGCAGCAGGCCAAGCTTGAAAAGTTCCTTGGCGGGATCGAAGACATGCCGCGGATTCCAGACGTTATGTTCATCGTTGACCCACGCAAGGAAAAGATTGCGGTTGCTGAAGCCCACAAGCTGAACATCCCGATCGTTGCCATGGTCGACACGAACACTGACCCAGATGACATTGACGTTATCATCCCATCAAACGATGACGCGATTCGTGCCGTTCGTCTGATCACTTCCACGATGGCTGACGCTATCATCGAAGGCAAGCAGGGTGAAGAACAGGGCGCTGACGATGCCAACGCCGACGCAGCCACTGATGATGCCGCAGCTACTGACGCAGCCGCTGCTGACACTCAGGACTAATATTAACTAAGTAATTAAATAAGCTGTCTGGGCCTGGTGCTCCAGGCAGCTTTTTTTCAAACTCAAGGAGGATTGCCAGCTATGGCTAAGATTACCGCAGCACAAGTAAAGGAATTGCGTGACAAGACTCAGGCCGGAATGATGGACGCCAAGAAGGCGTTGGTTGAGGCTGACGGTGACATGGACAAGGCCGTTGACGTTTTGCGTGAACGTGGCTTGGTCAAGGCCGCGAAGAAGAGTGGTAACACCGCTGCCGAAGGTTTGGCTGCCGTGGCCGTTAAGGGTAACGTCGCCGCAATCGTGGAAGTTAACTCCGAAACCGACTACGTTGCGTCCAACAAGGAGTTCACTAGCTTCGTTAAGGAAGTTGCCCAGGTTATTGCTGACAACGCGCCAGCCGACATGGACGCGGCTTTGAACTTGAAGATGGCTAGTGGCGACACGATTGACATGGCGGCCAAGTCATTGACGGCTGTGATTGGTGAAAACATCAAGCTACGTCGCTTCAACGTCATCAAGAAGGGTGACGACGAAGTGTTCGGTTCATATTTACACAACGGGGCACAGATTGCGGCGGTGGTTACGCTGAAGGGTGCCGATGAAGCAACTGCCCGCGACGTGGCCATGCACATTGCGGCTATCAACCCGAAGTACATGACGCGTGATGACGTGCCTGCTGACGAACTGCAGCACGAAACTGACGTGTTCACTGAAGAAACTAAGAACGAGGGCAAGCCAGAAAAGATTGTGCCACGGATCGTTGAAGGTCGGGTGAACAAGTGGTTGTCCGAAATCTCATTGGTTGACCAGGAATTCGTTAAGGATCCTGACCAGACCGTGGGCAAGTTCGTTGCTTCCAAGGGTGGTACGGTGGAAGCCTTCACCCGTTACGAAGTTGGCGAAGGGATCGAAAAGAAGGCCAATGACTTCGCTGAAGAAGTTATGGGTCAGATCAAGAACTAGTGATTGTTTGATAGCCGTGGCGGCGACGCTGCGGCTTTTATTTTGACTAGGTTGTAGTACTATGGGTCACCCCCCTGGGGCGTGTGGATCCTTTTTCGGGGAGATCGTCACAGTGCCAAGAAGCATGCTCAGGCCTAATGGTAGACGTGGCCGCGTCTCGAGGACTATGGTAAACTAGTTGGTAGTAAACATAGAGGAGTATTGTTCATGGTTAAGTATAAACGTATCGTTCTTAAGATTAGTGGTGAGGCCCTGGCCGGTGATGCCGGTTTTGGGATCCAGCCACCAGTCATCGCCAAAATCGCCAAAGAAATCAAGGCCGTTCACGATTTGGGTGTGCAGATTGCCATCGTTTGTGGTGGTGGTAACATGTGGCGTGGTGAAGCTGGCGCTGCAATGGGCATCGAACGGGCCCAAGCGGATTACATCGGGATGTTGGGCACCGTTATGAACGGATTGGCCCTCCAGGACGCGTTGGAACAGATTGACGTGCCAACGCGAGTCCAAACCTCGATTGAAATGCGGCAGATCGCGGAACCATACATTCGCCGGAAGGCCGTACGGCACCTGGAAAAGGGCCGCGTCGTGATTTTCTCGGCTGGGACTGGTAACCCGTACTTTAGTACGGATACTACCGCTGCTTTGCGCGCCGCTGAAATTAATGCGGACGTTATCTTGATGGGTAAGAATGGGGTCGACGGTGTCTACTCTGCTGACCCGGCCAAGGATGCTACTGCGGTGAAGTACGACCACTTGACCCACATGGATATTATTGCCAAGGGGTTGAACGTGATGGACACCACGGCCAGTTCCCTCTCCATGGATAATGACATTCCGTTGGTAGTCTTTAACATGAACGAACCGGGCAACATTGAACGGGTGGTCAAAGGCGAAAACGTCGGGACCACCATTGAAGGAGGAGAATCATAATGGCTAACGCTGCGATTAACGATGCCAAGGACCGGATGGACAAGTCTTTGAAGGCTTTGTCGCGCGATTTGGGCTCTATTCGGGCCGGTCGTGCCAACGCCAGTTTGTTAACGGGAATTAACGTTGATTATTACGGGGCACCAACGCCATTGACCCAGATGTCCGCCATTACCATTCCGGAACCACGAGTCCTGCAAATCAGCCCTTACGACGAGTCCAGCTTGAAGAACATTGAGACGGCGTTGCTCAAGTCCGACTTGGGGATCAACCCCCAGAACGACGGCTCGGTTATTCGCCTGGTCATTCCGCAACTGACGACGGAAACCCGTCAGGAGCTGGCCAAAGAAGTAGGCAAGCACGCAGAACAGGGAAAAATTGCCATCCGTAATGTGCGTCGCGAAGCCATGGACAGCCTCAAAAAGCAGGAAAAGGACGGCGACATTAGTGAGGATGAACTCCGGCGTCTCGAGAAGGACGTACAGAAGATCACCGACGACGCCACCAAGTCCGCCGACGACATGGCTGCCGCCAAGGAAAAGGAAATCACTGAGGCTAGTGGTAACGCTGAACGTTAACGGTGGTTAACTGAATTAGCAATGCGGTAGTGTTGCGGTGGCATGTTTGCCCCTACACTACCAGGATGACCCTAAAGTGCCGTTGGTGCCTTTAGGGTCATCTTCATTTTTGGCGCGAACCCATTAATCGGGTTTAATGGTTGGTGGGGCGCGCAGACTCTGCTAGAATATAACCTGATTAAGAAACGGAGGCGTTGGTTTGTTTAAAGCCAAAGAAGCGGCGGGTGTCACGGTTGATCCGGAGCGGATTCCCCGGCACGTCGCTATCATTATGGACGGCAACGGGCGCTGGGCACAAAAGCGGCACCTGCCCCGGATTGCCGGTCACAAGCAGGGAATGGAAAATGTGCGCACAATTACCCGTGCAGCTAGTGACCTGGGTGTGAAGGTACTAACGTTGTACGCGTTCTCGACCGAAAATTGGGGCCGACCACAAAAAGAGGTCTCGTACCTCATGAGTTTGCCGGTCACGTTCTTCAATAAGTTTGTGCCGGAATTGATTGACCAGAACGTGCGCGTCATGGTGATGGGTAACATTGACCGGTTACCCGAGTCAACCCGCACGGCCACCCTTAACGCCGTACGGGATACGGCCGATAATACGGGCATGGTACTTAATTTTGCTCTGAATTATGGTGGCCGGGACGAAATCGTCCGGGCTACCCAAGCCATCGCGACGGACGTAGCGGCGGGGCAGCTGCAACCGGACCAAATTGACATGCAGGCGGTGAGCGACCGGTTAATGACCGCGCCACTGGTACATTAGCGGATCCAGATCTATTGATTCGGACCAGCGGTGAGGAACGTATTTCCAACTTTTTGCTCTGGCAGTTGGCGTACACCGAAATGGTTTTTACGGACGCATTGTGGCCGGATTTTGGCCCTGATGAATTAACGGCGGCCGTGGGCGAATACCAGTCCCGTGACCGGCGCTTTGGCAAAGTTAAATAAAAGAAGGGGTTAAGTCAATAATGAAGCAACGTGTAATTACGGCGGTAGTCGCCCTCATCATCTTTATTCCCATTCTGATTGCTGGTGGGTTTTGGGTGGATCTAGCGGCGGCCGTCTTGGCACTGGTGGGGATCGGTGAAATTTTCATCATGCGCAAAAAGATCATCGTGTCGGTGGAAGCCCTACTGGCGGCCCTGGCCACGTTGGTCGTGGTGTCACCAGATCAATATTTGCAGTGGATTTTGCGAACCGGTCTCAGCCGGGTAGACTTGCTGGGTATCTTCATGATGCTACTTCTGTTACTGACGGTGACGAGCAAGAACAAAACCAATTTTGATAACGTTAGTGTTACCATGCTGGGTATTTTGTACGTAGGCACGGGGTTCCATTACTTCGATGTGGCGCGGAACCAAGGTGGTCTGGCATTACTCATGTTCGGCATGTTGATTGTGTGGTTGACCGACTCGGGGGCCTACATTTTTGGCCGCGCGTTCGGTAAGCACAAGTTGTGGCCGGCCATCAGCCCCAACAAGACCTGGGAAGGTTCGATCGGCGGCGTCATCGTGGCGATGATTTTTGCCGCCATTTACGGGCAATTCTTCACCTTTGGTTACAGCTTGCCCATCCTGATTCTAATTGCCTTGTTCCTATCTATTTGGGGCCAACTTGGCGACCTCGTGGAATCAGCGTTGAAACGGTACTACGGGGTTAAGGATTCCGGAAAGATCTTGCCGGGTCACGGTGGCATCCTGGACCGGTTCGATAGTATGTTATTCGTATTGCCGATGCTTCACTGGTTGGGCTTCGTTTAAGCCTGATTGGTCGCAGATATTCCCGAGGAGGGGTTTCATGCTGGTGACAATCATTTGGTTTATCATCATTTTTGGCACCATCGTCATCGTGCACGAGTTTGGTCACTTCTTCTTTGCTAAGCGGTCTGGTGTGCTGGTCCGTGAGTTTTCGGTCGGGATGGGGCCCAAATTACTGAGTACCCATCATCACCACACAACGTACACCCTACGCCTATTACCGTTAGGTGGGTACGTCCGCATGGCCGGCTGGCAAGATGAAGAAGTCGACATCAAGCCCGGTACGCAGGTGACCGTTACGACGGGTGACGCGGGTCAAGTGACACGCATCAATACTAGTGACCGGATGACTCTTACTGGTGGTATTCCGCTGGTGGTGGATAAAATTGACCTGGTGCACAAGCTCACCATTACCGGTTACGTGAATGGAGACGAGGATGACGCCCGGACCTTACGGGTGGATCACGATGCGACCATCATTGAAGCTGATGGCGTGGAGGTGCAGATTGCCCCGGAGGACGTTCAGTTTCAAAGTGCGCCGTTATGGCAGCGGATCCTGATCAACTTTGCGGGGCCGCTGAACAACTTTTTGCTGGCGGTGGTTACTTTCTTTGTGGTGGCACTAGCCTTCGGTGGTACGCCGTCGAACAGTAACGTGATCGGTGGTGTCGAGCAGCATTCAGGTGCCGCCGTTGCGGGCTTGCGGGCCAGCGACCGCATCGTGAAGGTTGGCCAGCACAAAGTCGCGGAGTTTACCGACATTGCGGCGGCCATTAAGCACGATCAAAATAAGACCGTGGCCGTGACCGTACGGCGTAATGGGGCCACGAAACACTTACGCGTGCACCTGAAGCAGGGTGTTCTGGGGGTGTATAGTTCCCGAAACACGGGCGTGGTGAACGCCGTTAAATATGGGGTCACGCAGCCGTGTATGATCACCAAGCAAATTTTTAAGGCGCTCGGCTCGTTGATTTTTGGCGGCTTTTCACTGAACAAGCTGGCCGGACCAGTGGGCATTTACACTATGACTAGTGAGGTCTCCCACGAGGGGATCTACACGATTCTGTACTTCATGGCGTCCCTGTCGATCAACCTGGGCATCATGAACTTGTTGCCAATTCCCATGCTTGATGGTGGCAAGATCCTGTTCAACTTAATTGAGTTGGTTCGGGGTAAAGCGGTCAAGCGGGAACATGAAGCATGGTGACCCTGGTTTTTGCCGGGTTGCTGATTGCGTTAATGGTGGCGGTCACCATTAACGATATACTACGGATTTTTTTAACGGATAATGCGTGTGGGGTGCCTAGTGCACCTATACATAGATTTGAGGAGGAAACGTTTAATGAAACAGAGTCGTATGTTCATTCCCACGACCAAAGAAGTACCGGCCAACGCCGAAGCAAAGTCCCATCAGTTAATGTTGCGTGCGGGCTACATCAACCAGGTGGCAGCGGGGGTGTATGCCTACTTGCCATTGGCCCAGCGTGTGTTGGACAAGATTGAAGCCATTATTGACCACGAAATGGACAAGATTGATGCCGTCAAGATGACGCAGCCACATTTATTGCCGTCCGAACTGTGGGAGGAATCGGGCCGTCTAGCTACTTACGGGCCGAACTTGTACCAGTTATCCGATCGGCACGACCGGGGGATGATTCTCGGCCCGACGCACGAAGAAACTTTCACCGCGATGGTGCGCAACCAGTTGACCAGCTATAAGCGGATGCCTTGGTGCTTTACCAAATCCAAACGAAGTTCCGTGATGAAGACCGCCCGCGGTACGGTTTGTTGCGCGGCCGCGAGTTTGTGATGCAGGATGCTTATTCCTTTACCAGTAATGAACAGGACCTGGACACGGTCTATCACGACATGGAGCGGGCTTACACCAACGTGTTCAACGCATTGGGGCTTAACTACCGCGTCATCATTGGCGATGGGGGTGCGATGGGCGGTCAAGATTCTAAGGAATTTTCTGCCATTGCGCCAATTGGTGAGGACACCATCGTGTACTCCGATGGTTCAACTTACGCCGCTAACCTGGAAATGGCCACGTCAATGACGGTGCCAACCGCTGCTAATACCGCTGAACCCGGCAAACTTGGGCTGGTGGACACGGGTGATGCCAAGACGGTCGATGAAGTCGCTGCCAAGTTGGGTGTCAACGCTGACCAGATCATCAAGGCGGTGCTGTTTATTGCCGACAAGGAACCAGTGCTAGCAATCGTGCGCGGTAATTACGAAGTAAACGACGTGAAGTTAAAGAACCTGCTGGGTGTGGACTTCCTGAATATAGCTACGCCCGAACAGGTTCAGCAATACATGCACGCGCAACCTGGTAGTGTGGGTCCGATTAACGTTGATGACGACGTCAAGATCATTCAGGACCAAAGTGTGAGCGAGATGGTCAACGCCTTTGCCGGGGCCAATCAGTCCGGGAAGCACTACCAGAACGTGAACCCTGGGCGCGACTTTAAGGCGACGCAGGTGGCCGACATCCGCTTTGTGACTGCCGGTGAAATGTCACCGGACGGCCAGGGCGTGTTGAAGTTTATGCGGGGAATCGAAATTGGGCACATCTTTAAGCTTGGTACCCGTTACAGTAAAGCGATGGGCGCTAACTTCCTGGATGAAAATGGTCGGAATCAGCCAATCATCATGGGTTCCTACGGTATCGGGGTATCGCGTTTGTTGTCCGCTATCGTTGAACAACATGCGGACGATCATGGTATCGTTTGGCCCAAGAACATTGCCCCATTTGATGTCCACGTGCTGCCAATGAACGTGAAGAAGGCGGAGCAGATGCAATTGGCCGAAGCCGTCACACAGCAGTTGGAGGACGCGGGTTACAGCGTGCTCCTGGACGACCGGAAGGAGCGGCCGGGCGTGAAGTTCGCGGATGCGGACTTGATCGGTCTACCGGTGCGGGTCACGGTCGGCAAGAAGGCCGCCGACGGAATCGTCGAGGTCAAGCTCCGGGCCCACGGGGATGCTATCGAGGTTAAGCAAGAAGAACTGGCTAACTCGATTGCCATCCTGCTCAAGGGCGAAGACGACGCTGACTAAGCGCACACACTGAATCAGATAGCGCCACATCCGGTTATGGGTGTGGTGCTTTTTGGTTTGGGTACCGCAACGGCTCGGTGATAACCAGTCGATTTAGGACCCGGGTTTGCGTTACAATGATGGTTAGTTATTTGCCAACCAACGGAAGGATTTTTGCCATGCTCAGTAAGCGCGAAATGTTTGAAAAACTGGTCGAACAAATCGACCTTGATCCTGGAATCACCAACGCCCCGGCGTTCAGCACCGCAACGGTGGACCAGGTGGTCGTGCACAAAGAGTCGCGGCGGTACGAGTTTACGTTCACGATGGGCGAGATTTTGCCCTTTGCCCTGTTTAAGGAGTTCGGGAACACCCTCGCGGCTGCCTTCAAGGACATCGCGGCGGTGAACGTGCACATCAAGGTGGCGCGGCCCGTCTATGATGAAGGCCTTGTGCGTGGCTATTGGGACTACGTCGTGCAACACGCTGCCGTGGCGTCGCCCCTCGTGCGCCAACAGTGTGAACGCGTGACGCCAACCATTCAGGGGCACGATGTCCTCATTAACGTGGAGAACGAACCGGTTGCACAGTTTTTCTCCGACCAGGGCATTCCGGCGCTGGAAGCCGCTTACGCTGATGTCGGCTTTGCCGGCTTGCACATGCGCGCGGTTGTTGATCAAGCCGCGGAGGCCGCCAGCCTCGAAGCGTTTAACACCAAAAAAAGCGGCAGAGACGGCCGCCATGGCGGAACGCGCCGCGGCTACGATTCAGCAGTCCAAAGCGGCCACCGCGGACCGCGAGCAAAACGTCAAGGTGCAACTGGGGCGGACCATCAAGCTGATGAAGAGCCCCAACAGATGGTGACCATCAACGAAGAGGAGCGGCGGGTACTGATTGAAGGCTACGTCTTTGACGCCGAAGTGCGCGAACTCCGGAGCAAGCGTAAGCTGCTCACCTTTAAGATGACCGATTACTCTAGCAGCTTCCTCGTGAAGAAGTTTAGCAATAATGCTAACGACGAAGCGGTGTTTGACCAGATTCACGCCGGCATGTGGCTGCGGGTCCGCGGTAGTGTGCAAGAAGACAGTTACAGCCGCGAGTTAACCGTGAACGCCCAGGACGTGGTGGAGGTCAAGCACGCTGAGCGCCAAGACACTACTGAGGGTGAAAAGCGCATTGAGTTGCACCTGCACACCAACATGAGCCAGATGGATGCCATCCCTAGCATCTCGGATTACGTTAACCGGGCAGCCAAATGGGGATACGAAGCCATTGCGGTGACAGACCATGCCGTCCTGCAGGCTTACCCAGAGGCCCACACGGCCGCGGGCAAAGCGGGCATCAAGATGCTCTACGGGGTAGAAATCAACCTAGTTGACGACGGCACGCCCGTCGCGTACCGGGCGGATACGCCGGCAGTTTTAGCGGACCAGACCTACGTCGTCTTTGACGTGGAAACCACCGGTCTGTCCGCGGTGTATGACAAGGTCATCGAATTAGCCGCCGTGAAAATGCGTGATGGGGCCGTCATCGATCAGTTTGAAGAGATGATCAACCCTGGCTTTGCCCTGTCTGACTTCACGATCAACCTGACACACATTACCAATGAGATGGTGCAGCAAGGCGGTCAAGAAGCCGACGTCATGCAGAAGTTCATTGACTTCAGTCAGGACGCCATTCTGGTCGGTCACAACGTTACGTTTGACGTGGGGTTCCTGAACGCGGCGTACGACCGGATGGGCGCTCCGGCGATCAGCCAACCCGTCATCGATACTTTGGAGCTGTCGCGTTCGTTGCACCCTGAGCTGTCCAACCACAAGCTGGATGCACTGAGTAAGCGGTATAACATTTCCCTCGAGAATCACCACCGGCTAACGCCGATGCCGAGGCGACTGGTTACGTAATGTACGCGATGTTCAAAGAAGCACAGGCAATGCATGGCTGGACCAAGTTGAACGAACTCAACTCCTTGGTCGGTCAGGGGGACGCCTATAAACGGGCGCGCCCGAGCCACGCCATCGTGCTGGCAAAGACCCAGGCGGGCTTAAAGAATCTGTTTAAGCTGACTAGTGAGTCGATGACGCAATACTTTTACCGGGTGCCCCGCGTGCCGCGCAGCCGGCTCAACGCATTGCGTGAAGGGCTGATCGTTGGGTCCGCATGTGATCGCGGCGAGGTCTTTACGGCCATGATGCAAAAGGGGACGGCCGAGGCGGCCGACAAGGCCAAGTACTACGATTACCTCGAAGTGCAGCCATTGCCGAATTATTCCCAGTTGTTGGAAGGTCAGCTAGTATCGGGGCCAGCCCACCTGAAGGACATCATTAGTAAAATTGTCCAGATTGGCCACGACCTGGACAAGCCCGTCGTGGCGACGGGTGATGCCCATTACTTGGATGATCACGACGCTATTTATCGGCACATCCTGATCAACAGTCAGGGTGGCGCCAACCCACTCAACCGGTACCCGTTGCCCGATGTACACTTCCGCACAACTGACGAAATGTTGCACGAGTTTGCCTGGTTAGGTGCGGACACCGCGCGGGAACTGGTCATCACTAATACCCACGTGGTGGCCGACTGGATCGACGGTGACATCACTCCCGTGAAGGATAAGTTGTACACGCCAGAAATTCCCGGGGTCAACGAAAACTTCAAGCGGGACGTTATGGCAACGGCCCACGAGTGGTACGGCGAGCAGTTGCCGGAATTGGTGGCGACCCGGATTGACAAGGAACTGAAGAGTATTATCGGTAACGGGTTTGCGGTGATTTACAACATCGCGCAACGGCTGGTACAGAAGAGTAACAAGGATGGGTATCTGGTTGGTTCCCGGGGGTCCGTTGGGTCTAGCCTAGCGGCAACTTTGTCCGGCATCACCGAGGTTAACCCCTTGCCGCCGCACTACCGTTGCCCTGAATGTCAGTACAGTGAGTTCTATACTAAGGGTGAGTATGGTTCCGGCTTTGACTTGCCCGACAAGAAGTGCCCCAAGTGTGGGGCCGACCTCATTAAGGATGGGCACGATATTCCCTTTGAAACCTTCTTGGGCTTCCATGGGGACAAGGTGCCTGATATTGACCTGAACTTCTCGGGTGACTACCAGCCAGTGGCGCACAACTACATTAAGATCCTGTTCGGGGAGGACCACGCGTTCCGGGCCGGGACGATCGGTACGGTGGCAGACAAGACGGCGTACGGGTACGTGAAGGCCTATGAGCGGGACACGGGCAAGGTGTTCCGTGGCGCCGAAGAGGACCGACTGGCCAAAGGAGCGACGGGGGTTAAACGGACCACCGGCCAGCATCCGGCGGGAATTCTGATCGTACCGTCCAACATGGATATTTATGACTTTTCGCCGATCCAGTACCCAGCCGATGACCAAAACGCGGCCTGGCGCACGACCCACTTTGATTTCCATTCGATTCACGACAACATCCTGAAGATGGATGTACTGGGGCATGATGATCCAACGATGATCCGTATGTTGCAGGACCTGTCGGGGGTCAACCCGAAGTCGATTCCAACTGACGACCCAGGAGTGATGAAGCTGTTTTCGGGGACGGAGTCGTTGCACGTGACGGCGGACCAGATTGGTACCAAAATGGGTACTTTGGGTATTCCTGAGTTTGGGACGCGTTTTGTCCGGGGGATGCTTGAAGAAACTAAGCCGTCCACCTTTGCCGAGTTGCTTCAGATTTCTGGCCTGTCACACGGGACCGACGTGTGGTTGGGCAACGCTGAAGAACTGGTACAAAACGGGACCATCACCCTCAAGGATGTTATTGGTTGTCGTGACAACATCATGATGGACTTGATCCACTGGGGCATGGATGACTCCATGGCCTTCAACATTATGGAGCACGTGCGTAAGGGTCGGGGAATTCCCGACGAGTGGCAACAGGCCATGCGCGACAACGACAACGTGCCGGACTGGTACATTGACTCCTGCCTGAAGATCAAGTACATGTTCCCGAAGGCCCATGCCACGGCCTACGTCATGATGGCCTTACGAATCGCTTGGTTTAAGGTCTACTACCCGCTGGTCTACTACGCAGCATACTTTTCCGTGCGCGCAGAAGACTTTGATTTGGTCGCAATGTGCCGGGGCAAAGACGCAGTCAAGGCCGCTATCAAGGAAATTAGCGATAAGGGTCGGGATGCGTCCGCCAAGGAAAAGAACCTGCAAACGATCCTGGAAATTGCTAACGAGTGTTTGGAGCGTGGGTTTAAGATCAAGATGGTGGACATCGAGCATAGTGACGCCCATGACTTTCAAATCGTGGATGACCACACGTTATTGGCCCCGTTCCGGGCAGTACCGGGCTTGGGCGAAAACGTGGCCAAGCAGATCGTGTCGGCGCGTGAAGAAAAGCCGTTCCTATCCAAGGAAGATTTGGCGAAGCGGGCCAAGGTTTCGCAGACATTGATCGACTACATGACCACACAACACGTGTTGGACGAGCTGCCGGATGAGAACCAGTTAAGCTTGTTTGATAATTTATTCTAATTAATAATGTAGCGACGGGTGCTGGCCATGTAGGTCAGCACCCGTTTTTTTGGCAAAAAAATTTTGATTGTCGGTTTACTTTTAAAAAGTAAGTGCTATACTAAGTCGCGTAAGCAATTCATCAGGCAACAAGACAAGAAAGGTGATTAATTATGACGTTAACAAATGGCTATGAACAAAGTGACCGTGAAGAGCAGTTGCACATTTTGAACCTCCCGTCCCTCGAGGCAGCCGCTAAGAAGATTATTCCTACTGGTGGTTTCGGCTATATTTATGGCGGCGCTGAGGATGAGTGGACGTTGAAGGCCAACACGCAGGCGTTTAACCACGTCCAGATTGTGCCGCGGGCATTAGCGAATATTGATCATCCAGACTTGAGCACCGAGATTTTTGGGTTGCACTTGGACACACCGGTGATGATGGCGCCCGCTGCGGCACAAGGGTTGGCCCACGCGAAGGGTGAGGTGGATACAGCCAAAGGGGTCGCGGCCGTTGGCGGCTTGATGGCACAAAGCACGTATAGTTCCACGTCCATTGCGGATACGGCGGCCGCCGGTGACGGCGCACCACAATTCTTTCAGTTGTACATGAGTAAGGACTGGACGTTTAACGCCAGTCTGCTCGACGAAGCTAAGCGTGCTGGTGTGAAGGCCATTATTTTGACGGTGGATGCAACGGTGGATGGTTATCGTGAAGAGGATATCGTCAATAACTTCCAGTTCCCGATTCCAATGGCCAACTTGGAAAAGTTCGCTAACGGTGACGGTAAGGGCCAAGGTATTGGCGAAATTTATGCGGCCGCAGCTCAGAAAATTAGTCCAGATGATGTGCGGCGGATCGCTGATTACACGGACCTGCCTGTCATTGTGAAGGGCATCCAGTCTCCAGCTGATGCGCTGCGGGCCATTGGTGCCGGTGCGGCCGGGATTTATGTTTCCAATCACGGTGGTCGGCAGCTCAATGGTGGTCCAGCCTCATTCGACGTCTTAGCGGACATCGCCAAGGCGGTTAACCACCAGGTACCAATCATCTTCGACTCTGGCGTGCGCCGGGGAAGTCACGTCTTTAAGGCGCTGGCTGCGGGTGCCGACTTGGTCGCCTTGGCGCGGCCGGTAATTTACGGTTTGGCGCTGGGTGGCGCACAGGGTGTCCAGAGCGTCTTTGAAGCCCTGGACCACGAGCTCGCCATTACGATGCAACTGGCGGGCACGAAGACAATTGAGGACGTTAAGCACGCTCCGTTGACGCATTTTCGGTATGACGATTAACATTTATTGAGTACCAAGAGTTCCCGGTGGCGCCGTATGGTGCCGCCGGAACTTTTAATTTATGGTTTACGGTTGGTGGGGGAATGTAGTTCCGGTAGGTGGGACGTGCTCCGGGGCCGGTGTTGCGGGTAGCGGTCATTGACAAGTGGTTCACTGAGCCGTACCAATTCAGCGTCCTTCCTACTAATTAGGATGCGCACTGTTAACCCGTGTTCTGACAAGGAGTAAGCCTTGCCACCTCGGGAGGGGTATGGTACAATAACAATTGATTTTAAGACCTCGGTCGAGTGAGCAGCGATGCTCACTCTTTTTATTGCCGGGTGTCATGACCGAAAGGGGGCACAGTAATGAGTACGGTGGTTGATACGGTGACGGCAATCGTGCAGCCAATTGTTGACCGGCACAACTTTTTTTTCTAACCGACGTTGAGTTTGTGAAGGAGGGCGCTGGCTGGTACCTGCGTGTTTACATTGACAAGCAGGGCGGCATCACCCTTGATGATTGTGTGATGGTCAATGACGAACTGAGCGAACAATTAGATGCAATCGAACCTGACCCAATCCCGCAGGCCTACTTCCTGGAGGTCTCGAGTCCAGGTGCGGAACGACCGCTTAAAACCGCTGAAGATCTAACGCATGCGGTGGGTGAGTACATCCATATCAGTCTGTTTCAGAAACAGGATGGACAAAAAGTCTTTGAGGGTACGTTAACGAACCTGACCGATACGGAGTTAACGCTTGCCTACAAGGTCAAGGGCCGCCCACGCACGGTAACCGTTGCGCGGGATAATCTGGCTAATGCACGGATGGCCATCGAGTTCTAGGTAAAGGAAGGATTAGCATGTCAAAAGAAATGATTGAAGCGCTCGATGCGCTCGAAACCGAGAAGGGCGTCAAGAAGGAAATCGTCATCGACGCGTTGGAAACGGCTTTGCAGACTGCCTACAAACGGAACTACAACCAAGCCCAAAACGTTGAGGTCGACTTCGACGCCAAAAAGGGTGACATTAAGGTTTACGCCGTGAAGGAAGTTACGGATGAAGTCTTTGATTCCCGGTTGGAAGTCAGCCTGAAGGACGCCACGGCCATCAACAAGGCGTACGAGATTGGTGACCACATCAAGTTTGAGGTGACCCCGAAGAACTTTGGCCGGATCGCCGCCCAGACGGCCAAGCAGGTGATCATGCAGCGAGTACGTGAAGCTGAACGGGCTAACGTGTATGACGAGTACTCCCAGTATGAGAACGAAATCATGCAGGGCACCGTGGAGCGGAAGGACAACAAATTTGTCTACGTTTCGTTAGGCAAAGTGGAGGCCGTCATGCCACGGTCGGACCAGATGCCACGCGAAGAGTACAAGATGCATGAGCACATCAAGGTCTACGTTTCGAAGGTCGAGAACGCAACGAAGGGCCCACAGGTCTTTGTTAGCCGGACGAACCCGGGAATGGTCAAGCGCCTATTTGAAGAAGAAGTACCGGAGATTTATGATGGTACTGTTGAGATTGTGGGCGTGGCGCGTGAAGCCGGCGACCGTTCCAAGGTGGCAGTGCGGAGTAACAACGAAAACGTTGACGCTGTGGGGACCACGGTTGGTCCTCGGGGCGCGCGGGTCCAAGCTGTTGTTAACGAACTGTCTGGTGAAAACATGGACATCGTGCAGTGGGAAGACGACCCGTCGGACTACATTGCTAACGCCTTGAACCCAGCTGAAGTCATTGCCGTGCAGTTTAATGATGAGGACAATGAACGCAGCGCAACGGTCATCGTCCCCGACTACCAGTTGTCGTTGGCAATTGGTAAGAAGGGTCAAAATGCCCGCTTGGCTGCGAAGTTGACCGGTTTTAAGATCGACATCAAGCCTGAATCCGAGGTTGAGTTTGTTGATGATGACGAACTGACCGCCGAGGACCAGGCTGAAGAAGCCGCAGAGGTCGCAACTGACGTCGATACAACGGACGCTAATGAAGATGCGGCTACCGAAGCAGCTACCGATGCAGCGGCTGATCCGGACGATGATGCGGCTACTACCGCGTCAGACCCAACGGACACCAACGAATAGGGGGTGGGCCAATGAAGCCACGGAAAGTGCCTATGCGTAAGGATTTATTGACTGGTACGATGCAACCGAAAAAGTCCATGGTGCGTATTGTGAAGGTTGATGAGCAGACGGTCGCCATTGATCCGACGGGTAAGCAGTCGGGTCGTGGAGCGTACGTTGCGTTGGACCCGGAGGCCGTCAAGGCGGCTAAGGGTAAGCACATCATTGAGGGGGCCTTCAGCATGAAGATTGACCCCTCTTTCTACGATGACTTGTATGCGTACGTTGACCACCAGAAGGCGCGTCAAGAACTATTTGGCAAGCAAGGATGAACCAGGAACGGGTAACCAACATGGTGGGTTTGGCCCAGCGCGCGGGACAGTTAGTGACGGGTACGGAGTTCGTACTCGGTGCAATTGCCGATCACCGCGCACGCTTGGTCATCCTGGCTAGCGATGCGAGTGCCAACCTCACCAAGAAAATAAACGATAAGGGTAGCTATTATGACGTACCGGTGGTGCAACCGCTGACCGTCATGGAGCTCAGCGCCGCCATCGGCCACCAACGCAGTGTTGTTGCGGTGGTTGATGCGGGATTCGCCCAAGCGCTAAGTAAGCTACTGACCTAAAAGATCGGAGCGTGAAGAGATGGGCAAAAAGCGTATTTACGAATTTGCTAAGGAGAACAACGTCACGAGTAAAGAAGTTATTGCAGCTGCAAAGAAGGCCGGTTTGACCGGTATTAAGTCCAGCATGAATTCCATTGACGACAACGACGCCAGCAAGGTGAGCGCAGTCTTGAAGGATGCTAGCACGTCCAGTGCGGCCCCGAAAGCTGCAGCCAAGCCTGTTGCTAGTGCTGTGCCCGCCAAGAGTGCGGCTGCGCCGGCTAGTGCCGCGGCTAAGCCTAGTGCCGAAGCCAAGAAGCCAGGGACAAGCCATGCACAGCACAAGACTGCAGATGGCAAGACTTTGATTAGTCGGAGCGCGATTCGCCGTCCGGGGACGCAAAACAATCATAACGCGACCCGGAACAACCACCAGGCAACCGGAACCAGGGCGGTAACAACCGCGGCCAGGGTAACAACGGTAATCGTGGTCAGAATGATAACCGTAACCGGAACAATGGTGGTAACCGTAATAACAACGGTGGCCGCAACGATAACCGGCGTGGTGGTAACAACCGCAACGACAACCGTCGTAATGACAACCGTCGCGGTAACAACCGTCAACCAGAAGCACCAATGCCACGTGTTTCGCGGGCCGCTGCTGCTGCAGCACGGCTGCGCCAGCACCAGCAGACGGAATTCCGCACGTCGAGTGCACCAATTGGTCGCTTTGAGGAACCAAAGCCACAGCGTTCAGCTGCTGCATCGAGTGCAGCGACTAAGCCAGCCGCAGCAGCTTCCCAGTCCCGGCAGGCACTGTCTGCTGCTAAGCCAGCGGCTAAGTCGGCGGCACCGGCACGTTCAGCGGCCAACCAGCAGCGGACGACTAGTTCTTCGTCCCGGCCAAAGCCGCAGCGTCAGCGTAACTACGGTACTGGTCGCGAGACACCTTACAAGGGCCGGCGTAAGAACAAGAAGCGTCGTCAGCAGCGGAACAACGAACCCCGCAAGCCAGTGCCACAGCGTAAGGAACGTCCATTACCAGAAACTTTGGTTTACACCGAGGGGATGAACGCGCAGGAACTGGGCAAGATCTTGCACCGTGAACCAGCGGAAATTATCAAGAAGTTGTTCATGTTGGGCATTATGGTTAACCAAAACCAGAGCCTCGATAAGGACACCATTGAATTGATTGCTGAAGATTACGGTATCAAGTCCCAAGAAAAGGTTGAAGAAGACATCACCGACCTGGACAAGGTCTTTGAAGCCGAGACCACTTCCACGGAAAACTTGCAGCCACGGCCGCCGGTTATTACCATTATGGGTCACGTTGACCATGGTAAGACGACGCTGTTGGACAAGTTGCGGCACACGCACGTCACC
The DNA here is from genome assembly GCF_001312865.1 of Lacticaseibacillus thailandensis DSM 22698 = JCM 13996. GTDB lineage: Bacteria > Bacillota > Bacilli > Lactobacillales > Lactobacillaceae > Lacticaseibacillus > Lacticaseibacillus thailandensis. The sequence continues at coordinate 553,282 of NZ_BBER01000001.1, read as the reverse complement.
GAAGGCGAAGCGGCGGGATCACCCAGCATATTGGTGCTTACCAAGTTAAGCTGAATGATCGTCTGATCACCTTCCTGGATACTCCCGGGCACGCGGCCTTCACGAACATGCGGGCACGTGGTGCGGACATTACCGATATTGTTGTCTTGGTCGTTGCGGCCAATGACGGGGTCATGCCACAAACAGTTGAAGCCATTAACCACGCCAAAGCCGCGGGTGCGCCAATCATTGTTGCCATTAACAAGATTGATAAGCCAGGTGCTAACCGAACCGGGTCATTGAAGAACTAGCTGAATACGAACTGATCCCAGAATCATGGGGTGGGGATACCATCTTTGTCAACATTTCGGCTAAGTACGGTAAGAACATTGATGAGTTGCTCGAAATGATCTTACTAGAAGCCGACGTGCTGGAATTGAAGGCCAACCCAGACCAGAAGGCCGTTGGTACCGTCATTGAGGCCCGTTTGGACAAGGGTAAGGCCCAATGGCCACCGTCCTGGTTCAGCAAGGTACGTTGCATGTTGGGGACCCGGTCGTTGTGGGTAACACCTATGGTCGTGTCCGGGTGATGACTAACGATCGTGGTCGGCGCGTTAAGGACGCTACGCCAAGTATGCCAGTTGAAATCACTGGTCTGAATGATGTGCCACAGTCTGCGGACAAACTGGTCGTCTTTGACGACGAAAAGACTGCCCGGGCAGCAGGTGAGGAACGTGCTAGTCGCGCCCTGGATAAGGAGCGGCGGGCCGGTTCTCACGTTACCCTGGACAACCTCTTCGAAACGATGAAGGAAGGCAGATGAAGGAAGTTGACGTTATCATCAAGGCCGATGTACAAGGTTCCGTTGAAGCCATTGATGGTTCCCTAAAGAAGATCAACGTGGAAGGTGTGCGTGTGAACATCATTCACGAGTCTGTGGGGGCCATTAACGAAAGTGATGTCACCCTGGCGAGTGCATCGAACGCGATTATTATCGGGTTCAACGTTCGGCCGACTGCTCAGGCCCGTGCCCAAGCAGAACAAGAAGATGTGGACATTCGTCTGCACAGTGTTATTTACAAGGCAATTGACGAAATCGAAGCAGCCATGAAGGGCCAACTGGATCCTGTTTACGAGGAAAAGGTTATTGGTTCCCTGACGGTGCGCGAAACCATCAAGGTCTCCAAGGTCGGCACCGTTGCTGGTTGTTTGGTCGATTCCGGCCGGATCACCCGCGATTCTGGTGTGCGTCTGGTTCGCGATGGCATCGTCATTTACGAAGGCAAGCTGGGCAGTCTGCGTCGCTTCAAGGATGACGTCAAGGAAGTCAAGAGTGGGTTCGAATGTGGGCTGACGATTGAAAACTACAACGACATCAAGGTTGATGACCAGATTGAAGCCTACACGATGGAACAGGTACCGGTAAAGTAAGCCACTACCGATCTGCCTGAGCATCAGCGAGGAGGAATCATCATGAAACATCGTATTGGACGCGTTGAACAACAGATACAGCGTGAAGTTGACGATATTCTGTTGAAGTTGGTAAACGACCCACGTGTTGAAGGCGTGACGATTACTGGGGTCACGTTAACTGGTGACTTGCAGCAGGCCACGATCTACTTTAGTGTGCTGGACGATTCACCGGCCCACGTTGCGGACGTCCTGTCTGGCTTGAACAAAGCCAAAGGGTTGATCCGTCGTGAAGTTGGTCGCCGGATCCGCTTGTTCAAGGTTCCAAGTTTGACCTTCGCGCAGGATACGTCCGTCCAGTATGGGGCGCACATTGACGAATTACTCGCCAAGGCTAACCAAGAGGACGCGGCTACGGACGCGCAGCAGCATGAAGATAAAGATTAAGACGTGCAGACGCAAGTAGTCTCGCGTTATTAAATCATCAGAGCACGGTTGCCGATGCAGGTAACCGTGCTCTTTTTTTGCGCAGTGCATAGCCCTTCCCGGCCATGCGGAGGCTCCGGGCGGATGCGCCGAGGGCGGTGATAACGGCTACAGTGTCAGTTGCACCGGGGCTCCGCCGGCCTGACCGCGGGCCCTTGATAATCACTAAAAATAAGACAGATATGAAGAATTAACCCATTGAAATTTAATTGATTTCACACTATTATTAATAGTTAAAGGGCAACTGTTGCTTTTCGCAATGCTGCCGAAGGGGGCTTATTCATGGACAAACCGGATGACGTACTGCTAGACATCCAGCATTTACATACCGCGTTTCGCAACGGTGACGATTACTTTGACGCCGTGAATGACGTAAGTCTGGAGCTCCATCGTAATGAGGTACTTGCGATTGTGGGCGAGTCTGGCTGCGGTAAGAGTACGCTGGCAACCAGCATCATCGGGTTGCACGACCCGCATAATACGCGGGTCACGGGCACCATTCAGTACAACACTTATAACTTAGTGGGTCTGAACGAGAAACTTTACAACCAGTTTCGGGGCAAAGATATCGGCATGATCTTTCAGGACCCCTTGGCGGCGTTAAACCCATTGATGCGGATTGGGGACCAAATTGCCGAAACGTTGGTTTACCATACCGATATGACTAAGGAACAGCGCCAGCAGCGGGTCTTGGAGTTACTCGACCAGGTGGGAATTCCGGAACCAGCCGAGTGGCGCGGCAGTACCCCCACGAATTATCCGGTGGGATGCGTCAACGGGTAGTGATTGCCATTGCGATTGCCTGCAAACCACCCATCATTATCGCTGACGAACCAACCACGGCGCTAGACGTGACCATTCAGGCCCAAATTTTGGACTTGCTGGCAGATATCCAGAAGGAAAGTCACAGCGGTATTATTCTCATTACTCACGATCTCGGCGTAGTGGCCGAAGTCGCTGACCGGGTGGCCGTCATGTACGCGGGCCAGATCGTGGAGCAGGGCACGGTGGGCGACGTGTTTAACCATCCGTTGCATCCATACACGCGCAGTTTGCTGCGTTCCATGCCCCAGGCGGATTCCGAGGATGATGAGTTGCACGTGATTCAGGGTACGGTGCCGGATCTGAAGCACATGCAGATTGACGGCTGCCGCTTTGCACAACGTATTCCGTGGATTCCGGCCTCAGCCCATGAGGCGCACCCGACGATGCATGAAGTGGCGCCGGGTCACCTCGTCCAGTGCACGTGCTACCAGACCTTCCACTTTGAAGACGAAGCGCCAGTTGCTGCAGGAGGTGATGCCCATGTCACTGATTGAAATCAAAAATTTAAAGGTGCACTACCCAATTCGGTCGGGTTTTTGGAACCGCGTTACCGATCACGTGCTGGCAGTGGACGGCATTAATTTCAACATTGAACCGGGGGAAACGTACGGATTGATTGGTGAGTCTGGTTCCGGTAAGTCGACAACGGGCAAAGCCATTGTTGGGTTGGAGAAGGTGACTAGTGGTCAAATTATTTATCAGGGTCAAGATATTACCAACGCACGGACCCGCCGGCGGCTCCGCTACAACAAAGACGTACAGATGATTTTTCAGGATTCTCTGAGCAGTTTGAATCCCCGGAAGCGGATTGCCGACATCATCGCGGAACCGATTCGCAACTTTGAAAACTTGAGCGCCACCGAGGAACAACACCGTATCAAGGAGTTGCTCGACATCGTGGGTATGCCTCAAGACGCCCTGTACAAGTACCCATTCGAATTTTCCGGTGGGCAACGCCAGCGGATTGGGGTTGCACGGGCCGTGGCGACCAACCCCAAATTAATTGTGGCTGACGAACCGGTGTCAGCACTTGATCTGTCCGTGCAGGCGCAAGTGCTGAACTTCATGAAGCAGATTCAGCAGGAATATAACATTGCCTACTTGTTCATTTCGCATGATTTGGGCGTGGTACGGCACATGTGCAAAAATTTGGCCATCATGCACCGCGGGCGGTTTGTCGAGATCGGTACGCGAGCGGACATTTATCAGCATCCGCAGCATATTTACACTAAACGGTTGCTTTCTGCCATTCCGGAAGTCAATCCGGACGGCCGCGAGGCGGACCGTCGTCACCGGCTGGCGGTTGAAGCCGAGTTTAAGCACGAGGAATCGCGCTACTACGGTCAGGACGGCCGGGTGCTCGACCTGCAGCAGGTATCACCGACCCACTTTGTAGCGTTACCCGACGCCACTTTGGCGGCCATTCGGGGGGGTGCGGACTAATGTGGAAAACAATTCTGAAGCGGGTCCTGGTCATGATCCCGCAAATTTTTCTACTGAGTATCATCATCTTCGTGTTGGCCAAAATGATGCCTGGTGATCCGCTGACCGGTGCCATCACGCCGCAGACGGATCCCACCCAGCTCGCGCACCTGCGTCAAGAGTATGGCTCAACGATCCCTGGTGGATCCAGTACTATCATTGGCTGATCAACCTGTTCCACGGCAATTTGGGTCAAAGCTACACCTACAAGCGGGCTGTCACCGGACTGATTGGCGAGCGGGCGGTCAACACCTTCTGGCTGTCCTTACTGACATTGATTATTGTGTATGCCATCGCTATTCCGCTGGGCGTGATTGCCGGGCGGTACGAGGGTTCCAAGCGGGACAAGGCTATTCAGATCTACTCGTACGTTGGTCTTTCATTGCCATCATTCGTCTTCTTCCTGTTTGGTATTTGGTTGTTTGGCTACGTACTGAACTGGTTCCCGACCACCGGTTCAGTGGCTTTGGGTGCGAGCGGGGTGATCGGCCTGCTGTTCAGTCACCTGCGGCACATGATCTTGCCGGCGCTATTGGCCGGCGTGCTGGGCACATCGAGCATTATTTTGTACCTGCGTTCAGGCGTGATCGACAACACCTCGGAAGATTTTGTGCGCACGGCGCGGTCCAAAGGGGTACCCGAAAAGGTGGTCTTCAACCGGCACATTTTGCGGAACTCCATTCTCCCAATTGCGGCGTTTATGGGGAATTCCATTACGGGGTTGCTGGGTGGCTCCATCTTCGTGGAAACCATCTTTAGCTACCCGGGATGGGTCAGTTGTTCGTCAACTCCATTGCCGGGCGTGACTATTCGGTCATTACCGCGCTCACGCTACTGTTTGGGATCCTCGCGTTACTAGGCAACTTGCTCTCCGATATCATCATGAGCATTGTGGACCCACGCATTCGGATTGAATAGGAGGGGTGTATATGTTTGCACGCAAGAAACAAAATCCGCAAGTGGTGGCGGCAGGAGTCGCACGTGATGATGCCGATGCGTTAGTTTCACCCTCCGCCATGCGCGTATTGGGTCGTGAATTTCTTAAGGATAAACTGGCCATCGTGGCGTTGACCATCGCGGTTGTCATCGTGCTGGGTGCTTTTATCGGTGGCCTAGTTTGGTCAGCAGGCAAAGTGACCACGGTCAACGTTTTGGACCGCTACTTGGCGCCAGGCACGGATGGGCACCTACTGGGGACTGACGCTAGTGGACGCGACATGTTCCGGTACCTGTTTGTCGCCGCGCGCAACTCGATCTTTATTGGGGTGTCCGTGGCCGTACTGAACGAACTGATTGGCATTGTTTTGGGGACGGTCTCCGGCTACTTTGGTGGGCTAATCGATAACGTATTGATGCGAATCGTTGATTTTTGGATGGTATTACCACACTTTTTGATCATTATCATTTTGGCGCAATTAGTGAATAACCTCGATCCGCTCAAGTTGGTCTGGATCTTGACGTTGTTCAGCTGGACGTCAACCACGCGGCTGATTCGGTCGCAGATTCTGACGCAGTCCGAGCGTGAATACGTGATGGCGTCTAAAACCTCGGGCACGCCCAACGTCGTAATTATGTTTCGGGAGGTTTTGCCCAACATTAGCTCGTTTGTGATCACCGACCTCACACTAACGGTCGCGAGTTCGATTGGGATTGAAACCGGGTTGTCCTTCCTGGGCTTTGGCCTGCCAGCCTCGCAACCATCACTGGGGACCTTGATTGGCTATGCCAACGATCCCGTCACCATCATCGATTACTGGTGGGTGTGGTTACCCGCTGCGGTACTGTTATTGACGCTATCCCTCTCCATTAACGCGGTGGGGCAAGCGCTCAAACGGGCGGCCAACGCACGGCAACGGCGTGGGTAGCAAAAAAAATGAAAATTACGTTTGCATTTGATGAAGATGTGTATATAATTAGTTTGTAGTTAGAAATTATTAATTGTTTTTTTATTGTCCGTGGTCTGGTTTTGAGGAAAGGGGATTTGAGGATGAAGAAGCGTTCCAAATATATGGCCGGAGCGATGACCGCTGTTCTGGCGCTCACACTGGCGGCGTGTGGTTCCAAGAGTTCTTCGAGTACCAAGAGTGCATCCAGTGCCGTCAAAACGGCAACGACCAACAGCAAAAAGGCGGTTAAGGGGGGCACGTTGAGCGTTGCCGAGGTGTCCGATTCACCAATTGCCGGGATTTTCGCTCCCGAGTTATCGGATAACGCGTCCGATTCGGACTTTATGCAGTTTGCGACTGAAAGCTTGTTTGGCGTTGGTAAGGATTATAAGTACACCAACAAGGGCGCCGCAACCTTGAAGCTGAACCGGAAGCAAAGACCGCCACCATTAAGATCAAGAAGAACGTCCGTTGGTCCGATGGCAAGCCGGTCGTGGCAAAAGACGTGGAGTACGCCTACGAAATCATTGCCAACAAGGATTCGAAGTCTTCACGTTACACCGACTCGTTGCAAAACATCAAGGGGATGGCGGCTTACCACACTGGCGCCGCGAAGACTATTTCTGGGATTACGGAGCCGGACGGTGATAACGGGAAGACCGTTGTCCTGCACTTCCAGCAAATGAAGCCTGGAATGAAGCAATCAGGCAACGGCTACATTTGGGAAAACGCCGAGCCATACCACTACCTCAAAGACGTACCGTTTGCTGATCTGGCCAAGAGTAGCAAGGTCCGCAAGCACCCCGTCACCTTTGGGCCGTTCAAGTTTAGTAAGGTTGTCAGCGGGCAGTCCGTTGAGTTTACCCGCAACAAGTACTACTACAAGGGCACACCCAAGTTGAGCAAGATCGACATTGAAGTCTTGGCCACGTCCAAGGCCGTGACGGCCATCAAGTCCAAGAAGTACGATATCGTCTTGGGTATGCCTGCCGCTCAGTACAAGAACTACAAGAACGCCAAGGGCTACACCATGTTGGGCCAGAAAGCCCTGGAGTACACTTACCTCGGGTTCAACCTGGGCAAGTACGATGCCAAGACCAGCACCAACGTGATGAACAAGAACGCCAAGATGAGTAACCGGTCATTGCGTCAGGCGATGTTGTACGCTTTGAACCTCAACCAGGTGGCCAAGAAGTTCTACCCTGGTGTCCGGACTCGTGCAACGACACTGATTCCACCCGCATTTAGCAAGTACCACCTGAATGCTACGGGCTATAACCTGAACCTGAAGAAGGCCAAGAGCCTGTTGAACAAGGCGGGTTACAAGCTGGGTAAGGATGGCTACCGGACCGATCCTAACGGCAAGAAGTTGACCATCCACTTTGCCGTCATGCAGGGTGATGACACGACGGATGCTATGTACCAAGACTTCATCCAGCAATGGAAGAAGATCGGTCTGCGCGTTAAGCTCACCACTGGGCGGGCTATTGAGTTCAATGCCTTCTACAACAAGATTGAAAACAACACGTCTGACTATGATGTCTTTGCCGCTGCATGGCAGTTAAGTTCCGAGCCATCCCCCATGGACCTGTACTCCAAGGATGCGCCGTACAACTTTAGTCGGTTTACTTCCAAGAAGAACACGGCGCTGCTCAACAAGATCGACAGTGAGAAGTCCTTTAACACCGCTTACCGGGTTAAGGCCTTCAAGCAGTGGCAGCGGTATATGTTGAAGGAAGCCCCGGTGGCACCACTGATGTACACCATTACGGTCTACCCAACCAGCAACCGCGTGAAGAACTTCGCGATTTCCCCAGCTGACAAGGAATACCTTCAGTGGCAAGACGTTGAGGTTACCAGCAACAGCCGCTAACCTGTGCGTTACCTTTCTCTCAACGATAGTTTCAAGATCATGACGGTCCATCCCCATTTGCGGGGATGGACCGTTTGTGTTGTCCGGGCAGGTTCAGTCACGAGGCTGCTTTGCGCTTCACTTGGGCGTTAGCGCTGTTCAGCGGCAAAATGATGGCTTATACTGTCCCGGGGAGTGCATTAGGTGATTGTAACTGACGTGGGGGATTGAGGAAGGATCAATAACAATGAATAACCGTCTAGGTAGGGCCATGATCACTGTAGGGGTGTTGGCCCTGGGATTGGCCGGGTGTGGCCACCGTGCGCAGACACAGACCAGTGCTGGTGCACATACATATACCACTAATCAAAGTCGGTCAATTAGTGGGGGCACATTGAGTGTGGCTGTTGCTACCGATACGCCGTTTACGGGCGTCTTTGCACCCGAATTAGCGGACGACACTACTGACCTGACCGTCACGCAGTTTGGTACCGAGTCGCTCTTTGGTGTGGGTCGTAACTACCGGTTTAACCGGCAAGGTGCGGCAACCATCAAACTTAACCGGCACCGGCGGACTGCCACGATTACGGTTAAACGTCACGTGCGGTGGGCTGACGGGCAACCCGTCACTGCGCATGACGTTGAGTATGCGTACGAAATTTTAGCGAACCGTGCGACCAAGTCGGCACGTTACACTGACGCCATCCAAAACATTCGTGGTATGGCGGCGTATCATGCAGGCACTGCGCGGACCATTAGTGGAATCACGATGCCACAGGGTACGCAGGGGCGGACCGTGGTACTGCACTTTAAGACCATGAAACCGGGGATGCAAAATAGTGGCAACGGGTACATCTGGGAGTATGCTGAGCCATACCATTACCTCAAAAGTATTCCCTTTGCCAAACTAGCACAGAGTCCCCGCATGCGGAGTCGTTTGCTAACGTTTGGGCCCTTCCGGCTGACCAAAGTTGTGGATGGGCAGGCGGTGCGTTACGCACGGAACCCGTATTACTACAAGGGTACCCCGCATCTGTGGCACATTAACGTCACGACTTTGGCGAACGCCAAGGTGACCACGGCGTTGAAGGCTAAACAATACGACCTGATCTTCAACATGCCCTCTGCGCAATACCCGCATGTTAAACACCTGGCGGGTTATACCACGTTGCGTAAACCGAGCATGAGTTATACGTACCTGGCCTTTAATCTGGGACACTTCGACCAGCAAACCGGACGCAACGTGATGGATACCCACGCGCGGATGAGCGACCGGCGTCTGCGGCAGGCGATGCTGTATGCCCTGAATTTGGACGCGGTGGTGCGTAAGCTTTACCCCGGGTCACGGACGCGGGGCACGACCCTGATTCCGACCGCGTACGGGCGCTACCATTTACGTACTCGTGGTTACACGTTGAATTTAAGTAAGGCGCGGCACCTACTCAACCAGGCCGGTTACCGGATGGGACGGCATGGTTACCGCACCGATCCCCAGGGACACCCGCTGACCATTCACTTGGCGGTGATGCAGGGTGATGCTACGACTGACGCCATGAATACAGACTTCATTCAGCAATGGAAGAAGGTGGGCCTACGCGTGAAGCTCACGACCGGGCGCCCAATCGAAATGAATGCCTTTTATAAGTTGGTGGCGGCCAACCCGAAGAATGTTGATGCGTTCATTGGTTCCTGGTCACTCAGCTCCGAGCCTTCGCCGATGAGTCTGTACGGGCCGGCAGCACCCTATAACTTTAGTCGGTTTGCCACGGCGCGGAATACGCAATTGTTGCAGCAAATCGACAGTGCGCGGGCATTTAATGAGCGTTACCGCATCGCGGCCTTGCACCGCTGGCAGCGGTACATGCTCAATCAGGCCGCAGTCGTCCCGCTGACGTACGGGGTGACGTTGGTACCCACAAGTACGCGGGTGCGCAACTTGGCGCTGACGCCAGATCATACGAACTTTGGTCAGTGGCAGCAAGTAGCCGTGACACGTGCCCGGCGGTAATTGTGGCTGCATACCAAACTGCAGTTACGCGGGTATCATAGCCAGCTCGGGACCGGTAAGTTATAATATGACCTAAGTATAAAAAAAGGGGGCCCGGGGCATGATGCAACTAATACAAAAATTATACGGGCCCTTTTTTTTGCGGCGGGTGACTGGCACGCCGCCATTTTAACGGGTTCCGGCTTACTTACCATCCTGATGCTCGCCGTTATGGAGTGCCTTTTGTCTGTGGATAACGCGGTGGTCCTGGCCGCACAAACGCAGGGCTTACACAACCAAAGCTTGGAAAAGAAGGCCCTCATTTATGGTTTATGGGGTGCTTACCTGTTCCGGTTCATTGCAATTGGCATGGGGACGTACCTCATGCGTTTTTGGGGCATCAAGGCGTTGGGCGCGGCTACTTGCTCTATATGTCGGTGCACTTTTTCTACCAGCAACATCATCCCAGCAGTGAAGCAACTGCAACCAAGCCGCGCAAACGCCGCTCATTTTGGGGCACGGTGCTAACCGTGGAGCTCATGGACATCGTCTTTTCGGTTGATTCAATTTTGACGGCGTTGGCCATCGATAGTAATCCGGTCATCGTGCTCCTGGGCGGGTGCATTGGTATTCTTGCAATGCGCTTTGTCGCCCAGTTGATGATTACGCTGATTGCGCGTATTCCGGAACTCCTGTACATGGCGTACGTGTTGATTGCGGTGATTGCGGTCAAGCTGTTTCTCAGTCTGCCCCAAATCAATATTGAGATCCCGAACGTGCTTTTCAGCATCTTTGTGCTGCTGGCCTTTGTAGTGACCATTTTGTGGCACCAGCGCACCCAGAAACGTAAACACATTCACTAGATAAGGAACAAATTAATGGACGGATTATTACCAATTAACAAACCACGGGGGCTGACTAGCGCTGACGTGGTCTACCAAGTGCGTAAGATTTTGCACATCAAAAAAAATTGGCCATAGCGGCACACTGGATCCCAACGTGGACGGCGTACTGCCCCTGGCTATTGGTACGGCGACGAAGGCCATCACGCAGTTGCAAAGCGGTGGTAAGGTCTACACCGGTGCCGTCACGCTGGGGTTTGCCACCACCACTGAGGACCTGGACGGGGAGGTCGTCGAGCGGACGCCCTTAACCGCGCCCCTTGCCGATGCGGCCATTGACGCGGCCATGCAGACTTTTGTCGGCGACATCATCCAGGTGGCGCCGCTTTATTCCGCAGTGCGCGTCAACGGCCGGCGGTTGTATGAATACGCGCGGGCGGGGGAACCAGTCACACGGCCTGAACGCCACGCCCACGTCAGTGAATTTGTGCGCACCGGCCCGACGAGCTTCGACGCTACGGCGGGTACACAGTCGTTTACTTTTCGGGCGACCGTCAGCAAGGGTACCTACATTCGCACCCTGTCGGTGGACTTAGGTCGCAAGTTGGGCCTCGCTGCGTCATGAGCCAGTTAACCCGGCAACAGAGTGGCGGGTTCACGCTAGCGGATTGTGTGACGCTTGACGAGTTACAGACCGCCGCGGCTGCAGGTACCGTTAACCAATTGATTGATGGCGTTGATTGGGCTTACGCTCAGTTGCCGGCCGTTGACCTCACGCCTGCTCAATGGGAAATCGTTGGTCACGGGCACTCGTTTTTAGCGGATGGTTTAACTGCCCCGCGCGTGCGCGTGTACTGGCAGGACGTTATGAAGGGCGTTTACCGGCTTGTCGATGGCGCCTACAAACCTGAGACGATGTATCTGGGTAATGTGGTGCCGCGGACAGCGGGCCGGCAACGCCCACGACAGAAATAGGGGAATTAGTTTGCAAAGAATTGATATTACTAAACCATTAACGGATGCCGAACGCCCAAGCGGACCCATCGTTTTGACGCTAGGCTTTTTTTGATGGTGTTCACCGCGGGCACCAGACCGTGATCAAACGTGCCCGGGCCTTGGCGGACACGCGCCACGTGCCGTTAGCGTTGATGACGTTCGATGTGCACCCGTCCATCGTCTATGGTGGTGCCGACGCGTCTACGTTCAAGTACCTGTCCACGTTGGCGCGCAAAGAGGAGTTGGCGGACCAACTGGGCGTCGACATTTTTTTACGTGGCGCACTTTACACCGTCGTTCGCCCGGTTAGCGCCCCAAGAATTTGTGGATCAGTACCTGGTCGGATTGAAGGCAGTGGTTGTGGTGGCCGGGTTTGACTATACATATGGTCCCCATGACGTTGCCAACATGGCACTATTGCCGCAATACGCTGCGGGCCGGTTTGAGGTGGTCACGGTGCCCGAGCAGACGTTGGCGGGTGCCAAGATCAGTTCCACCCGTATTCGCACGGCGTTGACCGCCGGTGACGTTGACTTGGCGGCAACCCTGCTGGGGTACGACTACCAGACTTCGGGCACCGTTGTTCATGGTGAAGCCCGTGGTCGCGAGTTGGGCTTCCCCACGCTCAACATCGAAACACCCGTGCACGAGTGGCTTCCCGGTGTTGGGGTATACGTTAACCGCGTTTACGTTCAGGGACGGTGGTATGACGGGATGGCGTCCGTAGGCTACAACGTTACCTTTGGTGCTGGCCGGGCCCTGACGGTGGAGATCAACCTCTTTGATTTTGACGCCCAGGTATACGGTGAGACCGTCAAAGTGGCCTGGTGTCACCGGTTGCGTGGTGAGGTGAAGTTTGTCGACGCTGACGGGCTGATCAAGCAATTGCAACAAGATGAGGTGCATAGCCGTGCGTTCTTGGCGGATCACCCATGGTAATTAACGCGCAGCAGGACGCGCGGACGGGGCATAAGTCCGACTTAGGCTGAATTTTCGGCATTTTAGCAACCGCACGTTGACATTGCTAATCACTGGTTGTATATTATTGGTGTTAGCACTTAGAAAGTATGAGTGCTAATTCCGGAGGTGAGGACATGTTAACAGAACGGGAGCTGATGGTGCTCAAAGATATCATCAAGCTGTACACGGAGACGGGCCAGCCCGTGGGGAGTAAAACCCTCATGACGTCGTTACCCATCCATGTGAGTTCAGCAACCATCCGTAACGACATGGCCGCGCTGGAGGACGCTGGGTTGATCCGTAAGACCCATAGTAGTTCTGGTCGGGTACCAAGTTCGGCTGGTTATCGGTATTACCTTGATAACATGCTGACCCCGGCCCGGGTGCCAGAACGGGAGATGCAGACGATCCGTCAGTCCTTCGGGAACGACTTTGGCCGTATCGACGAGATTATTGAGCAGTCGGCGCGGATCCTGTCCAACTTAACCAGCTACACTGCCATTACCCTGGGACCCGAGGTGGCTAACCTGACCCTTGAAGGCTTCAGGCTAGTGCCGCTCGGCAACCATCAGGTCATGGCCATCATTGTGGCTAGTGATGGGAGCGTGCAGAACCAGGTATTCACGTTGCCGCGGGAGTTGGCATCCGAGCAGGTGGAGAAGGCCATCCGCATTATCAACGACCAGCTAGTAGGCGAAAGCCTGACCACCGTGGCGCAAAAGTTGCGGACCGATGTTCCCGCTATGTTGATGCAGCAACTGCAGACGCCGCAGGGCTTCCTGGATGCTTTTGGCGATGTCCTGCGGAAGGCAGTCAGCGAGCGGTTTTACGTTGGCGGCCGGTTGAACCTGATGGACTACTTTGGCTCCGACAATTTGAACGAGCTCAAGCAGATCTACCGGTTAATTGACCGACAGGACGAGCTCAACGAGTTACTGGACACCCACACCGATGACGATGCGGCCCAGCGACCAATCTCGGTCCGGCTGGGTTCGGAGTTATCCGACCAATCCCTGCGTAATCTCAGCTTGATTACGGCGCGGTACTCGGTGAACGATCACGGTCAGGGGATGATTGCCATCCTGGGGCCAAAGTCGATGCCGTACTCGAAGATGATCGGTTTACTGGAAGCGTTCAGAACGGAATTAGCCTCACGCTTAACTAACTACTATGACCACCATTGAGGTGGGTCTGGAAAGGAGCACCACAATGTCCAAAAAGGAAGGGCAACAGCCCGAATCAGGTGCTGACGTCGCCAAAGAAAATTTGGAGCGGTCGGCAGAAGACTTGGAGCACTTGATTGCTGCTGACAGTCCCGACGCCGAGGCCACGAAGCAATTACAGGCCGAGCGGGACGAGCTCGAGGATAATTACCTGCGAGCAGCAGCAGAAATCAAGAACATGAACGCCCGGTTCAAGAAGGAGCGTGAACAACTGGCCCGTTACGACGGTCAGAAGGTCATTACGGCGATTTTGCCGTCGCTGGATAACCTGGAACGGGCCCTGGCAACTGAGGTGACCGATCCGGCCGCCGAACAGTTGAAGCAGGGGGTTTCGATGGTGGCTAGTCACCTTCAGCAAGCCCTCAAGGAAGCCGGGGTCACCGAAATCCAGGCGGAAGGGTCAAAGTTTGACCCTAACGTGCATCAAGCTGTGCAGACCATTACGGCGGATGACCAGCATCCGGCCGACACGGTGGCGCAGGTTCTGCAAAAGGGTTACCAGTTGCATGACCGGGTTTTGCGTCCAGCCATGGTAGTTGTTGCTAAATAAAATAGTTAATTAAATTTAAGGAGTAAATCAATATGGCAAAGATTATTGGTATTGACTTAGGTACTACTAACAGTGCCGTCGCCGTCCTTGAAGGTGGCGAACCCAAGATTATCACCAACCCAGAAGGTAACCGGACGACCCCGTCCGTGGTTGCGTTTAAGGATGGCGAGATCCAGGTTGGTGAAGTGGCTAAGCGTCAGGCAATCACTAACCCCGACACCATTATTTCAATTAAGCGGCACATGGGTGAAGCAGGTTACAAGGTCAAGGTCGGCGATAAGGAATACACGCCGCAAGAAATCTCGGCCATGATTTTACAGTACATCAAGAAGTTTGCTGAGGACTACCTCGGTGAAGACGTGACACAAGCGGTCATCACCGTACCGGCCTACTTCAACGACAGCCAGCGTCAGGCCACTAAGGATGCCGGCAAGATTGCGGGTTTGGACGTTAAGCGGATCGTTAACGAACCAACTGCTTCCGCTTTGGCATACGGCCTGGACAAGTCTGACGACGACGAGAAGGTTTTGGTTTACGACCTTGGTGGTGGGACGTTTGATGTTTCCATCCTGCAGTTAGGTGACGGTGTCTTCGAAGTATTGTCCACGAACGGTGATACCCACCTCGGTGGTGATGACTTTGATAACAAGATCATCGACTGGTTGGTTGAAGGCTTCAAGGCTGACAACGGCGTGGACTTGTCCAAGGACAAGATGGCAATGCAGCGGTTGAAGGATGCAGCCGAAAAGGCCAAGAAGGATCTGTCTGGTGTTTCTCAGACCCAGATTTCCCTGCCATTCATTTCAGCTGGTGCTAACGGTCCACTGCACTTGGAGAAGACGTTGACCCGGGCTCAGTTCGACGAAATGACGGCTGACCTGGTTGAAAAGACGCGGATTCCAGTGCAGAACGCCTTGAAGGATGCCGGCTTGTCCAACGGTGACATCGATAAGGTTATCCTGAACGGTGGTTCGACCCGGATCCCGGCCGTTCAGGAAGCCGTTAAGAACTGGACGGGTAAGGAACCTGACCACTCCATCAACCCAGATGAAGCCGTGGCCTTAGGTGCCGCTATCCAGGGTGGTGTCATTTCCGGTGACGTGAAGGACGTTGTGCTGTTGGACGTTACGCCACTGTCCTTGGGGATTGAAACCATGGGTGGTGTCTTCACCAAGTTGATCGACCGTAACACCACGATTCCAACCAGCAAGTCGCAAGTCTTCAGTACGGCGGCGGACAACCAGTCAGCCGTTGATATCCACGTGCTCCAGGGTGAACGCCCAATGGCCGCGGACAACAAGACTTTGGGGCGGTTCCAGCTGTCGGACATTCCGGCGGCACCACGTGGTGTGCCACAAATCGAAGTTAAGTTCGACATTGATAAGAACGGGATCGTGCAGGTATCCGCCAAGGATATGGCACTGGCAAGTCCCAGAACATCACCATCAAGAGTTCGTCAGGTCTGTCTGATGAAGAAATCGACCGCATGGTGAAGGAAGCTGAAGCCAACGCGGACGCCGACAAGAAGCGTAAGGAAGAGGTTGACCTGAAGAACGAAGTCGACCAACTCCTGTTCCAGACCGACAAGACCCTGAAGGACGTTAAGGGCAAGGTTGACGATGCCGACATCAAGAAGGCTGAGGATGCTCGCGATGAGCTGAAGAAGGCCCAGGAGAAGAACGACATTGACGCCATGAAGGAAAAGAAGGACGCGCTGAACAAGATCGTCCAGGACATGACGGTCAAGTTGTACCAGCAGGCCCAGGCCGCGCAGTCCGGCGCAGCTGGTGCTGGTAGCGCCGCTGGCAGCGATGCCGGTAGCAGCGCCAACAGTGCTGATGGCAAGGATGACGATACCATTAACGGCGAATATACCGATACTGATGACGGCGACAAGAAGTAATTAACGTGGCAAAACGGGCCAAGGCCGCTCATGGCGGGCCTTGGTCTTTTGCTATGGTTGTACCTGTGTTAAATTAGATGGGTATGTATTACTAGAATTTGGAAACCCGATTTTGGGGAGGCAAAGATGGCTGATAAAGATTACTACGAGATTTTAGGTGTTAGCCGGGACGCCAGTGAAGATGAAATTCGTAAGGCGTACCGGAAGATGTCTAAGAAGTACCACCCAGATATCAACCACGAACCGGGCGCTGAAGAAAAGTTTAAGCAGATCAACGAAGCTTACTCCGTCTTGTCTGACAAGCAGAAGAAGGCCGCGTACGACCAGTATGGTAGCGCCGACGGTCCCCAGGGCTTTGGCGGTGGTGCTGGCGGTCAGACCTACAGTGGGTTTGATGGCGGCGGCTTTGGTGGTTTTGATGACATTTTCAGTTCGTTCTTCGGTGGTGGCGCCCAGGGTGCGGCCACTCAGGCGCGTCAACGTCGCGGGGCTGACCTGCAGTACCGGATGGACTTGAAGTTTGAAGAGGCTGTCTTTGGTAAGTCAGAAAACATTAGTTACAACCGTCAGGGGCGGTGCCACGTCTGCAACGGTACTGGGGCTAAGAACGGTGCCCAGCCGCAAACGTGTAGCAAGTGTCACGGTGCAGGCTTTATCACGGTCACTCGGCAAACGATGCTGGGGACCATGCAGTCCCGTGAGACCTGTGATGTCTGTGGCGGTACTGGTAAGGAAATCAAGGACAAGTGCACGAATTGCCGCGGCACTGGTGTGGAGCAGGAGCGTCACAGTATTGACGTGAAGGTACCAGCTGGGGTCGATGATGGTCAGCAAATGCGTCTGGATGGCGCTGGTGATGCCGGCCAGAACGGCGCGGCATTTGGTGACCTGTACGTGGTCTTCCGTGTCCAGCCTAGCAAGAAGTACGTGCGTGACGGCGCCGATATCCTGATGAATCTGGATATCTCCTTTGCTCAGGCGGCCTTGGGTGACGAGGTCAAAGCCGACACTGTGCACGGACCCGTGCAGTTGAAGGTGCCAGCGGGCACCCAGACCGAGACGAAGATTCGCCTCCGTGGCAAGGGTGCCCCACGCCTGAATGGTGGTGGCACTGGTGACGAAATCGTGACGGTTAAGATCCGGACGCCGAAGAAACTGAATCAGAAGCAACGGGATGCCTTGATGGCGTACGCTGCCGCGAGTGGCGACAAGGTGAAGCCACACGAGAGTAATTTGTTTGATAAGTTCCGGGATGCGTTTAACAAGTAGTACGATTCAAGGTGTGTGCAGCGGGAAGTTGCACGCACCTTTTTTGATCCCGCCCGACACGGCAAAAAGCGAGCTTTTGGAAGAGGCAGCCGGCGGACACCACGAACATAAACAATTGCTCAGACTCGTCATCAGACCCGGCTAAAATTTGTCTGTGTCTTTTTTTGACGAAATGGGTAGCGTTCTCAGCTTAATCAGTGTAGTATTAATAGCGAGTTACTTACAAAAGATAAGCAAAGAGATTGTGAGGTCTATCCATGACAGAAGAAAAGCAGCCCCGTTACGGCGCGGATATGATTGTTGATAGCTTGGTGAACCATGACGTCAAGTACGTTTTTGGTATCCCTGGCGCGAAGATTGACCGGGTGTTTGAGCGGTTAGAGCACCCCGTAAACCCCCAAGCACCTAAATTAATCGTTGCGCGCCATGAGCAGAACGCCGCCTTTATGGCCGCCGCCATTGGGCGCATCACCGGCAAGCCCGGCGTGGTGCTGACCACTTCCGGCCCCGGCGCGTCCAACCTGGCGACGGGTTTGGTTACCGCCACGGCCGAAGGAGACCCCGTGTTAGCTATTTCGGGTCAGGTGCAGCGGGGCGACCTACAACGCTTGACACACCAAAGTATGCGCAACGCGCCCGTCTTTGAGCCCATCACCAAGTACTCCGTGGAGGTTCAAGACCCTGAAAACACTAGTGAGACGATTGCGAATGCTTACCGCGCGGCGGCATCCGGCAAGCAGGGAGCCAGCTTTGTGTCGGTGCCCCAGGATGTCACTGACAGTCCGGTGAAGACGGCACCAATCAAACGCTTGGCGGCGCCTAAGTTGGGGCCCGCCTCGCTGAGTGAGATGACGACGCTTGCTCGCGCCATCAAGGAGGCTGAATTGCCGGTGCTGTTGGTGGGCATGCGTGCCTCATCAGCTGACGTGACACGGGCCATTCGCGACCTGCTGGCCGTGAGCGAATTGCCAGTGGTTGAGACGTTCCAAGCGCCGGAATCATTAGTCACGAACAAATCGACAATTTCTTTGGTCGGGTGGGTTTGTTCCGCAACCAACCTGGTGACGAGCTGTTGCAGCAAAGTGACCTGGTCGTCACGATTGGTTACGACCCAATTGAGTATGAACCCCGTAACTGGAATGCCGCCGCGGACGCGCGTATCGTAAACATTGACTCGTTGCCGTCCGAAATCGATACCCACTTCCAGCCCGAAACGGAGCTGATCGGCGACATTGCGCAGACGCTAGACTTGCTGATACCGTTGATGCGTGGCTACCACGTAGTGCCGGGCGCCAAGCGATTCCTCGACTATGAACAACAGCGCATCCAGCAGCGCGATGAACCACCGGCACAGGCACCGGATGCGACGCTCGTGCACCCATTGAGCATCATTCGGGCCTTGCAGGAGCGGGTGGACGACGATATGACCGTGACGGTCGATGTCGGGACTCACTATATTTGGATGGCGCGGCACTTCCGGAGTTATCAGCCGCGGCACCTGCTCTTCAGTAACGGGATGCAGACGCTGGGTGTGGCCTTGCGTGGGGCATTGCGGCGAGCCTGCTACGACCGGACCACAAGGTCGTTTCGGTGTCGGGTGATGGTGGTTTCCTGTTTTCCGGTCAGGAGCTGGAGACAGCGGTCCGGTTGCACTCCAACCTGGTACACATCATCTGGAATGACGGCCATTACGACATGGTCAAATTCCAGGAAGAAATGAAGTACGGGCAAGCTGCCGGCGTCAACTTTGGGCCGGTGGACTTTGTAAAGTATGCCGAAAGCTTTGGTGCCAAGGGCCTCCGGGTGGAACGGCCAGCTGACCTCGGGTGCGTGCTGGATGAAGCCTTTGCCAGTGATGGGCCTGTAGTCGTGGATATTCCAGTTGATTATAGCGACAGTGAAGAACTGGGGCAAAGCATTCTGAAGGATCAGCTATACTAAGACTGATACGTTGAACTTTACCCAAAGGGAGTGTGTAATTTTGACTCATGATACCCAGACGCTTTACCAACACGGCACGCTGGCCCTCCTGGTCCCCGGCTTATTGGCGGGCACTCAAACGGTGGGGGAGCTGATGCACCACGGCGACACGGGCATTGGCACGTTGACCGGCCTCAATGGTGAACTCATCATGCGGGCCGGGCACGTGTACCAAGTGAATGCGGATGGCGCCGTCCGTGAGGTGGACGCTGACGAACGGGTGCCGTTTGCTAACGTTCACTTTCAGGATGACCACCAGGTGGCCACACTCACGGGTCTGGACTACGCGGCGCTGTGCGACCAGATCGCAGCCGCCGTGGGGACACAAAATATCTTTTACGCTGTGCGGCTAGTCGGCACCTTTGCCCACGTGCAAACACGCGCGGTACGCGGCCGTACGACCCCGCCTTTTGCCACGTTGGCTGCCACGGCCGCGACCCAGTCAATCTTTAATGCTGAACACGTGGAGGGGACGCTGTCCGGTTACTACTCACCGGCATTGTATGGTGGCGCTACGTCACCCGGGTTTCACCTGCACTTTTTGAGCGCGGACCGGCAGTTTGGTGGTCACGTGCTGGATGCCCAGGTGGGTAACGCCACCCTGTTTATCCAGGAGTTCAGCGACTTTCAGTTGCACTTGCCGACCACCGATGCCAGTTTCCGGCAGGAACAATTCGATACGGCGCAAGTTTTGCGGGATATTAACCAGGCGGAACACTAAAATGATGTTAACGCGCGGTGCCACCTCTCAGTGGGTTGGCACCGCGCGTTTTGGTTGTTAGCGTTGCGCTTGAGCAAGGTTCTAGTACCTTAAAACCAAGGACAAGGTTGCTTAACTGACACCATTTTCATCCGCCGGCGAGAGTTATTACCCAACGGTGGTGGGTGCATTTGGTGGCATGCTGGGTGAGGTACCCCGGCAACACCATTAAACGTAGTAGGGGGCTCCGTGCTGGGCCCCCACGCTACCACATAACTTTGTTATAATGGTCTACAGTGATGCACTAGAACAGAAAGCGGGAACGAATATATGAATATCGACGAAATGCGCGAGCGGCAAAAGCACATCCGCAACTTTTCCATCATTGCCCACATTGATCACGGCAAGAGCACGCTGGCGGACCGCATTCTGGAAATGACCGATACGGTTTCGGAACGGGATATGCAGGCGCAGGTGCTGGATGACATGCCGTTGGAGCGTGAACGCGGGATTACCATCAAGCTGAACGCCGTGGAGCTGACCTACCACGCCAAGAATGGTGAGGACTTCATTTTCCACCTGATCGACACACCGGGGCACGTGGACTTCACGTATGAAGTCAGCCGGAGCCTAGCGGCCTGTGAGGGGGCACTCCTGCTGGTGGATGCCTCGCAGGGTGTGCAGGCCCAAACGTTGGCTAACACTTACTTAGCGTTGGACGATGATTTGGAAATCGTGCCTATTATCAACAAGGTCGACCTGCCGAGTGCACAACCGGACATGGTACGTCAAGAACTTGAGGACATGATCGGCCTGGACGGTGACGACGCGCTGTTGGCCAGCGCTAAGACCGGTTTAGGTGTGGAGAACATTCTGGAACACATCGTGACGGACATCCCAGCGCCGAGCGGGGACGTCGCCGCACCGTTGAAGGCTTTGATTTTTGACTCGGTCTATGATGCATACCGGGGTGTGGTACTGAACGTCCGGGTACACGACGGGTCGGTTAAAGTCGGGGACCATATTCAGTTAATGAGTAATGGCAAAACTTTCGAAGTAACCGAAGTCGGTGTCATGTCGCCTAAAGCGGTGAAGCGTGACGCCCTGATGGCGGGGGATGTTGGGTACATTACCGCGGCCATCAAGACCATTCAGGACACGCGGTGGGTGACACCGTGACCTCAGCGGATAACCCGGCGGCGGAGCCGTTGAAGGCTACCGCCAGATTCAGCCGATGGTTTATTCCGGGGTGTTCCCGGTTGATAACGCCAAGTTTGGTGATTTACGGGATGCCTTGGAGAAGTTGCAGTTGAACGACGCGTCGCTGGAATTTGAACCCGAAAACAGTCAGGCCCTCGGCTTTGGTTTCCGGGTGGGCTTCCTAGGGCTTCTGCACATGGACGTGGTGCAAGAACGACTGGAGCGGGAGTTTAACCTCGACCTCATCATGACGGCACCGTCCGTGGACTACCACATCGTCAAAACGGATGGTAGTGAGGAAACGATCGACAACCCGGCGGCAATGCCCGATGCCAGCGAGATCAAAGAAATTCAGGAACCATACGTGAAGGCTGAGATCATGGTACCAAATGACTACGTCGGACCCGTGATGGAGCTATGTCAGCGTAAGCGGGGCGAATTTGTCACGATGGACTACCTGGATAAGTACCGCGTGAACATTATTTACCACATGCCGTTGTCAGAAATCATCTACGATTTTTTTTGACGACCTCAAGAGTAGTACCAAGGGCTACGCCAGCCTGGACTACGACGTGATTGGCTACCGGGCGAGCGACCTGGTCAAGATGGATATCCTGTTGAACGGCGACCCAGTTGACGCGCTGAGCACGATTGTCCACCGTGACTTTGCTTACGAACGCGGCCGCGGCGTGGTGTCACAGCTCAAGGAAACCATTCCGCGGCAACTGTTTGACGTACCCATTCAGGCCGCATTGGTACCAAAGTCATTGCGCGGTCGACGGTGAAGGCGTACCGCAAGGACGTGACGGCGCGGATCCACACGGGGGATCCCGACCGGCGGGCCAAGTTGTTGGAAAAGCAGAAGCGGGGTAAGAAGCGTATGAAGGCCGTTGGTTCCGTGGATGTGCCCCAGGAAGCGTTCATGTCACTGTTGAAGGTGAAGGACGAGAATACGCGCGGGAAATAAGCTCTCTGGTCGGCAGTGGTGGCAGCGAGATGCAAACGTGGTCGCCAAATTTCATCCCCAGTATGAGCTTGCAATTCCCGGTTAAAACCGCTATCCTGTAACCAATCAGAACAGGTCCTTTAAAATCAGTCCCGCGAGGCTGAAAAGGAGTCGGCGCTGGCAGTCTTTGGTCAGGCGCAGAATGCCTATCACCCTCGCGGTGGTGGGCATTTTTTTTGACCGGGTGAACTAAAGGAGGCAGACATGGCAAAGCAGCTAGTCGATGCGCTGGGGATGCAGCGGGTCTTGACGCGGATGACTTACGAAATTATCGAGAAGAACAAGGGGTTGCAGGACACCGTGCTTGTGGGCATTAAGACGCGGGGCATTTATTTAGCCCAACGGATTGCGGCACGAATCAAGCAACTAGAGGGTGAGGACGTTCCCGTAGGCACCCTGGACATTACGTTGTACCGCGATGACCATCACGCAATTGGCCACCGCGAGCAGGCTACGGTGCATGGTGCTGACTTGCCGGTTGATATCGATGATAAAACCGTCGTCCTGATTGACGATGTGTTGTTTACTGGGCGGACGGCTCGGGCCGCGATGGATGCTCTGGTTGCCCACGGGCGGCCGCAACGCATCATGCTGGCGGTACTGGTTGACCGTGGGCACCGGGAGTTACCGATTCGCGCTGACATCGTGGGCAAGAACGTACCCACCTCAACCAAGGAACAAATTGCCGTGGCGGTCACAGAGGTGGACGACCACGACGGCATTACAATTGAACAAATATAGTTGATCCAGACAATTTAATTGACTCCAGAGAGAGCCAGAATTGTGGTGGTGGCCGTTGGTACGGCCTGACTGCATGGGCGCACTCTGGAAGGAGTGGGCTCTTTTTTTTGTGGCGGGCGTGGCAATCCGTTTAGGAAGCGATAGCGCCCGGTGTACTGGTTGAAAGGCTGCGTTTGGGCCTTTAGTTAGAAAACATTATATGGCCACTTTCTGCGGGGTGCAGCTCAGCCTCATACCGGCGAGTAGCGCCTGTGCGGGATACCACCGCGGTACGCCACAGTTGCATTACGGTCCGGTTTGGCCCCACAACTCCTTTCAGTTCCACCAACCACCACTACCCACAGGAGGTAAGCATATGATGATGACACAACAGCGCGATTTTACCAGTATGGTGGACGTCACGCCTGACGAGGTGCACGCGCTGATTGCCCGTGCCGAAGCATACAAGGCGGGCGCACAACTGCATTTAACGCAGCCCGTGTACGTGGTCAATGCTTTTTTTTGAACATAGCACGCGCACCCATACCAGCTTCGAAATGGCTGAGACTAAGTTGGGCTTGACCCAGCTGGCGTTTAACCCGGCGGCTAGTTCCGTCAGCAAAGGTGAATCGCTTCATGACACGTTGCTCACGATGGCGGCCCTGGGCGTCAACCTGGCGGTCATTCGGCACCCGGAAGACCAGTATTATGCGCCGTTGCTAGCGGCTGGTGACCTGGACCTAGCGTTGATCAACGCGGGTGACGGGTCGGGTGAGCACCCGTCACAAAGCATGCTGGACCTCATGACCATTAGCGAAGAATTTGGTTACTTTGATGGCTTGCGGGTCGTCATTTGCGGTGACATTGCCCATTCACGGGTCGCCCGGTCGAATGCGGAAATTCTGCAGCGGTTAGGCGCCCAGGTCTTCTTTGCTGGTCCCGCCGAGTGGTATGACCACCAGTTTGACCGCCTTGGCACCTGGGTGGACCTCGATAGCATCCTGCCCACCGTCGACGTGGTGATGTTGTTACGCATTCAGCGGGAGCGTCATGATACCAACGATTTAAGTGGCGCGGCCTACCACGAGCACTACGGCTTGACGCTAAGTCGAGCCCAGCTAATGCAGCCGCACGCCATCATCATGCACCCGGGGCCAGTTAACCGGGACGTGGAACTTGCTAGTGAATTGGTCGAAGGACCACAATCACGCTACGTGCAGCAAATGCAGAACGGTGTGTTTATGCGGATGGCGATGATTGAAGCGGTGTTGCGGGCAAACCATTTGGGAGGTCTTGAGGCATGAGTTACATATTACAAAACGGTCGCGTGGTGCTGGGTAAACGGCTGGTGACCATGGACATCCGGGTAGCGGACGGGCGAATCAGCGCTATGGGGGTCCACCTACCCGTCGGTACTGAGGATCGGGTGCTTGAATGTACGGGCAAAGTCGTCACGCCAGGCCTCGTTGACCTCCACGTACACCTGCGTGATCCGGGCGCAACGGCTAAGGAAACCATCGGCACTGGCACCATGCTGCTGCCCACGGGGGCTTCACCACGGTGGGTGCAATGCCCAACGTCACACCAGTACCCGACGATGCTGATAGCGTTGCGGCTTTACGGGGGCGGAATTGTCGTGAAGGTCACGTTCGCGTGTACCAGTACGCCAGCATTACGCGCAACCGCGCAGCCGGTCAGCTCGTCGACTTTGACGCGGTTGCCCAGGCAGGCGCTTTCGCCGTGTCCAATGACGGTAGCGGCATTCAGGATGCGGCCACCATGTACGCGGCGATGCGCGGAGCCGCCAAGGCGGGATTGCCGCTGGCCGCCCACGTGGAGGATGACGGCCTGAAGAATGGCGGCGTGCTCAATGCTGGTCCTCGTGCCCAAGCCCTGGGCGTACCCGGCGTGTACCACGTGGTCGAAACGGCGCAGCTGGCACGGGATTTGGCATTAGCTCAGGCCACTGGGGTACATTACCACGTTTGTCACGTGTTGACGGCGACGGGGGTCGACTTGATTCGCCGTGCCAAAGCCGCAGGGGTCAACGTCACGGCAGAAGTTACGCCCCACCACTTGCTATTGACCGACAACGACATCCCGGATGGTCCGGATGCCGTGAACTACAAGATGAACCCACCGTTACGGACCATGCGTGATCAGCAGGCCCTGATTGCGGGGTTACTGGACGGCACCATCGACTGTATCGCTACGGACCACGCCCCCCACACGGCGGCGGAGAAGGCGCAGGGCTTGTTGCGCGCACCGAACGGCATTGTGGGTTCCGAAACGGCGTTTAGCACACTGTACACCCGCCTAGTGCGGGGGCAGGACGCACCGTTTACCCTGACCCAGTTAGTTCGGTGGATGAGTAGTGCGCCGGCCGCGGCCTTCGGGTTGCCCGTGGGCCAGTTGGTGCCAGGAGCGGCGGCGGACCTGAGCGTCTTTGATGTTGAGCACCCGTACACGGTGAAGGCGGCGGACTTTTATTCCCGCGGACACAATTCCCCATTCTTGGGCTGGACGGTCTACGGTGCTACGGTGGCCACCATCGTGGCGGGCAAGCTGGTTTATGCACGTGAGGGGGTCCAGGCATGAAGCGTTACCTAGTTTTGGCGGATGGCACGGTGTTTACCGGTGAGGCCTTTGGGGCCGCAACTAGCAAAGCCGGTGAGGTCGTGTTCAACACGGGGATGACCGGCTACCAGGAGACCATTACCGACCCATCCTATGCCGGTCAAATTATCACCTTTACCTATCCGCTCATTGGCAATTACGGCATGAACGTGGCAACCAGCGAGTCGTTAGCGCCCAGTTGTCAGGGGGTGATCGTCCGTGAGGTGGCCCGGCACCCGAGTCATTGGCACAACGAGCAAAGTTTACCCGAGTTTTTGCGGCAGCATGACATCCCCGGGCTGGCTGGCATCGATACGCGGCGGTTGACCCGTATTATCCGGGAGGAGGGCACCATGAAGGGGCTGCTGACGGATACGGTTACTGCCGATACCGTCGCACAGGTGCAACAACTGGCGTTGCCGCACGACCAGGTGCAGCAAGTGGCCATTAAGCAGGCGTACACCAGTCCCAACACGGGACGGCGCGTGGTCGTCGTCGACTTTGGGTTCAAGGACAGCATCTTACGGGAATTAGCGGCCCGGCATTTCCAAGTAACGGTGGTTCCGCCGACTACGACCGCGGCCACTATTTTGGCGTTGCATCCCGATGGGGTACTGCTATCTAACGGCCCCGGTGACCCAGAAGATGTCGGGTACGCTTTACCGATGATTCAGGCCGTTGAAATGGCACGTATTCCGCTAATGGGCATTTGTTTGGGGCACCAACTTTTTGCTTGGCTAATGGGGCCCGGACAGAAAAGCTCCGGTTTGGGCACCGCGGGTTTAACCATCCTGTTCGTGAAGTAGCTACGGGGCAGACCTTCTTTACCGCCCAGAATCATGGGTACGCGGTGGCCGCTGACTCGTTAGCCAGTACCCAGCTGATCCAAACCTACGTGGAGATCAATGACGGAACGGTCGAAGGGTTGCGTCACCGGAATCTGCCGGCGTTTTCCGTCCAATTCCATCCTGACGCGACCCCCGGCCCGCACGATGCGGTGGGGTGCTTTGATGAGTTTGCCGCGATGATTGAAAGCAGCATCCACGGTGCGGATCAGCCAGCGTGAGTTAGGTCGTGGCCACCATCGCGGTTGGTCAGTAATAAATTAATCTGCACATAGGAGGTTCACATGCCCAAACGCACAGATATTCATAAAATTATGGTTATTGGGTCGGGTCCCATCATTATCGGCCAGGCCGCAGAGTTTGACTATTCGGGGACACAGGCGTGCCTGTCGTTGCGCGAAGAAGGCTACGAAACGGTGCTCGTAAACTCCAATCCCGCCACCATCATGACTGACAAAGAAGTGGCGGATCACGTTTACATTGAACCCATTACGCTTGAGTTCGTCAGCCAGATTTTGCGCAAGGAGCGCCCTGAAGCCATCCTGCCGACGTTAGGGGGCCAACAGGGACTCAACATGGCGATGGAATTGAACCAGTCCGGAATTCTTGATGAGTTGCATATCGAGTTGTTAGGCACCAAGCTGACGGCCATTGACCAGGCCGAGGACCGGGAGCAGTTCAAAGAATTGATGCAGAAACTGGGGGAACCGGTTCCGGCTTCGCAAACGGTCTCCACAGTGCAATCGGCCCTGGACTTTGCCCAACAAATTGGTTATCCGGTCATCGTGCGGCCCGCATTTACAATGGGCGGTACTGGTGGGGGCATGTGTGCCAACTCCACTGAACTGACCGAGATTTGTGCTAATGCCCTCAAGTTGTCGCCCATTACCCAGGCGCTGATTGAAAAAAAGCATTGCGGGTTACAAAGAAATCGAATATGAAGTGATGCGGGATCATGCAGGTAACGCGCTGGTGGTTTGCAACATGGAGAACATCGACCCGGTGGGTATTCATACGGGCGATTCAATCGTCACGGCCCCCGTGCAAACGCTCTCGGACCGGGAGAACCAAATGCTGCGGGACGCCTCGTTGCGCATCATTCAGGCCCTACATATCGAGGGTGGCTGTAACGTGCAACTGGCGTTAGATCCCCACAGCGAGCACTACTTCATTATTGAAGTTAACCCCCGGGTATCCCGGTCGTCAGCGTTAGCGTCGAAGGCGACGGGGTACCCAATTGCTAAAATTGCGGCCAAAATTGCCGTGGGGTTGAACCTGGATGAAATCAAAAATCCGGTCACTAAGACTACTTATGCGGAATTTGAGCCGGCGCTGGACTACGTGGTCACCAAGATTCCGCGCTGGCCGTTCGATAAATTTAAGCAGGCCGATCGTCACTTAGGCACGCAAATGAAGGCCACGGGGGAGGTCATGGCCATCGGGCGCAACTTTGAAGAATCGCTCCTCAAAGCGGTCCGGTCGCTTGAAATTGGCCTGCCCCACCTGGACGATCCAGCGCTGGCTAACGTGAGCGAGGATGAACTGAGTGAACAATTGATTCACGCGCGGGACAACCGGTTGTTCTACCTAGCGACGGCGTTGCGCCGCGGTTACACAATTGCCGAGGTTAGTGAACTGACCGGGATTGATGAATTTTTTGTCGACAAAGTCGCCCACATTATCGCAATTGAAACGGCGTTGCGGCAACACGTTGGTGATCAGGACACGTTGTGGCTGGCTAAGCGGAATGGCTTTACCGACTGGGAGATTGGGCAACTATGGCATCAATCCGCCCACGCGATTCGCCAACAGCGCCTGGCAGCCGGGCTGCATCCAGTCTACAAGATGGTCGACACTTGCGCGGCTGAATTTGCCTCCACCACGCCGTATTTTTACGCCACATATGAGGATGAAAATGAAAGCCATCCGGATGGGCGTCCCGCGGTTTTGGTGCTGGGGTCCGGACCATCCGTATCGGCCAGGGGGTGGAGTTCGATTACGCAACCGTGCATTCCGTGCACGCCATCCAAAAAGCCGGTTATGAAGCCATCATCATGAACAACAACCCGGAAACGTGTCCACGGATTTTTCGACCGCCGATAAGCTCTACTTTGAACCGTTGACGGTTGAAGACGTGCTGAACGTGATTGATCTGGAGCAACCGGTCGGGGTTATCGTGCAGTTTGGTGGGCAGACGGCCATTAACCTGGCGGCCCCGTTGGCCCAGGCGGGCGTGAAAATTCTCGGAACCAGCGTGCAGGACCTCGACCGTGCGGAGGACCGGGACGAGTTTGATCAAATCGTCCGCGAACTGGGTATTCCGCAGCCAGCAGGCGCCACAGCCACTACGACGGCTGGGGCCTTAACCGTGGCCCACAAAATTGGGTATCCGGCCCTCATTCGGCCTAGCTACGTGTTGGGCGGCCGCGCCATGGAAATCGTCCACAACGACGCGGAACTGCAGCGCTACATGCGGACGGCGGTGCGCGTTTCCCATGAACACCCCGTATTGGTGGACCACTATCAGGCGGGGCAGGAGTGCGAAATTGACGTCATCGCGGACGGCCAGGACGTACTGATCCCTGGTATTATGGAACACATTGAACGGGCCGGGGTGCACTCTGGTGACTCAATGGCGGTTTACCCGCCACAGAATTTTAGTCAGGCGGTGATTGACCAGATTTGTCAGCGGGGGACCGAATTAGCGCAACGTCTGCACACAGTGGGGATGATGAACATTCAATTTATTGTCCACGATGAGCAGGTGGACGTCATTGAGGTCAACCCCCGGGCTAGCCGCACGGTACCATTTTTGAGTAAAGTGACGGGCATCCCCATGGCCCAGGTGGCAACCTTGGCAATTCTGGGCCAAAGCATCCGTGCTCAGGGTTTCCAGCCAGGCCTCCAGCCAACGACTGGCTTGGTGCACGTGAAGGCCCCCGTGTTCTCCTTCAACAAACTCGCGGGCGTCGATAGCTTGTTGGGTCCCGAGATGAAGTCTACTGGTGAGGTCATGGGTAGCGACACCACGCTCGACAAGGCGTTGTACAAGGCCTTTGCCGCGGCGAAGGTTAACGTACCCGATCACGGGACCGTGCTGTTTACGATTGCGGACGCGGAGAAACCCGAGGCCTTGGGATTGGCGCAGCGCTTCCACGCGTTAGGCTACTACCTCCAAGCCACGCCCGGGACTGCCCAATTTCTGACTGACCACGGTCTACCAGTCAGTGCGGTGGCCAAAATTGGCGCGGGTGACGATGACATTTTGACGCGCATCATTCGCGGTGATATTCAGGTGGTGATCAACACCGTGGGCACGAACCATGATGCGGCGGCCGATGCTTTTCGTATCCGCGAGGCGGCAGTACTCCACGGGACCCCGTTGCTGACGGCACTGGATACCGCCGACGCAATTTTGCGGGTCAAAGAGGCGCAGACCTTTACCACGCGGGCACTATAACAACAAAATAGGCATCATCACCAACGCATCATTTGACGACGCACATGGTGATGATGCCTATTCGTTTAGGGGGAGTTTACTTATTGGTGACGCCCACAAAGTCAATCAGGTTGTTAGGGCTGTAATGTAATCCCCGAATACTGGAGCGCGTCAGGTGGGCCTCACCGGCCTGATACAGGGGGATGATGCCCATGTCCCGGGTCAGGATCTGGTTGGCCTGGGTCAGATCCTGCCACCGGCGACTCACGCTGGTCACATCCGTTGTTTTAGAAGCGGCGATGAGGCGGTCGTACGTCGGGTTAGACCACTGGCCATCATTGTTGGCGTTGTGGGAGGTAAAGAGGTCTAGATAGGTAATCGCATCCGGAAAATCGGCGCCCCAGGTGGCTAGTAACACGTCAAAGTTGTGTTTACGGCCCAGGTCGAGCCGGGTTTTGGCCGGCACCGACTTTGCGCGCACCGTTACCTGCGGAAAAGTTTTGCTCCAGACACCCTGTAGGTATTCAAGGGTGTTCTTACCGGCGTCCGTGTCGTCGGCAGTCAGCGTGAAGCTGAACCGGTTAATGCCAACTTCCTTGAGCCGGTACGCATGAGGCGCTGGGCTTGCTGGCGGTCATAGGCGGTGTACTGACGTACGGCCCGGCCGGAGGAGGTGGCAAAGTCGGCACCGGTTTGACTGTTAGTAAAGAGACCTACCGGGACAACGGTGTTGATGCGCGTGGAACCGTCACTGAGCACTTTTTGCAGGTACTGGTGGCGGTTAATGGCCAGTGACAGTGCTTGACGGACCTTTTGGTTGCGGAGAGCGGGCACTTGTTGCTGGTTCATCTCCAGGAAGTATGACCGTTGGAGTTTCACCGCGTTGTAGGCCTGGTCGTTGACCATTTGTGACGCGGTATCACCGGCGATGATTGCATCGTCCAGCTTGCCCGCCTGAAACAGATTGACCGCCGTAGCCGTGTCCTTGACGACCTGCACGTGAATCTTCTTGACGTGAACACGCTGGGCGTTCCAGTAATCAGAATTTTTTTACTTCCGTCCAACTATTGCTGGCGTTGGTCCACCGTTCGAGGCGGTAGGGACCGTTAAAAGTGAGGTGGTGCGACGTGGTCCCGAATCCCGCCCCGGCTTTGCGGACAGCACTAGCCTCAATGGGGTCGAAAACGTTGAGGGTCATCAGCGGTTCAAAGTAGGGGATAACGTGGTCAAGCGTCACTTGCAGCGTGTGCTCGTCACGTGCGGTGACCCCTAACTGATTGGGCTGTGCGGCACCAGTCATGATGGCGTCCGCATTCTTGATGCCACTGAAGACATAAGCATATTCAGACTTAGTGGCGGGGTTCACGGCCCGGCGCCATGCGTACACAAAGTCGCTAGCGGTGACGGGGTGACCATCGCTCCAGCGGGCGTTGCGCCGCAAATGGAAGGTGTAGGTCTTGTGGTCAGCGCTGACGGTGGCCCGGTGCGCCGCCATGTCTGGTTGGAGCCGGTTGCATGGTAGCGGTAGAGACCCGCCATGGTGTCAGTCAAAGTTTGCATCGACACGTTATCAGGCGCTTGCGCTGGGTCCATTGAGGTGAGCACATCCCGCACCATTCGGTTAACCGTTTGTTGGTGAGATTTGGCTTGTTGCTGGCGCTTATGGCCGCACGCCGCTAGTAAAGTGACCGCGGTGAGTACGGCCATCCCAGTAAAAATCCGCTGCTTTTTCATGTACATATCCCCCAGATTATCATGAGCTGCAATTAGTATGTATCCAACGTTTAGAATACCCCATCCGTTAGTGGTTGGGTACTGGTTTGGGACGGTTGCGCACCCTTTTGGTAGTGAATGGTTGCTGCACCCAAAAACGCGTACGTTGGGGCGTACGCGTCGAGAAAAATTGTGTCTTGGTGAGACACAGAAAAATTAGAAGAAGTTAGAAGTGATTAGAAGAAGTTATTAGGGCAGGGCATCTGCTACCCTGCTGGTGCGTACCGGTGTGAGCCACCGTCCTGGTTGCCGTCCGTGGGGTGTAACGTTTCGTTAGGGTAAGTGCCTAGCCCCGGGCGTGACGTAGGTGGCGGTGTGCCCAGGCAGTTGGCGCATTGCCGGGCAACTGACCGGTCGTAGACGGGCGGTGTGGCTGATCGCGGGCTTGCGGTTTTACCATCATGGTTATACCTCCTCGGGGTTAGCGGTCGTCGTGGTCGTCAGTGACCGCGTCGACAGTGTCATTCAGCTTGCTGGCACCCTTTTCCTTCAGGTCATCGGCTTTACCGCGCGCTTTACCACGCAACTTTTGGGCCTTGCCCTTAGCTTCCAGGGTTTCGTTACCGGTCAGCTTACCGGTTTGTTCTTTAACCGTGCCGGCGACTTTGTCCTTAGCTTCCTTTGCGTCCATTGGGTCACCTCCTTTCTTGTATAACCTAATTATACGGGTGAGTATAAGGCAAATAATAGACTTGATTTTTATGACTGGACCGGAAACGGTTGCATCCGCCGTTTAAAGAACATGGGGTAACGAGTTTGCCGAAAATTGATTGGCGTTGGGCACTTATCGCCGATGGGTGCAAGCCTAGAACGCAGAGGAGTCACCAACCTTTCCACTAGTGGCTGCAAAGTTATGACACGATAATCATAACTAGCAGTTGGCGGGGTGCGCTTCAAAAATTATTTTATTTACACGGTAGATTCAGCGTTAATAGCCGTTTGAACGCCATTTTTGACGAAATTTAACGGTTAGGTAGAGAAAATTGACGGGTTGGTCTGGAGCGAGTAATTGGTATGGGCACGCACGGATTTTGTGGTCATTGGGCACGATTCAGCAGGCAATTGCTTGCCCGAGGGAAAAATGGCGTTGGTTCATCAGCAATGGTAACTAATCACGGTAGCAACACTTGGTTGCACGTAGCAGGTAGCCGGTCCGGATACCTGCCGCCCACTGTTCACATCCGGAGTTGAACACGCTGGCGGTATTGGCGCACTGCGACGTTACCCGCGGACCGCTGCTCTCTGCTACAATAGAATCCGGAAAACAAGAGGGGAGTCACAGAAGTTGAATATACAAAATGCCTTAGCGGCGTTAAAAGAGAAATTTGGGTACTCGTCCTTCCGCCCTGGGCAGGAGGAGGTTATCCAACACCTGCTGAACGGCGAAAACGCCTTGGCCGTCATGCTACTGGCGGCGGCAAATCATTGTGCTACCAGATTCCGGCTTTGCTTATGCCGGGAATCACGGTCGTGGTTTCGCCCCTAATCGCGTTAATGAAGGACCAGGTCGACGCCCTAAACCAGGAAGGAATCGCGGCCACTTACATCAACAGTTCACTGTCCTGCCCGGAGATCGACCACCGGTTTGCGATGGCTGCGCGTGGTGACGTTAAATTGCTGTACATCGCACCGGAGCGGCTCGATTCGGACCACTTTTTCAACGAACTGGCTGGGCTAAACGTTAGCATGGTCGCCGTGGACGAAGCGCACTGTATTTCGCAGTGGGGCCACGATTTTCGCCCCAGTTACCTGACGTTGACCGAAACCATCGCCCAGCTGCCGTCCCACCCCGTGGTGATTGCCCTGACGGCGACGGCAACACGCAAAGTCGCGGCGGACATTCGCGAACGGTTGAACATTCCCACCGCCAACGAGGTGAACACCGGCTTTGCCCGCGATAACTTGAGTTTTCGTGTTATCAAGGACCAAAACAAGGATACCTACCTCTTGGAGTATCTAAAACTGAACAACGATCAATCGGGAATTATCTACGCCAGCACGCGCAAAGAGGTAGAACGCCTCTATCATTTGTTAGATGCTCATGACATCTCGGTCACTTACTACCACGCCGGGCTGAGCGAAACCGAACGGGCCACCAACCAGGAAGACTGGTTGTTTGACCGGAAGCAGGTGATGGTGGCAACCAACGCGTTTGGGATGGGCATCGACAAGAGTAACGTGCGCTTCGTGATCCACGCCCAGGTCCCTGGTGACTTGGAGTCGTATTACCAGGAGGCTGGTCGTGCCGGACGGGATGGCCTGCCTAGCGAAGCAATTTTACTTTTTAAGGCCAGTGACCTACAGATCCGCCGGTTTTTTTATCGACCAGTCGGACATGGACGAAGAGTTCAAGCAAAATGAATATCGCAAACTTCACGAAATGCAGCAGTATGCCAATACGCAGGACTGCCTGCAACAGTTTATCCTGCGCTACTTTGGTCAGACCGGGACCGAGCCGTGTGGCCGGTGTGGAAACTGTCTCGACGACCGCGCGTTCCAGGACGTCACGGTGGACGCACAAAAGGTACTTAGTTGCGTCAAGCGCATGCGTGAACGCTTCGGTAAGTCGTTGGTAGCGCAAGTGCTCACGGGGGCCAAGACGGCCCGCGTCCGGGAGTTGCACCTTAATGATCTGCTACCTATGGCCTCATGAGTAGTCAGACCCAGTCTCATATTAATGAATTCATTGATTTTTTGGTGGCCAGTGGTTACCTCAACCAGGGTGGGGGTCAATACCCGACGCTGTCCGTGAGCGAACAAGGGGTGGCCGTGTTGTTAGGTCACGCTAAGGTACAACGGAAGATGGCCGTCAAGGCACCAAGACGTTGCCGGTGGCCGACGACCTCTTCCAGGCGTTACGCGAGTTGCGCACCAACTTTGCCGAACAGCAGCACGTGCTCCGTACGTGATTTTCTCCGACCAAACGTTGCGGGAGTTGGCCGCACAGCGACCGACAACGCGGGTAGCTATGCTGAGTATCCGTGGCGTCGGTCAAAACAAGTTGGACAAGTATGGCGATGCCTACTTGGAGATGCTACGTCACTGGGCGGCCGACCAGGAGGCGCCGGCGACAACAGCCAAGACGGAGCTTAACGTGGCCGGGAATATGCTATAATGTTGCGGTTAGTTGAGAAGGGATGGATGTACGTGAGCGGCAAGTACGACTGGGAATTACTACCACAGGCAGATAAAGCAACGACGCAGCAGGTGGTGCAGCAGTTGGGCGTTTCCCCACTGTTAGCCAACATCTTAATTCAGCGTGGCATTACGGATGCGGATGCCTGGGCGCGCTTTACCCAGCCGGACATTAGCCGGCTACACGACCCCATGCTGATGCACGACATGGACAAAGCCGTGGCGCGCATCACGGCGGCAGTCGAAAACGGTGAGCACATTACCATTTACGGGGATTACGACGTGGACGGCATTACCAGTGCTACCATCATGAAGGAAGCGCTGGAGAGTATTGGTGCCGATCCCGAAGTGTACATTCCGAACCGCTTTACGGATGGATATGGTCCCAATTTGGCGGCGTACCAGCGGTTGGCCGACAACGGGACCCAACTGTTGATTACGACGGATAACGGGATTGCCGGTGCGGAGCCCATTGCGTGGGCGATGCAGCACGGAATGGACGTGGTCGTCACCGACCACCATGAACTTGCGCCCCAGTTACCTGAGGCGGTGGCGGTGGTCCACCCCCGGTACCCCGGGAGCAAGTACCCCTTTGGTCAACTGAGTGGTGCGGGCGTGGCGCTGAAAGTGGCGACTGCCTTGCTCGGGGAGGTGCCCGTTGAGAGTATCGATTTAGCTGCTTTAGGGGCCGTCGCCGACGTGGTGAGCCTGACCGATGAGAACCGCATCTTTGTCCAGGTGGGCTTGCAGATGATGCGGACCAATCCGCGGGTCGGACTGGCCGCATTGATGACGGCTGCGGGTGTCGATCCCGCGACGGTCAACGAAACCACCATTGGGTTCGCTCTGGCGCCACGGCTAAACGCAATCGGTCGTATGGGTGACGCCACGGAGGGGGTCACGTTGTTATCCACCTTTGATGAGGCGGAGGCCAAACTACTAGCCGGTAAGATCAACCAGACCAACTCCGAGCGGCAAGCGTTGGTCAAGTCGATTTATGCCACGGCGCTCGACATGGCACAAGACGATGCTCACCGGGATCAAGCCGCACTGGTGTTAGCACACCATGATTGGCACGAAGGGGTGCTGGGCATCGTCGCCAGCCGAATCGTTGAAGATACCGGGAAGCCGACCGTGGTGCTCAACATTGATTCAGAAACTGGTATTGCCAAGGGTAGTGCCCGGTCCGTTGCCGGTTACAATTTGTTTGACGGGTTAAACGCTAGTCGTGACCTCATGACTCACTTTGGGGGTCACGCGATGGCCGCTGGGTTGAGTCTCCCCGTGGACAACGTGGCGCCATTGCAGCAGGCGTTGGCCGCTGACGCTAGCAAAGTCTTGGCCGGTGTGAGTGCCGCGCCGTTACCAATTACCGCGCAGGTCGACGTCAGCGACTTGACGATGGATACTTACCAGGAGCTGCGCCAGTTAGCACCGTTTGGTGAGGGCAACCCCGAACCAACCTTCGCGTTAAATACCAGTACGGTCGATAGCGTCGCGCAAATGGGGGCTGATAATAGCCACCTGCGTTTTCGTGTCGGCGGTAGCGTGCGCGCCGTAGACTTTGGCGCCGGGAACCTCGCGGCGAGCCTGAGCGCGGCCCAGAAGGTCAAAATTGCGTTTCACCTAAATACCAACACGTACAAGGGCAACACGTCGTTGCAACTGCTGGTGGTGGATATGCAACTGCAAAGTGACCAGGTTATTGATTTGCGTATGCCACAGCTGACCCAGGATCAGGTAGCAGGGGCGCACACTTATGTCTTCTTTAACCCCCGGTTAGCGCGGCAATTGACGCAACGGCTACAGTTTGGCGGTCCGACCGTCATGGCGCCACAAGTAGCGGCAGGGAGCACGAACGTGGTGTTAGTTGACCTGCCGTCCTCTGAGAAGGAACTGGCCGCGGTGATCCAACGCGTCCAACTGCCGGTGGGGGCACTGTTCTTTGCCCCCGCCAAGGAGGTGCTGGCAGTACCGACCCGGAATGAGTTTGCCAGCGTGCTCCGTTATTTGGGAGCGCATCCCCGCTTTGACAAACACCGGTTGCCACTAGTGGCGCGAGCGACACACCTGGCAATCAGCCAAGTTATTTTCGCCGTACAGGTGTTTTTGCAGCTGAAATTTGTTACTATAGACGACGGTGTTTTCATTTCGACAGTACCGCACCCGCAAAAGCAAGCCTTAGAGGATGCGCCAGTCTACCAGCAGCGCGTTGCGCAGTTGGGGTTAGCGCGGCGGTTACGCACAGCGTCCCGCGCCGATTTGCGCGCTACGTTGTTGCGGTACCGACAAGAATTGTGAGGATTCAAGCATATGAGCATTAATTTTAAGGATTACATTGCCAGCGTTCAGGATTTTCCTGAACCCGGCATTATTTTTCGGGATATCTCGCCCCTAATGGCGGATGGTAAAGCTTATGCGGCGGCAACCGACGCGATTGCTGACTTTGCCCGTGAACGCAAAGTGGACATGATTGCGGGCCCTGAAGCGCGCGGATTCATCGTGGGGTGCCCCGTGGCCTACAAGCTCGGTGTGGGGTTTGCAGCGGCCCGCAAGAAGGGTAAGTTGCCCCGTGCAACGGTTAGTGCCAGCTACCAATTGGAGTATGATACGGCGACCCTGTACCTGCACAAGGACGCTATTCAGCCGGGTCAGCGGGTGCTGGTTTGCGATGACCTGTTGGCGACGGGTGGGACCATTGCCGCCACGATCGACTTAGTTGAGCGACTGGGCGGCATCGTGGTCGGGACCGCGTTCATCGTGGAACTGACGGACCTGCACGGCCGCGATAAGATTAAGAATTACGATATGCTCGCGCTGACACAGTACGAGGGCGCCTAGATTGTTGGTGCAACACAAAAGGCCGTGCAATGAAAGCACGGCCTTTTGTGTCCGCCACAACAATAGCGATGAATATGTGGCTCCCACTAATCACGGTGCCGGATACGGGCAGGGGCGGGAACCGGTGGTTGAATGGCTACAAAGGCTACCACGGGGGTGACCACCATCGCAAGGGCGGTAGCGCCAACTAGCCACGGAGCAAGTGCGCTAAATTGGCGCGTAACCCCGGAACTAATGCTGAGCTTGACGTTACGCTCGCTGGGAGTCGCGTTACCAGTCGCTTTGTTGACTGGTGTGGCGTTGGTGCTAAACTCCACATGACTGATGAACGCATTGCCACCACGAGTGGCCACCAACGTGATCCCCGCTGCAGCGACTAACGCAAGCAAAATTGCAACCACGATATGTTTAATTCTGACCATATGAAAACGCCTCCAGTTGTTCCGGGATTAGTATATCATGGAAGCGGTTACGGGTGAAGGCGCTTAGCCGAAATCCTTGCATTTTCCAGCGGTTCAGCTAAAGTATTAAGCAAGGATACCGAACAGGGAGATGTAGTTATGAGTAAGAAAAAGCACGCGGGCCCCGGCAAGACGTTAGTCGAGAAGATGCTGGACAAACAGGGCGTGAAATACTCCCAAGTTGAATTTGACACCTACCAGGACGGGGACGTCATGCAAATTGACGGCGCCAAGATGGATGTACCCCGCCACGAAGTGTACAAAACGCTGGTGTTGACGGGCAATAAAACTGGCCCCGTGGTCGGGGTCGTGCCCCTAGACATGCATATCGATTATAAGCGGTTAAGCGCGGCATCTGGCAATAAGAAGGTGGGGATGGTACCATTAAAGGACCTTGTCAAGACGAGTGGGTATGAACATGGCGCCAACAATCCGTTGGGCATCTATGCGCGGCACCACTACCCCATTTACTTTGCCAAAGAAGCTCAGGAAGCTGGCACCATCATCATCAGTGCGGGCGAGATTGGGCTGTCCGACCGGCTCGAAGTGGCCGACTTGGCCCACCTGGTGCACGGCCAGTTTGCCGACTTTGCCACCACCACAAAGGAGGAATGAATATGTTCGACGCACAACACAGTCGCTTTGCGACGTTTGGGGTTATCTCCAAAATTCCCGGTGAGCTGATTGACCGGGTTTGGTTCATCATTGACAACGATTTGCGCGGGTTGGTGCCACTGGACAACTTGCTCAAATTTAAGTTGATCAATAACGGCGGGTCGGTCAGCATTCATTTCTCCCAGCAGGGTCTCGACACCGCCATGGCGTTTGACCAGGATATTGAATACCAGGATGGCTATCCCGACATGCTACTGGCATACGATGATGGTGATATCCAAACCATTCTGTTGCCGGAAGAAGCAAATGAACATTAAGGTCAACGCAAATTGGGCTGACATGTAGGAACACCTACACGTCAGCCCAATTTTTGTGGTTGAAGTAAATCTTGCGTTGTTATCACTGGGTTAGCCCACCATGCTGCAATAACCGAACTGGCCATCTGCAAGACGCAACTGGTCAATGTAGGCCCCGTCGACCCAGTCGAGTGCGCGACTTTGCTTGACGCCCATACGGAAGGTCACTTGGTCAACAGCAGCCGCATCAATGGCTTCAATAATGTCTTCGATGGCGTTACGGTAACGCGTCACCGCCATGACGATCTTTTCTAGGTCGCGCTGGTAGCGGACTGGTACCGGCACTGCACACAGGGACTGAACAAACGGGTTGAAGTGGTCGAGGTTACGCGCAAAGTAGTTCTTCAGGTCCGCCAGCGTGTCCCGGGCCAAACAGTTCCCAGTAATAATGTTCTCGCACGTTTGAATGTGCTGTGCAAAAACCTCTTTAAAAATCAGAAGCCGCTCCAGGGAGTGGGCTAAAGGTTGAATGGAATTCGTTGTCGTTGTTGAACTTAATGTGCTCATTATGGGTCCTCCTTGGTTAGGTGTGGGCCGTACGCCCACAGATGGGGGGCGAGCGTTGCGACGACGTGAAGAATATCACGGGTGCGGTAACGTTAGCATCAGGTGTTAACCATTACGCAGCGACCTGAGCAGCCACAAATTCTTCGCCGTCACAAAGCGCTCTACATCGGGCTTTTCGTTTGATAAGTTGCAACTATTATTAAAGTAATCGATTACAATTTAGAGATTACCATAATTAAAAGTCTCTGTCTAGTATAAGCAATAAATTAATTATTATCGAACGTTTGTTACTTTAAGCGCAACGTTTGGTTTAGGGTGGAGTTTGTGGCAAAATAACAGGTATAGTAAGCGGAGGGGCAATATGAGAAAAAAAACGTTTTGATCGTGGCATGTTTGATCTGCACTATGGGGTTATCTGGGTGTGGACAAACCAAGAGCAGTCATAGTTCAGCTGCCAGTTCTTCAACTAAATTAGTCATGCACAAGTATACGACCGCGCAGCTGCAGTCGCGTTACGACCAGATCTGTAATCTGACGGTGCGGCCGTTGTTGAAGCTGGTTTATGGCACCAGTGTTGACGACTTGAAACCGACGTTGAAACGCAACCAGACTAAGTTGGAGCACCTGGCACTAGAACTGAAGAATAATAGTTCCAATACGGCCACCACGCAGGCGCTATCCGGTTACGTCACCGATGCGGAAGCTGTTCTTAAAGCAGTGAGCGATAATAACCAGACAGAGTTTAATGCGGCCACCAAGAAGTTCTTCAAAAAGTCCTCGAATATTGCCAAGAGTAACTTTAGTGGCCACACGCCGCAGTCACTAATTACTTATAGCCAGGCGGTGCAGAGTGCAGCTAAGGCCAATAGCAGTTCGAGTAGCAGTAGCTCAAGTAGCACGACCAGCAGTAGTAGTAGCACGACCAGTAGCAGTTCGCACAGTAGTAAGTAGTTTTGTCATTCTGGTTGCACACTCAGACGGGAATAGTGACTTTTGTCCGTAGTATCAATAACGCAATCAAGACGAAAAAAAAGTAGCATCTTGGTGCCACCTTTGCTATAATATTCACTGTTGTTATGGAGAGTTGGCAGAGTGGTAATGCAACGGACTCGAAATCCGTCGAACCGGCTAATACCGGCGCGCAGGTTCAAATCCTGTACTCTCCTTTAGTAGCCTTTTGATAGGCGATGATGGACGCAAGAAACCCCGGAATATCAACATTCCGGGGTTTTTGTTTTGTGTTGATTTTGCTTGTTGTGCACTTTTGAGTGCACCTAGAGTGCACCAAGTGCATCTACAGCTAGCTGCGCTTGTTCCGTCTCGTAAGACTTTAAAAGGTGCTGATAGACCCTCAAAGTGATAGTAACATCTGAGTGGCCAAGCCGTTGTGAGATATAAGCAATGTCACAATGCTTTGCTAACAGATAGCTGACGTGTGTATGGCGTAAGCCATGAAAAGTAACTGGCTGTTTAAAACCAAGAGTAGCTTCAACTCGCTTGAGGCCACGATTAAGTGCAGCATCACCTGGCACCTGGTGCTACTGTTACGGAAGGCCAAGTTTTTCGGGTCACGGTAACCTGTACGCAAATTTGCCTCTCTCTGCTCATTGTGGAGCTTTTGGAGCATGTCCAGTAAGTTAACCGGTACATCAATATCACGCACACCAGAGGGCGTTTTGGTGGGTTTAAAGTCTTGCGTGTAGCTATAATCCCACGACTTAGTTATATGGATAAGGTGCTTGTTAAAATCAATATCCGACCACTACAAAGCTATCAGCTCTGAGGCACGGCACCCAGTAAGAATAGCCGTTACAATCACATACATATACATACTACGAAGTTTAGCGTGGTCAAGACAGTAGGCAAGTAATGCGTGAAATTCGTCCATCTCCAAAAATTTTAGATCCGCATCCTGTGGTTTGGCCCCTGGATTGACTACATGAGCCGCAAAATTAACATTGATAATGCGGTCCGCAATGGCGTCCTCCAACATGGCTTTGATATAGCCATTAAGCTTCGAGACTGTATCTTTTGACCGTGGCTTAGGTTTTTGGGGGTTGCGTGGAGTGACAGTACCAGCAGCATAAGCGTTGATAAAGCTTTGCCACTTAGTACGTGTAATAGTCTTAAGCTGCTGGCGGTCACCAAAATAATCAGCTAGTGCCCGGCGAATAGTGGGATATCGTGCCTCGGTAATATGACTATGCTTACCGGACTTGTAAGTGTCAATCCACCTATCATAGTAATCCAGCAGAGTAACATCAGCCTGGCTTAAGTTACTGCCCATCTGCTTACTGTGTTCAACTTCAATCGCCGCCTGTGTGGCTAAGGCTTTGGTCCGAAAACCGCCTTTGGTAGGCTGATGACGCTTGCCGTGCTCATCTAAGTACGACACGCGGTACATCCACGTCTTACCCTTTTTAAAAATCGATGCCCTGATACGTACCTCCATTATGTTATGATGGTACGCGAAAGGCGCACCAGTGTCTTTTATCTAAACACATCCCGTTTACTTTGGTCGGTAGGGGATGTGCTTTTTTTATTACCATGTAAAAATTTTGAATAGAAACCATGCCAAGGCGATAAATATAATGATTTCTAACGTGATGACTATGATGCTTGGATGTTTACGATCCATAATTTTATCCTCCTAGCTATTAGCAATGGCGTTGTAGGCAGCGACCCACGCGGCATTAGCAGTGTCAAATGTGCTTTTAGCGTCATTAACCTCGGACTTTAAATCTGCCGCCGTGTCTGCATCGGTGTTGGAGTCGCTCAGTGATGGCATATCGCTTTGATAAGTCATCGCGTAATCGTGTAATGCGGATAAATAGTCATGGAGTTTTGACTCGTAGTTTACATAGGTAGCGTAGTCAGCTGCGGTCATAAACTTTTGTTCCCGTTTGTCTGGCTTAGCTTCTTTCATCAGTTTACTGATGTTGTTTAAACGCGTATGAAATTTTGTGATTGACGCTTGTTCCTCAGGATGAGCAATGTCGTCGACTTGCGCAGCTGTAAGTAGGTCACTCTGGAATGTTTGCCACTGGTCCATAGGCATTGCATCAGTCACTACTGACTTAAGTTCTTGCTTAGACTTGGCTGGATCAACAGCGCTTGAGCTTGACGAACTTACTGATGAACTACTAGACGAGCTACTGGCTTTCTTTCTTGTGGTATTTTTACGTGCCACGTGAGAGTGACTGGATGCCTGCTGACTAGTGCTGGTTTGCCCACAGGCAGATAACGTAGCTATACATAA
The DNA here is from genome assembly GCF_001312865.1 of Lacticaseibacillus thailandensis DSM 22698 = JCM 13996. Classification (GTDB taxonomy): domain Bacteria; phylum Bacillota; class Bacilli; order Lactobacillales; family Lactobacillaceae; genus Lacticaseibacillus; species Lacticaseibacillus thailandensis. The sequence goes on along the minus strand of NZ_BBER01000001.1, from coordinate 510,177 downwards.
TAAAGCGATACTAGCCGTTACAATCTTCTTCATAGCATATTCCCCCAAACAACTTTTATCCAGATTACTTTATCCAAACAACTGTTTATAGTGTGCATGCGATTCACGGACTGCTAGACCCTCCGCCTTTAACGTTTTGAGGCTGCGGCCGTTAGATAGGTCGCAATCGTCGTTCTCATAGCGTGCCGCTTCATGCAAGGCGGTTATAAGCCAGTCCAAGTGTCTTGTAAAGTGTTGATATATACGTAATTGCCTTCGATGTGGCCGTGATACGTGATAATGGGGATTTTTGACCTCAATACCGTATAATTTTAGTTCTGGATACATATCCTCGATTCTCTCCAAATCCTGCAATAGTACTCACCTCACATACGCTTGCGGAGTTTCATGGCTTCCCGCACCAATTTAATAATCGACTCACGTTCCTCATCACTAATATCCGGGTCAATCGAGTAGGCAATCAATTTTTGATTTTTGGATAGCGCTTCTGGCTGCGGTGTTTTACTAATCTCGCCCGTCACCAAATACTCAATCGTAGTATTAAGCATGGTTGCAACTTTTTGGAGTTTGTCGGTTGGCGCACTATCTTTCCATTTACTGAGGGTACCGTTACTCCAGTCAAAGTGTCGTTCAATAGACGAGATGGACATTTTACGAGCTCGTGCAAGGTCTTTGATGCGATCATAAATAGTCATCTTTAATATCCTTTCAACAGAAAAATATGGTTTAGACTGAAAACTCTAAAAATTTGTTAACATGTCGGCGTTTACACTATTAGTCTATGTACTCATATTTGTAAATTATTCAAAGGAATTAAAGCCTTTGATAGAACCCCGATATACCAGTGGCCAAACAGGATAGGGTTGCTCACTCAGATTATTTGTTGTGCCCTTATATTAGACTGTCAGTCTAAGAATAACAAACTAAATTTGACTAGCTTTCTAAAAAAAGAAAGGAGGTATACCAATGGAACAGCCGCTTTACGACAATATTCACATGCATGCTACAGGGCGAAATACATCCGTTAGTGCCATTGAGCGGGGCTAATGGGACGATTCGTAAGTGGTCGACAGCAAAAATTTACCGCTCGACAAAATCAAGCAGGCGTTTACCGGCTCTATTTTTTTCGACTGCTCTTGACCAACTGAAAAAAAGTAATGCAGCGCAGATACCTGGTACTGGAGTTTATCTCTCTTTAGTGATGAAGTCACTCCGAAAATGGAAACAGAAAACCACCAGATAAACGAAGAACTAAAGTCTTAGTTTGGTTAGCATAGAAAGCAACGGCGTTTTGACGATAACGATGTGTTGTCAGCTACAAATACTCAATCACAATTTATAAAGACGGGAAGCGCAAAAAGCAACACAGGTCAATGCGGCACCACTCGAATGCCCACCCGATTAAATTAGCAATTCCAAAATCATGAAGAACGAGAAAGCGTGAAGTGTCGATTTATCGGTCTTGAACCGAATTTGGTTAGGAACCCAATGTACTACAAAGTGATCAAATTAAACCAATCCTTCAGATTCTGCAGGCTACTTAAGTGATTGAGAAGCCCTTTTTTTGTAATGGTTGCTGTTGTTACAATCAATGAAAAGGGTTACAATCTCAACGGGCAAGCGTTGACTTTTGACATACTGCATCCATAAATCAAGAGCTTTGCAAAGGTCTGGGTCGTCTCCCTGCCAATGCTGGTGGCAAATCTGGAAACTGAATTATAATTCCGCCACAAAAAGTGCAGAAGCTACCAAATCGGTTAGCCCAGTGCATCAATAATGAATAATTACGTGAGACAACAAAATTTTTATTCGGCCGACGTTATGCGATGGAACAAACGACGTCGTTGAGTTAGATACCCGGTACTTTTAAACATTAAATGAGTTCGCTGGCCTACTACTCACGACTAGAGATTGAACGTGGGCTAGAACAACTTGTGAGAATACAACGTGGTTTAGTTTAATGAATTTTATGGAGGAACAGATGAATAAAAAGAAACTCATTCTGCTTGTTGGCACAATGGGCATTGGAAAGACCACAATCTGACAATATTCTGACAATATGTAGTAGAAAAGCGCTTGGATAATGTTGTGTTCCTAGATGGTGATTGGTGCTGGTACATACATCCTTGGTTTAACAAGAAAATGGTTCTGCGAAACCTTCATTTCTTGTTGAACTCATTCATTTACAACAGTTCTCTCGAAAATATTGTGTTCCTTTGGGTCATGCATCAACAAGAAATCATTGACAATTTGCTGGATGGGCTCCGGAAAACTGGGATTTATATTTATTCCCATTCACCGCAACTGAAGACTAACTGATGAAGTGCTTCAGTAAAGACATTGACGCAGGTATTTGTGACAAATCTGTGCTTCAAGGGGCGCTGAATCGAATTGCAATGTATGACTCGGTGAAGTCCGTCAAAATAGATGTCACCGGAAAAGAACTTCCCGAGAACGCGGAGCGAATTCTAGAAGAAATATCAAAAGTCGAATTTAACAAATGAGGTTATTGTCTAATGTTTTTAGATTTACGGAGGGGAAACTTTGGAGATTAGTATTACACTTGATGGCATCTTTATTGGTGATGGTCAAGCAAAAAAAACGGACTATTCGGAATAAGGGAAAAAGCAGATTGTTTTTTTCCAGATGACTACACAGTAGTTGACATCGAAACAACTGGTCGTTCGCCTGAGTGGGATCGAATTCTTGATGTAGCCGCCTTGCGCGTTCGGGATAACAAAGTCACTGAAACTTTCCACAGTCTCGTAAAATATGCTGAGGACAATGATGTGCCTAAAGATATCCAGACACTCACGGGAATCACAGAAAAGATGATTGAGACCGAGGGCGCTTTTAACACAGAAATATTTCCTGCACTGAATAAATTCATCGGAGAGGACTTAATCCTCGGCTATAATATAAACTTTGATATCAATTTTTTTATATGACACATTTCTTGAGATGCTGTCAAAGCCATTAGATAATGACTTTTTGGACGTCATGCGAATTGCTCGTCGATTTTACCCGTCTGAACGTCACAACCGTCTGAAGGATTGTATTGAGCGAATTCATATCGATCATGAGCAAGCCCACCGTGCTTTGCAGGATTGTCTGGACACGTTTACTGTTTATAATTACTTCAAAGCGAATGCAGGCCCAGGAATTTTCAAACCGACTAAGAGAACTGCCACCCCTAAACGTTTCGATTTGACAACATTAACCGCAGCGGATGATAAGATTGATACGGAAAATCCTTTTTATCAACGATTTATCTGTTTCACAGGAAAGCTTGACAGTTTTAATAGAAAGACAGCTGCACAGGCCATTGTGAATCTTGGCGGTAATCCGCAGAATGGTGTGACAAAACAAACAGAGTATCTCGTTCTTGGAGATACTGCTTATAGCTTACATGGAAATGGTACTGTGACCAGCAAGTTAAAAAAAGGCTAGAGAGCTAATATCAAAGGGGCAGGATTTGACAATCATCAGCGAGAATGTTTTTTTTAGATATGCTTGCCGATCGTCTAAATGAGGTAGAAAGTTAATGCTAAACGTACTCACATCGAATACCGGTAGACATTTTGTAGTTGATTCAGACTCAATTCAGGAAAGCAATGGTGTTCTCCGCGCCTCATTCATCATGCTGTTTGCCAACAAGACTTTTCAAATAAGTAAGGATGCATCAGGGAAAACGAAAAAGATCGCCAGTTACGAATATCCCTCTGAATTTTTTCAAAACCTAAACTTAATCAAAACAGCAAAAGTTTCATCACAACAAGAAGCGAGCTTAATTGAAACAGATCTTTTCAACCGAATACAATCTAAGCAACCGTTAAACAAAGAAATTCGCGAGTATCTTAGAGAATATTATCTAGTTGAACTAGATGCCTAATTCTCAAGATGGCGCATTTATTTGTGCACAAAAATAGTGGCGAACATTTCTAGCCGCCACTAGCCATCCGTAAACCCAGCTTGCTCTTGATTCTGCTTAAATTGTCCAATTACGCATGATGGAATCAGGCCTCATGAGCCTAAAAGTAAGTCTATTTAGTATTATATAACGACTATAGTCATCAGCTCATGTAACCTGTACTCTCCTTAGCTTAGCCGTAGCCTTTGCGGGTTGCGGCTTTTTTGATGCTCTGATAAGTTTTGCTGAAACATTGTGAAATTTTATTATCAACAAATGCCCGTGCACCGATTGCAGTGCTGAAACTGACATGTTTTTTTCACAAACACTAACTTTGTGTTACGCTATTAATATGATGAATATAGAAAGAACCAAAATGACCGCAGGGAAACCTTACCAGCAATTCGATCCAGAACTGATTGCGCGCCGCGAGTTGGTACGTCAAGTCTTGCATGATAGCAACCAGTTAGCAGACAACGACCAGCGTAACAATCAAATCAAGGCACTACTGGCCGACGTCGGTGAACACTTCTTTGTTGAGGCGGGGATGGAATTCGATTATGGGTTCAATATCCATATTGGCGACCATTTCTATGGCAACTATCACCTGACCATGCTGGACACGTGTCCGATTACGATTGGCACGCACTGTTATGTTGGACCTGACGTCGGCTTTTATACACCGGTCCACCCGTTGGCTGCGCGTGAACGCGATGCTGATGTGGAGATGGGGGCGCCCATTACGTTGGGTGACAGCATCTGGATTGGCGGTCACGCGACGATTTTACCGGGCGTCACGCTCGGTGACAACGTCGTGGTCGGCGCCGGTTCCGTGGTGACCAAGTCGTTTCCGTCTAATGTGGTGATTGCCGGCAACCCTGCTCGCATTATTCGGCGGCTCGACGCAAATGGGGATGTGGTTGCTGACAGCTAGTAAATTTAACCCGCAGATTTAAGGCCAGACTGGTGACAGTCTGGTGATCGTGGCGGCACCGAAGCGTCTGGTCTGACCAGATGGCGATGGTGACGAATTTGTTACCACAGGCACTACAGACGGCGTCAACGACCCGTTGCCTGGTAGGGGTGTCGTCATGATAACGGCCGAGAGGAACTAGGAGTCATTTTATTTTAAAGCGACAAAACATTAATAAGCGTCTTTTTGTACCAACCGTGGCACTGTTTCTGATCGTGTCCGCAGCCTTGCTGTTGGGTGGTAACGCCCTTAAAGAATGGCTCGCCGCAATCATGGCCAGTATTACGGCGCACTTCAGCTGGTTGTATCTGGGTATCTACATCGTCAACTTTGTGTTTTTCCTGGGCTTGGCTTGTAGCCACATCGGGAAAATCAAGCTGGGGGATGTTAACGATAAACCCGCGTACAGCAACTTCCAGTGGGGGAGCATGGTGTTCGCTACGGCAATCGATGCCAGCATTTTGATGCTCAGCATGGTCGATCCGTTACGGTATGTGCAACAGCCGTTGTTCGGTGCTAAAGCGATGTCAGCGCAGAACTACCAGTATGCCCACATGTTGGGTCAGTTTGACTGGGGGCCAATGGCATGGATGATGTTCGCCTCTGCGGCGGTCATTATCGGTTACATGATGTTCGTTAAACACGTGCACGTAATGGCATTGAGCGATGCTATGCCCCTGTTGCAGGGTAAAGGCCGCACCAAACGCTCGCTGCGTTTGACCGTGAACTTTTTGGTTGTCTTTGGCATCATGGGCGGAATCGGTTCGTCCGTGGGCATGGAGATTCCCGTGTTAGCGAAAATCATCGCACAGATATCCGGGATTGCAGACACAATCTGGTTAAAACTAGCGTTGTTTGTAGTCTTGTTGGTGATCTTTGGACTTACGATGGTCCAAGGACTGAAAGGCGGGATCGATCGGCTCAGCTCGATGCACATCTGGACGGCGATCGGCTTTTTGGTCATCGTTTTGCTGGTGGGGCCAACTGGTTCGATCATTCGCTCTGAGATGCATAGCCTTGGGGCCTTGGTCACCCGCTTTGCTGCAATGAGTACTGGGTTGGCCACTGCCACTGGTGGTGTCAATCCGGTGAAGTCAGAGACCGTCTTTTACTGGGGCTGGTGGCTGACCTACATGCCGTTCATGGGCCTGTTCATCGCCCGGATCTCCAAAGGACGCACGATTCGCCAGGTGATTTTCGGCATGTTGGGCTTCGGTGCCCTCGGTTGTATGGCCTTTTATGCCATCTTAGGTGGCTATTCGTTGTCCCTGCAGCAAAGTGGCGCGGTGAACTTGATCCACACGCTGAACACGCAGGGTCAAGCCGCAACCATTGCCCAGGTGCTGACGACCTTGCCGTTTAAGTACATTATGCTCGTGGTTTACGGTGTCTCGTGCTTCATCTTCTTGGCGACAACGGTTTCGTCCTCGGCGTATATCGTGTCCGCCTTCACGTCGACCCGGTTGAAGGCGACGCAGCAGCCGAGCCTGCTTAACCGCATGGTGTGGATGGGTATCTTCATGTTGTTTGCCTTTGGTATCGTGTTCGTCGGTGGTTTCAAGACGGTTCAGGCAATTTGCTCGGTGGCAGGCTTCCCACTGATTTTTGTCTCGGCCCTGCTGATCTTCTCGACCTGGAAGCTACTGGTCAAGGATCACAGCGTGGTGCTTGCACCGCAGCCGGTCAAGGCCAAGGTCAAGCGTCAGGTGCCCCGGGTATTGCCCGTTGCTCATGATTCATTACACGATTAATTAATCAAGTCGTAACCTTACGGGGTTACGACTTTTTTTGTGGCCAGAAGCGCCCTGGCAATTGCCAATGTTTGACAACCGCCCCCATATCATGGGAAAATTATTGGAATGTTTTGACATTTACGCGAGAAACGGGCCGCTGCCTCTCACTGGTTTGTGGGCAATTCTCAATATTGGGGGTTACAAGTTTATGTTTAAAGTGCTCCACCGGATGACCCAAAAGGAAGATCCCGGTGTCTACGAAGACAAGGATTCACACCTACCGCGGGTGTTAACGGTCAAAGACTTTTTGGCCCTCGGGGTGGGTACCATCGTCTCCACCACGATTTTCACGCTTCCCGGCATCGTCGCCGCGGAGCACGCGGGTCCCGCAGTGGCGCTGTCCTGCCTGTTTGCCGCCGTGGTAGCGGGGTTAGTCGCTTTTGCCTACGCCGAAATGGCGGCGGCAATGCCGTTCGCCGGGTCGGCATACTCATGGATCAACGTGGTTTTTGGTGAAGGCTTTGGTTGGATCGCTGGCTGGGCGCTCCTAGCGGAATACTTCATTGCCGTGGCCTTTGTGGCCTCGGGGCTGTCCGCTAATTTTCGGTGGCTGTTAACCTCCTTTGGTATCACGATTCCTGCCGCTTTGGCGAACCCGCTGGGTAGCAAGGGTGGTCTGGTCGACATTGTCGCCGTGATTGCCGTAGTAATCTGCGCGGTGATCCTCTGGCACGGTGTTCGGCAGGCTGCTCGGGTCGAGAACGTCTTGGTGGTGCTCAAAGTACTGGCCATCCTGGCCTTCATTGTAATTGGTTTGACCGCTATTCACGTTAAAAATTACCTCCCGTTTATTCCGCACTATCATGCTAACGCGGATGGTACTGCCTTTGGTGGTTGGCGCGGAATCTACGCTGGGGTGTCAACCATCTTTTTGGCCTACATTGGCTTTGACTCCATCGCAGCCAACTCGGCGGAAGCAAAAATCCTGAAAAGACGATGCCGCGGGGAATTATTGGCAGTTTGATCATCGCCGTGAGCTTGTTCATGGCGGTGTCACTGGTGCTGGTGGGCATGTTCCACTACACCCACTACGCGGGCATCGCGGAACCAGTGGGGTGAGCTTTGCGACATGCGGGCCATACCTTCGCCGCCACCATCATTGAGGCTGTGGCCGTGGTCGGCATGTTTACCGCCTTAATTGGGATGATGATGGCCGGCTCACGCTTGTTATACAGCTTTGGCCGTGATGGCATGTTACCCCGGTACTTGGGCCAGCTGACACAGAAAGAGGGATTACCCAACCATGCGCTACTGGTACTGGCCGTTATTGCCGTTATCATTGGTGCACTGTTTCCGTTTGAGTTCCTGTCTGAATTGATTTCAGCTGGGACCTTAATTGCCTTCATGTTTGTGTCGCTCGGCGTTTACCGCTTGCGTCCGCGTGAGGGGCATGACATTGCTGATCCCGCCTTTAAAATGCCACTTTACCCGGTATTGCCGGCCTTGGCGTTCCTGGGGGCGTTAGTGGTGTTCCTTGGTTTGGATATTCAAGCCAAACTTTATTCGGGGATTTGGTTTGTGGTCGGCCTGGTGATCTACTTTACCTATGGGGTACGACATTCAGTTTTAAACGGAAAAGTAAATAAAAACAAATAAGTCGCACGCGTTATTGACCCCAATTCTGGTCCAGACATCAACGCCCAGTGGGCCGTTAGCGCGGACTTGCTAGTATACGAAGATGGACCAGCAACTTGTCCTTGCCGGTCCATCTTTATGTGCGTTAAGTGGGGCGCTACCAGTGGGGCTAGGCCTAGTGTTGACGTTGGTCCATGAACTCGAATAACGTGTCCTCCAGGAGCCCGCGCATTTCGTGCAGCAGGTAAGTGGCGAGTTCTGCAGTGGTTGGGGCGTGGCCCAGGCCCCGTTCCCAGTCGCGTACACGGGCCGCAACCTGATCTTCCGTGAAGGCCTGACTCACCGCGCGGTCCGCCGCGGTACTAATTTGGGCGTGAAGTGCACGCTGTTCTTCGCTTAGTTGTGACATGATATCCTCCTCGATAAAAGTGAAAATTGTTTGTAAGTGCACCGTACACCCACCAGATTGCTTTTGTCTACGGACAAAGTGCGGTAAAATTAGTGGCATTATGAAGTAGTGTTTGTGGGACTTGTGCGGCAACGCTAGTCAACGGACTCCAAACTGGGGTCAGACACTGAGGGGGCGTAACGATATGGCAACAGAAACGAACATGCTGGATTATATTGGTAGCAAAATGGACGCGTTGGACTTTGACGGGGACCTCAACCTCAACTGGGATAAGGAAGCCCACGTCTTCGAGTTGGAATACACGATGACCGTCATGGCTAGTGCCGACTTTGACATTGAAGACAACGACGGTTCGGTTATGGATAACGGCAAGGTGCAGTACACCGACGCGGTGCTGTTTTACGACCAAACCCGGATGGATGGGCACGACTACGTGAACGATTATCTGACCGTAATCCCCTTCAATGGTAAAAAGGGGATCGATCAGGCGACAGTCGACGGGTTCTTTAACTACTTTCAGACGGTGCTGGACGACGGCGAGAGTGATTTACTCGACTTTGTGGATGGCACTAGCGACAGTGATGAGTTTACCGTTGAATTTAGCCAGAGTCAGTTCACCCAGGCGGTGGCGGAACAACCCGACGCAAAGTTGGACGTCTTCTTGCCGTACCCCAAGTACTAGACTGATCAACGCGTAAGGAGGAATCGACCGTGGAATGGACAGCCATTACGGTGACCACGACCACCGCTGCCAGTGAAGCAGTGGCGCAAATCTTTGCGGACCTCGCGCTGGGTGGGGTCCAGATCGATGACCAGGCTACCAACCCAGAGCTTGACGCCCAAACCGTCCAGGTCACGGCATACATACCGGGAACCCGACCCGCAACGGGATTGGTTGACCAGGTGCGTAAACGGGTGGGGCGTCTGGCTGACTTTGGCTTACCTGAGGGCGCCGGTACCGTACAGACAACTACCATTGATGATAGTCAATGGACAAAAGTGTGGGAGCAATATTACCACGCAGTGCGGCTGACGCGGTACTTGACGGTGGCACCACGCTGGGAGGACTACACGCCGCAACAGCCAGGAGAAATTGTGCTCCGTTTGGATCCGGGACAAGCCTTTGGCACCGGGACCCACCCGACCACCCGTCTGGTCCTGCAGTTATTGGAAGGCGTGGTGCGCGGCGGCGAACGGGTACTTGATGTTGGTACCGGCTCAGGTGTTCTGGCCGTGGCCGCAGAACGGTTGGGGGCGGCAGCGGTGCTCGCTACGGATATTGACGACGTGGCGGTCGCTAGTGCAGAACAAAACATCGCACTGAATCCGGTGCACCACATCCGGGTCATTGCCAGCGACTTGTTGCAGGCGGTACCGCGCACGGAGCCGTTCGACCTGGTGCTCGCCAATATTTTACCCGACGTCTTGGAGCGGCTAGTGCCACAGGTGCCGACTGTTCTCGATAGCCATGGGCAGGTGATTCTCTCTGGCATTTTAGTCCGCAAAGAAGCCGACGTCCGCACGTGGCTCGCACACACAGGCTTCCATGTGACGATGACCGTCACTGACGGTCAGTGGGTGGCCTTGTTAGCCCAGCGTACTGAGGGGGTGGCCTAGGTGCAACGTTACTTTACGGATGCAACGTTAACGGTGGGCGCCCACGCCACACTGAACAGCACGGTGGAGCACCACGCAGTGACAGTTTTACGTATGCAGGTTGACGACCAGCTGGAGGTGGCTGACGCACAGGGACACGCGTTTGTCACCACCATTACCAAGACCGCGCCGTTAACGGTCCGGGTGGAGCGGCCAATCCCGCAGTCCCACGAGCTACCCGTGGCGGTAACCATCGTGTGTGGTATCAGTAAGGGTCAGAAAGCCGAGCTGATCGTGCAAAAGGCCACGGAGTTGGGTGTGCGGCAGGTCATTTTTGTCAACACCCAGTGGGCCACGGCCCGTTGGTTGCCTGACCGGGCGGCCAAGAAGGTGGCGCGCCTGCAACAAGTGGCGCAATCAGCGGCGGAGCAAAGTCACCGTGACCGCGTACCGCAAGTCAGCTTTGTGCCGTTGCTCGACGCCGTACTACACATGGAGCAGATGCCAAGGTGGTGGCGTACGAGGAGTCCGCCAAAGCTGGTGAACATGCGCAGTTGATTCAAACCTTAAGGCAGCAACCCCGGAGTCTCATTGCCGTGTTTGGGCCTGAAGGCGGGTTGGCGCCCGCTGAGGTCAGCAACTTGAACGACGTTGGCTTTGTCAACGTCGGGCTGGGCCCGCGGATTTTACGCACGGAAACCGCACCGTGGTACTTACTTGCGGCAATTTCAACATATACTGAATTACAGGAGGAACAATCAGATCGTGTCAACTCTTAAAAAAAATTAATGCGTGGTGGCAACGGCCACTCACGCTGGTCATTTTAGCTAGTTTCGTCATGCTTTCATTGCGCCATTTATTTTTAAATTATTACACATGGCCGTGGCGTGGTGGGTTGGCCTGCTCTTTATCGTCCTCGACAGCATCTTTGCTTGGTGGATCGGGCGGCAAATCAAACTGCACCAACTACCATGGTGGACGATCATCGTGTTCCCCGTATTCTTTGCGCTGATGGTGTACTTGCGCTTCATCAAGTACGACTACTGGATGGCACCCATCTACGTCGTGATCAGCGCGTTGGCTTGGCTCAAGGACTAGTTTTTTTTATGCTAAGCGGGTTATATTTAGATTAAGGAATTTTGAGTGTAGGAGGTCGGGACAAAGCGGTGCTTGTTCCGATTTTTGCTCATTAGGGAGACGGTGGCAATGGCTGAAGAACCAGAATTAACGCAGCAACAAGTTTACGACATCTGTGCCAAGTACATGAATGATGAGCACTTGGCGTTTGTCCAGAAGGCCTACGACTTTGCGGCCTACGTGCACAAGGATCAGCTGCGCAAAAGTGGCGAGCCATACATTATCCATCCAGTACAGGTGGCTGGCATTCTGGCGCAGCTGCACATGGACTCGGAGACCGTGGCCTCGGGGTACTTGCACGATGTGGTCGAAGACACCAAGGTGACGCTGGGTGATATTAACGAATTATTTGGCCACGACGTTGCGGTTATTGTCGATGGACTGACCAAGTTAAGCAAGGTCAAGTATGTAGCGCACAAGGACGAGTTGGCCGAAAATCACCGCAAGATGCTGATTGCCATGGCCAAAGACTTGCGGGTCATCATGGTCAAATTGGCTGACCGGTTACACAACATGCGGACCTTGATGCACATGCCACCAGAAAAACAGCGGCGCATTGCGCAAGAGACCCTTGACATCTTTGCTCCCTTAGCTGACCGTTTAGGGATCAGTACCATTAAATGGGAGTTGGAGGACCTGTCGCTACGCTACCTCAACCCGCAACAGTACCACCGGATCGCCTCATTGATGAACTCCAAGCGTTCAGAACGGGAACAATACATTCAGTCAGCCATTAAGGATATCAAGCGCGGGTTGGCCGACCTGCACATTGAATACGAAATTTATGGCCGCCCAAAGCACATTTATTCGATCTACAAAAAAAATGCGTGACAAGCACAAGCAGTTTGATGAACTGTATGATCTGCTGGCCGTTCGGGTCATCACCAAGTCCATCAAAGACTGTTACGCGGTGCTCGGTGCCATTCACACCGAGTGGAAGCCCATGCCCGGTCGGTTTAAGGACTACATCGCGATGCCCAAAGCCAACATGTACCAGAGTATCCACACCACGGTAATTGGTCCGGAAGGTAAGCCGCTGGAAGTGCAGATCCGGACTGAAGAAATGCACCGGGTCGCTGAATACGGGGTTGCGGCCCACTGGGCGTACAAGGAAGGGCAAACCACTGAAGTCCAGTACGACGCGGCGGGAAAGAAGCTTGACCTGTTCCGCGAAATTTTGGAAATTGGTGACGAGTCGACCGACGCCCATGACTTTATGAAGAGCGTTACCGGCGACGTCTTCACCGACCGGGTTTACGTCTTTACCCCCAAAGGTGAAGTGTTCGAGCTCGCCAAGGGGAGTAATACGCTTGACTTTGCCTACATGGTGCACACGGAAGTGGGAAACCACACTGTGGGCGCCAAGGTCAACGGCAAAATTGTGCCGCTGACGTACCAGCTCAAAATGGGGACATCGTCGAGATGCTAACGGCCAGCAACAGTAAGCCGAGCCGCGACTGGATCAATCAGGTCTTTACTTCGCGCGCCCGGAACAAGATTCGCCGCTACTTTAAGCAGGCCGATAAGGGTGAAAACGCACAGAAGGGTCGCGACATGCTGGAACACCAGCTCATGGAAATGGGTTTACACCCGAATGACTTCCTGACCGGCGCACCCATGAAGAACGCACTGGACCGGTTCAACTTCAACACCGAAGACGAGTTGATGAGTGCGATCGGTTACGGTGAACTGACCGCGCAGGTTGTGGCCAACCGGCTCACCGAACAACAACGCCATGAACAGGAAGAGCATAAGCAGCGGGAACGTGAACGTGAAATTCTCGAATCCAACCAGAAGGTCACGACGGTTACCAAGGAGCGTAAGCCGGGCAACGTCAAGCAGTCGGTTACCGACGACGGTATTATCATCGAGGGTGTGGACAACTTGCTGGTCCATCTGGCCAAGTGCTGCTCGCCCGTTCCCGGTGATGAGATCGTCGGCTACGTGACGAAGGGCCGTGGGGTGACGATTCACCGTGCCGATTGTCCCAACATCACCGCCCACCCCGAGGAAGCCAACCGGTTACTTGAGGTACACTGGCAGAACAAAGTCGATCAAAATCAGAGTTTCAATGCAGACCTAGAGATTTATGGCTATAACCGGAACGGTTTACTCAACGATGTACTGCAAGTGTTGAACGCCCAGACGAAGAACCTGAACAATATTAACGGCCGGGTCGATCACGATAAGATGGCGGATATCCACGTGACGGTGGGCATTAACAACTTGGCTCACCTGGAACGCATCATGGAAGCCATTAAGAACGTACCCGATATTTACGAAGTGAAGCGCACGAACGGCTAGTTTGCTCGTTTTCGTGGGCTGATTAATGGAGGTTTGTTATGCGAATTATCGCCCAGCGTGTTAGCAACGCGAGCGTAACGATTGCTGGCCGGGAGGTTGGTGCAATTGCTGGTGGGTTTATGGTATTAGTAGGAGTCGGTCCCCACGACACGGCGGCCGATGCGGATAAACTCGCTACCAAATTGGCGAAATTGCGGGTCTTTAGTGATGACGCCGGCAAGATGAACCTCAGTATCCAAGATGTGGGTGGCGCCATTCTCTCAGTATCACAATTTACGCTGTACGCAGACACCAAGAAGGGTAACCGGCCCAGCTTTACCGGGGCTGCCGGTCCTGAATTGGGGCGTCAGCTGTACCAACGGTTTAACGACCAGCTACGGGAACATGGTTTGACGGTCGCCACGGGTGAATTCGGGGCCGACATGCAGGTTGCCCTCGTGAATGATGGTCCGGTCACCATCATGCTGGATACGGAGGCGATGTAGCGTGGACGTGATCTGGGATTTCGACGGTACGTTGTTCGATACGTACCCGGGAATGATGGCCGCCCTGCGTGAGGTGCTCGCCGGTTATGGTGACACCCGTACTGAAAATGAGCTACTGGTTGCGGCCAAAGAGGACTCCGTACGCGCTATCCTGCGCGACTTTACCCAACACCACCCGGAAACTACGCTGGCGGGTTTAGATCAGGCCTATCACGCCAAGGAGCACGCAACCAACTTAAATCCGCAGCCGTACCCGGGAGCGCGGGCAGCACTACTAACCGTGGTGCACCACGGTGGGCGGAACTTTTTGTGGACACACCGGGATGACGTGGCTTGGGGCTTGTTGGACCGCAATAATCTCCGCGGTATGTTCGCCGGGGGCACAACGATTAGCATGCACTTTGCGCGTAAGCCGAATCCGGAATCGTTGTTGTACCTGCAACGTGAATTCGGTTTGGGGACGCATCACACCGTTGTTGTTGGTGATCGGGCACTCGATATCGATGCGGGGCGCGCGGCCGGCTTCGCGACCATCTACATTGATATTGACGGTTTGCATGCGGCACCACAAGCGACGGCGACTGCGGACACCCTGCGCGCGGTGCCGGCGGTGCTTCAGCAAATGGTCGCTGCGGGCATGTGACTGGTCGTCACTGGTCGTCGCGGCCCCGTCCAGTGTAGGCATACAAATAGCGTTACGGGATGTTCAGTTGAACGTCGCGTAACGCTAATTTTTGTCCTATCCGTTTTTTAACCAGGCAGCTAATGCTGAGCACCATTCTCAAAGTACGACCGCAGCCCCTCGACGACGTCCGCGGCGACGCGTTGCTGGTAGGCGGTGGTACGAATCTTGCTAAAGTCGGAGTTGTCGTTAATGTAGCCCATTTCCAGCAGTACGCTCGGCTGTTGGTTGTCCCGCAACACTTCAAAGTCACCAAATTCGATGCCCCGACTCGGCGTGCCCACACCTTTAAGCGCGGTATTCAGGTTGCGCGCAAGGCTGATATCCTTTTTACTACTGTAATAATAAACCGTATGACCACTAGCCTCGTTGGTTTGCGGACTGGAATCAAAGTGGATGGAGATGAACGCGTCCGCTTTGACCTGGTGCGCAATCTTGGGCCGCTTAGCCAAACTGACGAAGGTGTCACTACTTCGCGTCATCACCACGTTGGCGCCAGCCGCCGCGAGGGCCGAGCGAATAGCCTCAGCGGTGCGGAGCGTGTAGGTTTTTTTCGTACTTATCACCCGTTGATAAGGCCCCCGTGTCGCTGCCCCCGTGCCCAGGATCCAGGACGATGGTCGCTTCGGATAGGCTGGTGGCCGTGGTGGTGCTGGTCCCGTTGCTTGGTGTAGTCACTACCCAACTGGCGACGTAGCCAGTCGTACCACTATTGGTTTTGACCTCGTACCATTCACCGCTTTCACCGATCACGGCTAACTTGGTGTTCGCCGGTAAATTTTTAGCGACGGAACCGTTGATCCCGGCTGAGTTGCGTAGGTTGGCGTTGCGCTTGGTGGTCACGGATAGGTTGGCCGCTGCGGCGGCACTAGCGTTGGCCAGCGCCTGGTCAGAAGTGGAGACATTGGTGCTGGCACCATCCAGTTTGACGTACTTACTACTGATCCAGGCGGCGGTCCCGTCATAAATGATCTGACTCCAAGCACCTTCTTGGTAGACCACTTTGATCTTGGCGCCAGATTTGAGGGTGCCTAACTTGCGCGCATTCGCGGTAGAGGACGCCCGCACGTTCACGGCGGCGGTGGTGACGCCGGTCTTAGCGTCACCAGTCGTGGCTTCATTATTGTTGACGAGCCAGCTAGCCACCCAACCAACTTTGTTACCTGGGAGGCGCACCCGGTACCAGGAATTCTTTTCACCCAGGATGGCCAGACGGGCACCGTGCGTCACTTGGCCCTCGACCCCGTAAGCCAAGCCGGGCCCACGACGGACGTTGACAACGGTGGCATCCACGTCCACGTTACGGGTATTAGCCAGCAATGCGGTCGTGACAACGGCAATGATTAACAAAGTGGTGGTCAAAATGATTAGCGGCCACCGTTTGAGGTGGGAACGTTCCGCTTGGCATTGTTCCTTACGCATGCTACATCGACACTCCTCGCAATAGTGTGCCCGCCACTGGTGCGTGCGGGTCACGTAAACAAGTCCTAGTATAACAAAGTCGTCCCCGTTAGCGCAGGGGGTGGGCGGCGTTGTCCACCAATTAAACATAATATTTATCGTTTGATTGTGATACCAATCCGGGTCTGGTGGGATGACTGGCCGTATGGTGGCTAGCCAGCATGCCGTTATACCCACCGAGAGTACGGAGTCGCCAAGCTACGCAACTTGGTTGACAGACGAAATGAAAATGGTACTATCATTACTGAATACTTTCGTAGCCAGTGATGGACGAGAAGAGACCGCATGCAGCGACCCGGGACAGTGTAAGCCGGGAATGGTCGACAAGACAATCCTGAGGCTGATATTACTCCGGTCGCCACCGTTATGGCTGAGTGAAACAGTAAGGTGGTACCGTGCACGCACCCTTCGTCAATTGGCGAGGGGTGTTTTTTTTTGGTCCCGACCATTGACATGGCTATTAGCGCCACCGACTACGAGAGCACAACAAATACAACGGTTAATGGCTACACTTGAACATTAACATGAGGAGAGTAAGCAAATGGCATATCAACGACCAAAGGGGACGGCGGACATCCTGCCCGGAGAAAGTGCAGCTTGGCAGCACGTCGAAAGTGTCGCCAGCGACATTTTCAACCGTTACCGTTACCACGAAATCCGTACCCCTATTTTTGAAAACGCTGATGTTTTTGCCCGTTCATCAGGTGAAACCAGCGATATTGTTTCCAAAGAAATGTACACCTTTAAGGACAAGGGTGACCGGTTGATGGCCCTCCGTCCTGAAGGCACCGCGGGCGTCGTGCGGGCGTACGTGGAAAATAAGCTGTACGGCCCTGAATTTGGCAAGCCGTACAAGGTTTGGTACAAAGGCCCCATGTTCCGCTATGAGCGGCCACAATCTGGCCGGCAACGGCAGTTCCACCAGATTGGTGTTGAGGCCTTTGGCAGTAGTAGTCCCGCGCTGGACGCGGAAACGATTGCGATGGCGCGCGACCTGCTGACGACAATGGGGGTCACCAACCTGAAGTTTGTCATTAATACTCTGGGTGACCCGAAAACCCGCACCGCCTTCCACCAGGCTTTGGTCAATTACCTCACCCCTTACCGTGATGAATTGTCGGATGATTCCAAGGTACGTTTGGCTAAGAACCCACTACGGATCCTGGACAGTA
This sequence comes from Lacticaseibacillus thailandensis DSM 22698 = JCM 13996, assembly GCF_001312865.1. GTDB lineage: Bacteria > Bacillota > Bacilli > Lactobacillales > Lactobacillaceae > Lacticaseibacillus > Lacticaseibacillus thailandensis. Next base: position 492,680 of record NZ_BBER01000001.1, on the reverse strand, counting down.
AGGATCATCACGATCAGGAGATTGTCGCCAACGCACCATCCATTCTGGACTACCTGACCGACGCGGCGCGCGACCACTTTGAAGCCGTCAAGCAAAACCTCACCGCCTTGGGCATCGATTACGAAGTTGATAGTACCATGGTGCGGGGGCTTGATTACTACAACCACACGATTTTTGAAGTCATGAGTAGCAGTCCCGTCTTTGGCAGTGGTTACACCACGGTTTTGGCTGGCGGCCGGTACAACGGCCTCGTTGAACAACTGGGCGGTCCCGACACACCGGGTGTGGGTTTTGCCATGGGTGTGGAGCGACTGATGCTGTTACTGGGCGACCAGGCAGTGCCGTCACAGTTGGACACGTACATCGTCACCATCGACGCCGCGGCCCAGGCGACCGCATTGCAGCTAGCAACCGCCATCCGGAAGCAGGGCTTTAGCGCCGATATGGACTTCATGGACCGTAAAGCCAAGGCCCAGTTTAAGTCGGCGAACAAAGCCGGTGCGCGGCTGACCATCACTTTGGGCAGCCAGGAGTTGGCTGATCACACCGCCAGCGTAAAGGTCATGGCAACGGGGCACCAAGAAGTGCTCCCACAGGCGTCCTTGACTGATGACTTTAGCGCCGTGTTAGCACGGCTGACCGCGGCGGATTAGTTGCCACACCGGCACAATAGTTTTAAGGAGAATGAATATGAAGAAACGCACAATGTATGCGGGTGACGTGACCGCGGCCAACTTGGGCCAAACCGTCACCCTAATGGGCTGGGTACGCAAGCGCCGCAGCCTCGGTAACTTGATTTTTGTCGACCTGCGTGACCGTGCAGGGTTGGTGCAACTGGTCTTTTCGGCGGACCTCGATCCTGACGCACTGGCCGTGGCGAACACCCTCCGCAGTGAATACGTCATTGCGGTGACCGGTCAGGTTAAGAGTCGTGGTGAAAAGGAAGTTAACCACAACCTGAAGTCCGGTGAGATCGAAGTTGAAGTTCACGAAATTGAGATTCTCAACAAAGCGAAGACGCCGCCATTCACCATTGAGGACAACGTCGACGCCTCCGAAGAATTGAAGTTGAAGTACCGGTACCTCGACTTGCGTCGGCCGGAAATGCAAAAGGCCATCATGACCCGCTCAAAGATCGTGGCGTCCACCAACCGTTACTTTGAAGATCACGACTTTGTGAACATCGAAACGCCGGATCTGACTAAGAGTACGCCAGAAGGGGCCCGGGATTACCTGGTACCTTCCCGAGTATACCCCGGAACCTTTTACGCTCTGCCACAGTCACCGCAGTTATTCAAGCAACTGCTGATGGGGGCCGGGTTCGACCGTTACTTCCAGATTGCCCGTTGTTTCCGGGATGAAGACCTGCGGGGTGACCGCCAGCCCGAGTTTACCCAGATCGACATGGAGACGTCCTTCCTGAGCGCTGAGGAAATTCAGGACTTGACGGAAGGCTTATTGCCCAGGTCATGCACGACGTCATGGGTATTGAGGTTCAGCGTCCGTTCCGGCGCATTAAGTGGCAAGACGCCATGGACCGTTACGGCAGTGAGAAGCCCGACCTGCGCTTCGGTATGGAGATTCAGGATGTGTCTGACGTGGTCAAGGACAGCGACTTCAAGGTCTTCAGTGGGGCGGTTGCTAATGGCGGTATGGTGCGCGCCATCGTGGTACCTGGTGGTGCTACCAAGTATTCCCGTAAAGCGATTGACAAGCAGGCCGACTACATCAAGCGTTTTGGTGCCCGCGGTTTGGCCTGGATGAAGGTGACGGACGACGGTATTTCCGGTCCTATCGCCAAGTTCTTTGGTGATGGTCAGGCCTTGACCAGTGCGCTAGGCGCCAAGAGTGGTGACCTCGTGCTCTTTGCCGCCGATAAGTTCAAGGTCGTCGCCGACACCCTTGGCTACCTGCGTTCCTTCTTCGGTAAGGACCTGGGTCTGATCGACGAGCAGCAGTTTGCCTTCTGCTGGGTCGTCGACTGGCCACTGTTTGAATTTGACGAAGGGGACCAGCGCTGGGTACCAGCCCACCACCCATTCACGATGCCAAACGAAGAGGACGTGCACTTGCTGGACACGGATCCACACAGTGCCCACGCCCAAAGTTACGACATTATCCTAAACGGCTACGAGTTGGGTGGCGGTTCCATCCGTATCCACACCCGGGAGATCCAGGAAAAGATGCTCAAGGCGCTAGACTTTACACCAGAACGGGCCAACGCCCAGTTTGGCTTTCTGTTGGATGCTCTGGAGTACGGCTTCCCGCCGCATGGTGGCCTGGCCATCGGTTTGGACCGTTTCGCCATGCTGCTGGCGCACAAGGACAACATCCGTGACGTCATCGCGTTCCCGAAGAACAGTAAGGCTAGCGAACCAATGACTAAAGCCCCGACGGCGGTTGATCCTGACCAGTTAGTACCACTAGGTATTGGCGTGACGGTTGATCCAAGCAAGGAACAGGATGATCCTGAGGCTTAAGTAGCTGCAGCGCGAGCTCAATTATCAATATTTAATCTGCCCGTGCTGCCCGCACGTAGTGATTGCGGACAACATTGAACGAGCCAGGTACCGCGAATTTGCGGTCCCGGCTCGTTTTACGTTGGGAGGGTCCGCCGAGATGGGACGCGTACGCCCGCTCCTGTGGATGCCGTACTGCCACCGTGATGCACCCAGACAACCAGGTTACCTCACTAACTTACGTGGACACGGCAGCTCAACATTGAGTAACCAGAAGATTTACCGATTGGGCCAACGTGGTATACTAAAAACACTAATTATCGTTGGTTCCGAAATGGGGAAGGAAGCATTATGCAAGAGCTTGACCGTTTGATTCGCCGTCATCAAAATTGGAGTCGGTTATCCGCTGCCTTTTTGTACGCCGTCTGTGTGTCTGTCGCACTGAACATGTTCTGGGAACCAGGTGGGGTCTACGCCTCCGGAATCACCGGGGCGCCCAACTGATTGCGGCTGTGGTGCAACGTTGGTTCAACTTTGCCCTACCAGGTGGTATCAAAATGACGGACGTATTTCCTACCGGGACGTGGCTCTTCCTGCTAAACGTGCCGCTGTTTATCCTGGCTTGGCGCAAAATTGGCCACCGGTTCACGATGTTCACGTTCTTGGCCGTCGTCTTCTCTACCATCATGTTACGGCTGATCCACGTGCCCACGCTGACGACCGATCCCATTATTTGCGGGATCTTCGGGGCCGTGGTCAACGGCTTTGGGACCGGCTTTGCCCTGCGGAACAATATTTCCACTGGGGGTCTGGACATTCTGGGGCTCGTCATCCGTAAACGGACCGGTTCGTCGATTGGTCAGGTCAACATTGCGTTTAACATCATCATCGTGGTGCTGGCAGGGGCCATGTATAGTTGGCCGCACGCACTGATTTCCGCGTTGTCCATCTTCATTAATGGGCGCATCATTGACTCGTTGTACACACGTCAGCAGCGTTTACAGGTCATGATCGTGACCGCCAAACCCCATGAGGTCATTAACACCATCCAGAGTGAGCTACGGCACGGCATTACGATCGTGCATGACGTTGAGGGTGCCTTTAAGCACCAAGAAAAGACGATTCTGTTTACCGTTATCAGTCGCGCGGAAATGAATGATCTGGGTAGTGCCGTTAAAAAGGCGGACCAATACGCCTTTGTGTCCATGACCGAGGCGGTCAAGATTATGGGTCGGTTTTACGAACCGCAAATTCGCTGAGGGTATTTCAAAGGAGCCAGTAACCATCGTGTGGTTGCTGGCTCCTCTATTATTGCTGGTAGTTACTTATTGTTGTCGAACACATCCATCCCCAGGTGCTCCATAATCAGGGTGGCCGTTTCTTCGATTGAACGGTGAGCGGTATTGATTACCATGCATCCGAGCTTGGCGTAGAGCTGGTTAGCATAATCTAGTTCCTGCATGACCTGTTCCCGGGCCGAGTAGGTGGTGTCGGGGCTCAGCCCGTAGGCCAGCATGCGTTGCCGGCGAAATTCCATTAAAATTTGCGGGTCGGTAGTCAAGCCAACAATCTTTTTGGGGTCGACCTGGTAAATTTCGTCCGGAATGGATGACTTGGGCACAATGGGGAGGTTGGCGACCTTGATGTTGCGATTTGCCAAGTACAGGGACAGGGGCGTTTTACTGGTCCGTGAAACCCCGAGTAGCACCAGGTCCGCTTTGAGAAAGCCGGCCGGGTCCTTACCGTCATCGTACGTCACGGCAAACTCAATGGCGTCGATGCGGTCAAAGTACTGTTCATTCAGGTCGTGTACCCCGCCAGAGATGCCACTGGCTCCTCCGTAAACTTCTGACTAATTCCCCGTACAATTGGGGAGAAGACGTCAAAGTTGAGGACGCCGATTTTTTTCGGCGTAAGCCACCGAGTCGGCGGCCAGGTCGGAAGTCGCCAGCGTGTTGATGACGACCCCGTCATCCTCCTTGGCTTTGTCCAATACCTCGTGTAGCTGGTGGTGGGACTTAATGAATGGATAACGGAGGTACCGCGGGGTCAAACGCGGGAACTGGGCGGCAACAGCGTGGGCCAGTTGCATGGCCGTTTCGCCAACCGCATCGGATAAAATATAAAAGTTAATTGTTCGTGCCATGGGCGCATCTGCTCCTTCTGCATGAAAATACGTGCATCTTTGATACCGCTATCATATCATAATGCGTAGGCACACCGAAATAATGCGGACCATCTGGTGTAATTTTCAATTTTTATGCAGGATAACATTGACGATGGGGCCGTGTTTAGCTATAATATTTAAGAATTGTTGGGCCGATTCGTCCGCAATTACACCGATCCGGAGGGAGGGATAGCACATGGCAAAGACAGTTGTTAAGAAAAACGAATCTCTCGACGATGCACTCCGCCGGTTTAAGCGGACGGTTTCTAAGTCTGGCACTCTGGCCGAATACCGCAAGCGTGAATTCTACGAAAAGCCTAGCGTTAAGCGTAAGCTTAAGTCTGAGGCGGCACGTAAGCGCAAGAAGCGTAAGTTCTAATCAAGTTTAGAGTGTACGTCGCAACCACCCACATGATTACATGCGGGTGGTTTTACTTTGCCCACCGCTACCGGTTTTATGCGCCAGGCGCACAACAGTGTTAAAGTAGTGTACGGGTACTAGACGTGGTGCACTCGCACCAAATAAACGTAAGAGGATGGAAACGTAATGGCTCTCAATGATAAGTTGATGGAAGATTTGAAGACCGCAATGAAGGCACACGATAAGGTGGGCCTGAACGTGATCCGCTCACTCAAGAGTGCGTTGACTAACGCCAAGATTCAGGCCGGTCATGATCTCAGTGCTGACGAAGAAATCGCAGTACTGTCGACCCAACTCAAACAGCGTAAGGAATCACTCGATGAATTTACTAAGGGTAACCGCCAGGACCTGGCTGACGAGACCCAGCAAGAAATCAAGATCGTTCAGCGTTACCTACCACAACCGCTGTCAGAACAAGAGGTCAGTGATATTGTGGATGCGGCTATTACCAAAACTGGTGCCACCAGTGCTAAGCAGTTCGGTCTGGTAATGAAGGCCGTCATGCCCCAGGTGAAGGGGAAGGCCGATGGCGCTGTAGTTAGTCGGTTGGTAAAGGCTAAGTTGAACTAGTCGGACCACTAATTTGGCCAACGAAGCGGTTGCATACCAGTGAATGATGGCGCAATGGTGTGGGTTGGCGCACATTTTGTGGCTACCAACGTATCAATTACCGTGGATCAGCATAGTTTGGTGCTGGTCCACGTTTGTATACAATGAGCAAATTGCTGACACGCCCCACTTTTTCGTGGTCGTACCCGTCGGATTGCGGTTTGCCCGTTGTCTTTGTGTGGTAAACTTGAGCTACAAATAAATTCAGGAGGCATGTTCTTGGCAACAGACTCAGTTACGAAAACATTATCTATTGAGTCGGTCGATCAGATGATCAACTTGATCGGCGTAAACAACTCAAACCTCACCGTCATCCAGGAAGGACTGAACGTGGATACCGCCGTGATCGGCCAGGACATCCGCATTACGGGCAGTAGTGCGGACACCAGCGCCGCCTACCAGGTCCTGCAAGCCCTGTTGTCACTGCAACAACAGGGAATTCAGCCGGCCGGCCAGGACGTGGTTAGTGCCGTCAAAATGGCGCAAAAGGGCACCTTGGAATACTTTGCCGATTTGTACTCTGAGTCGTTGATCAAGGACGTCAAGGGTAAAGCCATTCGGGTCAAGACCTTTGGCCAGCGTCAGTACGTGGATGCCATCAAGCACAATGCCGTAACCTTCGGCATCGGCCCGGCGGGGACGGGGAAAACCTTCCTCGCGGTGGTCATGGCCGTCGCCGCACTCAAAGCCGGTGAGGTGGAGCGTATTATCGTCACGCGGCCGGCTGTTGAAGCCGGTGAAAACCTGGGCTTCTTACCGGGGGACCTGAAAGAAAAGGTCGATCCGTACCTGCGGCCGATTTACGACGCGCTCCACGCAGTTTTGGGTACCGAGCACACGAATCGCCTGATGGAGCGCGGTGTGATTGAAATTGCACCATTGGCTTACATGCGGGGCCGCACCCTTGATTCCGCCTTTGCCATTCTGGATGAAGCCCAGAACACCACGCAGATGCAGATGAAGATGTTCCTGACGCGGTTGGGCTTTAATTCCAAGATGATTGTCAACGGTGACGTGTCGCAAATTGACTTGCCTAGCAAGGGTCGGAGCGGCTTAATTCAGGCTGAACAGATTCTGACGCGAGTACCACATATCCGGTTCGTCCACTTTGGCACCGATGACGTGGTTCGCAACCCCGTGGTGGCCGATATCATCGCCGCGTATGACCGGGGTACAAACGGTCCGGGTAGCCGGCAAGCAGCTCGGCAAGCAGAACAACGGCACAACACCACGAACACAAGGACGAGAATTAAGGAGAAAACATGGACCTGAGCTTTTTTTGATGATGACCACTTGTTGGATGATGCCGACGCGCAGTTGGTTCCTAAACTGGTCGACTTTGCGGCCAAACAAATCGGTTCCGCACCGGACACCGAAATGTCGATCACCATTGTCAGCGATGAAGAGATTCGGCGCATTAACCGCGAGTACCGCAACACGGATCGTGTGACCGACGTGATCAGCTTTGCCATTGAGGATGGGGAGCAGGAGGACCTGAGTGGGTTCGAGGGCATTCCGGAAAATATCGGTGACTTGTTCATTGCGCCCGGTAAGGTACGGGCACAGTCCGTGGATTACGGGCACAGTTTCCAACGCGAACTGGGTTACACGGTCGTGCACGGTTTCTTACACTTGAACGGTTACGACCACATCAAACCAGAAGATGAAGCGGTCATGATACCGTTACAAGAAAAAAAATCCTGTCCGCCTTTGGGCTGGAACGGTAATAGGGGTCACTAAACGATGAATAAGACTGAAATTGAACGATTAGTTGCCGAAGCTAAGGATGCCCGCATCAACGCTTACACCCCGTACTCCCACTTTAACGTGGGTGCGGCCGTCGTCACTGATGGTGGGCAACACTATACGGGGGCTAACATTGAAAATGCTTCGTTTGGCCTGACTATGTGCGCTGAACGCAACGCAATTTTTGCGGCCGCTAGTGCCGGTGTCCGCCACATTCGTGCCATCGCGGTCATTGCGGACACGCCTAACGGGGTGTCACCATGTGGTGCCTGCCGCCAGGTGATGACCGAATTTGCCGACGCGGACACGCCGGTGTACCTCAGTAATCTGCATGGAGAAGTGGACGCCACGACGGTGGGTGAACTGCTGCCAGGATACTTCACCAAGGGGGATATGACCATGACTGAACATCATTCCGGCTTTGTAGCATTATTGGGCGGCCTAACGTGGGTAAATCCACGTTTATGAACCGCATTCTGGGTGAAAAGGTGGCCATCATGTCACCCAAAGCGCAGACCACCCGCAACAAAATCAACGGTATTTACACCGCCCCTGACGTGCAAATCGTCTTCGTGGACACCCCGGGGATCCATAAACCCCAGAATGCTCTGGACGATTACATGGATCAGGCGGCGTTGTCGACGCTTAACCAGGTCGACGCGATTCTGTTCATGGTAGCCGCCGACGAACAGCCCGGCAAAGGTGACCAGTGGATCATCAACCAGCTGGCACACGTGACCAAGCCAGTGTACTTGTTGGTCAACAAGATCGACGCGGTACACCCGGATGACTTGTTGCCATTAATTGATAAGTACAACGGTATGTACGACTTTGCCCAAGTATTCCCAATTTCTGCGACCCAGGGCAATAACGTGGATGAACTGTTGCAGCAGTTAACGGCTGAACTGCCCGTGGGCCCGCAGTACTACCCAGATGATGAATTAACCGACCATCCCGAATACTTCGTGGTTGGCGAGCTGATCCGCGAAAAAAATTTTGGCCCTAGTACACGACGAGGTGCCCCACGCCACCGCGGTGGTTGTTGAGCGGATGAAGGACTATGCGGGGGGCAAGCTGCAGATTGAAGCGACCATCTTCGTTGAACGTCCGGGACAAAAGGGCATTATTATCGGCAAGGGTGACTCCATGCTCAAGCAGATTGGTATCAAGTCCCGCCAGGATATTGAGGCCTTGCTGGGCGAACCGGTTAATTTAAAGCTGTGGGTCAAGGTCCAAAAGGATTGGCGTGACAACAATGCCTACCTGAAGACTTTGGGTTACAACACAAAGGATTTACGTAACTAGACAGGGTGTACACAGGTACGCTGTTGTTATGGGTGTGCGGACATGCGGCTGAACTAGGAGCGGCAGCCCGGGCACTTTTTTTTAATTGAGACGTAGGGGGTGGTCAACATGAAGAGTGCGCCACAAAAATTCCGGGGAATCGTGATCAGCCGGCAGGCCTACCGCGAATCTGACTTACTGGTTAAGATACTGACGGACCGCTTTGGCACCAAGATGTTCATGTTCAACCGCGCCCGCAGGCCGGGCTTTAAGTTGGCTGCGGCAATTTTACCGTTCACCAGCGCCGTGTACGAGGGGACCATCCGCGCTGATGGTTTGTCCTACATCCGGCAGGCAGCGGACGTGAGTGCGTGCACGCATATCAGTGCCGATATCGAAACGGATGCATACGCTACGTACATTTTGGCCCTCATTGATATGGCGTACCCCGATGGTGAGCCCATTCCGCAATGGTTCGACTTTGCGGCCACCGCATTGCGGCGGATGGATGCAGGGCTGGATGCGGCCATCTTGACCAACATCGCGGAGGTGCAGCTGCTGGGCGCGTTCGGGTGGCACCACACTGGCAAGACTGCGTGGTTTGTCACCGTCGTGATTTGCCGCTAGACTTTTCGGAAAAGTATGGTGGGGTGTTATGCCAGGATCACTGGACGCTAGACGGGCGACGGTACCATGCGTCGGCTAAGGCCATTTACCTATTACGGTCGTTTGCCGCGGTCCCGTTGGCCCGACTCGGCAAGGTGCAGGTGGCACCAGCGACCCGGCGGGAATTGCGCGTGTTGCTCGACCGTATCTACGATGACATGGTGGGGGCCACGCCCCGCGCCAAACGCTTCATCGACCAAATGGGTCAGTGGCAACAACACCTACAATAGCGTCATCCTGGTATGGCAAGCTTAATTTGGGCCCGAACGAAACAGCTCAGGCTTTACAGTCTAGCTGACTGTATGCATAGATATGCCGTTTCTTGTTGAAGAACGCGAATCGTGCTATACTTTTACTAACAAAATAGGCGATGAGAAAAAGGGTCATCAGCCGCTGTGGCAGCGAATCCGGGATCGTGGAAGCCGGAACACACAAGCTGATGATTGGCGTTTTTGAGCCACTAACTAAAGAGCATTGGCGCACCATGTCAATGAAATAGGGTGGAACCGCGCGCAAGCGTCCCTATGCCGTTACTGGCATAGGGACGCTTTTTGTCTCGCACCGTCAATTCAAAGGAGTGCATCATGGTCAAAAAGATGAACGTTCAAGAAATGATCCAAACCCTCCAGAACTTCTGGGGGTCCAAGGGTTGCATGCTTATGCAGTCCTACGACGTGGAGAAGGGGGCCGGCACCATGAGCCCGTACACCTTCTTACGCGCGATCGGTCCAGAACCCTGGAACGCAGCCTATGTTGAACCGTCGCGGCGTCCGGCTGACGGTCGTTACGGGGAAAACCCGAACCGGTTGTTCCAGCACCACCAATTTCAGGTGGTCATGAAGCCGTCGCCTGAAAACATTCAGGAGTACTACCTGGACTCATTGCGGGCCCTGAACATCGACCCACTGGAGCACGATATCCGCTTCGTTGAGGATAACTGGGAGAACCCGTCTATGGGTTGTGCCGGTGTTGGTTGGGAAGTATGGCTGGACGGCATGGAAGTCAGCCAGTTTACGTACTTCCAGGTCGTCGGTGGCCTCGAAGTTTCCCCCGTCACTAGCGAAATTACTTACGGGGTTGAGCGTTTGGCATCCTACATCCAGGACGTGAAGTCCGTCTTTGACCTGGAATGGGGTGACGGCGTCAAGTACGGCGATATCTTCAAGGAACCCGAATACGAACACTCCAAGTACGCGTTTGAGGAAAGCAACCAGAACATGCTACTCAACTTCTTTAACGCTTATGAAAAAGAGGCTTGGCGCCTGATGGACCTCGGTCTGGTCCACCCAGCGTACGACTACATCCTGAAGTGCAGCCACACCTTTAATTTACTTGATGCTCGTGGTGCCGTGTCCGTGACGGAACGGGCCGGCTATCTAAGTCGGATTCGCAAGATGGCGCACAAAGTCGCCCGGGCCTTTGTCGATGAGCGCAAGAAGTTGGGCTTCCCACTGCTCGATCACGCGGACGCAGAAACTACGGAGGTAAAGTAACTCATGCAATATTTACTGGAAATTGGTCTGGAAGACATGCCGGCGCACGTGGTGACGCCCAGTTTGCAACAATTCGCCGACAAGACCGCAGCGTTTCTACACGACCAGCAGTTAGCGTTCGATGATATTCAGCAGTACGCGACGCCGCGGCGGTTGGCCTTACTGATCAACGGGCTGGCGGCCCAACAGGCTGACCGGGCTGAGGATTTACGTGGCCCAGCGAAGAAGATTGCCCAGGACGCCGACGGCAACTGGACCAAAGCCGCCATTGGTTTTACTCGCGGTCAAGGAATGACGGTCGATGACATTGAGTTCAAAGAGGTCAAGGGTACGGAATACGTCTTCCTGCACAAAGAAATTGCGGGCAAGCAGGCAGCGGACATTTTGCCCGGCCTGGTGGATGTCATTAAGGGGCTGACATTCCCGACCCGGATGAAGTGGGCCCGGTACGACTTTGAATTTATTCGCCCGATTCACTGGCTGGTGAGCCTGCTGGACGATCAAGTAGTACCCATGCAAATTTTGGACGTGCAGGCTGGCCGCACGACGCAGGGACACCGGTTCCTGGGCCACGCTGTTGAACTGCAGCACGCGGCGGATTACGTCGAGGCCTTGCGGGCGCAACAAGTCATCGTGACTCCAGCAGAACGAAAAGCGATGATTACCGACCAAATCAAAGCCATTGCCGCCCAACATGACTGGCAGGTCGACCCAGATGCAGACCTCCTTGAAGAAGTTAACAACCTGGTCGAGTACCCGACCGCCTTTGCGGGTAGTTTCGACGCCAAGTACTTGGCCATTCCGGAAATCGTGCTGATTACGTCCATGAAGGACAATCAGCGTTACTTTTACGCTCGCGACCGTGGCGGCAAGATGGTCAACGCCTTTATCGGAGTCCGCAATGGTAACGCCGAGCACATAGAAAACGTGATTGCTGGGAACGAAAAGGTCCTCACGGCGCGCCTCGAGGATGCCGCATTCTTCTACCAGGAAGACCAGCAGCACACAATTGCGGATTACGTGGGTCGGTTGAGCAACGTCAGTTTCCACGACAAGTTGGGATCACTGGCCGACAAGATGGCGCGGGTCCAGACAATTGCCGGCGTACTGGCGCAGCACTTTGGTCTGAACGCGCAGGACGCGACGGATCTGCAGCGGGCAGCCGGCATTTACAAGTTCGATCTGGTGACTGGTATGGTCGGCGAGTTTGCCGAACTGCAGGGCACCATGGCGGCCCACTACGCACAGTTGGCGGGCGAAAACGCCAACGTGGTGACGGCGCTAGGCGAACAGTACATGCCGACCTCAGCTGAAGGACCACTCCCCACCAGTCGGGTCGGAATGTTGCTGGCGATGGCGGATAAGCTCGATACATTGATGAGCTTCTTTGCCGTCGACATGATTCCTAGCGGCAGTAATGACCCGTACGCATTGCGGCGCCAGGCATACGGAATTGTGCGGATGTTGGCCACCCACAAGCAGGCGTTGCCACTACGGCAGTTACAAAACGAATTAGTCGCGCAACTGCAAGCAGCAGACCAGTTAGCTGGTCGTGACTACAGCCATAACATCGACGCGGTGAATGACTTCTTCCAGGATCGTATCAAGCAGTTACTCCAGGGTGAACAGGTCAGCTACGACATCATCGATGCCGTGACTGCTACCGCTGACCCTGATGTCAGTGCCGAAATTTCTGCGGCTCAGGTGCTCACGACTGCCGCACAACAAGCGGACTTTAAGGAGCACATGGAAGCCCTGACGCGGGTTATCCGTATTACGAACAAGAACACAATGAGTGGGACGGTTAATCCCGACCTGTTTGAAAATGATAGTGAGCGCGAGTTGCACGCGGCAGTCTCGCAACTGGCTGACTTTGACGGACGGACCACGGCGAACAACTTTGCCCGCCTCACCAACCTCGCACCAGTGATCAACGCCTACTTTGACGCCACGATGGTCATGGCCAAGGACGAGCAGGTGCGCACCAACCGGTTACGTGAACTGAACCAGTTGGCGAGCTACATTAACGTGTTTGGCGACTTAACCCAGGTGCAAACGCAACGGAACTAACTGCCACCACGATTCCTAGTAACTTGAAGGATAATTGCACAGAATAAAGGTAACTTCAACCGCAAGGGCCACGAGGACTTTGTGGTTGAAGTACGTTATACGGTCATTAACGGTCATAAAAAGTTTAAAACTATCATGCGTTATCACTTATCGTTGCTACCGCTTGCGTTTTCAAAACATTCGCGCTACAATATAATTTGCTATTTTTATACCCATGAATGGATCGACCAGTGGAAATGGGGGTGATGATGTTGGCCAGAATGATTCCCGAAGCAACGATTGATGAAGTGCAAAATGCGGTCAACATCGTCGATTATGTTGGTCAGTTTGTACAACTGAAGAAGCAGGGACAGAACATGTTTGGCTTGTGTCCCTTTCACGATGAGAACACGCCCTCGTTCTCGGTAAACGAAGACAAGCAGATTTTTCACTGCTTTTCCTGTGGCCGGGGTGGCAGCGTTTTTAAGTTCGTGATGGATCTGGACGGTGTTAGTTTTCCGGAGGCCGTCGCCAAAGTAGCGGCGTTTGGGCATGTCGACGTGAACATCAACACCACCGACAACCGTCCCCGTGAGTCAGCCACGGTGACGCGGCAAAAGGCGATTCTGGCGCAGGTCCAAAAGCTGTTTAACCACCTGCTGGTCAACACCGCGCAAGGTGAGGCTGCATTGACCTACCTGCACGGCCGTAAGATGACAGACAAAACCATCGAGCACTTCGGCATTGGCTTTGCTCCCGGTGACGACCAAATGTTACGGAAGTACCTGACCAAGGAGGGCGTTTCCTACGAGGAACAGCGGGCTTCCGGCCTGTTCGTGGATCGTGACGGTGGGCAACTAGCGTCGCGCTTTACCAACCGGGTCATGTTCCCGCTCCGTAATGAGCGGGGCGAGACCATTGGCTTTTCCGGACGCGTCATTGGCCACCAGGACGGCGTCGCCAAGTATTTGAACAGTCCGGAAACCGAACTATTTAACAAACGCGACACCCTTTTTAACCTTGATCAGGCCAAGGCAGCCGTTAATCCGGACAAACGTTTTTACTTGTTTGAAGGGTTTATGGATGTCATTACGGCCTACGAGGCAGGTGTTCCCACCGGCATTGCGTCCATGGGGACTAGCCTCACGCGTGAGCAAATTACCATCATTAACCGCGTGGCGAAGGAAATTGTGGTCACCTATGACGGTGACCTGCCGGGGCAGAAGGCGGCTGACCGGGCGCTTGGCATGTTGCAAAACACCCAGCACCTACAATACTCGGTGTGCCTGTTACCAGACGGGATGGATCCTGACGAATTCATCCAAAACCGCGGTGCTGATGCGTTTAAGCAACAATTACAGCACGTGCTCACACCAATCGCCTTTCGCATCATGTTCCTGGCCAATGGCGTGGACATGACCAACGACCACGATAAAATCGCGTACGTTGACGCGGCGCTGACAGAGATTGCTCGTGAAACCGAGGCGGTGCCACGGTCACTGTATCTGGACCAGTTAGCTGAACGGTCCGGGGTACCACGTGATGCCTTGGCCCAGCAATTGGCCAGCACGCAAGCCGGTCCGGCACCGGCAGCGTCGGGACAGGATGACCCCTTTGCGGCGTGGGATGATAACGATATTCCCCCGGCCGCACCTAGTGGTTGGGTCGCTGAGCCGCCGGCAGCGCCAGCGGATTACGGTCCCAGTGCGTCGGTGGCAACGACCCGCATGTCCCGGTTTGAAAAAGCCGAGCGGGCGTTGTTATACTACATGCTCACTGATGCGGAAACGGCCGACCTGGTGGGTGCTGATGCGGTAGAGTTTCCGCACGGGCTTTATCAGGGAATTGCCGACCAGTGGCAAGACTATCGGGCCACCAATAACGATGATTTGAGCAACTTTACCACCCGCCTCACTGATGAGGAGGGGGAAACAGTGGCTGCAATTTTGGCCACGTCCTGGCCGCCAGTCAACACCGACACGACGGAAGGATTGATCAAAGTACTCGGGGGCAATGACCTGCGCACGCAGCTCAGCCACGTCAAAGAACAATTGCAGCAGGCCCAACGCTGGGTGATCAGGCGGGGCAGACCCGTTTAGCCAACCAATATTTTGAGTTAATGCGCCAATTAAAGGCATAATCACGATTACAAACGGAGGAATGTACATGGCAACTACTAAAAAGACCACGAATACTAAGTACAATGCAGCGGTTAAAGCTTTGATCAAGGAAGCAAAAAAAATCCAAGCAGGTAACCGACGCTGAACTGGCCGAAAAGATCGTGAAGCCGTTCGCACTGCAAAGTGATGCCGTGGACGAACTGATGCAAAAGTTCGAAGACTCTGGAATTAGTATCGTTGATGATAAGGGTGAACCGGCTGCTCGGGCCCTGAAGAGTAAAAAGAACGTTGTGACCAAAAAGGAACTGAAGGACATGTCCGCACCAAGTGGGGTGAAGATCAACGACCCCGTACGGATGTACCTGAAGGAAATTGGCCGGGTCAACCTGTTGACCGCCCAGGAAGAAGTTGACCTCGCCCTCAAGATCGAACAGGGTGACCAGGTTGCCAAGCAGCGGTTAGCCGAAGCCAACTTACGGTTGGTGGTTTCCATTGCCAAGCGTTACGTTGGCCGTGGGATGCAATTTCTGGACTTGATCCAGGAAGGTAACATGGGCTTGATGAAGGCCGTCGAGAAGTTTGATTACCGCAAAGGATTCAAGTTCTCGACCTACGCTACTTGGTGGATTCGTCAGGCGATTACGCGTGCCATTGCGGACCAAGCCCGGACGATTCGGATTCCAGTGCACATGGTTGAAACCATTAACAAGCTGATTCGGATTCAGCGGCAATTGCTGCAGGACCTGGGGCGTGAACCAATCCCCGAAGAAATTGGGGCCGAAATGGATATCCCCACGGAAAAGGTACGGGAGATCCTCAAAATCGCTCAAGAACCAGTTTCGTTGGAGACGCCAATTGGGGAAGAGGACGACTCGCACCTTGGTGATTTCATTGAGGACCAGGACGCCACGAGTCCTGAAGACCACGCTAGCTACCAGATGTTGAAGGAACAGCTTGAAAACGTGCTGGACACCCTGACGGAGCGTGAAGAAAACGTCCTGCGCCTGCGCTTTGGGCTGGATGATGGTCGGACCCGAACGCTTGAAGAAGTCGGCAAGGTCTTTGGCGTGACGCGTGAACGTATCCGTCAGATTGAGGCTAAGGCGTTGCGGAAATTGCGTCACCCAAGCCGTTCCAAGCAGTTGAAGGACTTCCTGGAATAATGAGTATGAGGCAGTCATCAAAGTCGGTCAACGGACCGGCTTTTTTTGCTACCCTAAATTGGACCGGGTTTGCGCGGGAGCAACCGTGACACCTGCAACAACCCGCAACCTCGTGTATACTGTATAATAAGAGCAATAAGTGAGAGGGGTACCACCATGGAAATAACGTTACGACCATTAACACACGACCAGCTAGGGGCCTTTTGGCAGGTGGCCTTTAGCGATCCCCACGCCGAATGGACCAAGTGGAATGGACCCTACTTTCATGAAGAGACCCCTACGCGGCGCGAATTTTTGGAAGACATTGGTATCAACGAATTTCAGGACAACCCCACGCGTCAGGTGATCTGGCTTGACGACAAGATGATCGGCATGGTGTCGGCGTACTTTGACGATGGTGCATTACTACGCTGGCTGGACGTTGGCATCACCATCTACGACGAGCGGTTATGGCACCAAGGCATTGGTACTGCCGCGTTACGGTTATGGATCACCCATATGTTCAAGGTGATTAACCTACCCCACATTGGTTTAACGACCTGGTCAGGTAACGAACGCATGATGGGGCTGGCAGAAAAGTTGGGCCTACAGATGGAGGCGCGCGTTCGCCAAGTCCGCTACTGGCAGGGACGTTATTGGGATTCGATCCGTTACGGGGTCCTACGTGACGAATGGTTTGCGCGGCACCCAGACACTGAAGGCTAACTGGTAACTGTACCAACGGTCTCCTCCGTGTAGTGTATACTAGGCTTATCTAGTGACACTTCCGGAGGAGATTTTTTTTGACTAATCAGACAGTACACCTTAGTAAACGTCTTGCGGCCATCGCCGCGTTTGTGGATTCCGATGCGCGGGTGGCGGATATCGGGACTGACCACGCGTTATTGCCCATCGCGTTGGTGCAGGCCCACCAAGCCAACTTTGTGGTCGCCAGTGATATCGGTGCTGGGCCAGTCGGCATCGCACGCAAAAACGTGGCGGCGCATGGCCTGACGGCACAACAAATTGACGTGCGTCAAGCTGATGGCCTCGCTGGCTTAAGCCTGAATGACGGCCTGGATACCATTATTATTGCCGGAATGGGTGGCGAGTTAATTTGCAAAATCCTCACGGCGGGGCAGACGCACCTGGACGGTACCGAAACGCTGATTCTCAGCCCACACCGTGACGAAAATTTGGTCCGCCAGTGGTTGGCCGACCATCAGTGCGCAATTTTACAGGAGGCCATTTTGACCGACGAGGGCCACACGTATGAAATTATCGTGGCGGGTCAATCACAGCCAGCGGTGCAGTACGATGCCGCCGACATTTTGTGTGGACCATTCTTGCGCCGCGAACGTAACGCTGCATTTGTTGCGAAGTGGACCCGGCGTGAACGTAAGCTCAAGGGCATCATCGCCAGTATGGCCGCCGCCCAACAGCCGGTGGAAACGCAACTAGCCGCTGCCCGTAAGGAACTGCAGATTATTCAGGAGGTGCTCGCATGACCAGTGCGCAGACGATTATTGACCGGTTTGAACAGTTTGCACCGCTGAACCTGGCGCTACCCGATGATCCCAGTGGTTGGCAAATCGGGGACCCACAAGTCGACGTGCAAGGTGTGTTTGTGACGTTGGATGTGCGTCCCGCAACGGTAGCCGCCGCGGTGGCCGCGGGGTGTAACCTGATTGTGGCGCATCACCCGGCCGTCTTCCACGCGCCACACAACTTGGTGTTTACGGATCCGCAGGTTGCTATGTACGGCGACATTATTCGCCATGGTATCACGGTATACGGAGCGCATACGAGTCTGGACAACGCCCACCCCGGCATGAATGACTGGCTGGCCACTGCACTCGGGTTGACGCAGGTCCAGCCGCTACGGCTAGCTGGGGAGTTGGACGGTATGGGTTGTATCGGCCAACTTCCCGCACCAATGAAGCTGGCCGACTTTGTGCGTCAAGCCAAAGGAGCGCTGGAATTCGAGCATGGGCGCTTAATTGCCCGGGACCCACAGCGGACTATTCAAACCGTGGCGGTCCTTGGTGGTAGTGGTAGTGCAGCCGCGGTGGGGACGCAAGCCGCCGGGGCGGATATTCTGGTCACGGGTGACGTAACCTACCATACGGGACACGACATTCTGGCGCGCGACTTTGCCGTCCTGGATGCGGGCCACCACATCGAACACATCATGGCTGCCCGCGTGGCGGACCTGTTGCGGCAGTGGAACGACCAGGCGCGGTGGCACGTAACCGTGCACGCCAACACGATTAGTACGGATCCGTTTACTTTCGTCTAGTGCGTAGGTAAACGCGGCGTGATGCCTGCTTTCCTGCACCAAGGCACGCCGTTGTAACCAAAAAGCCGCCAACTACACGTTGACGGCTTTTATGCACACATTAAACTGGTCAAACTATTTCAGTAGTGGGGCAATCCAGTTCGTCCACGCCCAACTGACGGGCATAGCGAAGACCATTGCCGGAATCATATCGGCGGTCGGGAACATCTTGACTTGCACCATCCGGAAACCGGTGGCCAACATCAGGAAACCACCAGCAGCCTTGAAGTCGGCGATCATTGCTGGGGTGGTCAGTGGGAACACGTAGCCCGCAATCAAGTACAGAATGAACAAGACGATAAATTGCGGGATTGCAATCACTGACACCACGGCACCCAAGTTCGTCGCAAAGATGGCGGCGGTAAAGAAGTCCAGGATAGCCTTGGAAATCAGGATGGACGCATCACCGGTCATCCCTTCAGTCAGGGCACCATAGATCCCGGTACCACTGGCACAGAAGAGCACGATGATGGTCACAACACTGGCCATAAATTCTTCCCGCGACATCTCGCCGTTTTCACTACCGTGGATGAACTTAGAAATACCGCGCTGCATCAACGCCGCACCTTTGTTCACACCGTCACCGAAGTGAATTACTAACCCAAACCCGGTACCGATAATCAAAGCAAAGATAACCGCGGGCATGTTCTTCATTGGGGCGATGGCATAAATCCCCATCCCCATGGAACACGCACCAAAGATCATGTTGATCTGCTTCTTAAAGTTTTCGGACATGTACTTGCCCGCAATGGTACCAAATATACCGCCGACTAAAACCGACAGTGCATCGATAATTACACCAATTGGCATAATTCGAGGCCTCCTTTAAATGTTGAAGTACGCGGCGCGGGGAAGACCTCCCACGTGACCTGTAGGTACGTCGATTCAGAACTCGGCTCGCAACCACGCCTTATGAGTAGTAGTGCTCATACGGTAGACACGGGCCCAGCCCGTGGCAACGTTGAATAGTCTACAATGCGACATAGTTCGGAAACAATTCAGTTTTATGGTAAAGTTATTCGCAAATGGAATACCAGTGACGCATACCACTGGGGAATACTAGATTGAAAGTGAGGGTGTCTATGGACATTCGTAAATTACGGACCTTTGTTAATTTGGCCCACACCTTAAACTATACGGAAACCGCCGCGGCGTTGTTTACCACCCAAGCCACCGTGTCAAAACACATCCTCTCGATGGAAAAAGAATTAGAAACGCAGCTCTTCGTGCGGGCGCACCGCACCATCACGTTGACCCCTGCGGGCACGACGGTATTGCAGTACGCCCGGAACATTTTGAACAATTACGATGAAATGACGCGTCAACTCAACGTGGACCGCGACGTGGCAAATCAAACACTCAACATTCGTGCCATTCCGTCCGTGTCCGATTACCGTGCGCTGGGCATGATTACTGAATTTCAGCGGGCCAACCCTGATATCGAATTACACTTCACGGAGGGGGAAAGTTATGCCCTCTTACCGTCATTAGATGACGGCACGAGTGACATCGTGTTTTTGCGCACCTTTGTGGACCACCAGACGGACTACGCCATGATTACGGGTGAGGTGGACCACTTCGTCGCCGTGGTACCGGATACTAGTGAACTCGCCACGGCTAAGCACATCAGCGTGAGCCAGTTGCGCGGGCAAAATTTTTTTGATGCTGGGCAAGGAAACCAACCTCTTTAGCCCGATCATGCGGTTGGTTCGTGACGCCGACTTTAGTCCGACCATTACCTATGAAGGACAACGCATCGACTTGGTCTTGCAACTCGTTAACAAGGGGATGGGGGTATCCATCATGATGAACAAGACCGTGCGAACGGAGGATTATCCGCACGTCGTGAAAATTCCTTTAGATGAAAAAGTTGTCAGTCATTTAGCCTTCGTGCGGCGCCGTGTGGGACCACACTCACAGGCCAGCGACCGGTTTTGGCGTTACGCAGAACAACACCGCCAGGATTACGCTGAGTAACGAGCTACGGCCATTATTCCAATCCGGAATAAGCGGGTTGCCAAGATGAATTGTTCGGTTGATGATGCGGGCAGATAATAACCAGTGCAAACAGCAAAACATTCCATTTTGGAGGCAAAGAGTATGACCACAAAGAAATACGATTTGCGTTCAGCCCTCGAAGAACTGAAGGCCATGCCAGGTCAGTACCTGGAGACCAACAAAGAAATCGACCCTGAAGCGCAACTAGCCGGCGTTTACCGTTATATCGGTGCCGGTGGGACCGTGAAGCGGCCCACTAAGGAAGGTCCAGCCATGATGTTCAACAACGTCAAGGGCTTCCCGCACTCACGGGTGCTCATCGGGGTACTGGCCAGTCGTCGTCGTGTTGGTGCCTTGATGCACCAGGACTGGCACAACTTGGGCCACGTGCTCAACGAAGCTGTCAAGACACCAATTCAGCCCGTGACCGTGGGTAAGGCCGATGCGCCCGCCCAAGAAGTCGTACACCTGGCTACCGACGATGACTTTGACATCCGGACCCTGCTGGCCGCACCGACCAACACACCCGACGATGCCGGCCCATACATCACGATGGGGGTTGTCCGTGGGTCTTCGCCTGATGGTACCCAGCACGACGTGACCATTCACCGGATGGTGCTGGAAGACAAGGACACCATTGGGATGTACATCATGCCGGGTGGCCGTCACATCGGCGCCTTCCTGAAGGAATACGAAGCCAAGAACGAACCAATGCCAATTACTATTTCGATTGGTTTGGACCCAATCGTCCCAATTGCCACGACCTTTGAGCCGCCGACCACACCACTTGGTTACGACGAACTCTCAATTGCCGGTTCGCTGCGTCAGCAGGCTGTCGAACTGGTTGATGGGGTAGCTGTTCACGAACAGGGAATCGCCCGTGCTGAATGGATCGTGGAAGCGGAAATCATGCCTAACACGTCCATGCAGGAAGACATCAACACGAACTCCGGCTTTGCCATGCCAGAATTCCCTGGCTACAACGGTCAGGCTAACCCGGCCGTGCACGTAGTGAAGATCAAGGCCGTGACGCACCGGAAGGACAACCCAATCGTGCAGACCACGATTGGTCCATCCGAGGAACACGTCTCTATGGCCGGGATCCCGACGGAAGCATCCATCCTGAACCTGGTCGACAACGCTATTCCTGGCGTGGTCACGAACGTTTACAACCCGCCAGCTGGTGGTGGTAAGCTGATGACCATCATGCAGATTCACAAGGATAGTGATAACGACGATGGGATTCAACGTCAGGCAGCCCTATTGGCTTTCTCCGCGTTCAAGGAACTCAAGACGGTCATCCTGGTTGATGAAGATGTCGACATCTTTGATTGGAACGACGTTATGTGGACCATCAACACCCGGTTCCAGGCCGACATGGATATCCAGGTATTGACGGGCTTACGGAACCACCCGCTGGACCCATCCGAACGTCCTGAATACGACCCGAAGTCGATCCGGACACGGGGGATGAGCTCCAAGTTGATCCTCGACGGTACCTACCCACACGACATGAAGGACCAGTTCCAGCGGGCACCATTCATGGAAGTGGCCAACTGGGAAGACTGGACCAAAGAATAACTTGACCACGCAACAAATAACCGTTAACAAATGAACGTCGCGCGGCGTGTTGTTTGGTGGCCCCACCTTTGTGGATTCACCAAACAATCGGCAGTGCGCAGAAGCTATTGCTAACCCGAGCGGGTGAGCAGTAGCTTCTTTGCACATGACCGGCACGCTGCGTCTACATAAAATACCGGCGTGCGTTGGGATGACGGTGCTGGTATGATTAAGATAACGAGTGTAGTTGGTCCCACTGCGACCGGTAGCACTCATTCAAAGGAGCGCATCAACATGAAGAAAATCGTTATTGGGGTTTCGGGTGCATCAGGCACCATCTACGCGTTATCATTACTGGCAGCTTTGCACGCCGAACCCGACGTGGAAACCCACCTCGTGATGAGTAAGTGGGCTCGGGAAAACCTGTCCGTCGAGGGTACCGGCTACACGTTGACCGACGTCGAGCAGTTGGCGGATTATACGTACAATCCCAACGACATGGGCGCCACTATTGCCAGCGGCAGTTTTATGCATGACGGCATGGTCATTGTGCCTGCCAGCATGAAGACCATCGCCGCGGTGGCGACCGGGCTGGGTGACAACCTGATTGCTCGGGCGGCTGACGTGACCTTGAAGGAGCGGCGTCAGTTGATTGTTGTGCCGCGTGAATCACCGTTTAACCAGATTCACCTGGAAAACATGCTCAAGTTGAGTCGAATGGGCGTGGAAATTATTCCCCCGATTCCGGCCTTTTACAACCGCCCCAAGACTATTGATGACTTGATCAACCACAACACGATGAAGTTGTTGGACCACCTGCACATCCGTAATGACGCCGGTGACCGGTGGCAGGGGTTAGCTGCAGCTAAGCAAGCCGCAAAAAAAGGAGGCCCAGAACCGTGACTAAACTGGGAGAGAGTATTACCTTTAGTGTCACCATGGAAGACTACACGATGTTCGCCGTCGTGGAACGCCAAAGTCAAGACCTGTTGATTCAACTGGTTGGTGGCGATGTGTTGCACTACGGCGTGGTGACCGCCGTCAGCCAGACGCAGGCCCCCCAAGACATCAACATGCCGAGTCGGCCGGGCCACGTCCACCAAGAACGGGTGCTGACCCACGCCCTGGCTAGCGTCATTCGGCCTGTACTGCAAAGTAACGCCTTCATCGTCAGCGGTATGCACGTTAACAGCATCACGCCGGCCCAAATGAAGGTGGCCACCAAAATGGCCCGGACTTTGGGTGAAGAGGTGCGGGACTGGATTGTGGCACATCCAGTCGCGAAGCCAGTGGAAACCTTTGCCCCTGGCCACCATCATGGCGACCACAAGCAATAAGCTGAATATGCCAAAGAAGCCTGAACGGTGTGTGCCGTTCAGGCTTCTTTGATTATTACATCAGTGCTGACGTTACAATTGTGGGTCCACCGTGAAGTTGAGTGGTGCGTCATCCGTGCTGTCACTCAACAGCCCCATAGTTAGGTCCCGCCAAGCGTGTGCCGCCAGTTCTGCGCGTTCCGCATTGCTACGGTTCGCCAGGACCGTCAGCGCGGTGTTGTCGGTGAGTTTGGCCGCAGCCACATCACTGGCGTGCAGGTGGGCAAGTAGCTGGGCCCACACAGTTTCTTGCGTTTTGACCATACGCGAACTGAACCGTTGCCAGTGGGCGTCAACCAATACTCCCGCCAACTTGTACTGCCAATACGCTGAATCCAAACTGGCGGGTAAGGCACCGCGCTGGTAGGAGTCGGGTGTGGTATCGGCACCAGCGTAGAAGCACGTACTGACTTTCAGCCGCAACGCCCATCGCCAACCAGTGAATATTCGCCACGGCCGCCGGTAAGTGCTGACGTAACTGCAGGACGTGGCTTTCTTGGGTCTTCGCCAAGCTGATGGGGCGATAGCGGTGTGCGTTCACGGGGTCGGGAATGCGCGCGACCGGGTCAAACGGGGTGTCCTGAAAGTGAGCCGACAAGACAGCCGCCGCATCCTCCACGCGTAGCGGACGGTCCGCTCGCATAATGAAAGGTTGGTCAAAACTTTCAGGATCGGAGCCTACCTGGCTGGGTGTCAGCAAGCGGTGGCCATCCCAGACCCGCGGATTATTGTACATCCGGTCCTGACTTGAACGCGTACCAAAAATTTGCCGCCAGTTAAACGGCGTGCCCGCCGTCCACAAGTGGTTGCTGGTTGCAAAGGCTAGTAAGCTTGCATCCAGAATGAAGTCGTCGCTGTCCGGATCCACGACCTGGATGCTCAGCTGGTTGGATGCTACGGCATAAGCGTCATCAGGAATGCGCTGTGCGAGCCAATGGTGACCGGTCGCAATCTCCATGTACCAGGCTTCATGATTGTCAGCAAATAAAATACCATTAGCTTCACCAGTACCATACTGCTCGATCAAGGCACCCAGCCGCTGCACGCCAGCCCGGCTGAGTCCACGTATGGCAGGACGATGGTGACCATTGCTTCTTCGTTGATTCCATGCTCAACAAAGGGGTCGTAACTCAACACCCGCGGGTTAGCGTAGGCACTTTCCGTGGCACTCATGGCGACCCCGGCCCCGTTGATGCCGTCCTCCTCAAACAGACCGTACTGGTCAGTCCATTCGGGCGTGGCAGTATACTGTTGGGCTGTCGCTGGCAACGGAATGGTGACCCCAGTCTCCTTAGAAGTGAAGGTGGGGCTATCAGTGCTAGTGCGCGCTGGGTGAACCACAAAGTGTTTGGGCCAAGAGGCCTTCGCATCCTCATTCCGGCCGATCATGACCGACCCGTCGGCGGATGCACCTTTACCAATTAAAATACTGGTACATGATGATCGTGGTTGTAGCATAACTTTACCTCGACTTTGCTGATAGATTAGACTAGATGCCTTTCATTATAGCGCAACGTCCCTAAAATCTGGAAAAGGGTAAAGCGTGTGCGCATAGGTCGCCAATACTAAACCACTTTAGTATAATAGTAGCTGATGTGGGTGTTGTCGCCATGACGATGCCCCAAATATGAGGAAAGTACGCGACGCTACTACGCGTTCGTAAGGGGTTAGGTCATGCCATTAGTACACATTGAGTTGGTTGCTGGTCGTAGCCAGGAACAGTTGAAGCAGTTAGTCCAGGACGTCACGGCCGCCGTAGTCAAAAACACCGGCGCACCGGCTGAACACGTGCACATCATTTTGAACGAAATGGCCAAGGATCGTTATGCGGTCGGTGGCGTGTTGAAGTCGGACGAACAGTAGGCATGGAGTACTGGCCACGATTACAGCGCCTCGTTGCCCGCTATCCTGACGTGACCGCGTTGCAAGCACAGTGGCGCGCGTGTTGCGCTACCCGCGACGCCATCATCCAGCACCAGCTCCCCGCGACGGGGTTGCCGCGTTTGGGGTTAGCCCCGACCGACTGGATGTTTCGCCCAACGTCAAATGCCCGGGAGTTGCGCGCAACCAGCCATTTGTTGACGCATTTTCGGTGGTACATTGCTTACCACTATGGCGTTTGGGCCTTCATTACGGCCGATTTGATGGACGCCTGGGTGCACGAATTTCCGCATTACCGTTACCTGGAAGTCGGGGCGGGTAATGGGCTGATTAGCTTTGGCTTACGGCAGCGGCACGTTCCGGTCATCTGCACTGATACCCTCAGTTGGACCCGGGAAAACGCAACGGGCCGGGCACCGTGGACCAAAGTCGAACCACTTGCTGCCAGTGCGGCCCTGTGGCGCTACGGTGATCAGGTTGACGCCGTCATCATGTCCTGGATGCCCGATAAGGATCCCAACGACGCAGCGTTATTGCGACAAATCCGCACCTATTTTCCCCACCTACACATTTTCTGTGTCGGTGAGCGGGCCGGACTGACAGATAGTCAACTATTTTGGTCGCTGGCGCACCGCACTGCGGATCGGCGCTTGCTCAAGTTGAATCGGTACCACCGGCAATTCGACGGTGTGAACGACAAGATCTATCTAATTTCGTAATTTTAGAACTAACTGACAAGGAGGCGTCGTCTTGCTTAGACACACCGTGGTCAACGTATTGCTCATTCTGCTAGCAGTTGCCGCCGGCTTGGTTTGGAGTGCGCGCGACCAGTCCGAGTACGCCGATATTTTGGACCACGGCGGCTTATCCGCCACGGCCCGTGTTTACCCCACCAAGAGTGGCGCGAAGATTAGTAGCGTGGTTTACGCGTTGGCACATAACCCCAAAATCGATAATATCCAGGTCCAGTTTGGTGTAAATAAAACCACCTCGTACATTTATGAAAAGGGACAGGTACAAAAATTACCATTGGATTCAGGCCAATTCTTTAGTACCGCTGACTACAATTCGACCATTCCCGTGGCCGTAGTTGGACGCACTGCGGCCGAGAACCTGTACGTTGGGAGTAACCAAAAATATTTGCAGGTGAACGGTCAGTACTTATCGGTTATTGGGGTAATTGGCAGTGATGCTAGTCCACGCCTGAACAACCATGTTTTTATCAATGCCTCAGCACGGGGCACGACTTACGACCCTGAACTCAAAAACGTCGAAGTGTTGGTGGATACCGACAATTGGCATAGCGTTAACGCACCGCTCAAGCGTATTTTAGGTGCCACTTCGTACCGGCATCTGTCCGCCGCCAAAACGCAGGTCAATAGTAACCGTGATCGGCATTTGGGCGTGTACCTGACCTACCTGGCGCTGATCACACTTGGTCTGGTTCTGGTCGCAGCGCTCAACGTGTGGTTGACACCGGCCATCAAGGTGGCTGCGGTCGACCGGCCATTGCGCTACCATTATCTCTTTAACATGGTGGGTAGTTACCTTCCCGGTGCCATTTTGGCACTGGCCGTGGGTACCGGAATCGCCTGGTGGCGTTTCTACATCACCAACTACATCCGGTTGGTGGGCAGCGCGCTGGTCATGCTGGCTATCTTCACAATTGCTAACCAGATACTGCTATATTGGCGACTGAAACGAAAGGAGCACACACGTGCAATTACCTGATGGCTTTGCAACTAAATACCGCGCACTTCTTGGTTCGGAGGCCGATGCGTTTCTCGCTACCTTTGACGAGCCTGCCACCACGGGGTTTCGCCTCAACCCGTTACGACCAGATCCCACCAACGTGGCACTGGATCTGCAAGCACCAATCAGTTATTCCCAGTGGGGGTACTACGGCAAAGTTGCTGGCAACGCGATCGACCACGTGAGCGGGTACGTGTACAGCCAAGAACCCAGTGCGCAAATCGTCGGGGCGGTGGCCAACGCGCAGCCCGGCCTGCGCGTATTAGACTTGTGCGCGGCACCCGGCGGTAAGTCCACCCACCTAGCCAGCACTATGGCCGGGCAGGGGCTGCTCGTTAGCAACGAGATCAACGCCGGACGAGCGCGCGTATTGAGCAGTAACTTGGAGCGATTCGGCGTGACCAACGCCATCGTGACGAACAACGATCCGGATACGCTCGCCCAAGCCTGGCCGGAAACCTTCGACATGATTTTGGTCGACGCACCGTGTTCCGGAGAGGGTATGTTTCGCAAGGATCATGATGCGGTCCAGTACTGGACGCCGACGTACAATGCGGAGTGTGCCACCCGGCAACGGGAGATTTTAGCGGCAACCGTTAAAATGTTGGCGCCAGGCGGAACGCTGGTGTACTCCACCTGCACCTTTGCGCCCGAGGAGGACGAACAGATCATTGCCTGGTTACTCCAACAGACAGACTTGCAGGTCGTACCGTTGGATCACCAGGGACCGCTACAACCCGCGCACCCAGAGTGGGCCGATGGCAACCCGGCAATTGCTGGCGCTGGGCGACTATGGCCACAAAGCCACCGTGGGGAAGGCCACTTTGTGGCTCGTCTGCAACGGCCGGGCACGTTACCCGCGCATGTTGCGGGCCGCAACCGGCTCCAGTTGCCGACACGCGACCAACAAACGTTGTGGCAGGAGTTTGCCGATGCTACGCTGACGGACGGCGCCATTACTGGCACGCTGGCGGTATTTGGCAATTACCTGTACGCTTTACCCGCTGACCTGCCGAACCTCAAGGGTGTGCGCGTCATCCACCCTGGCCTACAACTGGGTGAGTTTAAAAAGCGCCGGTTCGTACCAAGTCACAGCCTAGCGACCGCGTTACCACCGGCTACCTTCAAGACGGTAGTAGCGTTAACTGATGATGAATACCCGCGGTACCGCCACGGCGAAACCGTGCGACGTGCAGAGCCATCCGGCCGCCACTTTGTCCTGGTCACTAACCGGGGTAAAGGGTTTGCACTCGGCCACCTCGTGAACGGCACCGTCAAGAACCTGTTGCCCAAGGGGTTACGGGTTTAGCCCGCCAGCAACCTGATAGCGGCATGATTGACCACCAAAATACCTCTGAATCTACAAGTTGGATTCAGGGCGCTTTTGGTTGTCAAGCGGTGGGCAAACTGAGGCAAATTGTAATGCAAAAACGGCCACACTAGCGAAAACTCGTAGTGTGGCCGTTTTGGTTGTCTCATTGGATGAATTGATTGACATTTTCCAGACACTAGGCTTGGTGGTTGGACGTGTACAGGGTACGGTACTAAATTGAGTCCACCGCTAACTTTCTTTGTTCAACCATGACCTTATGGCATTGGCAGCCCCCGCTGCTCCAGGTAATTGCGCAGGGTCGGGCTGATCACAATAGGCACCGTGCGTAGCTCGTCCACGTTGTGCGCACCGAGTAATGCCATGATGCCGCGTACTTCATTGAGGAGGTGTTGCAGGCGGGTGGTCGTCTCATCCAGGTCCCCCCGGGTCAGCCAATGGAGAATCAATCCCGCAATGCCCACCACTTGAGCACCTAACCGTAAGGCCACGACCACGTCCAAGGCGGACCGCACGCCACCCGTTGCCCATAAGTGCAAGCTCTGTGCGTCATCACTTTGAGCCTCCAGAAGGGATTCAACCGTGGTTTGCCCAAAGTCGAATAAGTCGGTGAAGTCACCGGCCTGCTGTTGGTGACTACGGACATTTTCAATTTGGGCAAAGTCGGTGCCGCCACGGCCGCCGACATCGACGTACTGGACGCCCAGCCGGGCCAGCAGCGCAAAATCATGCTACGCATCCCCGCACCAACTTCCTTCACGATCAGCGGCACGTCGACGGCCGCGCGCATGTGCGCAATATTATCGGCCCAGTGGAAATCCCGGCCACCTTCCGGCATGACTAGTTCCTGGACGGCGTTCAGGTGGACTTCTAACATGTCGGCTCCCAGCGTGCTGACCGACGTTTGGGCCACCGCCACGGGCTTGTCCGCACCCACGTTAGCAATAACCACACCACGACTATTTTCGTCGCGCAGGGGGGTGAAAGTGGCGGCTTGTTCAGGCTCGACCGCTAAAATCGATTCGCTACCGCTGGCGACGGCTAAACCTGTGCGGACGGCTAGTTTGCCCAGTTGCGCGTTTAGTTTACCCGTGGTGGGTGAACCACCGGTCATCGCGTTGATCACCACGGGCCACTGCCACGTGTGACCGGCAATGGTCTGTACCAAATCAACGTCGGCGACCGCTAACTCGGGTAACGCTGGCCGCACGAAGCGTACGTCCTGAAACCCGGCACGAGCCTGCGCCTGAAAAAATTTTTCGGCTAAAAAGACGTGTTCGTCTTTGCGGTGAGATTGGACTGATTGCATCATTGCACCTCATTCTTCAGTTGTGGTCAGTATCCGCGCGGCGGGGCCGGGGGCGCACACGACCAGTTCATTATCCAGCTGTGCGCGTAACCCGGCAACGACCGCATCCACGTGGGTAGCGTCGGTCAATACCTTCACATTCGGGCCGGCGTCCATCGTGACGTATGCCGGCAACCCACCGGCACGGACTGCCCGCACGACGGCCCAGGCAGCCAAAGTGCCGGGGCAAAATACGTAAATGGTGGCTGGGCGGCAAGTGTTGCCCCGTGCATCATCAACGCGCTACGTTCCGTCAGTTCACCGATTTGCTCCAGGTCCCCAGCAGCTAGAGCGGCAACCATGGCCTGGCTATCCCGCTCCGCCGTGGCGGTAAAGACCGGGAAGTAGGGCGAAGTCGCTACGGTGCGGGCCATGCCGTTACGCGACGACACGTCCTTTTGCTGGGCGTCGATCAGGATGGCCACCATGCGTAAGTCCAGGTTGGGCGCCGTAGTTACGGGTTCCGCAAAACTAGACGCGTCGTCCGTCCCGCGATGCCAAATGACGGTACCGCCAAAAATTGAGCGGGTCGCCGAGCCGGAACCGCGCCGGGCCAACCGCGATAACGCGGTGGGGTCCAGGCTGAGGCCGGCCGCGCGACTAGCTGCTAGGGCCAGTGCCGCAAAGGCGGACGAAGAGCTGGCCAATCCTGCGGCGTTCGGCACGTGATTGGTTGAACTTACCCGTGCCGCACCGTGGATATGGGCCTGCTGGCGGACCAGGTCAAGAAAAGCGTGCACCCGGTGCGTTGCTGCCGCATCTTGGAGTCGACCGTCCAAAACAAACCGATCGGGCCCGGGCTGGTCAGTAAACCCGACCGTCGTGTCCGCATAAAAACGGTCGAGGGTCAGGGAAACGCTGCTGTTAGCGGGGAGAATCAGTTGCTGATCAGCTTTGCCCCAATATTTGATCAACGCAATGTTCGTGTGGGCGCGTGCTGTTACTTTAAGCATGTTTTGCCCCCTGATCGTCGTTAGCACCAAAGTCATGAATCCAGGTTTGTGGGGCGCCAGCCGCCTCTAACTGCTGGGCGACGTGCTGACCGGTCGCCATGTCGGGCGTCAGGGCGATAATACATCCACCCATACCACCGCCAGTCAGCTTGGTGCCGTAGCTACCAGCCGCATCGGCCACGGTGATCAGCCGGTCCAACACGGGGGTGCTGACACCTAGCCGCCGCAAATGCACTTGTGCGGCGGCCATGATCTTGCCCAAGGTGGGGACGTCCTGGTTGGTGATCGTCAAAGCCGCCTGCCGGGTCAATTGTCCCAATGCATGAATGGCCGTATTAGCCATGTCTGGATCCTGT
Source organism: Lacticaseibacillus thailandensis DSM 22698 = JCM 13996 (assembly GCF_001312865.1). GTDB lineage: Bacteria > Bacillota > Bacilli > Lactobacillales > Lactobacillaceae > Lacticaseibacillus > Lacticaseibacillus thailandensis. Next base: position 461,632 of record NZ_BBER01000001.1, on the reverse strand, counting down.
TCGCGCAAGCGCGTGACAGCGGTGACAGCTGCCCGCGTCTGCCCCTGAATGCCGGAGTCTGCAATGACCAGGGCTCCTTGGTGTAACGATGCGATGGGGCGGGGTGCTTGGCCCTTAATGATCCACTGCGGATGGTCCGCGCTGGCCGTGGCCGCGTCGATGCCGCTGGGGTTACCGTGAATGATGTGCTCGCTCACGTCCGCCCACCGCAACACGGTGGCACGGTCAATGGCGGCCCCAAACGCATCGTAGAAGGCCCGAACAACGGCAATCGCCGTGGCCGCACTAGAGCCCATTCCGCGCTCCGGTGGTAGGTCACTAACAATATCCAGCACAAACGGCTGATCGATGGCATCAAAATTGTGTAGAAGTTGCCGCATCAGGGTGGCAATCCCGACAAAGTTAGTGTCAGCAGCCGCCGCTAAACTACCATTGTAGAAAGCGGAGGTCACCATTTGCCCATGCGCCGCCGGGGTCACAGTGGCGCGGAGCCGAATCGTCGGGATCGGTAGGGCAATGGCCGGTTCACCAAAGACGACGGCGTGCTCCCCAATCATGATAATTTTTGCGTGGCTAGTACCAGAACCCGTGTGCACAACAACTCACTCCATCCATTAATAATCTGTTCTCATTATAGCAGAAAGGTATCGCGACAGGCGGGGCAGGGGTGATAGACTAGAAGTCGAAGCCGCAACGCTCTCCTGACAGGCCTGACAGGCTTGCATGTTCACTCCCAAGTTGTTGCAAATCACCGTCACCATTGCGTACCAGTACATAATTATGCCCACACCCCGTTGAACGTATTAAACCCATGGAGGTATCACCATGCCACTACACTTTATTATTGGCCCGGCTACAGCCGATCACGACCGGGCGCTAATCGACCAGGTCGCCCAAACGTTACGGACCCATCCGGATGCGGACGTTTTGTATCTAGTGCCCAACCACATTAAGTTTGAATCCGAAGTCCAGGTCCTAGCAACATTGCACCAGCAGTTGCGACCGACCGACCGCGTCTTTGCCCAAAGCCGGCTGCAGGTCATGAGTTTTTCGCGGTTAGCGTGGTACTACCTCAACACTGACGCCATTTACCAGCAGCCACGGCTGACCCCAGCCGCGGCCGGAATGCGCGTGGCCAAAATCATGCGCAACCACGAGGACGAGCTGCGCATCTTTGCCGGTGAACGGAACCACCAGGGGTTTACCGCGCGCCTAGTACAACAGCTCAACGAACTCCAAATGGGTGGGGTCACCGCCGCTGATCTGGACGCCGCCCTCGCCACGATGCCTGCTAACGACCGGCACCTGCCCAAGTTACGGGATCTTGCCACCATCTTGCGGTACTACGAAGGCGACACCGTCAACACCACTAGCAACGCGGACCTGCTCCAGGCGCTGGCAGAGCACTTGCACCAACGTGATTTGACCAACACGTACGTTTTCATTAGCCACTTTAACGTTCTCGCGGCCCGTGAAGAAGCCATCGTGGTGGAGTTGATGCAGCGGGCCGCTGCGGTGCATGTTGCCATCACGACGGATCATGCCGCCACCACTGCGCCGACCGCACCCGACCTGTTTTTCCCGGGCAAGCGACTGTACTACCGCTTGTACCAGGCAGCACGCACCCACGGGGTGCCCGTACAAACGGACACGAGTGCGCCGGCCCGCCTGGTCGCCAGTGGGATTCATGCCACCGAACGCTACTGGATCAATGCCACGGCACTCAAAGACGTGCCGGTTGGGGACGACTTTACCGGGGTGCGCCTCGCCAAGGCGAGCGACCCGTACAGCGAATTACGCGCAGTGGCGCGGTCCATCCGGCAACGCGTTCAGCAAACCGGGGCCCGTTACGGTGACTTTCTGATTGTCGCCCGTCACCTCAAGCCCTATGAAACCATCCTCGAAGCGGTCGCGCATGAATTTGCGCTGCCCGTTTTTATCGACCATGAACGCGCGATGACCAACCACCCGCTGTTGGTGTTTATCGACAGCCTGTTTGGTATGCTCGCGCATAATTATGACTACCAAAATACGTTGCAACTACTACGGACGGAGTTGCTAGTGCCAGCGGGCATGCCCATCGCGACCTATCGGTATGACGTGGACGTAACTGAAAACCACATTTTGCGGACGGGAATGTACGGTTCACAGTGGGTGCAAGCCACTCCTTGGCAGTATTTCCGCGTGCATGCCAACCCCGACAACGACGACGGCCAGGTGAGTGAAGCCGACGCGGCCAACACGGCCCGCATCAACACCATTAAGGACCTGGTGGCCACCAACATTCCACCGTTCTTTCACGCACTGCACCAAGCCCAAACTGGGCGCGAGATGGCCACGGCCTTATACCAATTACTGACGACCAGCGGGGTGATCGACCAGTTGACGCTTTGGCGTGACGCCCAAAATGATGCGGGTAACCTCGTGCAAGCGCAGGCGGGGGAACAGGCTTGGCAAGTACTGTGTGATATTCTAGACGACTTTGTGGGCACGTGGGGTGACGAACCCACCACCGTCGAACAGTTTAACGAGATGATCGACGCCGGGTTCGCCAACGCCACCTACACGCAGATTCCCTCCACCTTGGACCAAGTGATCGTGTCGGAAACCGGGTTGACGCGGCGCCAGCACGCAAAGTATGTCTACGTTATTGGGGCCACGAGTACCGCAATGCCCGACGCCGTGACGGATAACAACCTTTTATCCAGCGACGACCGGCACGTATTAGCACCGTACCTGCCGGCGGGGACCTTTTTACCCGACGCGGGTGCTGACACCGCACTGACCGAACCGTTCCTGAATTACCTTGCGTTTGTTGAGGGTAGTCGGGAGCTGACCATCAGTTATCCGGTCCACAGTGATAGCGATAATGACCCCTCACCGTACGCAGTGGGACTACAAGCGGCAGGACACCTCCAGTGGACCATTTGGCAAGCCACCAACCCACGACGCCGTTGAGTGCCGTGGTGGGTACGCCGCGCAGCACCCTGACCGATGCGGTGCAAGTTGCGCGGCAACTACGCGACACCCACAACCACCTGGGAGCGGCCTGGCAACAAACGATTGATGCCATTGGGCAACACGGCTTGGCGGCGCTGTCAGCAAAGTTACTAGGTAGTCTGGATTACACCAACGCGGTGGGGCACCTGTCGCCGCAACTCGCGCACGCGTTGTATGGCAATCATCTCGAAGTGTCCATCTCCCGATTGGAATCGTTCTACCGGAACCCGTACGAATACTTCCTCAAGTACGGCCTGGGTCTCGCACCCCGGCCGGAGTTTGAATTAACACCGGCTGACACTGGGACGTTGTTCCACGCCGTCCTGGATGAGCTCAACCGCCAGGCTGCTGATGTTGGCGGCATCGATAATCTGACCGATGAACAACTGGACACCATGGTGCGGCAACTGGTCGCCGACCATAGTGGTCAGCCCGGCTTTGAAGTATTGACCAGTAGTCAGCGCATGTTGTTTATCCGCGACCTGTTGACGCGGTTGTTGACCCAATCTGCACGCGCGGTCCGCCACGAACAACAACGGTCCGGATTCAAAGTTCACGATACCGAGTTGACCTTTGGCTTTCCTGGTAAACCCCACGACCTACCGGCCATCCAGCTGCCGTTACCGGACCACCAGTCCGTGTTGGTCCGCGGCCGGATTGACCGGCTGGACACCATGATGTCCGCACCACAACCGGGGTTCGTGATCATTGACTACAAATCCAGTAAGCATTCGTTCAGTGCCCAGGACGCCTACTACGGGTTGGGGATGCAAATGCTAACGTACATTGACGCGGTGCTACGCGGATACGAGCCCCATTTGGCACCCGCTGCGGGGGTCTTCATGCACCTGCAAAACCCGCGGCTGAAATTCACACCGGAGCGCCAACCTGACTTAGCAGCGGCCTTCAAGCTGGACGGTTTGCTGGTCAACGGAACGGGGATCACCAACCTTGATACTGCGGTGACACCAGACCAGCCGGGAACATCGGACATTTTTCCGTTGAATTTCACCAAGGCCGGAAAGTTGGGCGCCCGCGTGAAGGCGGTCAGTGAACAACAGTTGGCCGACCTGCTTTGGCACAACGAACAGCTCATTATCGCCGCGGCCGCAGCTATTCTCGCCGGGCACCTCGAACTGGCACCGGCGCGGACCGACCAGCAGGCGACCGTCATCACCAGCAGCGACTACAGCGCCATCATGCAGTTTGATTCAACGTTACGCGACAACCGGTACCGGCAGTTGACGCCGATGTCGTTAGACGAAGTATTAGCTAAGCTAGCCCAGGAACGGGCCGCACAGCAGGAAGGGTAACCAACATGGCAAACTTTACAGCAAGTCAACGAGCCGCCATTACGCACCACGGGCATAACGTCCTCGTGTCAGCCTCCGCGGGTTCGGGTAAAACCACCGTCCTGGTGGAGCGGGTCCTCCAATCCGTGTTACAGGGACAAGACATTACGCGGCTGCTGGTCGTGACCTTCACTAACGCCGCGGCCGCCGAAATGAAGGACCGGATCACGACAGCCCTCAAGCACGAGCTCACGGCGCACCGCCAAGAGATGGACGACAGCACCCGTCACCATCTGGCACAACAAATTGGACTGGTGGCCAGTGCGCCAATCAGTACCATCGACGCCTTTGCCCTCCAAGTCGTGCAGCAATATTACTATACGATCGACCTCGATCCAGGCTTCCGCATTCTGGCGGACCCCACCGAAGCCATCATGATTCAGGAGGGGGTCTGGTCCGACCTGCGTGAGGTGTTCTTTAGCTCCGCATCGGCCGCACAATTTCGGGCCCTGAGCGCTAACTTTGGTACCGACCGCTCCGACGACCCACTCGGCGACCTGGTCATGCGCGTGTATGAATACGCGCAGACTACCACGGACCTGACGGTTGGATTGCGGGTCTCGCTGATAATTACGCGCACAATTTGGGGGCAGACGGGCCGTTAATGACCCAATTACGGCAGGCAGCAACCCCCATCATGACGCAGGTGGAGCAGCTGTTACGCCAAGCGGCAGACCTGGTAGGGGCGGAACCCACCCTGAGCAAAGTGGCGGATAACCTCGCCCAGGTTCAAGCCCTCACCGCCATCGCCACGCGGACATTACCAAGTGAGAACTACGCAGCCGTGCAAAACGCCATCGACGACGTCGACTGGGGCCGCTGGCCGGGGGGCAAAGTCACGGACGAAGTAGTCAAGGCAACGAAAAATGATGCCAAGCTCTGCGTGACCAGGCCAAGGAGATTTTTGAGCAGCGGCTGGTGCCGTTGTTTGGCCTCAACACCGACGACTTGGCTACCGCCCTGGATGCCGGGCACGACCTGGTGGCGGAACTCAGCCATGTCTGCCTGGAATTCAAGCACGCTTACTGGGCGGAAAAGCAACGGCGTCACGTCCTCGACTTTGGCGACATCGAACAGGCCGCCCGCACCATCCTGGACCAAGCGGACCCTGATACCGGCACGACGGTCGGCCAGATCTACCGCGACGCGTTTGACGAAGTCTGGTGGATGAGTACCAGGACACCAACCCCCTGCAGGAAGCCATCCTCAGCGGCGTGTCCACCCCGGCACCAGGCAACCGCTTCATGGTGGGGGACGTGAAGCAAAGTATTTACGGGTTCCGCTTAGCCGCACCACAGCTATTTTTGGACAAGTACGCCCGTTATACACCCAGCACCGCGTCGGCGGACAATACCCGCAACGTCACGGACGGCGAACGGATCACGTTGGCGGAAAACTTCCGTTCCTCGCGCAACATCCTGGACTTCACCAACCTCATCTTTCGGCAGGTTATGGACCGAACGGTGGGGGACATTGATTACCAGGGTGGGGAGGAACTGAAGCTAGGCGCGACCGACATTCCCAGTGACTTTGCCCCCGCCACCGAACTGTTATTGTACGTTCCGGATGATGCAGAGGACGCAGCGGCCAACGCTGATCTCGACAAGGATATTGGTCAGGTCCGGATGGTGATCAACCGCATCCAGGCGTTGATGGCCCATCCAGAAAAGCAGCTCTACGACCGTAAGCAGGGTGCCTACCGGAACCTGGAATACCGGGACATCACTTTGCTGGTGCCCACCCGTAGCCAAAACCTTCAAATTCAGGAGGAGTTTGCCGCGGCCGGTATCCCCATCGTGATCAATGATGCGCAAAACTACTTCAAGACCACCGAGTTACAAGTGATGCTGTCACTGCTCAAAGTAATCGACAACCCACTCCAGGAGATCCCGCTGGTGGCCGTGTTGCGGTCGCCCATGGTGGGGATGACGGCGGACGAACTGGCAGTCGTCCGCCTGGCGGATCGGCACGTGCGTACTACGACGCGGTGACGCGTTTTATTGCCCAGTACGACGCCGCCACCGCGGACGCGACCACCACGAGCGCCTACCATAAGTTGATGCAGTTTCGGGAACAATTGACCGGGTTCCGTGACCTGGCCCGCAGTAACCGGCTGGTGGACCTCATCTGGGCCATTTACCAAGAAACTGGCTACCTCGACTTTGTTGGGGGGATGCCCGGGGGGCCACAGCGGCAGGCCAACCTGCGTGCATTGTACGATCGGGCCCACGCTTACGAAGAGGGTGGTTTCCGGGGCCTGTTTGCCTTTGTTCACTTCATCGAACTGATGCAGCAACGGGATAAAGACCTCGACACACCGGTTACCATTGATCCGGATACCAACGCGGTGCACCTAATGACCATTCACGGGAGCAAGGGGCTACAGTTCCCCGTGGTCTTCTTGATGAATAGTAGTCGCAGCCTGCACGGCAACAGTAATCGTGGTGATAGCAAAGCCATCCTGTCTGGTGGCCAAATTGGCATTCAATGGCTGCAGGAGGATACCCGCGTACAAATTCCGCTGCCACAGTACGAATTGGCGCGCCAGGACCGTGATGGGCGCGAACAGGCGGAAGCGCTACGGGTCTTGTACGTGGCGCTCACCCGAGCGGAACAACACCTGTATGTCGTGGGTTACGGTGCTACCCGGGAACGATTAGAGCAAAGTTGGCGTAAGTTGGCTAACACCAACGACCTCGTACTACCGGCTTACAACCGGTTAACGGCCGCGTCACTGCTGGCGTTGATTGGGGCCAGCCTCGTACGGCACCCTCACTATCCCGACCAAACGGACCCGTTAGTCGGTCTGGTCGATGACCCAACTATGTTCACCATTAATTGGGTCACCCATCCCAAAGTGGCGGGTGGGGCGCAAACCCAACTGGCGGTAACCCAACCACCACTGGACGTTGATGTTGACCAATGGTTTAGCTTTCAGTACCCATATGCGGCCGCAACCCAGACGACCGGGTTCCAGGCGGTCTCGGAAATTAAGCGACTCTTTGATGACCCATCACTAACTGAACTCCACGCGGATCCGCAAACGAGTGGCCATCAGGTGCTCAATGATGGCCAAGCGGCCCGACGTTACGTTGAACCGTTCGCGACCCCGCAGTTTATCACCGGGGGCGTGGAAGCGCGGCCGAGTGCCGCGGCGATTGGGACCGCGACCCACCAGGTCATGCAGAGCCTCGACTTACACGTTGCCATTACGCCCACATATGTTGCGGGCGTCATTGAGGACCTTGTCGACCGGCAACTAATTACCGCTACGGTCGGCCGGAACGTCAACATCGACCACATTGTGGCGTTCTTCACCACCCCACTGGGGCAAACGCTCTTGCAAACGCCGGACACCGTGCAGCGCGAAGTGCCATTTGCGATGCTCATGCCGGCGGGGGACGTGTTCCCGGCCATGCGCAACGACGAACAAAACCTGTTAGTTCACGGGATCATGGATGGCTTTGTCACCACACCGGACGGGGTCATCCTTTATGATTACAAAACGGACCACGTCGGCCACCAGCAGGACGCCATCGTGACCAAGTACAGCGGCCAACTGAACCTGTACGCACTAGCATTGCGGCAAATCCAACCCGCACCGGTGATAGGGTTACGGCTGGTGCTGCTCGAAACGAACACCGTGGTAGCACTAGCTGTACAAGGGGCGTATGATATAAATAGTAATAACAGCTCACGTGAGCCTTAACTGTGGACCACGGGCTGCTTTGATTTAGGTGATAAATATATGGATGCAGACACCATCTACGCAGTAATCGACCTTGAGACTACCGGCACCGACGTCGAAGCCGGCGACCGGATCATTCAGATCGGTTGTGCCTAATTCAGCACCACAAAGTCATTCAGACGTACTCCCAACTGGTGAACCCCGATTCGCGGATTCCGGTCGCCATTCAGCGCTTGACGGGGATCCACCCACAGGACTTGGTCTCCGCGCCTTACTTTGACGAAATTGCACCAGTCCTGAGGCAAATGCTCAGCGAAACGGTGATAGTGGCGCACAACGTTAACTTTGACTACCCGTTCTTGAACGCCGAGTTCGCACGGGTTGGTTTGCGTACCCTCGCGAATGATGCGCTGGATACTGTCCAGTTGGCGCAGATTTTACTGCCTAACTCGGTCAGTTACCGGCTGTCCGACTTGACGCACTTACTGAACATTCAGCACAATAATCCGCACCAAGCGGACAGCGACGCGGTCAGCACTGCCAAGTTGTTAATTGAGCTAAGCCGCCGTTTCCGGCAATTACCGGGACCGACGCAGCAACAACTCGCCCGCCTGGGGCAGGGGTTATTACGACAGACCGGTAAATACTTACAATACCTGGCTCGTGACGCCCAGCCACTCACGGGTCACTACCTGATGAAGCGGGGGGTCGTCATTGCCAACCCCGCACCCGAACGGCAAAGTCGCGCTGCTCGGGCTGGCCGTGGTTTACAGGAATATCCAGCTAAGGAAGCTGCCAAGCGCAAAATGATCAAACGTGCCGGGGGCCAGCTGCGCTTCCGTTACGCCCAAGCGCGGATGATGGATCGCGTGTACGCTAACGCGACGAACGACCAACAGCCACTAGTGATTGAAGCCGGTACGGGACTAGGCAAGTCACTAGGCTACCTCATTCCGTACAGCTTTGTGGCCACCCCCGATAACAAGGTCATCATCGCCACGTCGACCACGGTGCTCCAAAGCCAGTTGATGAATAGTACGATTCCGTTAGTCGAACAGCTGGTAGGGCACCCAGTCGACGCGGTCACGCTCAAGAGTCCGCGGCATTACATTGACTTAAATAAGTTTGCGACCACACTGCACGACAGCGAGGTTAAGGGTATCAGTCTGGTACTACAAATGCAGATTCTAGTGTGGCTGACTAGTACCAAAACGGGTGATCTGGACGAATTGCACACCGCTAGTACGCAGAGTGCCTTCTTCGTCCGGATTCAACATACGGGTAATTTTGGTACCGAATACAGCAACCCGTTCTACAAGGTGGACTTTTACCGCAACGCACTCCGGCGGGTGGATGCGGCGGCCATCGTGGTCACCAACCACGCGTACCTGGCGGCCCACTACACCGACGACGCTTTCAGTGGTCAACCATTCTTGGTAGTGGACGAAGCCCAGCACTTCGCCGAAAATGCTGCCAACGCGTTTACCGTGCGCCTGAACCTGAAAAAGTTACACTACGCGCTCAACCAATTTGACCGCATCATTGGTGGCCCGGACACCCGGGGGTTGGCCGCAATTTACGCGGATAACCAGATCATGAGTTACCAGTTACGCAGTTTGCAGCTGGCCACGGACAAAGCCCTCAATCTGGTCGCCGGAATCCAAACCCGACTGTTCCACCACTACTTTGCCCACCAGCAACGACCCCACAACGGGTTTATGGAATTGAACCTGTCGCACGCCGACATCCAAACGATTATTGACCGGTTTACTCCGGTCGCCCAGGACATTTTAGGCCTCAGCAACCAGATCCTGACGATTGCCGACACGTTACTGACGGACTACACCCAAAACGAAAACCACTTTTTGACCAGCGATATTCGCACCTTCCAGCACCTGGAGGACGTCGCCGCCGGCTTATCCGAGCAGCTAGGACCCATGACCGCGCTCACGGAACACAATCCGCTCCTGACGGACGCCCAGGTGGCCGTACCAAGCCTGACGCTCCGGCACCCCGACGATCTGACTAGCCTTAACGTCAACTGGCGGGTATTTGACGTCCGCGACCACTTGCAGAACCTCTTGCGCAACTTCACCGCGCCTGTCTTTACCGGCGGTACGCTGACGATTCGCAAAGACGCGCAATTTTTGACCAACCAGTTGGGCTACCCGGCACTACCGGACACCCAGGTGATGACGTTGCGTAGTCCGTTCAAATACAAGCAGCAGGCACGCGTGATGATTGCCGCTGATGCGCCGCACATTAACGACCTGAGCGCGAAGCAATACGCGGATTATCTGACCAACGCGATTGAGCGGCTGGCTGATAACGAACACCAGACGTTGGTACTGTTCAATTCACTGACGGTGATTGGGCACGTCTTTGCACGGCTCAACCGTCGGCCCATTGCCGACCGTAAGGAGATCCTCGCGCAGGGGGTCACGGGGTCGGCGGCGCGCATTGCGCGGCGCTTTGCCGTCAGCCGCAATAGCGTACTGCTTGGCGCTGCTAGCTTCTTCGAGGGCGTCGATTATCCGGACAAGCAACTTGAAACCGTCATTTTAACAAGATTACCTTTTGATATGCCTAACGACCCCGTAATTAAGGCCCGGTATGATAATATAAAGGCTAGTGGCGCGGATCCGTTCACACAGGACGCCGTACCGCGCGCCACATTACGGTTGCGGCAAAGCTTCGGGCGGCTGATTCGGCGCGAGAGTGACCGGGGGGTCTTCATCGTGCTGGACGACCGGCTGACGCGGACCAGTTACGGGCGGGGGATGCAGAAATCCCTGCCGTCCGTGACAACCGACCTGTTACCGCTGGCCGCCATGCCGGACGCGTTGGAGCGTTGGCTGACCCCCGACGAGGAGGAACAGGCTGCCGCCAAGAAATTGTTAGAGGAGCATAAGGCCACCCCTAACCGCCGGCCGCGCCGGCGCAACACCAAAAAGGCGGCGGCCGTGACCACCAAGGCGGATGAGGCACGCAAGAAGGGGGCGGACAAGCAGTCCGCACGCACTCCGGCCAAAACCACCACACGTAAGCCGCGCACACACAAGCCTCAGTCCGCCGTTAAACAACCACAAACGGGGCGGGGGACCAAAGCCAAGCCTACTCAGGCTACAGTCAAGTCAGGCACAGCACAGAAGCAACCCACCACGACTACCAAGAAGCGACGGCCGCGGCGGCGCACAACTAAATCCGCAACCAACCACAAATCAACACCAAAAAAAGTAGTATCATCGGTTCATAAGCCGATGCGAAAGGAATTTGTTCATGCACAATCGTAGTTCTGAACGTTGGCGGAGATGGGCCTAGTAGCGGCATCATCGTTGTCGTACTGTCGGTCATCATCTTCTTCCAACAGGCCATGCATCCCTACAACAAGTTACGCAGCCAGGCGGAAAGTATTGCGACCCGTTCCGCGCAGGTCACGCACATTGATGGCTTCTGGTGGAATACGCGCGATCAAAGCTACCTCACCGTCGCGGGCCAGCGCAACCACCACGCCGTGTACGTGATCATTAAGCAAAAGAACGGTGCCATCCACGTTGTCCGGCAAAATGCCGGGACGACGCGCAACCAGGCGCTTAGTGCAACCTGGAAGCAACATGACCCGCAACGGGTGATCAGCGCAGCTTTGCGTTATCAGGCAAGCGGCTGGTCTGGGACGTCGCCTACAAGACCAAGCAAGGCCGCCTTGGTTACGTCTCGTATTCCTTCCGAACCGGTAAGCAAGTTGAATTAATTAAAAACATATAGGGTCAACCATCATTTGGAGGTGCTTTATGCAAGTTTCGAACCGCTTAGCCAAAGTCAATCCCAGCGCAACGCTGGCAATGAGCCAGAAGACCAATGAACTCAAAGCCGCCGGGGCTGACGTCATCAACTTGACCATGGGCCAGCCGGACTTTGAGACGCCGAAGTTCATCGAACAGGCGGCCATTGACAGCATTAATGCCGGCCAGGCCAGCTTTTACACCCAGGCCACCGGCTTACCGGAACTCCGTACCGCCATCAGTCACCGAATCGAGCGGCGGACGGGTTACCACTACGATGCTAGCCAAATCGTGGCCACCAATGGGGCTAAGTTTGCCCTGTACTGCTTGTTTAACGCCATCCTCAATCCCGGTGACGGGGTCATTGTCCCAACGCCGGGCTGGGTTTCCTACGTTGAACAAGTGCGGTTAGCCGGTGGGGTTCCGCAGGCGGCCCCCGCTAGTGATGGCTTCAAGGTCACCGTTGACGACCTGGACCGCGTTGTCAATGACCACACCAAAGCCATCATCATTAATAGTCCCCAGAATCCTAGTGGGACAATCTACAACAAGCAGGAACTGACGCTCATTGGCAATTGGGCTCTGCGTCACAACATTATGATTGTGAGCGACGAGATCTACAGTGATTTGGTCTACAATGGGGCAAAAGCGACATCGATGTTGTCCCTCGACCCGGCCATCAGCGCCAACACCATCCTCATCGGTGGGGTCTCCAAGTCCTTTGCCATGACTGGTTGGCGTATCGGTTACGCTGCGGCACCGGCACCAGTGGCTAAAGCCATGGCCACCATCTGCAGCCACGCCACTGGTAATCCGGCGGCGGTTAGTCAGTACGCCGCCATTACCGCCTTCAATAGTGACGGCAGTAGCACCGAAAAGATGCGGCAGGCTTTTGAAGACCGGCTGAACACAATTTACCCGCTATTCAACCGTATCCCGGGCTTCAAACTGGCAGAGAAACCAACTGGGGCCTTCTACCTGTTCATCAACGTGAAGGACGCCGTGACTAATTTGGGTTACGATTCCGCCGACAGCTTTGCCATGGACCTACTCGAGAAGACGGGCGTCGCCGTTGTTCCTGGGCGTGCGTTTGGTAATCCAAACTACATCCGACTTAGTTACGCCGCCGCCAAGGACAATTTGCTCGAAGCTGCAAAGCGGATTGAGGACTTCGTCACGGGTTCCAGCACACCACATACTGCAAACGATTAGGAGAGATTAGCAACATGCCAGAACAGATTACGATCAGCGAAGCACCACAGCACGTGAACGAAACCGTCAAAATTGGGGTTTGGCTCACTGACAAGCGCAGTAGCGGGAAAATTGCCTTCCTGCAGTTGCGTGATGGGACTGCCTTCTTCCAGGGCGTCGTTCGGAAGAATGACGTGAGTGAAGCGGTATTCCTGCAGGCCAAAGAATTACGTCAGGAAACCAGTTTCTGGGTCACCGGCGAGATCCATGAGGATGCGCGTAGCCACTTTGGCTACGAAATTCAGGTCCAGGACATTGAGGTCGTCGGCACCAGTGAGGACTTCCCCATCACGCCAAAGGAACACGGTATCGAATTCCTGCTGGACCACCGTCACCTGTGGCTGCGGAGTCGCCGGCCCTTTGCCATCATGCACATTCGTAACGAAGTCATTCGGGCCACCTACGAATTCTTCAACCAGGAAGGGTTCATCAAGATGGACCCACCAATTCTGACTGGGTCGGCTCCTGAAGGCACGACCGAGCTATTCCACATTGATTATTTCGACCACGATGCCTACCTGAGTCAAAGTGGCCAGTTGTATGAAGAAGCGGGGGCCATGGCGTTTGGCAAGGTCTTTAGCTTTGGTCCGACGTTTCGGGCGGAAAAGAGTAAGACACGCCGGCACTTGACCGAATTTTGGATGATTGAGCCAGAAATGGCGTTCATGCACCAGGATGAAAGCCTGGAGATTCAGGAACGCTACGTGGCTTACCTGGTCAGCAAGGTCATCGACAACTGTGGCTACGACTTGAAGTTGCTGGACCGTGATCCAGAAGACTTGAAGAAGTTCACGAAGTTGCCGTTCCCCCGCATCAGTTACGATAAGGCTATTGATATGTTGCAGGAGGGTGGCTTTGACACCAAGTGGGGCGATGACTTCGGTTCACCCGAAGAAACCTACTTGTCCGACCAGTTTGAACAGCCCGTCTTTGTTCTCAACTACCCCAAGAGCATCAAGCCATTCTACATGTTGCCTGCAGAAGGCCGTGATGACGTGTACGTATGTGCGGACCTGCTAGCGCCAGAAGGCTACGGGGAAATCATTGGTGGTTCCGAACGTGAAGTTGACTACGATAAGCTTGCCGCGGCCATCAAAAAGGCCGGCCTGAGTCAGGAAGACTACCAGTGGTACCTGGATCTGCGCGAATATGGTAGCGTGCCGCACTCCGGCTTTGGGATGGGACTTGAACGGTTCCTGGCCTGGATCTGCAAATCAGACCACCTGCGCGAAACGATTCCGTTCCCACGGATGTTGAACCGTTTGCAGCCGTAATTATTAATGACAGTAGTGGCCGCAAAGTTAACGCTTTGCGGCCACTGTGACATTTGAGGGGGAGTTAGTAATGAGTTCCATTGATGATTTGCTTACGGCAGGAAGTACTAGCTTTTCAGACTTGCTCTTTAGCCAGTTTGCGGCCTCCTCGCTGACCCGGGACGAGTTGCTCGCTTACCTGTACATTGACCGCTACGTGCAACATCACCGGGACGCGCCAAACTTGCAGGCACTAGCCCAGGCCACCAAGATGACCACGACCGAGTTCAACCACTGCGTGGCCAACCTGGTCAGTAAGGGGGCCATCACCATCAGCACCGGCACTGATGCTCGCGGGCGGATGACCGACGTGTACGACACCAAACCGTTGATCAAACACTGGTTGACCAACGCTGAGCCGGCCGCCGACCACAGTGCGGGCGCTCCAGCAGCGACCACCGTCGACCCAGTTCGCCACCTCCAACAGCAGGTGGAAACCGAATTTGGGCGGATGCTCACACCGATTGAGCAACAAACCATCCGGGCGTGGCTCAACGAGGACCATTACGACCCGGAAGTTGTGGCGCTGGCATTACGCGAAGCGGTGCTCAATCAAGCTTACTCGCTTAAGTACATGGACCGCGTGCTGATTACGTGGGAAAAGCGTAATCTACGCACGGTACAGGCAATCAAGCAGGCGCAGCGCGAGTTCAATGAACTGTAGAAGATTCAATAATTAAAAATGCAGATAAACACATAAATTTACTGCGATAATCCCTTTATGGTTATCAGATGAAATACAATAATTCATTTGACGACTGTGGAGGGATTTTTGTTATTCACAACGAGAGCAATCAGAATTTCGACGTCTATGTATCAGTATCATTTTGAAAAACTAGTCAACAGTCCTTGAAAATAGTGTCGTAAGCCGACCTCACATAGTTCGGTAATGCGCCCCAGCTGGTGATCTTCCAAAAAAATTTGCGTTCATGAAAGTATTTATATAATTGTTATTGACTTATAACGTCAATGCCGTATTCTTTGCGATAAATAAGGATGTTTGTACCTTGCTCAACCGTACTTTTACCTGTTTTTACTGTATTTAACTGTTACCATTTCTTGATCGGTTAAATAGTGATTTAGGAAAATTATCACCTTTTTTTGTAATTATTATCGTACATACAATAAATAAGTGAAACAAGATTATCAGTTATAGGGCCTTTATGCTAATCCTTGCACTTCTTTGTGCAAACAATTTTCTGTTATAAATGGTAGCTAGCTTTTACTATGAATGTAGACAAAGGAGTCGACGGTAGATGCGCACATACGTAATTTTAAAAAAAATTATCTCAAACAAAGTCGTTTCTTCCCTTAAATTATTTTGTTGAGTCTCTACAAGTTTCTCGACGCACCGTGCAAAAAGAATTATCGTTCATTAAAAAAATCAGGACCAAGACATGGATATCAGTTATTAAGTGAATATGGGCGTGGATATTCCTTGGAGGTGATAGATAAAAAAACAGTTCAAACAATTTCTAGCAACCTTATCGTCAGAGGAATCGGTAATTAACGAAGAGCAGCTGGTTGTAGACATCTTAATTAAGTTATTAACGATTCCAAAATGGGAATACGTCGCAGTCAGTGAACTAGTGAGGACTACCGGATTCAGTAGCACATTTCTTTACTCCAAACTGAATACAATCGATAAATTTGCCGAATCGTTTAATCTGCGTCTGGAACGAAAAAGTCATTTTGGAATTCGTCTAATCGGTTCAGACCACGCAATAAGAAAATTGATGTTGGAGTTATACCAAAAGGGAGATAACTCATTAGACAGTTTAGTCAGTGAACGTGTAGGTAATTTTAGCGAATACGAACGTGTTGCTGAAGATTGTATTCGCGATCACCACCTACGAATTGGATATTACGAATTTCAAACAATCCTATCCTGGCTTAAGATACTCGTTTTACATGAAACAACTAACCAGTTGTATGATATTGAGTCAAATATTTTTTTCCTTGCAAAATGTTCCTCTGAAAAAACTAGACCGAGTGCTCAAGGATGTGGCCAAAAATTTTCAGATTAATATTTCCCAAGAAATTCTCAAAGAGTTTGAGATGCTCGTTAATGAATCGGTGCAAAGTGAAACATTCGTTCAACCAAACGTGAACAAAACCTATCTTAAAGCAAAGATAGTCTCCTTTTTCGAAGCAACAGACGCTAAAAATGGTACAGATTACAGCGATGACACAAATTTCGTTGATGGCCTAGTCACACACTTAGTATTTTTGTTGGAGCGAATCGATAAAAAAAAGTTGTTTACAAAAACCCGCTATTACTTGAACTTTGCATCCGGTATCCGCTCGTTTTTGATTTGGTCCTCAAGTTTTCTAAGTTCCTTGAAAAGGTATTAAACATCAAAGTCTCAAACGACGAATTAGGCTTTATCGCCGTACATTTCCTCAATCATGAGGCAACAGAAAAAAAACAAACGCATTCGTAAGTATGAGCGCGTTGCAGTGATCTGTACAACTGGCGGAGGTGTGTCTAATTTAATTAGGACGCAAATTATCGGTATTTTCCCAGAAGCAAACGTCAGGGCATTTTCATTTTGGCAGGAAAATGATATTGAAGCATTTGGACCAGATTTGATTTTTTCAGTCATACCCCTAAAACACAGTTTGAAAGTGCCAATACTTTACATCAAGGAACTATTAACAAGGAGCGATATAGAGAATATCAAGCAAGTTTTGTTTCTCAACGAATCAAGCCAAATAGCGCCAGAAAAGATTTCGACTGATCAGAATTATCTAACACTATTTAAAGCAAACCTGTTTACGACACAGCAACCTCTTGATTATTCAACAATCATACAATCAATGTCCAAACAAATTGTCGAACAGGGTTATGGTGATTCAGATTTCGTTACGAATGTGCTCAAACGGGAAAAATACATGTCAACCGTTTATAACAATGGAATTGCGATGCCACATCCAATCGAGATGAAAGGTGTTAGTAGTGCAGTAGGTGTACGCATCGTAAAGCCAAGCATTTCCGAAAAAGGGAAAGATGTAAAACTTGTCTTCATGGTTTGTTTGGCGAGGGATGATTTCCGATATTACAGCCGAATTTCTGACTGCATATTCAATCTAATGCAAAATGAACAAAAAAATTATCGAGATATACAACAATCCGACTTTTCCAAATTTAATAAGTATCTTAAAGGAAATGGGTGAATAGTAATGGATTATGGATTATTAAAAGAGCTTTCAAACGCAGATGGAGTTGCATCAAATGAACAAGCAGTTCGAACCATCATTAAGAAAGAATTGGCTTATTATAGCAATACTTTTATGTTCGACGGAATTGGAAGCCTGATGGTCACCAAAGCTGCAGCGGTGAATGATGCACCGACGATTATGTTCGCCGCTCACATGGATGAAGTAGGTTTTATGATCCGCTACATCTCTGAAATAGGTATTGGTTATCTTCAATCGCTTGGCAATGTGGAAGCACGAGCCGAACACAGTCAAATTGTTCGCGCAACCACGAACCACGGAAAGGTTGTAGAGGGGGTGCTCAACTCTACTCTTGATGCAAGCGGGAATATTGACCAAATATATGTGGATTTTGGGTTTAATTCAAGGAAAGAATTCTTAAAGTCAGGGTTGAATGTTGGGAACATGGTCGTTTTTTTCATCTGAGTTTAGAGAATTATCATCCCAAAACATCGTAGCTGGTAAAGCCATGGATGACCGGACGGGTTGCTTCGCACTAATTAAGGCGATGCAATCCATCGAAGAGGACGATTTACCAGTGAACGTCGTAGCAGCCTTCACGGGAAGTGAAGAGGTAGGCACACGTGCGGAAGGCTAACTTCAAACATTATCAGTCCAGACATATTCTTTGCTATCGACGTGGCAAAAAAACCCGGAGCTCGATCGTGGCTTTATGAATACTCGCAAGGTTGGTGGTGGCCCTATGATTGAGTTTTATGACAAAACAATGATTCCAAATCCCAAGTTACTCCATTTTCTCCAAGTGACTGCCGACAATAGCAAAATTCCGTACCAGAAGGATATGTTTAAGGGCGGTGGTACGGATGCTGGTACGGCTCATTTGGAGAATGGTGGCACTGCATCAGCAGTTCTTGGTATTCCGCTAAGGTATTGTCACGATCCATACTCAATTGCGTCAGAAAAGGATTTGCAAACAATGAGTATACTAATTGAAATCTTAGCACATAAATTTAATCAGGACGTAGTGGATAAAATTTATCAATTCTAGTAAAGGGTGATTGGAATGGACGAATCAGAAAAACAAATCATGGGTTTAATTTCTGCTTCGGGAGAAAGTAGATCCAAAGCTTTTGAAGCACTTCAGAAAGTACGCAGTCACGATTACGACGCAGCAAAGCAATTATTACAGGAATCGAAAGATATGGACGTTGCCGCTCACAATATTCAGACGCAGATGATCCGTAAGGAACTCAATGAAGGAAGTGATGCAAATCCTATAACACTACTGATGGTTCATGCACAAGATCATTATATGACAGCCCAGTTATCGCGTGATTTGATTGAAGAATTGATTGAAATTTTCCAAAAGAGGGATAAAGAGGGGTAATCAAAATGAAAATTATTTTAGCCTGTGTTGCCGGTCTATCAACCACCATGATGATGGACAGTATGAAGAAAGTGATCAATGACAGTAAAAAAAACTAGATTTAAAAAAATTTTGAGTTGGAAGCAATTCCAGCGGAGCAGTTACCTGCCGAAATTGAAGGAACGGACGTCGTTCTAATTGCACCTCAAATTTCTTACAAAAAAAAGACTTTGTTGAATCTGTGACTAAACCTAGAAACATTCCCTACGTTATCATTCCACAAGAGACCTATGGCTCTATGGATGGTGCGACGGTAGTTAAGGAGGCATTAATTGCTCAGCGTAAACAAGAAATAAAGAATAAAGAGCAGGACGGGGGGAGTAAGTGATGTTCGATAAATTTGAAGCATTTATGAACCGATACTTCACTCCTGTTGCAGACTGGATGGATCGAAACATTTACCTAAGCGCGGTAAAAAAAGGCTATGGTTGCCATGACACCGCTCCTAATTATTGGTAGTTTTGCTCTGATTCCATCTGCAATTCCCAACATGATTGGCAAAAACAATATTATTTCTCAATGGATTATCCATTATGGTGATGTAATCACAATTCCATCCACAGTCGGAATGAGCATGATGGCGCTCTATGTGTCTGCCGTAATTGCCTATCATTTGGCTGAATCCAAACATCTTGACGTTCCCGGTTGTATTTCAATGGCCGTGATGAGTTTTCTCATTTTGGCGGTTGATTTCACTAAGGCTGGTGCCGTTGATGTTACCTATTTCGGTACCAAAGGGCTTTTTGTATCAATGTTTGGCAGCATTTTGGCGGTCGAAATATTTGGATGGTGCAAGAAACGCAATTTTACAATTAAAATGCCTGATTCGGTTCCAGATTTTGTATCTAAATCATTCGAAATGATTCCAATTTCGATTATTACCGTTGCTGCGTTCGTTATCCTACGTGTAATTTGTGTTGATTTTCTACACACACTACCACCAATGATTTTCACAAATATATTAGCACCACTTGTTGGCTCCATGGACAACCCGTTTGCGTACACTTTTGTGAAATTCTTGCAGGCACTACTATTCTTCTTTGGTATTCACCCAGCAGTACTTTCGCCAATTACTTCGCCAATTTCAACCCAGTTCCTTGCCGAGAATATCGCAAACGCAAAAGCCGGTCTGGCTTTGACCCACTTCTTTACTCCTGGTCCCGATTCCGCTTTTGGTAATTTTACTGGTACAGGGGTTACGTTTGGGTTGGTATTCTGGTTCATGTTTTCCAAAGCGGCTGCGCAAAAGAAGATTGGACGTATTGCTTTAATTCCCGCTTTATTTGGTATTAACGAGCCAATATTGTTTGGCGCACCAGTTGTATTAAATCCTCTATTTTTCATTCCATTTGTAATTTTAGGACCGATTACCTCATCGTTTGGGGCCTGGGCAATGAGCTTGGGTGGCTGAAAATGTCAGTATTCACCCCACCTTACGTTGGTGTCTTCTTGGAAGGATATTTAGCAACGTTTGACTGGCGCAGTTTACTTGTTAACGGTGCACAGATGCTCTTCTCAATTCTGATTTGGTATCCATTCTGTAAGATGGCCGAGCGAAATGAACTGAAGAAAGAAAAGGAACGTTCCCAAAACAAGAAAGCCATTTCAGACGAAGATGAAGCCCTTATTGATGATTTGGATCTAGACTTTTAATTGCGGAGAAATCAGGCATGGGTAACCTGCCTGATTTCTTTGTTAAAGGGGATATGTTTTATGTCAAAAAGGAACTCCAAAAAAATCTCATCTGACAGTCACACCAAAACGCGTAAACACCTCGGTGCAACCAAATTACGGAAATGCACGAGTGTTAGCCAGTATATTCGATTGGGTAGTTGGAGGTATTGTGAGCGGCTTACCAGGGGTGGTCGTCTACGCCATCTTCAGTGGAAGTAGTAAACCAATGACCAGTCTTTATGTATTCGAGGATGCCGGAATTGGGAGAAATATCACCCTAATGACCAGCTTATTGTGCCTAGCCTTTGGCTTTCTTTATTACGTGGTTATACCGTGGCGAGTTTACCCAGGTCAAACAATTGGTAAAAAAAATTACGCATATCAAGATTGTACGCCGTGACGGTAAGCCGCTTAATTTAGGTATGTTAATCTTGCGACAATTCGTCTTTTTAGTTTTTATTGAGGGCTTAGCAACCGCGACATCTACTTACGTTAAGGTGTTTTTAACCATAACCACTAAATTCTATGTTGATGGGTATCTGACTATAATTTGGTTTGCTTTAACCGTGATGTCTATGTTTTTGCTTTTTTTTGGAATCATCAGCATTTAGCTCTTCATGACCGAGTACTAGGCACTACGGTCATATTGCTAACGGGAAATAAATAAAATAGCAGGAGGGACTATACTTTGCAAAATAATAGAATAAATGTGCTTCGCAACAAGATGAAAGAGAATAACTTGGATGGCTTTCTCATCAACAGCAAGGCAAATCAGTATTATTTATCGGGTTTTACAGGATCCTATGGTCAAGTCCTAATTACTCAGACCGGGCAATACGTCATCGCTGATGGCCGTTACTTTGAGCAACTAAAAACACAATCACCGGAATTTACTGTTGTCGATAACCACATGCGCATGAATGAAACCGTGCGGGATTTAGTTTTAAAGCAAAATTGTAAAAATCTGGGTATTGAGGAGGAGGAAATGGATGTCGCCGAATACCTTACTTTAACCAACGGTAACAACTTGATACATCTTCTTCCGACGAGGGATTGGATTGAAGGTCAGCGTATGGTTAAAGATACCGAGGAGAGAGACAAAATACGTGAAGCTGGTAAAATAGCGGATGCAACTTTTCAGCATATATTGAACTATATTGAGCCCGGGATGACCGAAAAGCAGGTTGCAAATGAAATTGACCAGTGGGGTCTAGATCATGGTGCGGACGCTCGATCATTCGAAACCATAGTAGCTTCTGGGATTCGCTCTGCGCTTCCGCATGGACACGCATCAAATAAAATCATAGGAACTAATGAGATGATTATACTTGACTTTGGGTTCGAGAAAGATCGATATTTTTCTGACATTACCCGAACCATTGCGCTAGGGCATGTGGACCCTGAACTAAAGCAAATTTACGATGTTACGCAGACCGCCCAAAAGAAAGCCATTCAAGCATCCCACGAGGGTGTCCCACTTAAAGAACTTGATCGTGCAGCGAGGGATTACATTGATGATGCTGGCTATGGTGATAAATTTCTACACGGTACTGGGCACGGTTTAGGTTTAACTGTTCATGAATATCCATTATTGAATCGTGATAGTACTGAAACGCTCACCAAGCATATGACCTACACGGTTGAGCCTGGAATTTACTTGGAAGGAATTGGTGGCGTTCGTATTGAGGACGACGTTTGGATAAACGACCAGGGTGAGCCAGAACTGATGACCCAATCGCCACTAAACATGATAGAAATTTAGGAGGGCAATGAAAGTGGATAAAATTAATTTTGATGCCGTTATTAACCGCTACGGAACGTACTCAACGCAGTGGGATTATGTTAAAGATCGGTTTGGCGAAGCTAATTTACTTCCATTTACTATTTCCGATATGGATTTTAAAGCGCCCCAAGGGGTGAGCGATGTTCTGATTAAAGCAGCCGAAAGGGGAATATTTGGGTATACTCGCTGGAATAATGGAGATTTTAAGGGAGCCATAACAAATTGGTTTTCTCGGCGTTATCACTCAAATGTCAGTCAGAATATCGTAGTTTACAGTCCTAGCGTTATCTTCAGCCTTGCCAAACTAATTGAACAATTTAGTGCACCGAATAAAAAAAGTCCTGACATTTAGCCCTTGCTATGATGCATTCATTAACACTGTAACGGCAAACAATCGGGTGCTTTTACAATTCAATATAGACGGCGGCGTGAACTGGTCACGTCTAGAACAATTAATAGCCGAACAACAACCCGAAATTTTCCTCCTTTGCAATCCAGAAAACCCGCTTGGAATTGCCTGGTCTGACGATGAAATGGAACGTATTGTTGGGCTTTGCAATGCTTATCATGTTGCCATCATTAGCGATGAAATTCACATGGACGTAGTTCGTGCGAAAACTAAGACCCACACTTTAGCTAATTATTTTGATGAGCTTAAAGTGTCCAGCGCTGTCATTAGCTCAGCCAGTAAAGCGTTCAATATCCCGGCCTTAGGTTGTTCGTACGCCCTCATACCAAACTCACTAGATAGAGAGCTATTCTTGCACAGTTTGAAGCAAAAAAAATGCCCTTTCTTCGGTACCATACCTCGGAATGTTAGCAACCATCGAATGTTATAACCATCAAGAAGACTGGTTGCGCCAACTGAATAACTATATTGACAACAACTTTGACTTCACCAAGCGGTTTTTGAAAGAAAACCTAGATTTGAATTATCAAATACCTTCTGCCACTTATTTGGGCTGGATCAATGTTTCGCCTTTAAATATCAGCATGAAACTACTTCAACACGAATTGGTTAAAAATCAAAAAGTAGCCATCATGGACGGCAGCGTTTATGGTAACGGAGGTCACAACTATTTGCGTTTCAATTTGGGCGCCCCCAAGAGCAAAATTGAGGACGGACTAAATCGATTGGCCAAAGCTGTCCATGCGATTCAGGACACACAATAAAAAGCTAACTCCGACAGAAAAAGCCGAAAGGTTTGAAGTTTGAAGGAAGAAGGAAAAAGCCGCCATTCATCATCCAATCATCATCTAAAAAAAGAATTTATACTCACAAATAAATCGGTGGTCGTCTTGTTGCATGTTATTTTGGACTCTACAACTGAATAGAATCTGTTTCTATTTATTAATAAAAAGCTATCATTAACAAAAGCTATAATAAAAGCTATCAAAAAGACTACGCTGTTCATGCTAAAAATCATCTACCAGAACAACCCACAGAAAAACCCAAAATTACCCCCGGGCCAACTAGCCGGGGGTAATTGCTGTCTAAACACCATTATTGTCCTTGTTGCACGCTACTTGCTGCAGCTCCAGCACCGTTAGATGATTGCTGAGCCGCTGGAGTTGATGCACTACTACTACTGGAGTTAGAACTTGCGCTTGACCTTGTGCTTGACGATGACGATGACGACGATTCGCTACTGCTACTGGAAGAGCTCGAACTTGAAGAACTGCTTGAGCTCGAACTGGAGCTGGATGAGCTATGCGAGCTCGAGGAAGACGACTTGCGTGAGCTAGAACTGCTAGTGTCGCTCACCTCATTGGCACCACTGGCGGCGGAACTGCCCCGCACAAACAGCTCAGAACTCTTCTTGCCCAGTACCGATACCGTCTTGCGCAGAACCGTATCTGGCTTTGTCCAGTTGGTGTTGCTTACGCCTTCGTCCTGGTATACGTAACTCATCAGGTACTTGTAAATGTATGCGGCAATGCGGTCCTGCGTGCCGGTCACTCCGTACTTAGTCGACTGGTCATAACCAGTCCAAACCGAGATGACGCGTTGCTTGGTATAGCCAGTAAACCAACTATCCTTCACGGCATCTTCAGCCTTGAGCATGGGGTTCTCTGCCAATACCGTGTCGGAATAATCCGTGGTCCCGGTCTTGGCTGCCGCGTACAGTCCCGAAATGGCGCCGGACGTCCCAGTACCTTTGGTCAGCACACCCTTGAGCATATCCGTGATCATGTAGGCGGTGTAACCAGACATGGCCCGCTTCCCCGTGGAACCATAGTGAGTGGTTAACCCGTCGGACGTGGTGATTTTCCGAATATACGTCGGTTTGTAATACGTCCCGCCATTGGCGAAGGCGCCGTAAGCACCCGCCTCGGTCAGGGTCGACATGCTGGCACCAATGGCCGCCGAGTAATACTGCTCATTCTTCGGCAGCGTTACCCCCAAGCCGGAAGCAAAGGTGAGGCTTTACTCAGCCCAACCTTGGCCAGCGTCTTGACCGCCGGAATGTTACGGGATTGCTCCAAGGCGGTGCGCATGGTCATCCGTCCATCATAACTGTTATCCCAGTCGTTAACGGCGGTATTCGTGCCAGGATAGTCATACGCGGAGTCATCCAAAATGGTGGCGGTGGATTCTTGCAGGTACTCAATGGCGGGACCATAGTCAAGAATTGGTTTCATCGTAGAACCATTGGACCGATCGGCCGCAATGGCCCGGTTATATGCGAGACGAACGTTACCGTTCTTGCGCCCACCAATTTGGGCCAGCACCTTACCGCTGTTAGGATTAGTCATCGTGACGGCCGTCTGAAACTTGTTGTCCGGGAAGGTGATGTACTCGTCACTATTAACCAAATTGTACAACCGGGTCTGGGCCTTCATGTCGAGGTTGGTGTAAATCTTCATCCCCGACGTGTAGGGGTTCTCCCCGGTCTTCTTCTTAACTTCCTTGATTACGCCAGTCACGTAACTATCAACGATTTTGTCGGTTTTGGTAGTGTTCTTCGTCGTCTGCGATTCGGACACCAACCCGCTACTAATGCTCGTGGCCTTGGCCTTTGCAGCCTCACTGGCGGAAATTTCCTTTTCCCGCAACATGGCGTTGATCACTTCGTTGCGCCGGGTCGTAGCAGCGGCCGGGTGTGCCACCGGATCGTACGAGGCCGGTGCTTGCGCGAGCCCAGCGATGAAGCCGTTTGGGCCAAAGTCAGTTGACTGAGCGACTTGTTGTAGTAATACTTTGCCGCCGTAGCCATCCCGTACTGACCGTGGTTCATGTACACCTTATTGATGTAAAATTCCAAAATCTGGGATTTACTGTAGTTGCGCTCCACCTTAAAGGCCAACCAAGCCTCCTGGGCTTTCCGCTTGAGGGTTTGGTCCGAAGCTTTAGTGGAAAAGTACGACAACTTCACCAACTGTTGCGTCAACGTACTAGCACCCTGGAGGTTACCAGAGTGGGTGAGGTCAGAAACCGCGGCTTGGGCGATTCGCAGCGGGTCGATCCCCAGTTTTTCGGAGTAGAAGTGCCGGTCTTCAATGGCCACCACCGCCTGTTTGAGCTGCTTAGGAATCTTATTGCTGGTAACGTAAGTCCGATTTTCTAGCCCCAGTGTCGTGATTTCTTTGCCCTGGGCATCATATAAGATGGAGCTACCATCACTCTTGAGTTTGGATTCAGAAAGGGTGGGGGCATCCTTGGCGTACCAAGCAAAAAGCCCCACACCCAGCAAGAAGAGCACGGCGACGACGCCAACTAACCACTTGATCAATCGCCGCCAAGTAAAGCCGCGCTTAGTCGGGGATTGCTTGGGTGTTGCGCGTTTTTGTGCACGTTTGCGCGCCATGCGCGATGGTTCTTGTTCGCTATGTTTAGCCACGTGGGGCACCTACTTTCTGTGATATCAACCAATCTACGCCGTCGAGATAAGGAATGCGCGGCTGGATCTTGGGCGTGAGTTCAAAACCGTCGCGTTCAATCGTCGCGAGGGTAATCGATTTACGACCACCGTGAGCTTGCGCGTCCCACGCCGCAATAAGTGGGGTAGCGGGGTACACAAAGAGCCGTTCCAACCGCACAAACCGCATCACCACAAAGCAAATACCGTCTTGCTGCAGGCACGCCCGCATGTGGTCGACCTGGTGTTGGTGGAAATTTTTGAGGGGAAAGCTGGCTTTGTTCTTGGTTTCTTTGGCTTCAAAGTCTAGGTAGTATCCGTGATAAATGCCGTTATAGTCGGTCGTGGATGGCGTCTTAAAGTAGCCTTCACGAATTACCGCCTTGCTGCGCTGCGGATAGTCAACTTTGACAATCTGAATGGGTGTGGGCTTTTTATGCACGACGGCCCGCCCAGTTTGTAGATAATAACGATTACTACCATTTAACTCGTCTTCAAGGGTCATACCCCGGCCGCCATACATGGTCGTATGCGCGTGCGGGGTCGACGCCGCGTGGTGCTGGTACGCGCCACCATTCGGATAATGTATAGTCATGTGCGTCACACTCCATAGGCTGATTATAACAAAAATTCTTCATACAAAGGGCACAAAACCGCCAGTAATAGGCCCAACCTTGAGCTATAATAAAGTTACGAGAATAGCAAAGGAGTCAGCGGAAATGCGTAAGCGCGTATGGGTCACCGGATACAGAGCCTATGAATTGTCCGTTTTTAATGACAACGACCCCAAAGTTGCTGTCATTAAATATTCGTTAAAGAGCCAGCTAAACCAATTACTGGACGAGGGTCTAGAGTGGATAATTACCGGTGGGCAGCCTGGTGTGGAGCAATGGGCTGCTGAGGTTGGTCTAGAACTCAAGCCTGATTATCCGCAGTTGCGGGTTGCTATCATGATTCCGTTCACCGACTTTGGTAACCGTTGGCAGGAAGAGCGCCAAGCCCAATTAGCTGCGCTACGTTCGCAGGTTGATTTCTCCGCGTCGGTGAGTGGCGCGCCCTACTCACAACCGCGACAACTCGTGAACTATGGTCAATTTATGAGTATGCACACGGATCTGGCCCTCATGATTTACGATCCCGAGTTTCCCGGGAAGGCGCAGTATGACTACGCCCGGGTGCAGCAACAGGCAGCAAGGCGGGATTATCCGCTAATGTTAACGACCATGGACGATTTACAGGAAGCAGCGAATGAATATGGGGAACTGCAAAATGACCGTTCCCAAAACGAATAGTTTATGATAAGGTTATTGATGGCCTGATTGATTATGAACGGGGTGGAACGATGGATTCACAAAATGACGGACAAATGAATGTCCACTATACGCCACAGGATATCTTGAACAAGCAGTTTAAGAGTAAGATGCGTGGGTACGACCAGGATGAAGTAGATTCGTTCCTCGATGACATCATCAAGGACTATGAAGCTTTTGAAAAGGAGCTCACTTCGACTAAGGAAGAAAACGCCCGGTTGATCAGTCGTGTGGACGAGTTGACTAAGCAGCTGAATGTTTCAAAGGGTGTCGCAGCGCAAACGCCACAGGCGAACGTCGCGGCAACGAACTATGATATTTTAAAGCGCTTGAGTAACTTGGAACGCCACGTATTTGGTAGCAAGTTGAGTGATGGTGGGGCACACGCCTCGACGCCCAACAACCAGCGTCCAGAGTAAATAGGTAGTTAACCAACTTACTAATGAGCTGGTACCTGTAAGTCTTGAGTAATCGCGGTCTACTTTGGTAGGCTGAGGAAAGTCCATGCCCGCACAGGCTGTGATGCCTGTAGTGTTCGTGCCAGGCCCAATAAGCTGGGTACCGTGCAAACGGTAACGGCGGCGGAAAGTGCTAAAGCTTCGGCCATGTGCAAGTACGTTTGAAAGTGCCACAGAGACGATGCCAACGGGAAACTGTTGGATTGGAACGCGGTAAACCCCGCGAGCGAGTAACCCAAACTTTGGTAGGGGCGCTTTGCCATGGGAATTGAACCAACGGCAAAGCAGTAGAAATACTGAGATAGATGATTACTGAAGGGTGACCTGCCTGAGGCCACCTGGAACAAAACATGGCTTATAGAGACTTACAGGCAGGCGGGGACCCAGTGATGGGTCCTCTATTTTTTTTACACAGCGAGTTGGCGCTTTAGCGCCTTACTCGCTGTTACTCGGAGGCTCCGCGCAGCTGAGCCGAGAGACTGTGGCCCGATACCAGTTAGTTGCCAGAACGAGAACAGTAACAGATCATATCCGCCCGGCTTGAGCACTTACTCTCCGCCACTCGGAGGCTCCGCGCAGCTGAGCCGAGAGACTGTGGCCCAATACCAGTTAGTTGCCAAAACAAGAGTAGCAATAGCTCGGGCTAGCGCTAATCGTCACCATAATTCGCGCCCCACCCAGAACACTGTTAAAATAGTCCATAGCATTAATAACGAGGAGAAAACAACATGCAATTTAAGTTGATGGCCACCATGGCCGCGGGGCTCGAAGCAGTCACCGCAAAAGAATTACAGCGTTTGGGCTACCAGACGCGCACAGAAAATGGGCGCGTCTACTTTGAAGGCGACGAAAGTGACATTGTCCGCACCAATGTGTGGTTGCGCTCAGCCGACCGGATCAAAATTATCTTGAAGCAGTTCAAGGTGCTCACCTTTGATGAACTGTTTGAAGGGGTTAAGGCTATTCCGTGGGCTGACTACCTGCCACTTGATGCCGCCTTCCCGGTCGCTGGCCGCGCCGTCCGCAGTAAGCTACATTCCGAGCCCGACGTTCAGGCCATCACTAAAAAAAGCGGTAGTGGAAAGTATGGCGACCACTTACCACCGGCACGGACGTCTACCAGAAACGGGCAACAAGTACCAGCTGGAGGTATCCATCCTGAAGGACATCGCCACCATTACAATTGACACGACGGGTAGCAGTCTATTCAAGCGGGGCTACCGGGTCGCCAAGGGCCCGGCACCACTCAAGGAAAACTTTGCTGCCGCGTTAGTCCTTCTCACTAATTGGCACAACAACATGCCATTTTATGACCCGACGACTGGTTCCGGAACCATCGCCATCGAAGCAGCGATGATTGCGCGCAACATGGCGCCCGGTCGCACCCGAGACTTTGCCTTTAGCGGCTTTAGTTTCATGGACCCCAAACTACTGGACCAGGAGCGTGAGCGGGCCGAAGCCGCCATCACTAATCCTGATTTAATAATGATCGGTGGCGATATCAACCAGGATATGATCGATATTGCACGGGTCAACGCCCAAAACGCCGGCGTACTGCATGACATTCAGTTTAAGCAGCTGGCCGTGAAGGACTTCAAAACCGATTTGGAAGATGGGGTCATCATTGCCAACCCACCATATGGTCAGCGCCTTCAAGATGCTGATGCCGCTGCGAAGATTGCCAAAGAAATGGGCGCGGTCTACGGACCACTTACCACCTGGAGTAAGTATATTCTCTCGGGCGATGCCAATTTTGAACGGTATTACGGCCACAAAGCGACAAAACGGCGCAAACTCTACAATGGGGCCATCAAGGTCGACCTGTACCAGTACTGGGGTCACCGGTCCCGTCATTAATTGAGGGTTGCGTTTATCCTCATAAATAGTAAAATTATGTTAATCGCTATCTAATTTAGTTTTAATTTATGAATGATAAGGGGGAGACAGAATGGCTGCAAAGAGCAGTTTTAAGGACGATTTGTACCTAGCAGTTAACGGTGAATGGGAGGCCACCGCCGTCATTCCTGATGACAAACCCACAACGGGTGGATTTAGCGACTTAGCCGATGGGGTTGAAAAGCACCTAATGGCTGATTTTGCCGCATTTCGCGACGGCCAGGCCACGCCGCCAAACGAATTGATTCAGCGAGCCACCGATTTGTACCGCATTGCCGGTGATTTTGGACGCCGTGACCAAGAAGGCATGGACCCCCTGACACCACGACTAGCCAAAATTGAACGGTTGGCCTCGCTCACGGCGTTGAACCAGCAGGCGGCGGATTGGGATCGTGACGGCTTGCCGCTACCGTTTAATATCGGTATTGAACCCGACATGAAGGACACCGCCAAAAACGCCGTGTACCTGTACGCATTGCCGACCATCTTGCCTGACACAACGTACTACGCTGAGGATAATCCAGCCAAGCAGCCACTATTAGCAGCTTACCGGCAGACCGCGGCAGGCCTACTCAGCCACACGAATCTAGATGACGACACCCAGTCGGCGTACATTGAAGCCACGCTCCGATTCGATGCCACCATTGCCGTGCACGTAAAGAGTAACGAGGACAAAGCCGACTACCCGTCACAGTACAACCCACAGGACCGAGCGACCGTGGCCCAAAAGATGGCCCCATTTGCCTGGGACGAGTACCTGCAGGACTTACTACCAAGTGAACCGCAACAGATTATCGTGACCGATCCAGGGTTCCTGGACGCCTTTGCCTCAATATACAATGACGACACCTTTACCGATTTTCGCGCTTGGGCCTACGTTAATGAGTTGCTCAGTGACGCCAGCTACCTTAGTGAGGAATTACGCCAGGTTGCCGGTACTTACCGCCGTGCCTTAACTGGATTATCGGCGCTGCCGAACCAGGATAAGTCTGCCTACCGCATCGCTAATCAGGTATTTAGCGAACCCATCGGTATTTACTATGGGCGCAAGTATTTTGGCGAAGCCGCGAAGGCTGACGTGACCAAGCTGGTACAGCGCATGATTGCCACCTACAAACAGCGCATCAGTGACAACGCGTGGATGTCGCAGCCAACTAAGGATAAAGCCATCGTGAAGCTCAACACCATGGTGCTGAAAATGGGATATCCGGACAAAGCTAACGAGCGTTACGACCACTTTCAGGTCGACAAGGATGCCAGCTTGTTAACCAACTTGCTGGCCATCCACCGTGCTGGTGCTGCTTACGCAGTCGCCCAGTTGGATCAGCCGTTGATCGCGGGGAGTGGGGCATGCCTGGACAATTGGTGAACGCATGCTATGACCCGTCACGTAACGACATTACGTTCCCCGCTGCAATCTTGCAGGCACCATTCTACAGCTTGGGACAAAGTAACTCGGAGAACTTTGGGGGCATCGGCGCCGTCATCGCGCACGAAATCTCACACGGCTTTGACAATAATGGGGCCAAATTTGATGAATTTGGCAACCTGAAAAACTGGTGGCAGGAATCCGACTACAAGGAATTCAAGCGCCTGACGCAGGCCATGATTGATGAATTTGACGGGCGCGATTACGCTGGCGGTAAGGTCAACGGCAAGTTGATCGTCAGTGAGAATATCGCCGACTTAGGTGGTATGGCGGCTGCGCTGTCGACGGCTCAGCAGGACGATAACGTGGACCTGAAAGCCTTCTTTACCAACTGGGGCCGTATTTGGCGGCAGAAAGCCCGGCCTGAATACGCCCAGTTGCTCCTGAGTAGCGACGTCCACGCACCCAACCGGTTACGGGCTAACATTCAGCCGCAGAACTTTGATGAGTGGTACACGACGTTTGATGTACAACCAGGGGACGGTATGTACCTGGAACCAGAGCGACGCGTGGCAATTTGGTAACTAACAATTGATTGTGGTTATCCCAATATGGGGTAGCCACTTTTTATGTCCGATCAAATTTATGTCCGATCAAAATGGGAGTAAGGTAATGGCGGCTAGATAGAAACTAGTTACGTGGCACAGGAATAACACTGCGCATGGATGTCTTGACACAATTTAGTCAATGTAAACGATAAGTTGAAGCCGATTTTTGCAGCTTTTGCAAATAAAATAGTCAAATACTGGAATTTTGGGCACTTTTGTTTGGCCTGTAGCACTGGGCTTCGTATAATCAAAGTACAGATAGTTAACGCTAGTGGGACAACCATTCACGAGGATGAGATACATGCTGCATACGAATTGTTTTTGAGCCAAAAAGAACTAGCCAAGCTCAATTTCTACCAAATGGTGATGGACCTGCCACCAAATGAGCGCACGTGCGCGCGGTTTGCCGACCAGCTGCGCGTCAGTACCACCACAATTTACCGGAACTGGCAAACCATCACGAACGACCTACACCAGTTTATCCGGCCCAATGAACAGCCACCCAAATTATTGGAGGCGAGTAGTGCACCACCGGAACACGACATTCCCGCCGCGCGCTATGCGGTGTATTTGATGCGCCATTCACTTGTGGGGGACTTTCTGCGGTCAGTCCTCACGCACCCAGAACGCACCCTCGACGATATCGCCAAGGCGCACGAACTGAGCACCAGCACGGCTACCCGCCGATTGCGGCCATTACGCAATTTCTTAGCTAAGTTTGACGTTAACCTGACGTACTCGCCCATTGGCATTGAAGGTTACGAACCAGTCGTACGGTTGACCCTCAGTCAGTTGATCTGGCAAATTGACCAAGACGGGGTGACCTTGTTCCCGTACGTGGAAGCACAGGCCCAGAAGGTTACGCGGCAATTACGGACAGCGCACCTAGTGGTCAACAATTGCCCGTTCCTGCGCGTCCAAAACATGGTCACGATTGCCATCCTCCGCAACCAGCAGGGCCACGCCATGCCCGCGTTGCCACCACTACACAAGATCCTACAGGTGACGGGGTACAACGGTATCGTTGGGACCCGTACTGAATTTGTAGCCAAGCATCCGGCTGATACCGCACTAATTCACCTCGAAAGTCTGCTCATTGGTAACTTTCACAGCGAAGCCGATCCCGACCTGCAACGCTTGCTGCAGTACCATAACAAATCCAACTCGGCCAGTTGGCGCCTGGTATCGGGAATCACCCAGCGGGCACGTACCCTAGTCGGTTTTAGTGGCTCCCACCGAAATAAAGTGCTCCTGGCCAACATGCTGGCGGTTACTGTTGTCCTGGAAATAATTGACCACAAGGTCCCGACATTTGACCCATTAGCCCTCGGCGGTCAGCGGCCAACATCACCAGCCCTCGAGCGAATGCTCAGACAATACTTTGCAACCTTACCACCGTCAATGGCTCGCTTTCAGCATATTGCGAGCAGCCTAATTGTCCGCTACATTCCGCTCATGACTAGTGTCGTCAATCTCGGTGTACCTACGATTGGCATTGCCCTGGACCCCGAACAAGAGCAACAAGTTTATTCCGCGCTGATTGAAATTGCGCGCAGCGTGCCCAGCGTCCAGATCGTGGCCAACCCCCGGGATGCTGACATCGTAGTGACCACGCGTCTCAACGCCGATCCCCGCTACTTTACGTTGGCACCTCATAGCCGTTCGTCATGGCTAGCCCTCGAAAAACGGGTCCATGATTGCGTAGGTCACAAAAGTGGGCTAGCCAAGCGCCCCGAGATTGCCTATACTGTTATCGAACGGGGTGAGTATAGTAATGAGCAAAAAGACGAAAAAAAATGGAGCAAGCAGTCCTAATTGATATGGACATCACGCTGATTGCGTCCGCTGAACGGCACGTTCAGGGGTTGGAAGGCCATAACGCCGTGTTGAACGCTGTCTTGGACGCTACTAAGAACGGGCTCGACGGGGTGGACGATTTGTTCCACGACGGTGGGATGGTTCGCGAAGATATTCGGGCCATCGCCACGGGCTTCTTGCGCGATGCCACTGACCTAGAGGGAACCGCCCTTGAAGACCGGGTGGACGAAATGGTGAGTGGGGCCGTCAAGTACCTGCACAGCCATCAAGGTGACTTTAAGAACATTTAATTACCACTGGCATAAAGGCCGGGCCCAACGGCCCGGCCTTTATTAGCTAAGATGCTGCTTCTGCCCGGTGCAACGCTGTTTGTGCGAGCTCATGAGCACGACGATTGACGTGATCATTTTGCCAGGTGGGAATCACCAGGGTGATCTGATCAGCCAGCGCCATAATCCGCGCCACTTCGGCGGCAAAGTGCTTGGCATAGCGTTTGTCCAGGCGTCCACGACAATCTGGCTATCGGTAATCAGCGCCACTTGTTCGTGCTGCCAACCGCGATCAATCACGCTTGCAGACCCAAGGCAGCAGCCTGAAACTCAGCTTGATGATTCGTCATGACGGCCAGGGGCGTACTCAGTTCAACAGTATCACCATGACCAACAATCAGGATACCAGCACCACTAGGCCCCGGGTTGCCTTTTGTAGCTGCATCTGTGTACAATTTAAGCATTGAAATCTCCTTGAGAATGGAAAGTGATTATTTGAAACACCAACTAGCATACCAACCAGCGCCGGTCGATTGCGTGATTTTTTGGGGACTCATCGTGGCGGGACTAGGTTTGACGGCCGTCGTCCAGTTGGAGCTCCTCGGTTTGTCACCCATCACGTTAGCCATTGGTGCCGTGACCGTCATTTGTGCTTTAGCCCAACTGTGGCGTTACCGTATCAGCGTTACCGCGCACACCATCAGGTTAGGCCGGGTCCTACCCGGCAATTCCATTATTTTGGATACAAACCAGGTGACTATTCAGGTCCAGGGGCCGCACACACTGATTTTTAACACTCAGCGTTATGGGGTGCTCACCATTTCTACGTGGCGGCGCTCCAGCGTGGTCGCCAGCCAACTACAGGCGTGGTTAACCACCACTAAATAAACCATCAAGTCGCAACGCAGTCAACTCACAGAGTGGAGGTATTTTCCGTGGAAGATATTGAAATTGCCCAGCGTAATGAAGCCAACGAAATTCAACCCATCACCAAAATTGCGGCCGACCTCGGCTTAACTGCCGACGAGGTTGAGCAGTACGGACCGTACAAAGCCAAAATCAGCACCGCGGCTTTGCAACGAATGCGGAAGCGCCCCAACGGCAAGTTGGTGTTAGTCACGGCCATTAACCCTACACCTGCGGGGGAGGGCAAATCAACCGTGGCTGTGGGCCTAGCCGACGCGATGCACCGTATGGGTCAAAAAGCTGTCCTCGCGTTGCGTGAACCATCCCTCGGCCCCGTTATGGGCATGAAGGGGGGCGCTACCGGTGGCGGCTACGCCCAGGTGGTGCCAATGGCTGACATTAACCTCCACTTTACCGGCGATATGCATGCCCTGACGAGTGCGGTCAACACGCTGGCAGCATTGATCGATAACCACTTGCAGCAGGGCAACGCGCTACACATTGACCCGCGACGTATCCAGTGGAAACGGGTGCTCGACATTAATGACCGTGCGTTGCGCCACGTGAACATTGGTCTGGGTGGCCCCACGTCGGGCGTGCCCCGTGAAGACGGCTTTGACATTACCGTCGCTAGTGAACTGATGGCCGTGTTGTGCCTAGCTGAAGACCTCGCCGACCTCAAACAACGCATTGCGCGTATCGTGGTGGCCTACACCTACGACCGCACGCCCGTGACCGTGGACATGCTGGGGGTAACCGGGGCAATCACGATGTTGCTCAAGGACGCCATCAAACCCAACCTGGTACAGACGCTGGAGCACACCCCGGTCCTGATTCACGGCGGCCCCTTTGCCAACATTGC
Organism: Lacticaseibacillus thailandensis DSM 22698 = JCM 13996; assembly: GCF_001312865.1. Taxonomy (GTDB): domain Bacteria; phylum Bacillota; class Bacilli; order Lactobacillales; family Lactobacillaceae; genus Lacticaseibacillus; species Lacticaseibacillus thailandensis. The sequence continues at coordinate 425,827 of NZ_BBER01000001.1, read as the reverse complement.
GCACGGCTGCAACTCCGTCGTAGCCACGCGCACCGCGCTCGAATTAGGCGACGTGGCCATTACCGAAGCCGGCTTTGGGGCCGACCTCGGTGCGGAAAAATTCCTCGACATCAAAGCTCCGGTGCTCGGCAAGACGCCAGACGCCGTAGTCCTGGTCGCCACGTTACGTGCCCTTAAGTATAACGGTGGCGTCGCTCGGCGGGACCTACAAGCTACTGATCCCGCGGCGGTGCGGGCCGCTTTGCCAACCTACAGCGGCACATCCACAACCTCCAGCAATACGGCTTGCCCGTGGTGGTGGCCATCAACGCCTTTGCCAATGACGACCCCGCAGAAATGCAACTGGTCCAAGACCTCTGTGCGGATCAGGGGGTCAAAGCCGTGCCGGTCACCGTCTGGGCGGATGGGGCGCCGGTGGGGCCGCTTTGGCAACGGCCGTCAATGACGCCCTCAGTACCCAGCACCAATTCCAGCCACTGTACACCGACACCATGCCGGTGGAGGATAAAATCCAGACGGTGGTGCAGAAAATTTATGGTGGCCGCGACGTCGCGTACGCCCGCAAAGCGCAGCGCGCCCTCAAAACCATTAAGGCCAACGGGTGGGACCATCTTCCGATTTGCGTAGCCAAAACCCAGTACTCCTTCTCTGACGACCCCAAGCTACTGGCGCCCCAACTAACTTCACCATCCACGTGAGTGATATCATCCCCAAAGTGGGGGCCGGCTTCCTGGTCGTCATGACCGGAACCGTGCTAACGATGCCCGGGCTGCCCAAGCACCCGGCGGCCAATGATATCGATATCGACGCTAACGGCCACATTACCGGTTTGTTCTAAACCAGGCCGTTAATAGGCTCGCAGCAACCGCACGTACGGGGAAGTATGCTACAATCAATTCAAGCCGAAACGTCCCGGTCCGACTGACCCAGTGATGGTTGGACGGCCGGGACTTTTCTTTGCACTGTAGGAGGATTACCAGTTTGATTATCTACGTTTTGATTGCCATCGCGCTGATTGTTATCGACCAGTTAGTGAAGGCTTGGGTGGTCGCCCATGTCGCTTTAGGGGGCTACGCAACCTTCATTCCTGGCATTGTGAGCATCACGCACATCAAAAATACGGGCGCCGCATGGAGCATGTTCCAGGGCCAACAATGGTTCTTTTACATTGTGACCCTGATTGCACTCGCCGTCGTGGTATGGCTGTGGCGTGATAGCGCCCACAAGCCGTTTTACCGGCTTGGTCTGACCCTGATTACGGCGGGGGCGTTGGGTAACTTTATCGACCGGGTGCACCAACACTTTGTCACCGATATGTTCCAACTCGACTTTGTGAATTTCCCGATTTTTAACGTGGCGGACATGTGTCTCACGGTCGGGGTCGTGCTAGTCATCATCTACGTACTCCTGCTGGATGGCCGGGAACGGCGGGGGAGGTAAGCGCATGAAACTCACGATGATGGTTACCACCGAACATGGTCGCCTGGATCGCGTGATTACGGATTACTTCGACGACGTCACGCGGTCACAGGCGGACAAATGGCTTCACGCCGGGTTGGTCACGGTTAACGGCCGTCCCGCCAAGGCTAGTTACAAAGTGGCGGCAGATGACCAAATCGTCATTGCGGCGCCAGAGCCGACCGTACTCAGTGCCAAGCCACAAAATATCCCCCTCGACATCGTCTATGAAGATGACGACGTGCTGGTAGTCAACAAACCGCAGGGCATGGTCGTACACCCAGCTCCGGGGCATCCCGATGGCACCTTGGTTAACGGCTTGATGTACCACACCACGCTGTCACCCATTAACGGGGTATTGCGTCCCGGCATCGTACACCGCATCGATAAGGACACGTCTGGACTGCTGATGGTGGCAAAGACGGCGACGGCCCACCAAAGCTTAGCCGCACAGCTGAAGGCGAAGACCACGGACCGCGAATACCTTGCCATTGTCCACGGCAATATCAAGGAGGCCACGGGGACGATTGACGCACCACTGGGTCGGGACCCGAAGAACCGTAAAAAGCACGCGGTGGTGCCGAACGGTCGCCACGCGGTCACGCATTTCGAGGTCGTGGAACGTTTTGGTAGCTACACGCTGGTCAAGTGCCGACTGGAAACGGGGCGGACCCACCAGATTCGGGTGCATATGGCGTACATTAAGCATCCGGTAGCAGGGGACCCGTTGTACGGCCCCAAGCACACGCTACCAGGAAATGGTCAGTACCTGCACGCCGCGACGCTCGGGTTTACGCACCCCGTAACGGGTCAACACCTCGAGTTTAGCGCCCCGTTACCGGACTACTTTGAAGCGATGCTGACGCGGTTGCGGTATGGCGCCTTCAATTAGGCCTACCGCATAAACGTCCGGGAAACCGTTGACAAGGTGCCTTCACTCAACTAGACTTAAACCAATTAAATATTTGCCTTTAACTAAGTCCAGAGAGGCTTGGAAGGAATCGTGCCTCCGCGGGGGCAACTAGGTCGCAGAGCGCCTTCCATCCAGAATCGGGACGGGGGCGTTTTTTTTATCGCGCGTTATCGCGCGGAGCCCCCAGGTTAAAGACCATACCATCAACTAGAGCAAGCACTTGTTCCAGGTTGGTCAAAGGAGGAACTATTTTATGTCCAAAGAAGTTGTCGACGCTGTCACCATGCAGCGCGCACTGACACGCATTACATACGAAATTATCGAACGCAACAAGGGTTTGCGGGACCTCGTCTTTGTAGGAATCAAAACTCGCGGGGTGTACTTAGCTCAGCGCCTGGCGACGCGCATGGCCCAACTAGAAAACGTGACCGTGCCCGTGGGCTCCCTCGATATCAGCAACTACCGGGATGACCGGGAACCAGCCGATGGCAACGCCGCCGTCGATACCAGCGAGCTACCCGCCAAAATTAACGGGCAACACGTCATTTTGGTGGACGACGTGCTCTACACCGGCCGCACCATTCGCGCAGCGCTCGACGCCTTGATGGCATACGGGCGGCCGCGCATGATCTCCCTGGCAGTACTGGTCGACCGCGGTCACCGCGAATTACCGATCCGTCCTGACTTTGTGGGCAAAAATATTCCGACGGCCCTCGATGAACAAATCAAAGTCAACGTCAGCGAAATCGACGGTCATGACGGCATCACCATTAGCAACGGCAAGGAGGCCCACCATGAGTAAAACTAACCCTAATGACGGCATCGTCCTAGGTATTCACGACCGACCGACTTTCGGCCAGTGGGTCGGGCTGTCCATTCAGCACCTCTTTGCCATGTTCGGTTCCACCGTATTGGTGCCGCTGATGGTCGGTATGGATCCGTCCATCGCGCTGTTTAGCAGTGGCGTCGGGACGCTCATGTACATCCTCATTACCCGTGGCAAGATTCCTGCCTACATGGGTAGTTCGTTCAGCTTCATCACGGTCATGGCTGCACTCATGAAGGGGGCCGGCTATCCGGCAATTGCCCAGGGTGTTGTGGCAGTCGGCGTAGTATACTTAATAGTGGCTTGATTGTGAACGCCGTCGGCAGCAAGTGGATCGACCGGGCCTTACCACCAGTCGTGGTGGGTCCCATCGTGATGGTTATCGGGCTGTCGCTAGCATCCACGGCCGCAACCGACGCAACTATGCGGACCACGGCCAGTGGCGGCAGCGTGTACGACCTGCGCTACTTTGCCGTAGCTATGATCACTTTGGCACTGACGATTATTTACAACATGTTCCTCAAGCGTTTCATTAGCCTGCTACCGATCCTGTTGGGCATCATCAGTGGCTACATTGTGGCCATTTGTTTCGGTTTGGTCAATTTTAGCACGGTCGCCCAGGCACACTGGTTCAGCTTGCCACACTTTCAGATCCCCTTTGTGACGTACCACCGCAATTTTATTGGGGAGCAATTCTGTCCATGGCACCAATTGCGTTCGTCACGATGACCGAGCACATGGGCCACATCATGGTACTGAATAAGTTGACCAACCAAAACTTCTTTAAGGACCCCGGCCTCAACCACACACTCGCTGGTGACGGGACCGCGTCCATCATTGCGGGCCTTGTTGGCGGTCCGGCCGTCACGTCTTATGGTGAAAACATTGGCGTTATTGCCATGACCAAGGTCCAAAGTGTCTGGGTCCTCGGCGGGGCGGGGTTCTTCGCCATCGTCTTTGCCTTTATTGGCAAGCTATCCGCCTTGATCGAATCTATTCCCGGACCCGTTATTGGGGGCATTAGTTTCCTGCTCTTTGGGGTGATTGCTAGTAACGGGCTGCGGGTGTTGATCGACAATCACGTCGATTTCAACCGTAAACGTAACCTGATGATTGCCTCGACCATCCTGGTTATCGGCATTGGTGGCGCTAGCCTGCAATTTGCTGGCTACACGTTCTCCGGTTTGGCCGTAGCGACGGTGCTAGGAATCGTGCTCAACTTTGTTTTGCCCGCCAAGGCCGCTAATGAACAATAAATTTTCCATCCAAAAGGGGTGAACCCCATGCAACGCTATCTTATTCTCGAAGACGGTACCGCGTTTGTCGGCACCGGCTTTGGTGCGTCCATCGTTTCGTCCGGTGAACTGGTGATTCAAACCGGTATGACTGGCTACCAGGAAACCATCACCGACAAAGTAAACACCGGCTGCATCATTGCCTTCACGGCACCGACCATCGGCATGGTCGGCATTAACCGTGATGATTACGAAAGCATTGACCCATCCGTGCGTGGTGTCGTCGTGAACGAACTTGCCCAGGTGACCGCCCACCAGGGAGGTAAAATGTCCCTGGCGGAGTTTCTCAGCCAACTGGGCATCCCTGGCATTACACATATTGACGTCCGGGCACTGCGTCGGCATATCGACGCGACCGGTCCACAAAAAGCCAGCATTGTGGACGCAGCTGACGAGCACGCCTTTGACCAGTTACGGGCGCTCGTGCTGCCCCACAACCAGGTGCAGCAAGTTTCCACCGAGCGGCCATACCCGTCACCGGGTACCGGCCGCAACATCGTGGTCGTCGACTTTGGCCTCAAACACAGCTTATTGCGCGAGTTCGCCGTTCGTGACTGCAACCTGACCATTGTACCGGCTACGACTTCCGCCGATCGCATTCTCACCCTGGATCCGGACGGGGTCGTGCTCAGTGACGGGCCCGGCGATCCGGAGGACACCCAAAACGCGTTGCCGATGATCCATGGCATTCAAGGACACTTACCGCTCCTCGCAATTGGTCTTGGCTACGAACTGTTCGCCATGGCCAATGGTGCCACCACAAAGCGGCTCGCACATGAACACCACGGCCTCAACTTTGCCGTGCGCGAAGTGGCCACCGGCCGTATCGACATCACGTCGCATGATCACAGCTTCACCGTGGACCCGGCTAGCCTAGAACACAACGACCAACTGCTGATTACGCACCTGAACATCCTCGACAAAACGGTGGAGGGGTTACGGCACCGCCAGTACCCTGCATTTGGTGTGCAATTTCAGCCAGAAGGTGCGCCGGGTAGCAAGGATGCCGATCACGTGCTGACCGAATTTATGGAATTAATTGACGCTGAGCAATCCAAAGCTGAGAAGGGGGCCAACCAGCATGAGTAATACCGTACAAAACATTCTGGTCATTGGGACTGGCCCCGTGGGTTCGGCCCAACCGACCTCCTTTCCAGCCGCCGTCGCGACCGCTTGTCAGGTTCTGACCGCCGCTGGGAAGGACGTAACGCTGGTGACCAGCGACCCCAACGCGCCACGGGACAACCACATCGCTAGTCGTATCTTTGTGGCGCCCTTAACGGTGGAATTCATCAGTCAGGTGATTCGACGTGAACGGCCTGACGCCATTTTGGGTACCATTGGGGGACAAAGTGCCGTGCACATCCTCCGGCAAGTGCAGCAAAGTGGCCTCCTGCGTCAGCTACACATTCCGGTGCTTGATACCACCGATACCATTCTTAATACACTGGAGGACGGCGAAGCTTTCGGCACTTCCTGGGTGAACAACACCTACCCAACCCCGAATCGACATACATCAAGGTTGATAGCCAAGCCACTGAAGTTGCCGACAAGATCGGTTACCCCGTGCTGATGCGGCGGGGCGCCAACCGGGGCATTGCCAACAACGCCGACGAACTACGGCAGTTGATCAGCACGACCGACCACTGGGGCAGACTCCGTATTGAACGGGCCATCAATGGTTTGAAGGCCGTGGAGTGCGTCCTGGTGCGTGATAATAACAACACCAAGTTGCTGATTGGAACGAGTGAAAACTTTGACCCGGTGGGGGTAAACCCCGCCAACACGATCGTCTTGTCACCGGCACAAACCATTACCGACCGTGAACGCAACGTGCTACGAGCCGCCGCTTTCCGGGTACTAGACGCCTGGATATCCGGGGGACGGCCACGTTTTCCTTTGCCCTGGATGAGACTAGCAACGACTGGTACCTACTCAAAGTGCGGGTGGGGACCACCTGGGCTACCGAACTTTCCCAGGCGGCGACGGCCTACCCCGTCACGGAGGTGTCCACCCAGATTGCGCTGGGTTTGAACCTGGACGATATCCGCATTGGGGCAGGAATTCCCGCTGTGATTGAGCCCACCCAGGACGCCATTATGGCGCGCTTCCCACAGTTTGGTGAAGACCACCTCAACGGAGCTACCCTCGGTCCCCAGTTGGTCGCCAGTGGCGCCATCTTGGGAGCAGGGGCCAACGCCGAGAGTGCCATTATGGAAGGACTACGTATCCAGTTGGGGCCTAAACTGACAGCGGACGTATTGCCCGCTACCATCACCAACTGGACGGATGACGAATTGACCCAGCACATTATTCGGCCTAATGGTCTCCGGTTAGCGACCATCTGGTCTGCTTTTGCTCGCGGTTATTCGCTCAGTGAACTGGTTGAATTGTCCCATATCAACATTGGGTTGCTAGCCATCGTGCAACACTTGGCCCAACTCCACCAGGCACTCAGTCAACACCCCGGGGACATGGACTTGCTTAAAGAAGCCAAACGCTACGGTATCACCGATGCCAGCATCGCGCAGCGTTGGGACATGACGGCCGATCAAGTGGCCGCTTTGCGTGATGAGTTGGCCGTTCAGCCGACATTTAAGGCCATCGACGGGGGCGGCAGATCATCAACGCCTCGCGGTCGTACTACGCTAGTTTTGGTGCCGAAAACGAACCACGAGTGGGCACTAAACCCCGCGTCGTTATCGTTACCCCCACGAGTACGCACCTGTGGCTGAATGAAGCGCAGGGGGCCGTCACGGCCGCATTGGCCGACGCCATCGCCCATGCTGGTTACGCACCGGTCATCATTACCAACAGCACGGTCAAACAAAACGTTGCTGGTGTACGCCGCTACCTGGCAACAAGTAGCACGGAGGAAATTCTCAGCATTATCCATCATGAAGACCCCATCGGCGTAATCTGTCAGGCTAGCGGTAACGATGGCGCGGCCTTGGCGGGCCGGCTTCGGGCCGCTGGAGTTAACGTCTTGGGAAGTAACGCTGATTGCGTCACCACCTTTGACCAATCCCAAGCCGGCGCGGCCGTCGCTAATGAATCTGACAGCGACTGGCAGGTCAGCTTGGACTTTACTGCCGCGATCAAGCCCGACAGTACGCACCTGGCCGTGGATGCCATCAGTGACGGCGACACCGTGGCGGTGCTCGGTGTCATCAATAGTTTGGAGCGTAACGCTGACGTTGCTGGCACCGTGCTCGCCGTTACGCCACCACGTCGCGGGGTAGCCGCACTGACGCGTCGAGTCACCGCCATCACCGTCAACCTGGCCAAAATGTACGGACTGATCGGCTTTGTGCACACCGAGTTTGTCGTCAACGACCACCAGATCACCGTCCGCCGCGTCGCACCCACCGTTAACGCCACCGTGCCGTTCCTCGCCAAGACGACGACCGTGGACTATGGCTACCTGGCTGCCCACGTTTACTTAGGCAACAAGCTAGCGGACCTTGGCATCAGCTCAGGGCAGTTAGCCCAAGCAGACGGGGTGCACGTCCTCTTGCCGGTCGTACGGCAAGGACTGCCCACGCCGGGTACCGACCGCCCCGAAATGGTGCAGACTGGCGTGGTCATGGGCAGTGACAATTCACTGGGTAAAGCGTTGATCAAAGCCTTTGCGGCCGCCCACCAACCGTTACCTGATCACGGTCCAGTACTACTCGACCTGGGCACCGATAAGTCCCAAGCTTTAGCGGGCCGACTACGAGCGCAGGGCTTCCAGGTTCAGCCGGCGGGCACACGCATCACGCGTGCCAACGTGCGGTTGGTCATTACTGATAACCCATCGACGGACACCCGAGCGCAGGCCACGGCGCGGACAATTCCCATCATTAACAGTGTCTGTGCGGACGCGATGTTACGGGTGTACGAAGCTCGGGCCTTTTCGCTCGAACCACTTGCACCAATTTCGTAGTAAGCCAAAAAGGAGACGGTCAGTACGTTGCGTGTTGTCTACGCAGTAATGACCGTCTCCTTATTGTTATTTAGTTTGTTATCAGTGCATTTACTTTACATGGTTGGTTGGTGCCGTAACTTATCTACAAGCTCGACGGTCGGGGTGACCGCCAGGGTCCGCTGCCCCGTATACACGACAAAGCCGGGCTTGCTGCCGTTGGGTTTGCGAATTCGCTTAACGGGAATATAGTCCACCGGAACGTTGGCGGATTGCCGGGCTTTAGAGAAGTAGGCAGCCAGAGAGGCAGCCTCTTGCAGGGTCCGGTCGCTGGGATCTGCGTCCTTGATGATGACGTGGGAACCCGGAATATCCTTAGCGTGTAGCCAAATATCGTTCTTTGCGGCGGTGTGCAACGTCAGTTGTTCGTTTTGCAGGTTGTTCTTGCCGACCAGAATGACGGTGCCATGCTAGCCCAGAAGCGTTCCGGTTGTGCCACTTTGGGCTGCCGTTGCTTCTTGGCTTTGCGTTGCTGGCGAATGTAACCTGCATTGGTAAGCTCCGTCTGGATGTCCACCAAGTCCTGCGGGGCGGCAATTTCCACCATAGCCTGCACGCCCTGCAGGTAGTGGAGTTCAGACTCGGCCTCCGCCATCTGCTCGTGCACGTGGCTGACGGCTTTACGCAGTTTTTGGTAACGGGTGAAGTACTTCTGCGCGTTCTGGTTTGGTCCCAGTTCCGGAGCAAGTTTGATCTTGATGGGTCGCATGTCGTCGTAAAAATTCGGTAGCTCCACCGACTTGGCGCCGCGCGGCACATCACGTAGGTAGGTCGTCAAAATTTCACCCCGGATGCGTAACTCGTCCGCCCGGTCACTCTCATCGAGGGTGTGCTGCAATTTCTTGAGCTTTTTGGACAACCGTTCCGTATTCGTCCGCAGCACCCGAATTAACTTGCTACCCACTTCTTGAACGCGGGCGCGCTCAGCCCGTTGCGCGTAGAACGCGTCGAGCAGGGCGGATAGCGTCGGGTAACTGTGCTGTTCGCCACTGATGGTGCGCAAGGGGGTAGCGGCAAACTGCGGTTTGGCCGCATCGATTAGCACCGGCTCAGGGTGATCAAACGCATCCATGAAGCCCGTCCACGCCGCTTGCGGCAAACCGTGTTGCAAGCGGGTTGCCATCTCGAGGGCAGCATCGCGGCCAAAACCCTGGTAACGGGTCTGAATGGCCTTGGCTAAACCAGCAGTGTCGGTGCCAAACTGCTCGACTAGGCTGGTATAGTCAGTTGCTTGCGCCATGAATGGGTCCAGTTTATCCTGGTAGGGTGGATCGACATATTCGGCTCCCGGAAGTAAGATGCGGAAGCGGTTCTCATCGGGGTGCACGTGGCGAATCAGTTCGAGAATTTTGTGTGTGCGCTGATCCACCAGAATGACGTTGCTGTGACGGCCCATGAGCTCGACCACGAGGCGCAAGGACACGGAATCACCAAGCTCATCCCGCGTGGCAAAGTCAAAGTAAATAATACGGTCAGCACCAACCTGTGTAATGGCCGTCAGGGTAGCCGCGGCCAGGTATTTACGCATGGCCATAGTAAATGGCGTCGGTACTTTAGGGTTCGCAAACGGAATCGTCGTGATCTGAACGCGTGCAAGTTCTGGGTTAGCCGACAGGAGCAGCGTCTGGTTATGACGATTAGCACGAATGCTCAGCATTAGTTCGTAAGGGTAGGGCTGTGAAACTTTCATCACCCGCCCAGATTGTAATGCGGCTTGCAATTCGCGCACCATTGCGTGGGTAAATAATCCGTCAAAGGACATAATATACCTCCTTAATTAGCTCATTCCATTGTACTAGTAGTTGCGCCCACGTGCAAAAGTATGTTTGGTCCGGCACACAGGCCTACCGAACGGAGTGAGCGGGGGCGTCATGGCCTTCACTCAGGTTATGTGTTATAGTATTTTGGTATAATTTTGAAGGAGCTGGTTCAACTTATGAAAATTGCCATTGTGACCGACAGTACTGCTTATCTTTCTGATGAAGAAGTACAGGCCAACAATATTACTGTCGTACCCATTCCCGTGATTCTTGACGGGCAAGTGTACGACGAAGGAAAGGACATTACGCCAACTGAATATTACGCGAAACTGCGGTCGGCCAAGACTTTTCCGAGCACGAGCCAGCCACCCGTTGGTGAAATGATTCATCTTTACGAAAATCTCCGCAATGAAGGTTACGACAAAGTCATTAGCATTCACTTAGCAAATACCATTTCTGGTTTTCAGCAAACCCTCCGGACCATCGCCACCGAAATTGATGGACTTGAGGTCACCGTGTACGATTCACAAATTACGGTCAAGCTGATGGGGTGGCTCGTACTGGAAGCCGCACGCATGGTGAAACAAGGCGCGGACGTGCCCACCATTGTCGCCCGTCTTGACGATCTGCGTGCCTCCATGGGTGAATACTTTATCGTCAACGACCTCCAAAATCTGGTTCGTGGGGGCCGTTTATCCAACGCTGCCGGCTTCATTGGTGGCATGCTCAAGATCAAACCGTTATTAACGTTCGACGATGAATCCCATAAAATCGTGGCCATCGAAAAGATTCGCTCCATCAAAAAGGCTTACGCGCGGGCAGAGACTTTGTTCCAAGCCGCCTTGGATAAAGTTGATTATCCAGTACGGGGATTGGTTATTCACGCGAACGATCCGGATGCAGCAGCTAAATGGCAGGCTGAACTGGAAGCCAAGTTTCCGGATGTTCCGTTTGAAACTTCCTATTTTGGCCCGGTCATTGGGACCCATCTAGGTGAAAAGGCCATCGCCATTGCTTGGATGAAGGACTTCACACGCGTATAATTGACGTCGGCAAAATTGACGTCGGCAAATGCAAATGGATGTAATTACAATTAACAATTACAACAATTACAATTAGTAGAACACTTAGTTGAACACTGGTTGGTAGGACACTGTTAAATCGCAATTATAATATTGTATAATGTAGGCGCAATTGTAGCGCCTATTTTTGTGCTCATAAAATTATCGAACTAAGGGGTAACCATCATCATGCTTAAGCGACCACAAACGACTGGCAACATTCTCAGCAGCAAAGAAGTCTACCGGGGGCCTATTTTCAAAGTTTTACAACAAACAATTCAAACACCAGACGGGCTGACGGTCAAGCGCGACTTCGTGGAACATGGTGCAGCCGTGGTCATGTTAGCCATGACGGCAGACCGACAGCAGGTCTTGGTCAACCAGGAATACCGTGTCGGCATCAACGGTGAGGCCATCGCGTTGCCCGCTGGATTGATCAATGATGCGAAACGCCACTCGTGGCCGCCAAGCGTGAGTTGGCCGAAGAAACGGGGTACGTTGCCACCGAACTGCGGCCGTTTACCGTCATGATGGCTTCCGAGGGTTTTACCAACGAGCGGATCACCGCCGTCCTAGCGACCATCGATCCCCAACAGCGAACCGATCGCCACTTTGACCACGATGAGTTCGTCGCAACGAGTTTGGTACCGATGGACGACCTGATTGAGGCCGTACGTGACGGCGAAGTCACATCATCACAGACCATTGCAGCAGTGAGCTACTACTTGGCGTTTATAGCACATCGCGACACAAATTGATTGAACAGCAGCGTTAAACGAGGAGATTAGCCATGAACATTAAGCAGACCATCAGTAACGATGAACTACGCGTCAAAATCTTCAAGGCGTTGGCGGATGAAAGTCGGTTAGCCATTGTTCGGTTACTACACAGTGAAGGTCACGAATTAGACTCCACATCAATTGGCCAGCAATTGGGTATCAGCAAGTCAACTTTGTCATACCATTTGAAGCTCCTCCGCGAAGCTGGACTAACGAATACACGGCGTGCTGCGCAAACCCGGTACGTCAGTGTGAACAACCAAGTCTTTGCTGCGGTGCTACCAGGATTTCTGAACACATTGTGATGAGTATGCCATCAACAGAGTCGCAACACTTGCCGTACGTTATTAATGCACGAGTGATTAATGCACGAGTGGGGGGCTCGGCTGATGGCATGACTAATCGTTTAATTCTAGTTTACATAATATATATTATACGAAGAAAACACTGCGGAAGATTATTAAGTTAAATGCGATCAATCGCCGCGTTAACCTCCCGCCTACACGTGCACCAACATCTGGCGTCTAAGTTGCAATGCATGCATGAACTCTGTCGCTCATTGACTATTGCCAAACCGAGGAATTCCAACTACTCAATTAGGTTCTTGACGTTTACGTTGACTAGACTCTAAAACTCAGCACCAACAAACGCATGTCCTAACGATTAAAATCCCGACCAAACCAGTGCTTATTCTTCACGCCAGCAAGACTATATTTAGTTCAGGCATTGCACTTGATTTCATCATCATCATAATGATAATGCGCTTATGTCCAGCGACGATCAGCCGCGCACTGACGGTCAACTGACCGTCTATCAGTTTGAAATTGCACCAGAATCGTCCTCTGGGCACACCAAAATCCAACAATGTCTATTACCGGCAATTATCAGCCCCACGAATGACCTGAACTACGATTTGCGCGATCAATTATTTCAAACATCATGCAGCTATCGCGTAGCGCGCATCTTGTGTTCAGAACAATCCCAGCCCACGCCTTCATCCATTAAAACTATCTGTAACAACTAACTACGACTTAACTACAACTACTAACTAATAACTAACTAATAACTAACTAAAACTACGCTGTACAAAGAACCTGTGGCAGCTCCGTTTATAGTGACTTTTTATAGTGACTTTGCCGCACACAAATGTAATTTATGACAACAATCCAGACTCAGCAGTACGTTTTTACTAAATTTTTTTACTAAATAACGTAGTGGCTGTTGTTCCGCAACGAGCAGTACATACATCAAAATTTCAATTTTGGCCCAATTTTTGGTTGCGTGCACACATATACCATACGCGCTTAAGCAACGAAATTCATCCTTGATAGCTGGCACATAATTGACCGTCAAGCCACATTTTCAATAACGCTAGCTCTTCCGACGATTTCAGCTCAGCATTACTTTTGTCCTTAGTGCCGTTGTCGTTATTGGTAGCATTTGCGTTCTTTTACCGATTAATTCACTAGATTTAAAACCTGATGACATTCAAAATTAATTCCATAAACCCTATAAAATCAGACTACAAGGTTTGGTTCCCAGATCCAACTGCTTCGCAATCTGCTTTTGTATTTACCCTGACTCACAAACCGTTTAGCTCATCAATTCCCCTTTTTAGCGTTTAAATAACGAGTAACATCAGATGTTTTCTTCCAGGTTACCCTTTATTTTCCTCCCATTTTGCGAGTGCCACTCCCCTATACCAATGCTAATGGGGCAGGTGACAACCACACCCATTTAACCAAAAAAAAGCGATGTGCACCCCGTTCGGTACACACCGCAATAAGAATTCAAGTATCGCTGGACATTAGCCCTTGTAGGCAGCCGTCAATGGTGGCACAACCTGCTTCTTCCGGGAAACTACACCTGGTAGCGCAATCCGGTCTTGATCATCAAACTTCTTGCCAAAGCTTCCTCAACCTTGCTACGGTCGCCAATAACAAACCCGACCGAGTTGCTGTTTAAGATATCAGTGGCGATAACGAGGAACAGGTCGTAGCCTTCCTTGTCTGCTTCAGCCTTCATGGCGTCCTGGATAGCTGACTGACGGTCGTAGATTTCGTTAAGGTCAACGGTGTTGATCTGGTCGATCCGCACGTTGGTACCGTTCATGTCGAAGCTCTTGGCGTCACCATCAATCAGATCCTGATCACTGCGAGCGCTAAGGTTAGTCCCGGCCTTGAGCATCTTCAGGCCGTATTCGTTCAAATCGATCCCAGCCAATTCCTGCAGCTCGGCAAAAATACGCCGGTCTTCATCCGTAGTCGTTGGGCTCTTCAGCAACAACGTATCAGAAATTAAGCCAGAAGCCATCAAGCCCGCAATCTGGGGACTGATCTTAAAGCCAGCTTCTTTGTACATGTGGAAGATTACGGAGTTGCAACTGCCCAGAGTTTCCATACAAATGTTTACTGGCGCGTCCGTCTCAAAGTTGGCGACCCGGTGGTGGTCAACCACGTACTGCACCGTGACCTGGTCACGGTCCGGCACTGACTGCTGGGCTTCGTTGTGATCCACCAGCATAACACTGTCCGTTTCGTTGGCCGCAGTCTTGATGACCCGCGGTACGGACTGCTTAAAGTAGTCGAGCGCGAACTTAGTCTCGGCATTAGGTTCGCCTAGCGCAACAGCCTCCACGTCGGTGTTACCAGCCTGGCGCTGGTATTCCGCAAAGGTAATGGCACAGGTAATAGCATCAGTATCAGGGCTTTGGTGTCCAAAAATCAAAGTTGTCATGAAATAATTGCTCCTTTATGTTTAATTAACGGCTTATGCAACCTTTTATAGTCTACCACGGGTCCCACTGATACGAGCGTAGTAATCCTCCTCGTCCAGATATTCTTTGAACTCATCCAGGAAGCCCGCAATCCGCGGAATCTGGTCCTTCCCCCGCCGGTAGACGTAACTTAATTCAAAGTGAATGCCCGGCTTAAACTGGGAAGCCTCCGCGTCGATGGCGTCCTTGTGGGCACCGTAAAAGCTGGGCGGCAAAGCGGTGTTGACGCGCGTCGCGTTCGAGAACTTTGCCAACTGGTACGGTGTGGTGAAGCGGGCCACGGGTTCCGGCATCGTCACCAGCTGGTTCTTGTACGTCTCTGCCAGTAAGTGGGACAGAAAGTAATCATCCGGGTAGGACACCCATGGGTAGCTAGCCGTTTGCTCAAAGCTGATTCGCTTCTTGCCCTCCAACTTGGCGCCGTGGTGCAGGTACAACAATTCTTCATCAAAAATCTTACGTGATTCGTACGGCTTCCAGTTCTTGATGGAGTCGTCAGGCAGATACATGACCGCCAAATCGATCCGGTTGTTTTCAAGGCTTTCCCAAATTTCGCGTCGAGTCATGATCCGGAAAGTCACGGTAATATCTGGATGCTCTTCGTAATATTTAGCGATGAAGTCCGCAAACACCGCATCCTCAATGGACGACAGAAAACCAATTGAAATTTCACCGGAATTAGCACTCGTCGTCCGCTGGATTTCATCCGTGGCGTTGTTCATGACCTGGTAAATTTCCTGAGCTGCCGTCAACATCGTTGCCCCGGCATCAGACAAGTGTAACTTCTTCCCCACAGAGAAAAACAGTGGGGCGCCAACGGACTGCTCCAGCTTTTTGATTTGCTGGGTCAACGCTGGCTGCGTAATGCCCAGCAACTGGGCAGCCTGCGTATAGTTCATCGATTCTGCTAGTTGCATGAAGTACGCCAAAGTCTTAGCTGAAAACAAGGCATCATGATTTGTAGCCATAAGCTAGTCTCCTCTAATTTTGTTTAGCCACCCCGGTTCCAGACTACCTCGCCACAACTACCACGGGGCATCCCGGCACGGCCCTTCCATTTACATTCTAATAGTTAGAATAAGTTATTCGGCCTTTAAAAACAATAGCTTACGATTATTTTCTTATAACTTTTTTTTGACTGTGCAGTTATATTTAGCCACTGGTGGTAACGCTAACACGCTGTGGCTAACAAAAAAAGTCGCCAACGGTTCACCGTTGACGACAGTTCCTTAATTCTGGTACCAACCTACTTACTTAACGGCACGCGCCGCCTACTGCTGGTTATCATCATCCGTAGTCGGGGTCACCTGAGGCACTACGGCCACGGGCGTCCCCTGCGTGTCCGTATCGATTACAAACGACCCGTTACTATAGCGGTCACTCAACGGGTGGTCCATCGGGTTCAGGGTAATTTGCTGTCCCTGATCAGTCGTCACAGCCAACGTCATGCCACTACTCAGCAGCATCATGCTACAATGCGGTGTGGTGACTTCTTCAGTTCCCGCAAAATCTGCAAGCCTCGTTTGGCCCGGCTAGTAACTGGCACCTCGCTGACCCGCATCCGCTTAAACGCCCCGCGCTGAGTCAAAATACCCACCACGGCGTTGTCAGGCTGTGTAAACACGGCAAAGTTGGCCACGTGGTCCGCCGGCTTGAGGTTAATCAACTTGACCCCCGCCGCCCGGGCACCGCTCACTGGCACTTCATCGAGCGCAAAGGTTAAGCCGTAACCACCATACGTGGCGACAAAAACGGTCAGAGCGTCCGCACCCGCTGCGTTGAAATACACGTTAGTGACGGTGGCATCAGCATCTTTGAGTTTGATCGCTACAATGGCCTTACTCTTGTACGTCCGCGTCGGCTGCAATTCGGACAGCAACGTCTGCTTGATGTAACCGTCGCTGGTGCCGATGGTGAACGCACCGTCACCATCCAGTTGGTCAAAGGCAAAGACCGACAGCACCTGTTCGTCTGGCGCCAAACCCACGGTCTGGCTGAGGTGTTCACCTGAGTCCTTCCACTTAGTATCAGCGAGTTCGTGCACCTGCCGGTAAATCATGTTGCCCTTGGTGGTAAAAATGTACAGGTGGGTCAAAGTCGACAACTGAGCCGTATAGACCGGCGCGTCCTCGTCCTTGAGCCCGTTACTATCCGGACTCACCGCCTGATAGCTACGCAAGCTACTACGCTTGACGTACCCATCACGGGAGACTTGGACCATTACTTGTTCATCGGCCACCAAAACCGTCGTATCTACCTGGAGGTTTTCCACCTCGGCTTCAATCTCGGTCAACCGGTCCGAACCGTACGTCTTACCGATGGCTTGCAGCTCATCGGTAATCACCTTGTCCCGCACAGCAGGTTTACTGATGATGTCCTGCTGCCGAGCGATAGTTTTTGCTAACGCGGCCGCTTCCGCCTGTAACGCGGTCACGTCAGTGTTGGTCAAACGGTACAACTGTAAGGAAACGATGGCTTCCGCCTGCGCAACGGTGAAGTCATATTCCCGCACCAAGTTGTTTTTGGCGTCAGCTTTGTCCTTGCTACCGCGAATGGTCTTGATCACCTGGTCCAAGATGGACAGGGCCTTAATAAGACCTTCAACGATGTGCGCCCGCGTCTGGGCCTTGGCCAAATCGAACTTAGCCCGTCGTACCACCACATCGCGCCGGTGTTCAAGGTACGCCGTGAGCATGGCCTTCAAACCTAACTGCTGCGGCTGTAAGTGGGCAATGGCCACCATGTTGAAGTTGTACGATACCTGCAAGTCAGTGTTCTTAAACAGGTACGTCAGAATACCCTCCGCGTTGGCGTCTTTTTTTCAGCTCAACGACCACGGACAACCCGAAGCGGTCACTTTCGTCCCGCACCTCGGCAATGCCGTCGACCTTCTTGTTGATTCGTAGTTCGTCGATACGCTTGACCAATTCGGCCTTATTAACTTCGTACGGTAACTCCGTCACAACGATCTGCTGGCGGTGACCGCGCATTTCTTCAATATGGGTCTTGGAACGCACGACGATCTTCCCGCGACCAGTCTCATAAGCTTGGCGAATCCCCGCCAAACCCTGCACGATCCCGCCCGTAGGAAAGTCGGGACCCTTGACCTGGGTCATCAGGTCATCCAGCGTGGCATCGGGGTTGTGCATTAAAATCAGCAAGGCGCCGATGACTTCGCGCAGGTTGTGCGGTGGAATTTCCGTGGCGTAGCGGCTGAGATCCCGGTCGCCCCGTTAACCAACAGGTTCGGAAATGCTGCAGGCAGCACGGTCGGCTCTTGCTCGGTGTCATCAAAGTTGAGCACCATGTCGACGGTATCTTTATCGATATCCTTCAGCAACTCGCCCGAAATTTTAGACAACCGGGCCTCGGTGTAACGCATGGCAGCCGGCGGGTCCCCATCCATGGACCCGTTATTACCGTGCATTTCCACGAGTGGTGCCCGCAGTTTCCAGTCCTGGGACAAGCGCACCATGGCTTCATAAATGGAACTGTCACCATGGGGGTGAAAGTTACCCATGACGTTACCCACCGACTTGGCCGACTTACGGAAACCGTGATCGTAGGTGTTACCATCCTTGTTCATTGCAAAGAGGATACGCCGCTGGACGGGCTTCAACCCGTCACGTACGTCCGGGAGCGCCCGTTCCTGAATGATGGACTTGGAATACCGGCCAAAGCGGTCACCCATAATGTCTTCAAGCGTTAATTCTTGAACGTTATTGGCCATAACTCACTACTTTCCTTTCCGTTTATTCAACTGCTTGGTAATGGCTTGCTTACCAAACTGCATGTCGGCGTGGTCCGTATCAGATTCCAGAATCGAACCCTCATCGTCCAGCGTGAACTTGACGTTGTGTTCGATCCATTCACGCCGGGGCTCAACGCGGTCACCCATTAAGGTCGTGACGCGCCGTTCCGCGAGCGCCGCGTCATCAATCCGTACCCGAATCAACGTCCGTGTTTCCGGGTTCATGGTGGTTTCCCACAGTTGGTCGGCATTCATTTCACCCAGCCCCTTGAACCGGGTCAGGGTGTAGCCCTTACCCATCTTCTTGGCTTCAGTTTCAAGTTCCTCATCAGTCCACGCGTACTGGATGCGCGTCTTGTCCCGTACCCCTTTGGACAACCGGTACAACGGCGGCAACGCGATGTAGACCTTGCCGGCTTCAATTAGTGGCCGCATGTAGCGGTAGAAGAACGTCAGCAACAAGATCTGAATGTGGGCCCCGTCGTCATCGGCATCGGTCATGATGATGATCTTATCGTAGTTCGAACTCTTCACGTCAAAGTCGCTGCCGACCCCAGCACCAACCGTGTAGATGATAGTGTTGATTTCAGCGTTCTTGACGATATCATCCAACCGGGCCTTCTGCGTGTTCAGTACCTTTCCCCGCAACGAGGATGGCCTGAAAACGGCGGTCACGCCCTTGCTTGGCGGACCCGCCGGCCGAATCACCTTCGACCAGGAACAGTTCGTTCTTGGCCGCATTTTTACTTTGGGCAGGGGTCAACTTACCAGATAATAGCCCCTGGTCCTTTTTACGTTTCCGACCATTACGGGAGGCGTCCCGAGCCTTGCGCGCGGCGTTTCGCGCTTCACGCGCCCGCATGGCCTTTTTGACCAACTCCTGGGCGGCATCCCCGCCCTCCATGAGCCAGTAAGTCAGTTGCTCGGTCACAACGCTTTCGACGACCGGTCGCGCTTCGGGGCTACCCAGCTTGGCCTTGGTTTGGCCTTCAAACTGCAACAGCTCCTCTGGCACCCGGATGGCGAGCACGCCGGCTAAGCCTTCACGCACATCGCTACCCTCCAGGTTTTTGTCCCGCTTCTTGAGCAGCCCCACCTTGCGGGCAAAGTCGTTGAAGGCGCGCGTCATGCCGGCACGCATCCCCGCCTCGTGGGTCCCCCCATCAGGCGTCCGAACGTTGTTGACGAACGATAGGATGTTTTCGGAGTAGCCGTCATTGTACTGGCCGGCAAAGTCGACAATGATGCCTTCCTTTTCCCCTTCAAAGTGCATGACCTGAGACATCGTGTCTTTGCCTTCGTTCAGGTACTCCACAAAGCTCTTCAGCCCCTCCGGGTAGTGGTACTCCTCGACCCGGGGTTCATCTGGCCGCTCATCGGTCAGTGTGATTTTAATATCTTTCAGTAGGAACGCCGACTCACGTAGGCGTTCCGCCAGGGTATCAAAGCTGTAGGTCGTCGTTTGAAAAATGGTTGGATCTGGCTTGAAGGTAATGGTCGTCCCGTTCGGTTCGTTGACCTTACCCAACTTTTGTAGCCCGTTACCGTCCGGGTGCCCGCCGTTCACGAACGTCTCCGTGAAGGCGTGCTTATCGCGAACCACGCGCACCGTCAGTGACTCACTAAGGGCGTTCACGACGGATGAACCCACACCGTGCAGCCCACCACTGGTTTTATAACTATCCTGGGAGAATTTACCCCCAGCATGCAGCACGGTCAGAATGACCTCAATGGTTGGGCGCCCACTGGCGTACATCCCCGTCGGCATTCCCCGTCCATGGTCCTTGACGGTGATGCTGTTATCCGGATGAATCGTCACGGCGATGACATCACCGTAACCGGCCAACGCTTCGTCGACCGCGTTATCTACAATTTCGTACACCAAGTGGTGCAACCCACGTGCGTCGGTGGAACCGATGTACATTCCGGGCCGCTTCCGTACGGCTTCGAGGCCTTGCAGCACCTGAATGGACGAATCATTATACGCATCTACTGGTTTCGCCATAAATCGACAACCTTTCCTTTTACACAATAATGTTACTTTACACCACTCGGACGACCCACTCCAATCATTTCGGTGGCGAAAGTATGTTCGTATTGACCTAACAATTTTACCCGGGTGCCGCGTAACTGTCAAAATAATCGCATCCGTTACACCCGGTGCGGTGCGCACCCACCCCAAACATGCTAAAATGTTAGCTTGAAAGGAGTGGCAGCATGCTACTTGTACTAGCTTTTATTCTCTCATACCTATTGGGCTCAATTCCGTCCGGGGTATGGGTCGGTCAAGCACTATACCACAAGGACGTCCGCACCGCGGGCAGTCATAATATTGGGACCACCAACGTGTACCGGGTCTTAGGCCCCGTCGCCGGCACCATCGTGCTGGTGATGGATATCCTCAAGGGCACGCTTGGCGCTAGTCTTCCCGTACTGTTTGGCTACCAACACCACTGGCTGGTGTTGGTCTGCGGGGTCGCCGCCGTGATCGGTCATACTGCCAGTATCTTTATCGGTTTCAAAGGTGGCAAGGCGGTAGCAACTAGCGCCGGAATCCTGCTCGCATATAACCCAGGCTTCTTCCTGATTGCCTCGGCCCTGTTCGTTTCGTTCATCCTGCTAACCTCCATGGTTAGCATTGCCAGCACGAGCGCCATCACCATCGTGACGATCATTAGCTGGTTTGGCTACCACGATCCGTTGCTGACGGCCATTGCGGGAATCCTCGCGGTGGTGTTCTTCATCCGTCACCGCGCCAACTTTGCCCGGATCCGGCGCGGTCAGGAAAACTTGGTCCCGTTCGGTTTGTACTACTGGTACCGTCAACGCCACCAATCCTAATTGAATTCCATGCTTTCCACGACAGCGATAGCGCTGCGTGGACACACCAAAAAACCGCGGTTGCCCGCGGCTTTTTGATTGTCTTCAAGGAGCTAAAAAGTCTTGATCGTGTAGCCCTGAACAAAGGTACCACCTGGGGCGAGGCGGTTAATGCCCCGCTTCTCCGTCAAGTCGCCGGAAGCGTCCGGCGCGTCGGCAATCCCCCACCACGGTTCGATGCAGCAGAAGTTGCCGGTAACAGGGTAGGCAGACCACACGCCGACGTATGGTGCGTCGCTGACAGTCAGGGACACGCCGTGACCGCCACGCTGCGACTTCAACGTCATGGTCGTTTCGTCGCCATTCAGTTCGTAGATCAACGCGTCGTCTTTGAACAACTCGTGCGTCAAGGACAACTGGTTCACGTCGCGCTGGTCGCGCTGGGCGTAATCCGCGTACTTACCAGCCAACGGAATGTGGGTCCGCTGCTCGGCGGGATCGAAACTCAGCGTGTAGTCCTCATACTGGGACTGGGCGTCTAACGGCAGGTGGAACGCCGGGTGTGCCCCGATACTAAAGTACAGGTCATCGCTGGCGCTCGGGTTGTTAACACTGTAACCAACCGTCAGACTCTTACCGGTCAACCGGTAGCTGATTACCAGCCGGAATGCAAACGGGAACTTTGCGCGGGAAGCATCATTATCGGTCAGTACCAGGTCGACGGCGTTATCTTCCTGATGCAGCACCTCAAAGTCCATGTCGCGAGCAAAGCCGTGACGCGTCATGTGGTACGTCTGGCCCTGATACTGGTACTGGTCGTCCTTCAGTGCCCCCACAATGGGGAACAATACGGGCGCGTGCCGGGCCCACACTTTGGGGTCGGCATCCCACATGTACTCCGTACCGTCCGTGCTCTGCAGGCTGGATAACTCCGCACCATGCAGATTGATCTCCGCCTGTAAGTTCTCGTTTGCAATCGTTACCATGAAAAAAAGTCCTCCTCAACTATCGTTAAAAAAATGTACTTGCTCATATCATCATCAGCCGCAATGTTACCGACCTTATCCAGGACGTACTGTTCGGTGATGGTGATGGCACCCATTTGCATGTCAGGCCCCTCGTACAGGATGTCCTCCAGTAGCTTTTCCAGGATGGTGGCCAGCCGCCGAGCCCCGATGTTCTCCTGGGTGGTGTTGACCGTCGCGGCAATGTGCGCAATGGCCTGCACGGCTTCCTGGGTGAACGTGATTTTGACCCCATCGGCCCCGATCAACGCCATGTACTGCTTGGTGAGCGCGTTGTCCGGCTCGGTCAGGATCCGGACAAAGTCAGCCTCAGTCAGGTCGGACAATTCGACCCGGATTGGGAAGCGCCCCTGCAGTTCGGCGATCAAATCGCTCGGTTTAGCGTCCGCAAACGCCCCAGAACCGATAAACAGGATGTGGTCGGTGTTGATCATACCGTACTTGGTGTTGACCTGTGACCCTTCAACGATGGGGAGAATGTCACGCTGCACCCCTTCACGAGAAACTTCGCCACTGCCATTCTTGGTTCCTTTGGCAATCTTGTCAATTTCATCAATGAAGATGATTCCAGAATTTTCGGCCCGCCGAATTGCGGCGGCGTAGATGTCAGCGTGGTTAACTAACTTGGCGGATTCTTCCCGAATAAAGGCTTCACGGGCTTCCCGCACGGTCATTGTGCGTTCAACCTTCTGTTTGGGCAACATGTTGCCCAGGGCCTGACCCAAGTCAATGCCCATCTGGCCGTACATATCGTTCATACCACCGTTGGCCTTCTTCTCATCAGTTACAGCCACAGTCAACTCGCGGTCTTCCAGTAGTCCCTTATCCAGCTGCTCAGCGACCGATAACCGCTCGTCACGGATCTGATCCGTGACTTCGCCTTCATCTTCATCTTCCTGCGGTGCCCCGCCGTTTTGCAGATTGTTGAACATCGCCATCAAGTCGGCCATGTTATTCTGCCGCTTTTCCTTCTTGATACCAGGCACCAAAAGCTTGACTAAGCGTTTATTCGCGGCTTTTTCGGCGCGGGTGCGGACCTTGGCGTACTGCGCCTTCTCTTCCATCTGGACGGCCACATCCACCAGGTCGCGGACCATGGACTCCACGTCCCGGCCGACGTAACCGACCTCAGTAAACTTAGTGGCCTCAACCTTAACGAACGGTGCGTCCACGATTTTTGCTAACCGCCGGGCAATTTCCGTTTTCCCCACCCCGGTTGGCCCGATCATTAACAGGTTCTTGGGGGTAATATCTTGTTGCATCTTCGGGCTCAGTTGCATACGTCGCCGCCGGTTGTACAGCGCCACGGCCACGGCTCGCTTAGCCTCGTCTTGACCAATTACGTACTGGTCCAGCTGGGCGACAATCTGTTTTGGTGTTAAATCGCTCATGGTCACCCTCCTATAATTCACTCACTTTAATGTGTTCGTTAGTAAAGATATCGATGCCGCTAGCAATACCCACGGCTTCTTTGGCAATCGCGCTGGCGTCCATCTCCGTGTGCCGAATCAGCGCGACCGCCGCGGCTTGGGCAAAGTTGCCGCCACTACCGATAGCAAGGACGTCCTCATCAGGCGCAATCACCTCGCCATTGCCGGAAACCAGCAACAAGTCCTTCCCGTCCATGGCAATCAGCATTGCCTGCAATTTTTGCATGGTCGAATCCTTGCGCCAATCCTGCGCCAAGCAACCGCCGAACGCTGTAGGTTACCCTGGAACAACTCGAGTTTCTTTTCAAACCAATCCTGAAGCGTCACGGCATCCGCCACGCCCCCGGCAAAACCGACCACGACCTTGCCACCGTAAATGGGCCGAATCTTTTCGGCGGTGCCCTTCATGATGACCTTTTCGCCACCAGTGACCTGGCCGTCACCAGCAATCGCGGTGTGGCCGTTCCGACGTACTGCTACAATTGTTGTCATTACTTAATCTCCTTGTTGTTCGTGCTCACCCATTATCGATGGTGTGTTCATCATAACGGTGACACGCTGTCATATCATCATACTAAAGTCTGAATCTGCCTTATTGATGTTCCGGAAAGTACTTTTGGTAATCCTTCACCAGGTGCGCGGTCGTCACGTGGGTGTAGATCTGCGTCGTCGACAAACTACTATGTCCCAGAAGTTCCTGCACGGTCCGCAGATCCGCGCCGTGGTTCAACATGTGCGTGGCAAAGCTGTGACGCAGCATGTGGGGATGGATCTTAGTCGTCAGGCTCGTACGCTCCACCACGCGGTCCAACACGTACTCGATACCGCGAGGGGTGATCGGCCGACCATGCTGATTGAGGAACATCCGGTTCGTCCACAAGCCGCTGACGGCCATCAGGTCAGCCCGTACGGTGTCGACGTAACACTTGATGGCGGTAGCCGCCTGGTCACCAAACAGCACGTAACGGTCCTTGTTGCCTTTCCCGTGGACCAGGATGGCGTGCATTTGCAGGTCTACCTGTTCCACGGTGAGGTTAGCCACCTCGCTGACCCGCATACCGGTGTCGTACAGCACTTCGAGCAACGCCCGGTCGCGGATATCGGCGGGGTCGTCGCCCTCAACGGCTTTGAACAGCTGCGCAATTTCGGGCTCGTAGAAGAACTGCGGCAGCCGCCGATGCTCCTTTTTAGTCTCGACCATGGCAAAGGGATCGTGATCAGCCTGGCCGACGCGCATCAGGTAGCGGTAAAAGCTGCGCAAACTACTCAGCTTCCGCGCCGTAGTGGCTCGACTATAATGGTGATCGTTCATATCGGTCATGAAGGCGGCCACGGTCACGTTATCGACCTGGTCGTACCCATCAAAGCCGCCACTGTCCTCACAAAACTGCCGAAACGCGGTAATATCGTTACGATACGCGCGCTGCGTGGCGGGCGAGTAGTGGCGCTCAACGTTGAGATAATTAATAAACTCATCCAATGGTTCCATTTGCTCACCTCTGTCTCAATTATCGTATCACAGAACGTACGAATGCGCTTACGTAAATGTGCCAATGCCGCCATCCCTAAGTCAAGCAACCCGCTAAATATTTACGCCGTCAATGCAACTAGTACCGGATAAATTCCAACGGGGCATTGTGGTAAAAAAATTGATTAATTGCCCACCAAAATAGTCCTGCAAGTCGCGGCAGTGCGGCACACTAACCACTCACTGACGCATAAGCGTTATCAACGTCACCGTGCGCAAACACAAAACCCCGGCTAACGTGGGTTAGCCAGGGTTACGTAGTCTTTACTTTTGCACTGCTTCTTCGTAGTCACCGGTGGGGCAAACGACCTGCACACCGCCGCGGCTGCGTTTTTCAACCAAGAAATGACCATCCTTGGGGCAGTTACGCCCAACCGGCTTATCCCAGGACACAAAGTCACAGTCGGGATAGCGTGAACAGCCATAGAATGTCCGGTTTCGCTTGCTCTTACGTTCAACAACCTGTCCCTGGCCACACTTTGGGCACACCACGCCAATTTCCTTGACGATGGCCTTCGTGTTGCGACAATCAGGGAACCGGGAACAAGCGTAAAACTTTCCGTAACGGCCCATCTTGATGACCATCGGGGCGCCACAGATGTCACAATTAAAGCCGGCCGGTTCATCCTTGAGCTGAATCTTTTCAATTCCCTCTTCGGCGTGGGCGACTTCTTTGGCAAATGGCTTGTAGAACTGGTCGATGACCTTGACCCAGTTAGCGTCACCCGTTTCGATGGCATCCAGCTCACCTTCAACGTTGGCCGTAAACTTAATGTCCACGATGTCCGGGAAGAATTCCACGATGAGTGAGTTGACGATTTCACCCAGCTCAGTGGGTTCAAAGCGCCGCGCGGTCAACTTCACGTAGTACCGCTTCTGAATGGTTTCAATCGTCGGCGCGTACGTCGACGGCCGGCCAACGCCATTTTCTTCCAGCGCCTTAACTAAGTTGGCTTCGGAATACCGGGCTGGTGGTTGTGTGAAGTGCTGGGCCGGATCGGTCTTGGTTAACTTCACCTGGTCACCTTCCGCTAGTTCGGGCAACTCACGGTCCTTCTGGTCGGAATCCCGAGAGGACACATACAAAGTTGTGAAACCCTGGAACTTCGTGTGACTACCGTTGGCACGGAACTCGGCACCACCTTGGTGCAGTTTGACCGACACTGTGTCTACCACGGCGGGCGTCATTTCACTGGCCACAAAACGAGACCAGATCAACTGGTACAACCGCATTTGGTCCTTGGTGAGCACCTTGGCCAAACTCTTGGGCGTACGGTACGTCGAACTAGGCCGAATGGCTTCGTGGGCGTCCTGCGCTCCTTCCTGAAGCTTACCCTGACGGATCTTGGTGGCGGCGTAAGCTCACCATATTCTTCGTGGATAAACTTACTGGTTTCCGCTTTGGCCACACTAGAAACACGCGTACTATCAGTACGCATGTAGGTGATCAGCCCGACCGTCCCGGCCCGGCCACCAAGGTTGATCCCTTCATACAGCTGTTGGGCCAACATCATGGTCTTCCGCGTCCGAAAGTTTAGCTTCCGGTTAGCTTCCTGCTGTAGGGAACTAGTAGTAAATGGTGGTGCGGGGAACCGTTTGCGTTCTTTTTTTCACTACGCTGGTGACGTCAAACGGCTTGCTCTTATCCACGCGGCTAAGCACGTGCTGAACCGCATCGTTGTCTGGTAGCTTGGTTTTCTTGCCGTCCAAACCGTAAAAGGTGGCCGGGAAGGCTTTGCCCCGCCCCTTTTTGAACTCGGCATCGATCGTCCAGTATTCTTCTGGCTTAAAGTCATTGATTTCTTGTTCACGGTCAATAATGAGCTTCAACGCAACGGATTGCACCCGTCCAGCCGACAGGCCCTTCTTGACCTTTTTCCACAGTAACGGGCTGATGGAGTAACCCACCAGGCGATCCAAAATTCGCCGGGACTGTTGGGCCTCAACGAGTTTTTCGTCAATGCTGCGTGGTTCCTTGAACGAGTTTTTCACTGCGTCCTTGGTAATTTCGTTGAACACCACGCGGTTCTTATCGTGGGGGTCCAAGCCCAACAGGTAGCTCACGTGCCAGGCAATAGCTTCCCCTTCACGGTCCGGGTCGGCTGCCAGGTACACGTGGTCGACCTTCTTGGCCTCGCGCTTCAAACTTTTGATGACGTCGCCCTTACCACGGATGGAAATGTATTTAGGGGCATAATCATGCTCAATGTCGACCCCCATCTGACTCTTAGGTAAATCACGCACATGGCCCAGGCTCGCAATCACCTTGTAATTTCGACCTAGGTACTTTTCAATTGTCTTGGCCTTCGCGGGTGATTCCACGATGACGAGATTCTTGGCGGACATAAACGTCCTCCTTTCAATAGTACGGTGCGTCGTCATCTGCGACACACAAAATCAAGCCAATCTTAGGCCATTACGCGGGGCCCTGTCAAACTTTTACGCAAAATATTGTAATTCCGCCACAATATCCGCCGCCTGACGCACCAACGTTGCCCCTTGTTGGATCAACTCGTTGGGGCCCACCCCCAGCGGCGCGTCGATGCGGTTAGGGAGGACACAAACCGTCCGGCCGGCTTCCAAAGCCATGGTGGCCGTGATCAAACTGCCGCTCTTGTGGCGAGCCTCCGTGACTAACAGCGCGTGACTTAAACCCGCAATGATGCGGTTACGCGCCACAAAACGGTACGGTAGCGAACCCGTGCCTGGTGGATATTCAGATACTAATAATCCGTGCTGGGCGACGCGTTGTTGCAACTGCCGGTGCCGCGGTGGATAAAACTGGTCCAGGCCGGTCGCAATGACACCAATGGGTGGTAATCCTGTCGTCAGCGCCGCCTGGTGCGCAATGCCATCTGCACCTTTGGCTAAACCGCTGACCACCGCCACGTTCCGGGGCAATTCCGGCAACATGTAGGCGAGCGCTTGCTGCGAATACTCGCCGCCAGAGCGGGCGCCCACGATGCCCAAACACGCTAGCCGCAGTAACTCCGGGTGACCCGCGTAAAACAACACCAAGGGCGTTGCTCAATCATGCGCAACCGCTCCGGATACATATTATCGGTCACCGTTAAGTACGGTTGCCCACACAAATGGTGCCACCATTCACGGTGCGCCGGGACTGCTAGCCAAGCAGTCAGCCGCGCGCGGGACCGGTCCGGGGCAGCTGCCACCAGGGTCGCCTCGACCGGCGGTGCTCCCGCCGCCAACGCTTGCATGACGTTCCGCGCCACCGTGGGACTAGCCCCCGTCGCCACGTGGGTCAGTAATAGGAACTCCCGTAAGTCCATCTGCGTACCTCCACTGTTTCTACAGGGAGATTTCGCGCAAACGGACCATTTGTCTACTACTAATAAGGGATAGGCAATTTCATGCCGCTCACCCGCTCATCCCGGTTAGCACATACCTCGCAATGCCGCGCGCACCGGGCTAAATGAGCGTCGATGAATCGGCGTCACGCCCAACTTGCGTAACCCGGCTAGGTGCTTAGCGGTCCCGTAACCCATGTTGTCCGCCAAATCATACCCAGGATAAACTCGGTCATAAGTCATCATGAGGCAATCACGCGCCACTTTGGCCACAATGCTGGCCGCACCGATACTAATGCTGCGCGCATCCCCTTTGATCAACTTCGTCTGCGGAATGTTCACCGGCACCGTCATTGCGTCGACTAGCAGGTAGTCGGGCCGCACCCGTAAACCGTTGACGGCGGCCGCCATCCCCAGCTCCGTGGCGTGATAAATGTTCTCGCGGTCAATGGTCGGGGCGTCTTCCACCCCTAAGCTAACCGCCACGGCTTGCGTCAAAATTTGGGCGTACAACTCGCTCCGCCGGTGTGCCGTGAGTTGCTTACTATCGTTGACGGGCACGTTAAAACGGTCATCAATGATGACCGCCGCTGTAACAACGGGCCCGGCTAGCGGACCGCGTCCCACTTCGTCGATACCAGCGATTCGCGGGTACTGGGGCCATAATGACCGTTCAAACTGTAACCGTTCCTCAAAGTTGGCCCGGGCCGCCTCCTGCCGGTCTTGACGCCGCTGATACTGGCGTAGGAGTTGCTGTGCCCCTTTGTGCGGGTCAGCCGCCAATGCCGTTAACACTTCGGGGGCCACGTTGCCCGTAGCCAATAATTGCCGGTAATCACTAAGCGTCGGCATGGTCCGCCTCCGGTACTTCGAGTGTGTAACGGCCCAGTTCACCTTTGCGTACATCGTTGATGAACCGCGTGGCCATGCGGTCGTACTCCTCACCAAAGCCGAGTTTATCACTCAGGTGCACCATCAAGTCGTTGGGCGCTAAGGCCAGATCAGCATCATTGAGCCCGTACGCCTTACGCAACCGCGCCGGATATTCACGCATAAAGTACTCCAGGCCCCACAGTGCCACGTCATCATCGTTAAACACCGTATCCGCGATCGCACCGCTGAGCGCCAGACGCAACCCGACCTGCTGGTTTTCAAACTTCGGCCACAAAATGCCGGGGGTGTCCAACAAATCCAGGTTATCGCCGGCCTTCAACCACTGCTGGTTTTTCGTGACCCCCGGACGGTTGCCGGTCACCGCAATGTTTTTGTGGACCAGGCGGTTCAAGATGGTCGATTTACCCACGTTGGGGATGCCGATGCACATTGCCCGAATGTGCGGGTTCTTAATCCCCCGCGCCTTTTTCCGCGCAATTTTATCCGCTAACTGTTGCGTTGCTAATTGCGCCACTTGCTGCAGTCGGTTGGCGTGCTGCGCGTCGATGGCTAACGCCGACTGACCAGCCGCTTGGTAGGCCGCCAACCACTGCTTGGTGCGGTTTGGATCAGCCAGATCCGCCTTGTTCAAAATGGCGATGCGTGGTTTTTGGTTCAACATGGACAATAGCATCGGGTTGCGGGAACTCTCGGGTACCCGGGCGTCAACCACCTCGAAAACAATGTCCACTTGCTTGATGCGTTCCGCGACTTCACGCCGAGCCTTTTGCATGTGGCCGGGGAACCAATTAATGTTTGTCATAGTTTGTAACTCCTTTAGTACCAAGGGTTTGAGACCCTCGGGTGATCATTTTTCGTTAACGTGGGCAAAACGTGGACAGCGTGGCTAAATTACCAAACACTACCGTTCAAAATCACCCAATTTTTTTTAATGAACCGCGTGCTGGTCTCAACCGACTTGCCTTGATTGCCGTCAAGGGTATGGGTACAACCATCTGCGGTTGCGGTCCACACATGCCGGACTCGCTTTTTGCACTTCCTTAAGTGAAGTTGTCGGATCGTCGCGCAGCACCGCAATATGCATGTGATGTAAACCATGAGGAACCGCGTTCTTCGTCCATGCAAAGCCATACCATTTTTGACAGTGCTTCGTCAGCGACTGGTTGATTCGTGTCAGAATCTCACGGCAACCGTGCGAGGTGAGAAGAAAACTTGACGAATTCTTGTTTTGCTTTACCAGTCAGCGAATCAACATAACGATCCACTGCGTAATAAATTGACTTACCGTTCTTACTTTTTTTCTTCTTCAAAATACATGCTTTACCCTTTCCGGGTAAGACAAAGGGCAAAACTGAGTCTTTATTAGCAGATTCTATTTTAACATCCAAACCCCTTATTTTCTGCGCAATTTTGAATGGCCGTGCGTCTTCCAGTACCAGAAGTCGGCGAATACTTCGAAATTAATGAAGACGAGCTTGTGCGTTGGGTTCAGGACCTCATCCCGCTACCGCCTGTTGTCGCGCATCTCACATAGCTAGCGATTTGTTCAAACCATCGTATCGGCTCAAAATGGCTGCCTTATTTTGGTCGTCGTGGTGTCCCCCAAGTCGGTGCATTCAGCGTCCGGCCCTTCTAACCAAAGCATCTTCGACTTCGCCTTGACCGATGATGAAATGGCAAGCTTGGTGGTACTAGATAAAGGGCAAAGGCACACGATCCTGACGCCCTTGGCACAGACGCTTTGAGCAATTCGCCATCAGTGTTCGAACAGCTGCCGGCCTGACCTACACGATACTGCGCCTACCGTGGTTCAGCGACCACCCAGAAGCGAACTACATGGTCACCAGCCGTGACGAACCTTACGTCGCGTGTCCGGCTCACGCCAAAGCATCGCCAACGTCATGCTAAAAATCGTCGCTGATCCCACTGACACCGCCAACAACAGCATCGGTATAGCCGGCCCTGACACTGCCGGAGAAAACCGGCCGATCTACTAAATACAAAATCGCCGGCAAGGTTGTGTCCCTGCCGGCGATTATTTCGTATCGTCAGATCTCCTTGACGCTCATGATGGCCCAAAAAAAACGCCGGCAATCAGCGTGACAAACATGATCGTGGGTGGGTACAGGGCAGACAACCCAAGTGCCACGCATTTGATCACGATGTCCCAAACCAGCCAACGGTTGCGCCGTGCGGTCCGAATCACCGACCGGTAAAGAAACAGGTTGCTGACGGTCACGGCAATCACGACCATGCCATACAGTGCTTGCGCCTCAAAGTTCATGAAGTGACCAGAGACAATCTTGGTCGCATATGGAAAAAGTGAGCTGAAAAAAAAGCAAGATCACGGCCAGCCAAGGCGTCGAACGCCGAATCGTCTTCACGGCATTCCAGTGTTATGCAACCCAACCCACATAGTGCCTACCCAGAAGAAGCTAATGAAATAGGCCACAAATTGGTCCCGAAGCGCCCAAAAAAACCTGCCATCGTCACTTGATCAGGTGCCTTCAACTCCAACACCAAAATCGTCATCACAATTGCCAACACTGCATCAATAAATACGGTCACGCGTTCTTTTGTCATTACATCATCTCACCACTGCACGTTTCACTTAATATCTTGAATAGCTTGATTATCTCACACTTCGAAATCAATATCGGATAACTGAAAATGCGGAATAATAGCCAGTTTACATAACAAAGGCACATGGCCAATCAAGACTCACGTAAATGCCCTGGAACCGATCAACGCAGTGTGTGGGCAAAAACATGGGCCAAATATGAGTATATTTGCCAAGATTGCCTTACGCATGGATGGCATTGTTTGCTGATTTGCCCAGTAAGCGCCAATCTCGAGGACCACTCGCTCCATCAGTGGAGCTTGCCTATCAATCCGCGCCCGTGTTCGGCTGCGGTCAAGCGATTCTGGAACCGCGGTGATGATCATGATCGGTACATCATTGCCAATTATTATTGGTTAGGCAGTCCCATCGCGGCTCACCTTTTTGAGCGTCCACAAAGCGCAGTTAGCGTTTGATGATGCCAAATATTGGGCATTTTTCATTACGGTAACTAAGCAAATCATTGACTGCTTTTTCATAAAGACAGAAGCACAACCCAAAGTATAACGTGATGCTCGTTTCATCACGTCGTTCATACCCAGGCAGTGTTTAAGCAATCATATCAGGTTGCACCCCTACTTGGCAGAATGATGTCCACTTGACGGCAGCCCTGCCCGTGCAGTTCTAGCCGCGTACCCAACTCCGCAACACCAATGGGACAAGGAATAAGGCTCACCGCTAGTTGTGCGCCTTATTCTTTGCCCCCGGGATAATACGGGTTTTATTTTCTGTTTAAAATATAGGCCCTAAACCCCCAATACCCTGCTACTACTTAGTTTAGTGATCAGTTCTCCGAAATACCAAGGTGACCGTGAACCAACCATCTTCGACGGACAGCCCCAAAGTTCCATTCAACCGGGTCATCAAATTTGCGACGATGCTTAAACCTAACCCCTTACTGTCGCTACGTGCCACATCATTCGTATAAAACCGTTCCACGAGATGGTCGATATTTTCGACGGGCACCGCGGTCTGATTGGCTAAGGTTAACTCAATATGAGTGGCATCTTTTTCCCGAAGTGAGACACGCACGTTTTCAGTCGCATATTTCAACCAATTGCCAATCAGGTTTTGCAATATGCGGGTAATCAACGAGGCATCACTAATTAACTTGATATTTGTACCTAAAGACGGTTTAAGCTGTAGATGCTTTTCATTGAGATCGTCGAAAACATCAAACAGCTGCTCTTGAACTAAGGTTGTTAAATTGATTTCTGCCAGATCAAGCTTGTTTGATTGCTCTTGAACCACGTCGAAATCCATTAGGTACCGCACATAGTAATTAACTGCGGTCAGATTATGAGCGATACGCACCAAACGTTGACTATCCGGCGCGTCTCGCTGCATTAACTGCACATACCCACTGGCCACCGTTAATGGGGTTTTAATGTCATGCGTGAGGTTGGTTAAGAGCTGATGTATCTGTGCCTCTTGCTGGGTCTGTTGCGCCCTTAAATTACGCGATTGTACAAGTGAGTGATTAACAGCCGCAACCAAACGGCGAATGACGGGCCAACGAGTGGCGCTGGTTAGCTCCGCATTTGTTTGCCGAGAGTTGATATACTCAAGTTCGTTGATCACCCGCAACAATTCAAAGATCAAAATAACTACCACAAGCACACACGCAATTACAATTGCGATCATGCCTAGTAAAAGCCACCCATTAGCACTCATACCAACCGGACTCCAATACCCCATACCGAGGTCACGTACTGCTTTTTACCAATATTCAGCTTACTCCGTAGATGGCTCAGGTGGACGTTCAATGTGTTCTCTGCGTCAAGATAGGGCTCATGCCAGATGGCCTGGTAGATATCTTCTTTTGCAAACACCTGATGTGGATTTTGCATGAGCAGTGCTAATAATTCAAACTCCTTGCGCGACAGCTCGATTAACTGCCCGTCTACTTTGACCGTATGCGTTTGGGGGTCAAGAACAATGCCCTCAACGTTTAATGCTTGGGTTGCGTGAGTATGCTGTGTGCGCAGTTGAACACGGACCCGGGCAACCAACTCATCAATATCGAATGGTTTAGTCAGGTAATCATTTGCGCCCGCATTCAGTACCGCCGCAATATGCTCCTTATCACGAATAGCCGTGAGCACTAAGACTGGTAAGTTAGATGTCTGCCGCAAAGTCTTTAGAATACTTTCGCCACTAACCCCCGGCAACATGAGATCTAAAATCATCAAATCAAACGACTGTTGCTTTAACAAAGGTAAGGCTTGTGCCCCATTGGTTGCAGCCGTTAATTGATAATCGGGCTCTAATACGGCGCGCAGTAACGCTTGAATATCTTGATTATCTTCTACAATTAAGAGCCTTTTCATTGAGTCCGCCTTTTACAATTCTTGTTTTCGCATGATCATGCTTGATGCAACTATGCTAACTATTAACAATACTAGACTAACAGTCACACTGCGCCAAGCATCATTTAAAGACAAAGTCCTTAAACTGATTCCAGTAGCAGCATTAAAAAAAAGTCCAGGTAAATTAACCAGTGCCACGCCGTCACCAAGCGCACAATTGATAAACCAACTGGCCACACCACAACAAACACTGCGGCAATTACGAGAGATTTGGTGGCAATCAGAACAATAATTGCTAAGCTAAATACGACGCTAATGAAGAAAGTTATTACAAATAGGCTCGTTCCGGTAAAGTTGGCTAATTGCCCAATTGTAGAGCCCAGCGTGCGTCCTGCAAGCATGCCGGTCACGAGCGTGACAGCAAAATACCATACCATCGCCGCCAATATATCAATCAACATCACCACATACTTACTCAGCACAAAACTCAACCGCGAAGCTCCCGATACTAGGGTGCTTTTGTACGTGTGTTGACTGAACTCGTAGCCGATAACGATCACAAAAAAACGCAATGAATAAATACAACAAAATGGAACTTGAAAGGGTAGCACCGCGAACGCCATCATATATGCTCCAATCGTTTTCCGTCAGTTGATTCAACAATTTTGTTTGGCCATTAATCATAATGCCGCCGGGGGCCTGGCATCCGCAAGTTATCGCCGCATACACTGCGATCACAATAACCATTAATGCGATACCACGCGTATGCAGCTGCCGATAAAAATCGGCCCG
This sequence comes from Lacticaseibacillus thailandensis DSM 22698 = JCM 13996, assembly GCF_001312865.1. Lineage (GTDB taxonomy): Bacteria > Bacillota > Bacilli > Lactobacillales > Lactobacillaceae > Lacticaseibacillus > Lacticaseibacillus thailandensis. The sequence continues at coordinate 390,515 of NZ_BBER01000001.1, read as the reverse complement.
AATTTGATTAATCATGCGCAACCGCCCCCCTTTTTAATCAGTTGTGTGAAGTACTCTTCCAACGATCTTGACTGTTGGGTAATACTTGTCACCGCAATACCGGCTTTAACCAACATGGCGTTTAATGCGGGGGCCTCAATTTGACCAGGTGCTACTGATATTTCATGATCGTTAATCACTGTAAATTGCTTGATACCTTGTACATCCAATAGTTCAGCGGCACCTTCGACCGAATCGACTACTAAGCGTAATCCACCCGCATTTTCTTGGTCCAGCGCCTGCTTGCTCAGCTCTTTAATAATCGTGCCATTTTTCAAGAATCCAAAAACAGTTGCGACTTGGTAAAGTTCGCCCAAAATATGACTGGAAATTAAAATCGTCGTCCCAAATTCGGCGTTAAGGCGGTGCAAAAGCTGTCGAAATTCGACGATACCTGTGGGATCAAGCCCGTTAATTGGCTCATCAAGAACCAGAAAGTCAGGGTGAGCCAAAATTGCTGTGGCCAGCCCCAGTCGTTGCTTCTGCCCCAAAGACAAATGACCGGCCTTAGTTTTACGTTTTTCCGTTAACCCAACAAAGGCAATTGCACGCCCAATTTCTTGATAGTCACTGAGACCGTGTTGGATTGCGGTGAGGTGCAAATTCTGAGTAACCGTTAGTTTAGAATAGGCAGCTGGGGATTCGATGATTGCCCCCGTCCGTCTGAGTGCCATGCGGTAATGCCGTGCATCTTCGCCCAACAACATGATTGCGCCCTGCCGTAGTGGTGACAAACCGCAGATCAAACGCATAAGGGTCGTCTTCCCCGCACCGTTTTCGCCAATTAAGGCATAGATGTCACCACGGTGTACCGTCAATGATAAATGATTAAGCACCTGGTAACGGCCAAATCGTTTGGATACATCTTGAACCGACAAAACTGTGTCTACCATTTTGAGGCCCCCTCTACATTTTTTTAGTATAGTGGCCAATTCTTAACTGCTTCGTGAAATAAACCTTAATTCCTTCTTAATTGCAATCGTTTACTTTCATGAATACGAACTGCCGTTATTTTTGTAGACACGGTACTTGCCAAACCGAGTATTAACAACTCCATGACCGACGGTCGTTTAAATTGTGTTGTGCAGACTCACCTGGCCTTCTTGATAGTGGTAGTCCCTGGATACACCCTTAGGAATCAGATTCATTATATGCATCCTGTATTTGACATATTTTCCAGCAATTCACGCAACGGAGTGACAGCAAAGCGCACGGTAGATTCAACTGTGGAAAATAAGTATAAGCATGTGCGTATTCAAAAAGCCCGAATTAACGGACTTTTTGCTAATTATATTCAGATGTGTCAGAGGTGTCCTATCCAATACGAGTCGCATTGCCAACCGGCCTTGTTTCAATCATTTAATGTTTGCCAAGGCTAATACTCTCACAGTTAGTTATTGCGATAGTTGTACCGATTTTCGTCGGGACTGTAAAGGCAACGCGGGCGGGTTACCGCAACGGGGAAAAACTACCAAAAGCCCGCGTGGTGCGCCCATCAATCATCAGGACCCACCACGCGGGCGTGTATTAATTTTCATGGCTGTACGTAACACTACCTATTTTTTTTGTCTCGAAGCCACGCTAGTCCTTAAACTGCGCGACCTGATCCAAAGTGTTACGCCCAGTAACGAACTTGTTGACGGGCGCGTCCACGGGGTAGCCCAAACCGATGCCCATCAAGATGGATTCATCATCCGGAATTTCAAACTCCGCACGGATCTCTTTGGGGTAACGGACAAGTTCAAAGGCGGGAATGCCACTCACACCGCGTTCCGCGGCTGCCAGTAAAATACCATAACCGTAAGCACCCGCATCATAAGCCGAGTAATTCGACGCGTCTTTGGCCACGGTGATATACACAATAGCGGGTGCGTTGAACAACTTGCCGTTCCAGCTACCTAACTGGTCGCCGTGCGGGTCTTGCTGCAAATGCTGCTGCCAATCGGCAATGTTGCTAGCAGGATACTTACCCCAGCTTTGCGGTGGGACAACTTCCGTCCAGCTCTTGGTGCCGTCCTTACGCGCCCGCTCGTGAGCGGCACGGATGCGCGCTGCCGTTGCTCCCATAGCAACATATGCCTTCCACGGTTGACTATTTTCCCATGACGGTGCTTGCTGAGCCTCCGTGAGAATTGCGTTCAAGACATCACGGTCAATTTGGCGGTCCGAGAACTGCCGCGCAGAGTGACGCTCAGAAATAAAACTTGCTTCAACCAAAATGATAACCCCCTACACACATTTTATTGATGCCCGTAAACTGGCAGGAAATATTCCTACCGTTGCTTACTAAATATAAGTATATACTACTATAAGAAAATTTGCCAATTGCTGACTTGACGGACTGCTGACACGCTAACACAAAAAAACACCACCTACCACTAATCCTCGTTGGTAGATGGTATTGTGAGGTTACGATTGTTGGTTGCGCCATTCATTGACCACGCCCAGTGGATCCGCTTTGCGCAAGATTGCCTTTGTACGGTCAGGCGGAAACGGAGCCTCGCTCGGCGCGTAGTACTGTAAGTTAACAATGATACCATCGGCTTCTCCATCCCCACCGACCGGGACCACGACGCGGTCACCCACCACGTAATCGGTGGTGGCCAAGTAACTATACGCACGATCGCCATGGGGGAATAGGACCTGCGCATACAAAATTTCATCCTGCTTGGCTGTCGGCAGATTGATGACGTGCGGATCCAACATCGCCGGTGCTACCGATGACATCCAGGTACGCAAGATAGCGGCCACCTCGCCCCAGGCAGGTATTGGGTGATCCTGATTGAGGGTCCCATGGACCGACTTAGCCGCCTTATCTCGATAATTCCACGTGACCGTCAAGTTGTCCGCAGGGTCAGCCAATAGCGTCACTTCAGTGGCGGACGAATCTGCTAGTAAATCAAGTAGCCGTCCCACTGACTCATCCACCACGCGTGTTTGCACCTGTCGGGTCGGTCCTTGGTGCGTGAAGGACACCGATTGGTCACCCCGCCGCAGCACCAAGTCTTCTTGCACTTTCGCCGCAGGTTGATAGTGCGCACTAAACCGTTGCAACCGGTGCGGTGCCCCATCCATCAGCAGCAAGCCGGACACGTGGAGCAGGTCGCGCAACCGTTCAGACAATCCCTGATCCTCGCCCACGATTAAGGGACCCGTGCGGCGCTGACGCCCGGTAGTGCTGACCACCGTCAGTTCCCAGTTACCCGCATCCATGACCGACCAATCATCCGTGCCAGCACCAGCCAAGTCCGCCAGCGCCGTGAGTAAAGGGGCCAACGCCTGCGCATCCACCTGTCCGTGATGGGTCCGCGGCGGACCTTGCACGGGCTGGTCGACCTTCACCATACTTCCGTCGCGATTCACCGTTACTTTCTGAGCCACAATCGCGTCCTCAGTGCGGCGACCAAACGCACCATCGAACGACTCAATGATGATGGTGCGAATGTCGACCAAGGGCAACGTTAAAGTAGCCAGCCGCTGAAACGCCCGGGTTAACCACCACCAGGAAGAATGATCCAGTTCACCATCGGCAAGCCAATGACTAATTTGCTCCCACCGGGCCGCAATGCTATTGCCCAGAGCCAGTGGATCGTCAAAGGCGTCCAGGAGGGCCACGGCGGCGGGCCCATCATCAAACACTAAGTGCGCCCGAAATGCCACCGGCACTGACACAAAATTATCCGCCACCAAACCCGCACCCTGCAGTTCGTCCGTGAGGTTGATATTACTCACTGGCGCGTCCCGATTATCGCTATCCGCAAACCATGATGCCCACCGTTGCGCCAGTTCGTGTAAATCCTTTCGACTTAGCATTGGTCGTGCCCCCTCTAATCGTGTGATGACCCCACTACTCACGTTACTGGCATACTAACACATCAACCAGGCGGCAGGAACATTCTCGGGAAAGCTGGGGTTAACAATTTGCACGTATCAAAAAAAGCCCTCCCGTTACGAACGGAAGGACTGTTTACAACCATGATCAGTGGCTTAGTGCATACTCTCGACTTTGGTCAACGCCGCCTTCATGACGATGTCGTTGGCACTAATTTTGGCGCTCAATTTGGTGACCAGCTCACTGATGGTATCTTCATTGGCGACCCCAGTGGCTGCCAATCCTGTTTTACTCTGGAAGGCTTTGACCGCTGCCGTGACGGTACTGCTGTAATAACCGTTGGCCGTCCCGGCGTTGTAGCCCAACGCATTCAGTGCCCGCTGGAGGGACTTCACACTCTTGTTGGCGTCTCCTTCCTTCATGCTCGTCACCGTAATGGCGGGGATGTTGGCGTAGCTAGGGTTGGCCACATGTTCAGTTGGCTGGATACCCTTATGGTTGATCCACGTGCCGTTTGGCGTTAGCCACTTGGCAATCGTCAGCTTGAGTTCGTTGCCGCCGCCCATATCCGCAACGGTCTGAACGGTCCCCTTACCAAAGCTCTTCTGCCCAACCAGCGGAATGTGGGCTTGCTCGTTGAGCGCGGCGGCCGTAATTTCGGCAGCGGACGCGGAATCACCGTCGATCAGTACGACGGTCGGCTCCGTGATCTTGAAGCCGCCATCGTACTTCTTGCCAGCCTTGTACACCTCCGCCTCGGCCCCACGTGACTTGACCTTCAGGATCGTCTGGCCATTCTTCAGGAACATCGAGTCAATCGCGAGCGCTTCGTCGAGCACCCCACCTGGATTGCCACGAAGGTCCAGAACAAACTTCTTTGCCCCCTCTTGGCGCAGTTTCTTAACGACCCGCTTCATTTCCTTACCGGAGTTATCCGTAAAGGTGGTAAAGGTGATGATCCCGACCTGCTTGTTGCTGCTATCGAGTTTACCCGTGATGCTGGCCACGGTCACTTTGGCCCGTTTCATGGTGAAGGTCATGGTGTGACCGTCACGCTTAACGCCCACGGTCACCTTGCTGCCGATCTTGCCACGCACCTTAGCCACAATTTTATTCAGGTCTTGTTTCGTGACCGACTGACCATTGACGCTCACAATCTGGTCACCAGCCCGGATGCCCGCCTTCTTAGCGGCACTATCAGCGTTGACCGATTCAACAAAGACGCCACTACTCCGCTGCTCCATGGTGGCGCCAATCCCACCGAAGGACCCGGAGATTTCAGTGTTCAAACTGGTCGCATCCTGGTTTTGCAGGTAGACCGAATAGGGATCCTTCAACGAGTTCACCATGCCACTAATGGCACCATTAACCAGCTTCTTGCTGCTGGTCGTTTGATAGTAATTCTGCGAAATCGTTTGGTAGGCCTTGACCACTTTGCTCATGTCGCTCGGGACGGCCGCCGTGGTCGTCGCTTGCTGCGCATTGTGGATGGCTGATGCACCGTAGCCAATGCCCCCACCTAACACGAGGGTCACGACCATCCCCACCGTGGCAGCCCAAACGGGCACGCCATGACGGTGTGGGGTATCTTGTGGTGCTGGTTGTTGCTGCTGTTCGTCTTCGTTACTCACGCTTGCCTCCGTCGCCCTTAGGAACGCCGTTCACGGTACAACTGGTATGCCGCGTCGAATACGTCCATGCTGGGCAGGTAATTACCATTTAGTTCGAGATAGTTACTCAATGTATCAAAATCCGTTTCCTGCTTGGGGAAGGCCTGATCCAAAAACGCGTTCTGGGCAAAGGTGGCCAGTTCCCCGTGATCGTTGGGATTACGCAACGTCATCAGGAAGCGATAAAACGGTTCGGTCATTTGTGCTCCTTCCAGTGCGCATCGACAAACTCCTGGCGCTGTGCGTGTTCGGCCGCATACCGCCGGGGATTCTTTGCGTAAAACTGCTGGTGTTCGGGCTCAGCCGGGTAAAATGGGCCCGCATCCTCGATTTGCGTCACGATGGGCTGATCAAACATCCCGGACGCTTCCAGCTTGGCTTTGGACGCTCCGCAATCCGGCGCTGCTCCGGTGAGTTCACGTAAATGACCGGGCGGTAGTTGTCGCCACGATCCTGAAACTGCCCCATAGCGTCGGTCGGGTCAGTCTGCTGCCAGTAAATTTCCACCAAATCAGCGTACGAAATCACGTCCGGATCAAAGGTGATCTCCACTGCTCCGTATGGCCCGTGGTGTGACTCTTGACTTGCTCGTACGTCGGGTTGGGTACGTGACCCCCAGTATAACCCGACACCACATTTTGGATGCCCGGCTGTTCCTCAAAGGGTTGCACCATGCACCAAAAACATCCACCCGCAAAAATTGCTGTTGCCATATGAATACCCTCCTGTCTACTTCGCGGCCTTGACCGTGTAGCCCGTGACGTCAATTTCGTCGTGGACCAGGTCGATTCGGTCCGCGCGTACGCGTAGCCCGTTGCCTAACTTGAGTTTGTTTAATCTTAGCACAATCATCTTACGCTTGGTATTAACTTCCACCATCCCCGGTAGCTTGTAGTTGTTCGCCACGTAACTCATGACGTAGCTAACCGGGACGCCTAGTTTACCAACGTTGATCTGGGTGACTTTCAGTAGCACGTTGCCATTCGTTTGCACGTACGGATCCAGTACCATGCCGAAGTGGACTTGGGTACCAAAGAATTTGAAGGTACCCTTTAAAACCGCGTGGTTACCAACTGAGAACGAGTACTTCACGTCACCCGCCTTCAACTGGTGGCTGAGGTAGGTGGCAATCAGGCGGTTGACCTCTTTCTTGGTCATACTGACGTGCATGACGTCGCCCGCCGACTTGACCGGTTTAACCGCAGTCGTCGTTTCGACTGGACGTGATGCTTTGTACACCAACGTGCCGCTGGCACCAACGACCAGTCCCAACAGAACGATAAACGCCCAAAACCACCAACTGATATGGCGCCGTGCTTAGTACTGGTAGTCGCCGCCGTTTGCGCGCGATTGTGCTCTCGCCGTGATGCTTGCTTGGGTGTGTGCTCATTGTTTGCCATTATTCCCATTCATCCTCCGTTGCTGACATTGCTGACCATAACTTGGCCGTCATCTTGACGTAACCCGCGTTGTTCGGGTGGAAGTGATCCTTGGTGTAAATTAGGTGGTTAGTCAAGTTCGACTTACCCGCCTTCATCGACCGTTGATCGGCCGCCGTCCCCTTCGACAAAACCGCGTTAATATCCACAAAGTGGACCCGGTGAAGCGTGGCTGCCGTCTTCTTGGTCGCCGCGTTCCAATTATTGACGCTGGTCTGCATCTTCGTCAGATTCGGGAAGTACACGTAAAACGGGTTGTAAATACTAAACAAGTAAATCGGCGCATTTCCATTATACTTGCGAATAGTCGCAATTAACGTCTGCACGTGCCGCTGGAACAACTGAATACCATGGTTCACATCCGCCGTATTGATGTTGTTGAGGTTATTTTGTAGGATGTGCATCAGGTCGTTACCACCCACCGTTAGCGTAATGGCGTTGGCCCGTTTGAGCTGGGCCTGCATTTTGGTGTTGTTGCGGACCCGTTTGAGAATTTGCAGCGACGTGTCCCCGGTCACCCCATAATTACTGGTGTGCACCGTGGCCCCCGTCTCCACGCGAATATCCTCCGCAATTAGTGGCACGTAACCGCCTTGGCCGGTCGTATCGCCCACCCCATGAGTCAATGAATCACCCACGGCGACCACGTTCACCGCACCGGTCGTTGAGTTACCGCCACCAGTTGCTAATGGTTGCGCGTTATGCACGAATAGGGTAGTACAGCCAACACCGACCACTACGGCCATCGCTAGCACCACCAGCGCGCGTATCATCCGTTTCAATATCAAATTATTCATCCCTCGTTTACGCAAACTGTCCTCAAAACAGCTACTAATAATTATAATTTATGGTAGCACAAAATGGCCCCTGGCTCAGTGGTCACCTGCTGGTTTAAGAATTTTCTTGTCCCCAGTCTTAACACGCGAAAAAAAAGCCATTCCTCAACGGAACGACCCTCTTCACGCATTAGCTGCGCAATTTAATCTTCGTAATACATAATCGCAAAGGCGCCTTTGCCGGCGTGGGTAGCGACAATGGGGCCCGTCCGGCGTACCAAGACGTCAACCCCGGGCACCGCCGCCCGAATTTGTTCAGCAATAGCATCAGCCCCTGACGTCTCATCAACGTACGAGACCCCGATTGACTTGATGCCCGGTTTTTGACTCATCGTTTGCACCACGTCGTCCACAAACCGCTTAATGGTCTTCATGCCCCGGCCCTTTTTCAGGATGCCCAGCTCACCATGTTCCATGGTCAACGCAATCTTGATGTTCAAAACCGACGTAATCATGCCCGCCGCCCGGGATAGACGACCACCCTTAACGAGGTTGGTCAAATTGACGACGCCCATCCGTAAGGTTGTGTGGTCCTCAACGGTCTTGCACCGGGCCACAATGGTATCCACATCAGCACCTTGGGCCGCCAGTTTCGCCGCCTCAATGACTTGAAACGCCATTGCGCGGTCGGTCAGACCGGAATCAATCACCGTCACGTCACCATCCACCATTTCGGCAGCCTGGCGCGCTGCGTTCACCGTCCCGCTCAGGCTCTCCGCCAAGTGGATTGAAATGACCTGGCTTCCATCCGCCGTGAGCTGCTCGTACTTCTCCACGAACGACCCAATCGCCGGCTGGCTGGTCTGCGGTAGGTCCTTGGCCGTGAACATCTTGTTCACAAACTCATCACGCGTAATGGTTTCTCCATCAGTATAAACGGTGCCGTCGATCATCACGGTCAGCGGGATAATGGTTACCTGATACTGAGCGATTTCTTCGGGAGTCATCTGCACCGAAGAATCGGCCACAATTTTGATATTGGTCATCTGTACGCCACTCTTTCTGGTCTTTGCTTAGTTTGTACCATGTCAGTATACCGAAACCAGGGGCTAAAATCTAGCATAGATTAAATAGTTTTCAAAACTAGCTGTAGTTGACTTTGAAGTCGCAACCCGCTAGGATGTAGTTATGGGAACCAGTTAACCTTGGGGGTAGATGAATGCAAATGACCGCTAACCGTTTAAAGTCTCGCCGCTACTTAATCAAAAATGAAGTGTGGAGCGCCGTTACCCACGGTGTTGGCATTGCGTTGGCCATTACCGCCCTGGTCCTTCTGCTTGTGCGGGCCGTACCAACCGGTGATTGGACCCGTATCTGGTCGTTTGCCGGCTTTGGGATTGCCTCATCGTGCTGTACACGTCCTCCACGCTGTTTCACGCGTTGTACTTTACGCGGGCACGCAAAGTGTTTCAGGCACTAGACCACTCCAGCATTTACGTACTGATTGCCGGGTCCTACTTACCCTACTGCCTGGTAGCCATCGGGGGGCCACTTGGTGTGGGCTTGCTCATCACCATTTGGGCCTTGTGCCTGACTGGCATCCTATTAGACTGCCTGGCGGCCAGCAAGCGACTACACAAAATTGAAGTGGCTATCTACGTGCTGCTCGGCTGGTTGTGCCTGATCGCGATGGTACCATTGTGGGAACACCTCGGCGTGATCGGCTTCTGGTTGCTGGTGGCTGGTGGCGTGGCCTACACGGTAGGGGCCTTGATCTATACCCGCCGTAGCATCCCCTATATCCACGTGGTGTGGCACGTCTTTGTCATGGTGGGCTCCGCACTCATGTTCGTGTCCATTTATCTGTTCGTTTAACCACTTACCGCACCCAATCAAAAATGCAGGTCGCATCCGTTCTGACAGATGCGACCTGCATTTTTGGGCTATTCTTAATCGTCTACATACTCATCGAGTGCTAAATACCGTTCCATCAGCTGGTCTTCCTGAGCGTTCAATTCATCCAACCGTCGTTGCTGACCCGCCAACGTCTGGTAGTCATAGCCATCCGTTGCGGCCATAGCGGCCTGCAGATCACTAATTTGTTGGTCTAGGGCATCAATTTGTGGCATCAAGCCCTCGTACTCCTTTTGCTCCGCGTAAGTGAGCTTGACCTTCTTCTTGGCCGTTGGGGCACTGGTCGTCGTAGACTCGCGCTTGCGCGGCTGGTCCGTGCTCTTCGTGGCGGGGGTGGCAGCATTTGCTTGTTCCTGCTGCCGCCGCAGGTAATCGGTGAACCGCCCCACGGCACGCTCGATGTGTCCCTCACCGCCAAAGATGAACAGCTGCTCCGCCACTTTATCCAGAAAGTACCGGTCATGGGACACGGTGATTACCGTACCCGGAAAACTATCGAGATAGTCTTCCAGGACGGTCAGCGTCGCAATATCCAAATCATTAGTTGGTTCGTCCAGTAACAGCACGTTGGGTTGCTGCATCAACACTTGTAACAGGTATAACCGCCGGAGTTCGCCACCAGACAACCGGTCGATCCGCTCACCGTGCATGGCGCGCGGAAACAGAAAGGCATCCAATAATTGCGTCACGCTCTGGTGCTCACCGCGATTGTTGGTCACCCCTTCACCGACAGCCTGAAGGTAACTAATGACCCGTTCATTCCCGTCCATTGGTGGCATCTGCTGCCGGTAATAACTGAACTTGACGGTCTCGCCAATATCCAAGGTTCCGCTATCTAGCGGAATTTGACCGGTAAGCACGTTCAACAGCGTGGACTTACCGGCTCCATTGGCGCCCGTGATACCGATGCGCTTACCGGGTTGCACTAGCCAGTTAAAGTCGTCCAGAATCACGTGCCCACCTAAGCGTAGGTTGGCCCCGGACATCTCGATCACCTTTTTGCCCAGCCGTTGGGAGCTGATGTCAATATCAACCTTAGCGGTCGGCCGCTCCTGCTGACCGTTACTCATGTCCTTGAAGCGGTTGACCCGCGCATTTTGTTTCGTCGTGCGGGCATGGGCGCCCTCGCGCATCCAGGCCAACTCGTGTTTATAGAGTTGCTGTTGCTTGTGCGCCATGGCGTCTTCGCGTTCATTCTGCTCAGCCTTTTGGGCAACATAATCTTGATAGTTACCAGTAAACGCCTGCAAGTGCCCGCGGTCGAGTTCCCAAATCTGGTTGGCGACGCGGTCCAGGAAGTACCGATCATGGGTCACGACCAGTAGCGCACCCTTGTAAGCCGCCAGATACTTTTCCAGCCAGGCTACGGAATCAAAGTCGAGGTGGTTCGTCGGTTCATCCAGCATCAAGAGGTCGGGCTGCTCGATCAACACCTGGGCGAGGCCGACCCGCTTAGCCTGGCCACCGGAGAGCGTGCCGATTTTCTGACTCAAATCATCCAGGTGTAATTGCGTCAAGATCGTCTTAATCTCGGTCTCGGCATCCCACCCATTAGTCTGGTCCATCTTGGCCATGGCTTGGTGTAGCGTTCCTGTACCGCATCGCTCATCGGCGCATCACCGTACGCCGCCAGCGCGGCCTCGTATTCACGAATGGCCGCAAAGACGGGGGCGTCACCGCCGTACACTGCATCCATAATCGTGTCACCTTGAGGCAGTGCTGGCTGCTGGGCCAGATAGGCAATCCGGTAATTCTTGGGGGTGTCGACGGACCCCGCATCAAATGGTGCGGTGCCGGCTAAGCCCGCCAACAGGGTAGTTTTGCCCGTACCGTTGACCCCAATTAGGCCAATACGGGTACCCTCATTGATCAAAAAAATTAACGTTTTGTAGTAACTGTTTGTCGCCATACGCCTTACTAATATCGGTGGCGGTTAATGTTTGCACTAATACTTACCCCTCTCACTAATCTGCTTGGTCCGCGGCCTGCACGTAGGCCAACAAGGCCGTACGCGTGTTGGCTACCGTCCCGGTCACCACGCTCGTTCCGCTCGCCGTAACGCTTGGCCCATCGCGCGGCCAGGCTGCATGCCCGCCGCAATCAAATCACTGCCGCTCAACGCCAACTCATCTTTGTGATGAATACTAAGTCCATCATAGGCAGCACGAATGGCCGTCACGTCACGATCGGGGTGGGCACACCCATACGCCGTTAGGGCGACCGTAACACCACGCGTACCAGCAGCATACAACGTCCAGTTATCGGGCACCGTGCCGCCTAGCGCTGGCCACATGGATGTTGCCGCTTGCACCGCTTCAATCAGGTCGTTCGACTGCTTCCACGCCCGCAAAAACTTGCGCGGCGCAACACCCAAGGTGACCACCAAGAGCGTCCAAGCGACCGCGGCGTTAGGCCACTGACTAGCGGGCAGTGCCGCCAGTTGGGCCAACGCTGGTCCCGCCGCCGCAAACTGGGGGCAATACTGGTACAGACCGGAGTCAATCAGGGTGCGCAAACCCGCGCGCCGGTCAATTCCCAGTAGCAAGCGCGTAAATTCCGTCGCAATGCGCTCCACCGCAATGTGCTGTAGCAACGGCGCGTTGTCACTGATGCCCTGGGCCGTGGCTGGTTCCAAGGTAAACCCGAGCTGGCTTTCAAACCGCACCGCCCGCATCATGCGCAAGGCGTCTTCACCAAAGCGGTCATCGGGGTTGCCGACGGCGCGCAACACGTGGTCATGTAGATCGGCCAACCCGTTAAAATTATCGATGACGGTGCCGTCGTGCCGTGCAGCCAACGCGTTGACGGTAAAGTCCCGCCGTAACTGGTCCTCCTTGAGGGACCGCACAAACTGCACGCTGTCCGGACGCCGAAAATCCTGGTAGCCCGACTCCGTTCGGAAAGTGGTGACTTCATAGCCCGCGCCATGGTCGAGCACCGTCACGGTCCCGTGCTGGATGCCCGTGTCGACGGTACGCCGAAAAATCCCCTTGACTTCAGCCGGATAGGCAGAAGTCGCAATATCCACGTCATGAATCGGTAACCCTAACAGGGCATCACGCACACAGCCACCCACAAAGTAAGCCTCAAACCCCGCATCCTCAATACGCTGTAGAATTGGGATGGCCGCCTGAAATTGTGGGTTACTTAAATCAACCTGCATGAGTTACCTACCTCCGTTAATCATTCATTTCATCTTTGCGTTTGCGCAATGTAACTGCGCGCAAACTAAGCCTGCGTATCCGAATCATTTAAAACGTCCAACCGCTCCTGTGCGTCGACATCGTCGGGCTCCAGCTGCACGAGCCGCTGTAAGGCTGCCCGCTCTTCGGCCGCAGCCGCCGTTGTCCGAAAGAACTGGGCAATGTCCCGCAGGAATGCGGGGCGATCCTGAAAGGTACTAAACGCCAACAGGTAGTTAGCCCGCGCCTCGTCGTAACGTTCCAATTGCTCCTGCGAACGCGCCAGGTTCCAGTAGAGCTGTGGATCACTGTTGCCGTCCGCATCCAGGGCGCCGAGAAATTCAACGTTCTCTTCGTGCCGACCCTCATGTAACAAGAAGTTACTCCAATCCAACCGGTGTGCCTGGTTGTTGGGGTCGATCTTTAAGGCCGCTTGCAGGTACCGTTCGCCGGTCTCAGTGTCCTCCAAGTCCAGGGCTAAGGTGCCACCCAGCGCGTATAAATCGGCGTTGGTATCGTCCTGGGCGACCCCGGCCTGAACGGTTTGTAACGCACCACTGGTGTTGCCCGCAGCCTGCTGGGCCTGAGCTAGGGGCAGGTACGCACTAGTATACGTCTCGTCCTGGCCAACAACGCGTTGGAGCGCATCCACCGCGTCTTTGTATTCCTTCAACTCAATGTCCATCACGCCGAGTTGGAACGTCTCATCCAACGTTAACGCGTCGATCCCCACGTCGTCAAATACAGCCACGGCGTCCTCGTACCGACCCAAGTTGCCTAACGCTTCCCCGTAACGTCCGCGGACGTTCACTCCAGCAATCAACTCTTCGCCCTGGTCGAGCAAACGCAGGTAAGCAGCGGCGGCATCTTGCGTGTGACCCCAGGCTCGGTTCAGCTCTCCCTGAGCAAAGGTGATCACCGGTTCATCCGGCGCCAACTGGGCGGCTTCGTGCAACTTTTGGGCACTCACTTCATACAAGCCTTGCGTTTGGTACAAATCGGCCACGGCCAATAATGCCTGTACGTAGGCGGGATTGTCTGGCTTGACCCGGTCTAGGTAGTTTAAGGCCGCGTCGTTATCACCGTCAGCCACCGCAATGTCAGCCAACGCGGTCAACACGTCACCCTCATCGGGATACTTTGTGAGGAGGTCCGTGTACAGTTGTTTGGCCTCAGGTGTAAACCCGATACCATACAATTCCTCAGCTAGATTAAAGCGCGTTTCGTCGTCATCGTGTTTCCGTGCCAACTTGAACAAGTGGTGCGCCCGATCCAACTGGCCGCCCTCAATTGCGTCTAACATTTGTGCTGAATAGCTATCACTCATTATTATCCTCCTCATTCGTTACTGATCTGAGCCTGGTGGTACGGGTTGAAGCAGTGCTGTGCTGCAATTGCTTTCCACCCGCGGGGTACGGCTCTCGCCAAAAGAAAAGCCGAGTCCAAATCGCTTTGGGCTCAGCCGTTCTAAGTACTATTGCATCTCCGTTAATTACTTAACGGCGTCCTTCAAGGCCTTACCAGGCTTAAATGCTGGTACCTTGGATGCAGGAATCTGGATTTCAGCGCCAGTCTGCGGGTTACGACCCTTGCGGGCAGCACGTGCGCGGACCTCAAAGTTACCGAAACCAATCAGCTGGACCTTTTCGCCCTTAGCCAGACTATCCTGGATAGAACCGAACACTGCGTCAACAGCGGCCGTAGCGTCCTTCTTAGTCAAGCCAGTTGCGGATGCAACGCTGTCGATAAGTTCTGCTTTGTTTGCCATGTGTATTTCACCTCCGTGATGCAGTTAGTTATTCTAACCACAAAATCCACCATATTAGTGGTTTAAGAATGAGGAAATAATGAGCACCTAAGCAACACTATTTCACACGTAAATATAGCATGGAAAAGGCTTTATGCCAAGCGTTTTCGTGTTTTTAGCCAAAAAAATCAGTATATTTAACACGCTGGTCATAAAATTTTTCACAATATCGCGACTACCGCCGTCAACCCGGTGTTATTGCCGTCTCCGGGCAATTAAATGAATTGGCGTCCCGTCGAAATCGAAGGTCTCCCGTAGCCGGTTAATGATAAACCGCTGATAGGAAAAATGAAGCAGGTCCACGTCATTGACAAAGACGATAAATGTTGGCGGCTTGATGGCCACCTGAGTCATGTAGTAGATCCGCAGCCGTTTCCCGTTAATGGTTGGGGTCGGCGTGACCGTAATGGCTTCATCGAGCACATCGTTCAGCACACTACTTTGGATCCGCCGCGACTGGTTTTCTGCGACCTGCATAATCAAGCGCGGCAGTTGGTCCAGCCGCTGCTTGGTCTTGGCGGACACAAACACGATGGGCGCATAATCCAGGTACTGGAACTGATCACGCACATGATTCTCAAAGTCCTGCATGGTGTGCTGATCCTTGTCCAGTGTGTCCCACTTGTTCACCACGATGACGATCCCGCGGCCAGCTTCGTGGGCATATCCCGCGACCCGCTTGTCCTGTTCGCGAATGCCCTCTTCGGCGTTGAGCACCATCAGGACCACGTCCGACCGGTCGATGGCCCGCATAGCCCGCAAAACGGCGTACTTTTCGGTGTTTTCGTACACTTTGCCCCGTTTACGCAGACCCGCAGTGTCAATCATCGTAAACTCATTACCTAGCGCTTCAAAGTGGGTGTCAATGGCATCCCGCGTGGTTCCCTCAATATTGGAAACAATCACCCGGTTTTCGCCCAAAATAGCGTTGACCAGGGAAGATTTGCCGACGTTCGGCCGCCCAATCAATGAAAACTTGATACTATCATCCTCAGCCTCTGCCTGATCCTCAGGGAAGGCTTTCATGACGGCATCCAAAACGTCACCCAGGCCCAACCCGTGGGTTCCCGACAGCGGTAGTGGCTCACCAAACCCCAAGCTGTAGAAATCGAAGATGTCATTGCGCCGTTCGGCGTTATCGACTTTGTTCACGGCCAGCACCACCGGTTTATCCGCACGGTACAAAATCTGCGCCACACGCTCATCAGCGTCCGTAACCCCGTTCTCAACGTTCACCAGGAACAGAATAACGTCAGCTTCATCAATGGCAATCTCCGCCTGCTGGGTAATCTGCTGCACCAGCGGCTCATCGCCCATGTCGATCCCACCGGTGTCGATGACGGCAAACTCCCGGGTCAACCACGTTGCGCGCCCGTATAGCCGGTCACGCGTGACACCAGGGGTATCCTCAACAATGGCCTGCCTGGTACCCACGATGCGATTAAAAATCGTTGATTTACCCACGTTGGGGCGCCCAACAATTGCTAGTGTGGGAATACTCATGTTGTCCTCCTATCAAAAAAACGCTGAGCCGTTGGCCCAACGTTTACGTATCACTAATAACCTAGTTAAGACTACTTGTTGTCGTTGTCCTTACCAGCATCCTTAAGAGCATCACCTAAGATGTCACCCAGGGAGAAGCCAGAGTCATCCTGCTGGTATTCAGCCGGAATGTTCGTCCGACCACCATTACCGCCACGACGACCGCGGTTGTTGCCACCGTTGTTGTTACGACGAGGACGGTTGTTACCACGCTCCTCTTCGTGAGCACCTTCTGGGGCTTCAGTCAGGGCCTTGATGGACAAGCCCAGACGGTGTGCGGATGGGTCAACAGAAAGTACCTTGACCTGCACTTCTTGGCCTTCCTTTAGCACGTCAGCTGGAGTACCGATGTGTTCGTGAGAAATCTGGGAAATGTGAACTAGACCCTCAACACCAGGGAATACTTCAACGAAGGCACCAAAGTTAGTCAGACGACGCACAGTACCAGTCAATACAGAATCAACTGGAGCCTTTTCTTCAATACCATCCCATGGTTCAGGCAACGTGGCCTTGATGGACAGGCTGATCCGATTGCGATCTGGATCCAGGTTCAATACCTTAACCTTAACGTCCTGACCGACCTTCAGCACATCACTAGGCTTGTCAACGTGGTCAAAGGAAATCTGCGAAACGTGAACCAGACCATCGACCCCGCCCAAGTCAACAAAGGCACCAAAGTTAGTCAAACGTGCAACCTTACCGTCAAGCACATCACCAGGCTGAATCTTCGCAAAGATTTCCTTGCGGGCTTCGGCCTTCTGCGCTTCCAAAACGGCACGGTGCGACAAGATCAAGCGGTTGTCCAGTGGTTCGATCTCAATGATCTTGAACTCCAGTTCCTGACCTTGGTACTGCTTGAGTCTTCGACAAAGTGATCAGCAACCATCGATGCTGGTACAAAGCCACGCACACCTGCGTTAACAACCAAGCCACCCTTAACTACAGAGGTGACAGGTGCAGTAATGGTCTCGCCGGCGTCCGACTTGGCCTTCAATTCGTCCCAAACCTTCTTCGATTCGAGGCGGCGCTTGGAAAGCAGGAACTGCCCGTTTTCCTTATCCTTACCAATCTTGCTAATAATAACCAGATCCATCACGTCGCCGACCTTGGCAACATCGTGGATATCTTCGATTGGCTGGGTACTTAATTCTTTAAGTGGCACAACCCCTTCCACGCCGGTACCTTGGATGCCCACCGTTAACTGCTTGTCCTCAATTGCCAGAACTTCACCCTTAACGGTATCACCAACATTGACCGTTTGAACGCTGTTCAGAGCGTCCGCCATGGTTTCTGGGTTTACGCTGTTTTCACTCATGCCAAAAAAAATCCTCCTTAACGACTATCATCAAATGCCAGTATACATGATACGCAGCACTTTTGCCAACTTTTCAGGGATAGTTTTTTTTAATTATTGTAATTTATTTTGGGGACCCGGACTGTTCACCGGCTTTTTGCCCCAAGCGTTCATCATGTAAGCGCAATATTTCGGCTACCACCGCGTCAATCGACATGTGGGTCGTGTCGATACGTACCGCATCCTCAGCCTGCTTCAACGGTGACGTTGCCCGGGTTGAGTCCTTGTGATCCCGAGCCGCAATTTCTTCTTCAAGCACTGACACTGGCACGTCAATCCCCTTAGCCTGGTTGTCCAGAAAGCGTCGACGCGCCCGTTCAGCCACGCTCGCGACCATGAACACTTTGAGTTCTGCGTGCGGTAGCACCGTCGTCCCGATATCCCGGCCATCCATGACGATGTTGCCCGCAGCGGCAATATCCCGTTGGCGTTGTGTCAGGTCCGCCCGCACTGCCGGAATTGCGGCCACGGCGCTAGCGTTATTAGTCACATCTTCTTGGCGAATGGCCAGCGAAACGTCCTCACCATTCATCAAGACCTGCTGACCGGTGGCAGTTGGCTTAAAGTCGATCCGTAACTGCGGTAAGCGCGCCGTAATCGCTGCAGCATCGTGGACATCGATGCCGTTACGCAAAGCCATCAGCGTAACCGTGCGGTACATCGCCCCCGTGTCACAATAAATATAGCCTAGCTTGGTCGCCACTAACTTCGCGATGGTGCTCTTGCCGGCACTTGCCGGACCGTCGATTGCAATCTGCATTTGTACTTACATTCTCCTTTAAAGTTAAAAAAAATACCCATAGAAATGGGCCGGGGCACACGGCCACAGCCCAGCAACGCCACTCATTGATTTGACTACTTGACTTTCAGCACCTGACCCGGCGTGACGGAGGTACTAGAACCCATGCCGTTCAACGCCTGAATCTGCGACAACGTCATGCCGTGGTTGGTGGCAATGCGGTAAAGGTTATCGCCAGCCTGAACGGTATAAGTACCCGCCGCGCTGCTAGAACTGCTGGAACTCGAACTAGCACTACTACTGCTACTCTGCGCGGTACTAGTACTAGAGGCACTGGTAGCTGCCCGGCTACTTGCCGCGGCAGCTTTACTACTGGACTTGGCCGACCGCGCTTTAGCTATGCTCGCCTGCTTGGCACTACTGCTCTTCTTAGCGGCTGCCTGGCTGCTCGCCCGGGACGAACTCGCGGCCTTGGCTTCACTCCGACTGCGCGCCTTGGTACTCGACGATACGGACAAACTAGTCGAGTCCTGCGAATCCGCCGAATTTTGCATCCGCTTATCGACCGCCATCCAAATGATCGGCACCAGTAGAATAACAATCAAACCCACCGTGATTGACCACGTCAAGACGGAGTTACCATGACTACGACGGCGTTTTTTTTACCCGTGAGTAGTTACCCTCGTCGTCTAAATCGTCGTCAAACTTGGTGTTCCATGGTTCTTGGGGTTGGTTTTGCTGGTTATCGTGCTTATCCTTGGGTGTCTGGGCCACGGTCACCGCCTCCTCTTTCTCTTACTGCTATTGTCATTTTACCACAGTTTATTCTTGCGCCTGGGACTCAACGTTAAAAATCTCACTAAATACTGCCCGCCATCCCTGCGGTGCAGGCCGCGATAAGGACGCAGTTACAGGTGCCTGGCCCATCGCGTCAATCACTGCCGGCGTGACGGACCCACAACACCACTCGTCATCGTGCGCAACGCTGGGGCTATCAAAGTGCCGTAACCACACGCTACGGTGACAGTGCTGGTCATCAATAAACGCAATCATAGCGCTAAACCCAGCCACGCTTTCCGTTTTGCGGGCCTGTAGCTGCGCCCACACTTGCTCAGCCGTAAAGCCGAGGTGCTGATAAGACAAAATCAACTGGACCTGCGCGTCGTCCATCCTCATGAAGGCCTGCGGGTGCGCGTACACACTGGCAATGGTGTCCCGGTCGGGCATAGCCTCAACGTGCTGCCGTGCCGTCGCCAGGTCCGCAGGTGTCAGTAGCAATTCCGTCACGCTGCGTCGGCCATCCCGGCCCGCACGGCCAATGGCCTGCGAATAGTCCTCCAGAGATTCCGGCACGAACATGTGTACAACTAACCGCACGTTAGGTTTATCGACCCCCATACCAAAAGCACTGGTGGCGCATAACACGTCCAAATCACCCTGAATGAATTGCCGTTCACGCAACGTCCGGCTGTGAGCATCCAGCCCGGCATGGTAGAACGCCGCGTGGTAACCGGTCGTCTTGGTGATCTGCGCGGCTAGTTCCTCCGTCTGCCGTTTGGTACCGCAGTAGACCAAAGTAGGGCCGTGGACCGCATCCAGCAGCTCAATTAACCGGGCCACCTTTGCTTGTGGCCGCAAGACTTGCTCGACCCCTAAGAATAGGTTGGGCCGGTTCACCGAACCAATGTAGGTCCGCGCGTTTGGAATCCGTAACTGGGCCAAAATGTCCGCCTGCACCTGCCGTGGGGCCGTAGCTGTCAGCGCCAAGACCGCAGCGGGCTGCACCCGCGCGATCACGTCACCTAAACGCAAGTAGGCCGGGCGAAAATCCGGGCCCCACTGGGAGATACAGTGCGCCTCATCGACCACAAACAAACTCACAGCCAGGTTACGTAACCGTTGCACGACGTCAGGACGTTGCAACATCTCGGGTGCAATAAATAAGAAGCGGAACCGGTCTAAATCACGGAGTATCTCGTTAAAGTCTCGGGAATCCAGCGTCGAGTTTAATGCTACCACGCGGCGCTCACCCGCCGCCTGTAGCCGGGCGACTTGGTCACGCATTAACGCCAGCAACGACTCGAGACAATCGTCAGACCACCAAGCAGCCGGCCCGGCAGTTGGTAACACAACGTTTTGCCACTACCCGTGGGCAACACACCCAAAACGTTGTGCCCCGCCAAAACGTTTGTAATAATTTCACGCTGACCCGGACGAAATGTAGCAAAGCCGAGCTGCTGTAACGCTGCATTAATTTGTTGCTCGTCAATCACCATGACCCTGCTCCCTCCGTACACAAGCGACCTGCGCTAACCGAACTTGTAGAAATGACGCGTCTGGGACCAGCGCTTGCAGTTGCCGGTAATCGTGCGCACCGCCAGCCCAGGCAGACACCAATTGTTGGGCCAACGCCTCCGGCAGTAACACGTGCGTATTCACGGGTAGTCCCCAAATGGCAGCCGCCTGAATATGTTCATTAATGGTACTGTCCTTGCGCCGCAACCGGCGGGCGACCGTGGGAATATCCAGCCCTTGGTTGACTAATTCCAAACTCTTTTGACCTAGTGCCGGGAGCGGATTAATGGGCCCGCCCCACAATGCAGTTAACAAAGGAAAGTGATCTGGCTGACGGTGTAGCACGTGAATCAGGGTGCCCACAGCATCTAGTAACTGCCACCCCCATTCATCACTCGTTAATTCAGCACTCCCCGCAAAGTCGTGACCTACTAACCGGGCAGCCAAAAAGTCAGCTTGCGCCGGCGCCATGGCGGCGAAAGCGTCGGTCAACTCCGTCACCACCGCCTGATAATCGTGGCCATACTGGCGGTACCACCGCTTGATGGCCCGCTGCACGGACCACTCGGAACTGACGGGCACGTATGTATTATTGTCGAAGCTGGCCTCCGAAACCACCTGTACGGCCAAGAAAAGCCGGTCAGCAAACTCGGTGACATTTAGCCGAAAATCGTAGTGGCTCGGCAAGGGGTGGTGGTGCGCACTGGCCACCTGCTGCCGCGCGCCCGTTACCGTTATCTCCACATCGGGGCCGACTGCCCGCAGCCATCCAGCCGCCTGCAACCGCGCCACGGAGCGTAAAAAGTCGTCCCGTCGTAACGTGGGCATCAGGTTTAACCACTGCAATTGGTTGCTGACCAGAGCCGCGTACAACGTCGAAATCGTCTTCTTCCCCGTCAATAAACTCAGGACTGACAAGGGCCGACGCGCATGGTGATCAAAAAAACTGGATCAAGTAGTCATTCAGCATGCCGGTAGCCTCCCTCCTAGCACCCAGTATACCGTAAATCCAGGTAGCTTCGGTAGAACCGTCGTCTGAGTAACACACTAAATTGCCACTACCGACTGCAAACCATCAGTATCACGACAATGGTTTTTCACCCCGCCAAGCAATTAAAAAAAAGCCGCTCAGTAGCGGCCTTGTCTTGCTATTCCGAAATTTTTAAAACTAGTAAACTATCGTACTACCGTCGAATCATGGCGATTATGCTGAATCCAACCGTTCAACGGCCGCGCCACGACAGCGGTAATCACTGCCAACAGCACCCCTTTGATCAGGTTAAACGGTACCACCCCAATGACAATGTACTGCGCCAGGGACACCCCCAGCTTGAAGTTCAATACCGCCATGTAGACCGGAATGAGCACAAAGTAATTCATGATCGACATCACCACGGTCAGCAACACGACTCCCAGGACCAAACCAGTCACGAGGCGCCGCCACGAAAACTGCTTGCGCACCGTCAATCCCACCGGAATAACCAGCGCACAGCTAGCGAGGAACGCCGCCACGTCGCCCACCAAGTTGACCGCGCCACCGCCGGTCAGGACGAAGTGCACCAAACTACGAATGAACGCCACGCCTACACCACCAACCGGCCCATACAGCAAGGCACCAATTAGTACCGGCACATCGCTACCATCCAGCTTCAGGAACGGAAAGGCCGGGATGATCGGCACCGCAAAGTTCATTAATACGAACCCAAACGCCGACAGGATGGCGATACCCGCCATCCGGTGAATACGGGTACTGGCAACATTATTCATCAGAAAAACCTCCAGGCGGTTCGCCCCGGAGAGACCGCCATGCTGACAAAGAAAAACCGCCATCACAAGGATGACGGGTCTTTTTGTCAGGACAGCAAAAAGAGTCCCATCTTCTTCCATCTAGACTTTCACTATCGGCCTTGGAATCACACCAAGTCGGTCGCCACAACCGTGACGAGTAGCGGGCTATTACCGCCGGTCGGGAATTGCACCCTGCCCTGAAGACGAACCAGTTTATTTAATTACCAATTAATAGTAACATGTCGCAATATAATTACAAGCCTATTTAGCTAACTCTTTCAGTTTGGCCACTTCTTGGTGGGTCAACTTGCGGTAATCGCCTGCTGACATGCCCGCCAACGTTAACGGGCCAAAGGCTTCACGCGCCAATTTAATGACGGGGAAACCAACCTGCTTCAGCATCTTCTTCACCTGGTGGTTTAACCCCTGGTGAATCGTTAACTCCACAATGGCGGTCCGTTTACCGCCGTTATCGCGGGACAAAATTTTGACCTTCGCCGGCGCAATTTACGCCCGTCCACCGTCACGCCTTCACGTAGCGGTTGCAACTGCAGGTTAGTTGGAATTCCCTCCACTTTGGCCACGTAACGCTTATCGATGTGGTAGCGCGGGTGCATCATCAAATTGGCAAAATCACCGTCGTTGGTCATGATCAGCGCGCCCGAAGTGTCGTAGTCTAAGCGCCCGACCGGGTAGACCCGTTCACGCACATCCTCAAAGAAGTCCGTCACAACTTTGCGCCCCTTGTTGTCTGTCACCGCAGTGATTACTCCACGCGGCTTGTACAGGAGAAAGTACTGCAGTTTCTCCTTGCTTAACGGCACGCCGTTGACGGCCACCTGGTCGCCGGTATCCACCTTGGTGCCCAACGTGGTAACCACCTGTCCGTTGACCGTTACGTGACCCGTGGTAATTAGCTCCTCAGCATGGCGCCGGGAAGCGACCCCTGCATGGGCAATCACTTTTTGTAGTCGTTCAGCCATTTACTTCTCCTCCGTGGGCGTACCGTCCGTACTAGTCACACTGGTAGGCTCACCATCAATATCTTCGCGTCCAAACAAGTCCAACGTTTCTGGATCCGGTGTCCCCGTCGTTGGTAATGGCGGCAAATCATCCAGGCTGCGTAACCCAAAGTAGTCCAGGAACACGTCCGTGGTCCGGTACATGATCGGCCGCCCCGGTGCATCTTTGCGCCCCGCTTCAGCAATAAGCTGCCGGGTCACCAGCGTTTGTAACGAACCCGAGCTCTGCACCCCGCGGACCTCATCAATATCGATCCGTGTGACCGGCTGCTGGTAAGCAATGATTGCCAGACACTCCAGCGCGGCTTTTGACAGGCCAGTTGCTGGCGGACCCTGAAAGTACTTCTTGAGGGCCGAGGCCGTCGCGGGCTTCGTCAGCATGTAAAACCGCTCTCCCGACTGCTGGATGAACAACCCTCGCTGCTCATCGGCCGCCATCTGGTCAGCCAACGTGGCCACCTGCTGCCGCGTGGCCGCCACACTGACACCAAGAATCTCGGCCAAGGTGTGTAGGTCCACTCCGTCTTCACCAGCAGCATACAATACTGCCTCTATTACTCCCAGCAAGCTTATGCCGCCCCCTTCAAGTACACGTGAATGGGCTCCGTGGGCCCGGCTTGCGTACAAATAATCGTGTCCGTTTTCATCATTTCTAGTAAGGCTAAAAAGCTCGTAATCACCGCAGCCACGTTATGACCATCGATCAACCGGGTAAACTCACAATCACCAAGTTCTTGCAGCTGATTATTCATCGCCGCGATAGTCTCCTCAATGGTCGCACTGGCCTCCGCTTCAATGTGGCGCACGGCAGTAGCTGCCGTTGCACCCGCTGGACGACCGCCGCCACGGCGCGCTGAAAGTCAATCAGCTTGACCGCACCGGGCGCAAGTGGGGCCGTCACGTCGGCTGGGGGTAAGGAAGCGGGTTTGGCAAACGAGGCACTCCGCTCAACTTCCAAATCACGCAACTGGCCCGCAGCTTCTTGATAAACCTGATAATTAAGCAGTTGCTCAACCAACTCCGTGCGCGGATCGTCAACGACCATGTCGTCACCAGGCTCTGGCTCCGGTTCGGGCAACAACATCCGACTCTTGAGGGCCATCAAACTGGCGGCCATCACAAAATAATCACCAGCAATATCCAGGGCATTATCCTGCATGGCCTGCAGGTACTCCAAATACTGACCGGTAATTTGGGCGATGGGAATATCGTAAATATCCAGTTTGTCTTGCTTAATGAGGTGCCACAATAAATCAAGTGGCCCCGCAAAATCCTTCAATACAATCGTTAACGCCATGCGCTATTGTTCCCTTCTGTGCTCCTCCCACCGCATAATGAGCGGCGTAGTCTCTAGAGAGCCCATGATGCGGCGCGCCCCCACGAGGGCGGCCAGTTCATCCAACACTGTGTTGATGGTCTCCTGATTCCGCAAAGCCGGGGCTAACTGCAGGTGGCGGACCAACACGTAGCCATCACCATCTTCGATCCCCACCACACCAGAAAAATCATCATCCGCGTCTTTGTACAGGTACAATTGGTGCCCCGCATCCTCAGCGAATAACTTCAATTCGGCCTGCAAATTGCTCAGGACCTTCAAGTCAGGTTCAAACGACAAGAAACCCATCGCAATTTTTTTGGTAGTCGCGTTTATACTTTACTAACATAATTTCACCTAAACCTTACTGTTATCCGCCGTTAGCCGCGCGGATGGGTGGCGTGATAGACCTCCGCCAGCCGGCCGTTCGACAAGTGCGTGTATAACTGCGTGGTACTAATGTCGGCATGACCCAAAATTTCTTGGACCACCCGTAAATCGGCGCCATTCGCAAGCAAATTAGTCGCAAAGCTATGGCGTAATGTGTGTGGCGTCACGTCTTTGTCGATCCCCAAATCAACAATGTACGCCTTCAGGTTCTTCCAAATTCCCTGGCGTGTGAGTTGACGACCATGAAAGTTAAGGAAGACGACGTGGGGATCGGTCCGACGAAGTAATTGCGGTCGGCTGTCCTCGAGGTAACGCCGCAACCAGGTAGCGGCTTGCTCACTGATGGGCACTAACCGCTCTTTATCGCCCTTGCCGATAACCTGGATCAGGTGCATGTCCAAGTGTAACTGGTTCATGCTCAGGTTGACCACTTCTGACACCCGCATCCCGGTCGCATACATCACCTCAAAGATGGCGCGGTCACGCAACCCCAGCGGTTTGTCCACGTCAGGAGCGGCCATCAGTTGGTCAATTTCCGCCATGCTCAGGACGGTCGGTAGGTGCCGGCCCGGCTTGGGGGCATCGATCAAGTCCATGGGGTCGTTAGTCACGACGCCCTGGCGCCCCAAGAACCGGTAAAACTTGCGCAGCGCTGATTGTTCGCGCGCCATACTGGTCGCAGCGAGCGTTTCGGCTTCTGACGTCAGGAACGCCACCACCGTGGTCCGTTCTTCCGGCACGGTGGTGATGTGCTGTTGGGTTAACCACGTGGCGTACCGGTGTAAGTCATTGCCGTAACTGATGCGGGTATTGTCCGCCAAGCCACGTTCCACGGCCAGGTAGTGTAAAAAGTCGGTAATCAAATCATCCATGACGCATCACTCCTTGGTGGCCGTGTCGTCATGTGGTAGTAGTTCCACGTAACCATCCGTTTCGCGCACGCGGCGAACCTTTAACAGGTGTCCCAAAGCCCGCTTGAACGCCCCCTTACTGATGTCGAGATGCTGACGAATGACCGCCGGATCACTCTTATCAGTCAGTGCCAACCGTCCATCATGACTGTGTTGCAGGACCGCCAGCAGCATCGCCGCATCATCATCGATGGCTTCGTACGCCCGTGGACGCAATGAGAGGTTCAAACCGCCATCCTGGCGGATACCGATTACGCGCGCGTGCAGTACCTGGCCCAAGCGCGGTTCCGCATCACGTTCACTCGGATGGATAAAACCCAAATAATGGTCATCAGTGAACACCAACGTGCCCGCCAACTTCAAGCGGTAAACGGTGGCGGTAACGTCTTTATTCTTCATGTCATCATGGGCAATGTGTGCCAACTGCGGGAAGAAGTCCGGTGAAGCCAGCTTGCCCCACATACGGTGCTTTTTGTCCAGTTCCAACCGGACCATTAACTTATCGCCACGGGCTGGCCACAAGCGGTTCTCCAACGGGAGGTCGTCCAAACTGACCACCACGTCCTTGTCCGGTAAACCGACATCCACAAACACTCCCAGATCCCGCCGCACCTGCACGACGGGGCAAAAAGCATACTCCGACTCACTGATAGCCAACGGCTTGGTGGTCATCCGGGGATCGCGATGCTCGTTTTCGTAGGCAAAGCCAGTCACATCACTCCCCAGCGTGGGCACGTCAGTAAACTCATCGCGCGCCACCGCCATCGTGATGCCCTGATACTGCACATACACGTACTCGTCATTGCTATCCGTCACTTTACCAGTAACTGTCTGTCCGTTAAAATCCATTATTTTCTCCTTATTTGGCCAGGGCTTACGGCCACCCTTGGTTGCCCCGACGCACTGCAGGATGCGTGCGTCGTAAGGCTTTCTTAATTGTTAGTTTACCACCCCTGCCAGCCATTGACCATGTCAACGCACCGGAAAGGGGTAATGGCCATCCTGGGGACTCACCCGCTACCCCAGAACTGCCTATGTATAACCCAAAGGGGTGCAACACACCAAGTGTGTCACACCCCTCGAGTTTGAAAACATTATTTGATGGTTACACCATTAGATGGCGTTCGTAGCACCCTTGTAGACGATACCACGACGGGAATCAACGGTGATGACCTGACCATCGTTGATGACAGTCGTTGCGTCATCGGCGCCAACAACCACTGGGATACCCATAGCGATACCCACAACGGCAGCGTGACTAGTCAAACCACCGGCTTCAACAACCACGGCAGCAGCCTTTTCGATTGCTGGCAGGTAGTCCTTGTCGGTCGTCTTAGTAACCAGGATGTCACCCTTCTGCATCTTCGAAACAGCTTCGCTTGCAGTCGTAGCAACAACAGCCTTACCAACAGTAGTCTGGTCACCAACGCCAGAACCCTGGGTCAGCTTAGAACCAATCAGCTGAACCTTCATAACGTTGGTCGTACCAGTTTCACCAACTGGCACACCGGCAGTGATCAGGATCAGGTCACCTTCTTCAGCGAAGCCCAATTCCTGGGCCTTCTTCGTGGCAACATCGAACATGTCGTCAGTAGAAGATGGCTTCTCGATGATTTCTGGGACAACACCCCAGTTGATCATCAAACCACGCTGGGTCTTTTCGCTGAAGGTCAAAGCCAAGATGTCAGCCTTTGGACGGTACTTGCTGATCATACGAGCCGTGTAACCGGAGTTAGTAGCGGCAACAATGGTCTTAACGCCCAAGTTACGAGCGGTGTGAGCCACTGCCTGGCCAACAGATTCCGTGACGGACTGGTTGGAGTACTGCTTCAAAGCGTAAGCATCCTGGTCAACCATGGCCTTTTCAGTGTACTCGTCGATCCGGGCCATTGCGGCAACGGATTCAACGGGGTAATCACCGTTAGCGGATTCACCGGAAAGCATCGTTGCGTCAGTACCATCGAAGACGGCGTTAGCAACGTCGTTAACTTCGGCACGCGTTGGACGAGGGTTTTCCTGCATGGAGTCCAGCATCTGGGTAGCAGTGATAACGGGCTTGCCCAAGGCGTTGCACTTCTTGATCAAAGACTTCTGCACTAATGGCACGTGTTCGAATGGAATTTCGACACCCATGTCACCACGGGCAACCATCAGACCATCGGAAACCTTCAGGATGTCATCAATGTTGTTGATACCTTCCTGGGATTCGATCTTAGGGAAGATCTGAACCTGTTCCTGGTGCTTTTCTTCAAGCAGTTCACGAATGTCCAGAACATCCTGTGGCTTACGAACGAAGGAAGCAGCGATGAAGCTGATACCGTTGTCCAAACCAAAGCGAATGTCGCTGGCATCCTTTTCAGTGATACCAGGCAGGTTGATAGCAACACCAGGGGCGTTAACACCCTTGCGGCCACCCAAGACACCATCGTTCTGAACCTTGGTAACCAGTTCACGGTGTTCGTCATCCTTTTCGGTAATCAGAACGTCGATCAAACCATCGTCAAAAAGCACGTGGCCACCAACATGGGTGTCATCGTACAGACCAGGGTAAGTAACGGCAATCTTGTCCTTAGTACCTTCCAGAGATGCATCCATGGAGATACGAACCACATCACCGGTGTGGAATTCAATCTTGCCATTAGGCGTGTTCTGAACGGTCGTACGGATTTCGGCACCCTTAGTATCAAGCATGATACCAACGGTCTTACCAGTAATCTTCTCGCTTCGTGAACCATGTTCATGCGGGCCAGGTGTTCTTCGTGGTCACCATGAGAGAAGTTGAAGCGGAAAACGTTGGCACCAGCCTCAATCAACTTAACGATGATATCGGTCGTGTTGCTAGCAGGTCCAAGCGTGCTGACGATCTTGGTCTTTTTCATAAATGAAAAATCTCCTTTTTTGCAAAAATGTTTTTAAACAGTGTTACCAGAATTAAGTTAACTAAAACGCGAGCTCTTTTGCAACCTTGTAAACGTCCATTTCGGGCTCGTGCTTAGCGTCGAACAAATCAAGCATGTTGTGGGTAACCAGCTTGTTGTTCTGAATACCGATGGCCAGGCCACCCTTGCCCTCCATCAGGAGTTCAACGGCGTAGCTACCCATCCGCGAAGCCAATACCCGGTCAAAGGCAGTTGGGCTCCCACCACGCTGCACATGACCAATGGTCGTGGCGCGTAGCTGGAAGTCTCCATATGGCTTCAACTTGTCGGCAAACTCAGCAGCGGTCATGACGCCTTCAGCCAGCACGATAATGGCGTGCTTCTGGCCGCGGGCACGACTACTCTTGAGCTTAGCGGCCACTTCAGCGACATCAAAATCCTTTTCAGGAATGATCACGTCCTCCGCGGCACTCGCAACCGCTGCCCACATAGCGATGTCACCAGCATTACGACCCATCACTTCCACGACGAAGGTCCGTTCGTGGCTAGCAGCCGTATCGCGCAGGTTGTCCATCGCGTGGACAGCAGTGTTCAAAGCAGAATCGAAACCAATCGTGAAGTCCGTGTACGGAATA
This sequence comes from Lacticaseibacillus thailandensis DSM 22698 = JCM 13996, assembly GCF_001312865.1. GTDB lineage: Bacteria > Bacillota > Bacilli > Lactobacillales > Lactobacillaceae > Lacticaseibacillus > Lacticaseibacillus thailandensis. Next base: position 360,986 of record NZ_BBER01000001.1, on the reverse strand, counting down.
TCGTTATCGATTGTCCCCGGCAGACCCATGGCGTTGAAACCATGCTCGTTCAGGCGCAGTGCACCATGGTAGGAACCATCACCACCGATAACAACGATTGCGTCAATACCAAACTTCTTGAGTTGCTCCACACCCTTTAACTGCACGGGTTCCTGAGCAAATTCAGGGAACCGTGCAGAATAAAGGATGGTCCCACCACGGTTGATAATGTCATCAGCCGTGCGGGAATCGATCCGGAAGATATCACCAGCCAGCAGGCCGGCAAAACCGTAGTTAATGCCGTATGCTTCTAGGCCTTCGTGCTCAGCCTTACGCGTTACGGCACGCACCGCGGCGTTCATGCCCGGAGCATCCCCACCGCTGGTCATAATACCAATGCGTTTCATCTTTCCACCTCACGTGAATTTCTGTGGGTCAAAAACCTCAACCCCAAACAAAATCAGTCTACCACTTTTCAGAAATAAAGTCGCCAGCAACCGACACTTTTCTCAAGAGAATCTTACTTTTGTCGTAACGGTCGGGTGACCACCGCATCCGTACCCAGAACAGTCCGCAATTGGTCTAGCACGGCAGCCGTAACCGCTAATGATTGGGGCCGTTTAGTTGGCAGCCGGTGTCCATCAGCTACGAGCACCACTGGACTAGGTCCGCGGTGAGTGGCGATGATTTCCGCCACCTCCGCACGCAACGCGACGTCCGGTTGCTGTCCAAGGTTCAGAAACACAATTTGGGGTAAGGCAGCCCGCGCCGCAGCAATCGGAGTGAGCGAATTGGCAATGATGGCGGGTCCGTCGTCGCGCTCACGCCGCTCACCTTTGCCCCGTAACAAGTACACCGCGTTAGTGGTCAGTGGCTGCGACTCCTGGTAAGTGCGCGGAAAGACGGTCACGTCCGCACTCCCGGTGCCGTCCTCGACGGTCAAAAAAAGCCATCGTCAACCCTTGTTTGGTTTTGATTTGCCGCACAGCCGTGATTAGCACCACCACGGCCACGTTACGCCCGATGCCCACTTGGTTCAGCGCAACCGCATGAGTACCCGCAACCACATCAGCGTACTGGCTGGTAGGATGGCCGTTCAGGTAGTAACCCAAAACGCTAGCGGCCATTGCATCATCCTCGGCGGTCGTGCTGGGCGTTACCGCCACCGGCTTAGGCCATAAGTTTTTGAGCAGGTCCGCATCCCCCGCGGCCAAGTCTACCGCGGTCAGGACGCCCTCCAGCTCGGCCAAGGCCACGGCCCGGTTAGTTACCAGCCGGTCCAACGCTCCCACCTGAATCAACGGCGCAAGCACTTTGGCGTCAAGCCACTGCGCGGGTAGGCGTAGTAGCAAGTCTGCATATGACTGGAACTGGCCGTGCGCCTGCCGCTCGTCAACTAGGGCCGCCACAAAGTCACGGCGCAACCCACGGACGTTGCTGAGGCCCACCCGAATCGCCCCTTTGCGGTTCAGGTGGAACCCCCGTCCAGACCAGTTGACATCTGGGCCCAGTACGGTGACCCCAGCATGCCGCGCCGCGTTGATCAGCGTCCGCAACTTGGTAGTATTACCCAAATTACGGTTACATTGCGCCGTGTAAAATGCTGCGGGGTAATGCACTTTGAGGTAGGCCAACCAAAAAGCCAGCTTACCATACGCCACCGCGTGACTGCGATTGAAGCCGTAACCGGCAAAACGCTCAATGTCGGCGTACACCGCAGTGGCGTCGTCCGCGCTCAGCCCGTGCGCCTCCGCTCCCTGAATAAACCGGGTACGCCCAGCATCGATTTTTGCTTTATTTTTCTTACTCATCGCCCGCCGTAAATCGTCGGCGGCCGCCATATCAAAACCGCCAATAGCGCTGGCCACCTGCATAACTTGCTCTTGGTAGACGATGATGCCATAAGTGGCATCCAAAATTGGCGCGAGCAGTGGCGTTACGTAAGTTACCGGCTGTTCCCCGTGCATGCGGGCCGCAAAGTCGTTGATGTACTCCATTGGTCCCGGCCGGTACAAAGCCGTCGTGGCGACCACGTCTTCAAAGCCGCGGGGCCGCACTTGCCGAAGCACGCGCCGCATCGGCGCACTTTCAAACTGAAAGACGCCGAGAGTATCACCCTCCTGGAATAATTTCAGTGTGTCGGGATCATCGAGGGGAATCTGCTCTGGGTCAAAGTCGTCGCCGGCTTGACGCCGCACGTACAACAAAATCTGCGCCAATAACCCCAACGTACGCAGACCCAGTAGGTCGATTTTTAACAGTCCCAGGCGTTCGACCACCTCTTTGGTACCCTGTGTCTGCTCACCCGAGCCCGTTGGCAACGTCTGCACAGCAATGGTCTCCACCAGCGGCGGCCGGGACAGCACTACGCCGGCCGCGTGGGTCGTAACGTTCCTGGGAATCCCCGTCAGACGACTAGCCAGGTTCAACGTGGTCGCCACCGTCGCACTATCCGCCCGCATGTTGGCAAGTTGCTGGGAACCTTGGAGCGCGGCGTCAATGGTCTCGGCACCACTAGGTACTGCACCCGCAATAGCATCCACTTCGTGTTGGAGTCGCCCGAGCACGCGTCCGACGTCTCGAATGGCCTGCTTAGGCCCCAGTGTCCCCAACGCCATAATTTGGGCAAAGTGGTCAGTGCCGTACCGCGTCCGGACGTAATCAATCATTTCGTCACGCCGATCATCCTGGATGTCCAAGTCAATATCGGGCATTTGGCCCCGGTTCGGGTTCAGAAACCGTTCAAACAGTAAGTGGTAATGCAGCGGATCCACGGTGGTGATGCCCAAGGCAAAGGCGACCAAGGACCCGGCGGCGGACCCACGCCCTGGGCCGGTCAAAATGCCCCGCCGGTGAGCCTCCTGAACAATGTCTCCCACAATCAGAAAATAATCATCGAACCCCATCGAGCCAATCACGGCCAATTCGTGGTGCATGCGCTCCTGGTAGTCACCAGGAATATCATCCCGACTGCTGACCTGCAAACGACTTTGCAATCCGGTCCACGCTAGGCGCGCCAAGTATTCACCCGCCGGTAACCCATCCGTGTCCGGAAAAGCTGGCAACTGAGTGCGCACGACGGGAATATCTACCGTGCACTCTCCCGCTAGTGCCACCGTGGTCGCAACCAGTGACGCCATGTCTGCGGCAACAAATGGTGCGGCCGCCGCATTCATCTCGGGCAGGTCGTACGCACCCGGACCACCGTCGGCCTGCAGGTCCACTCGCTCACCGGCACCAATTGCCTGCAAGACCCGGGCCGCCAAGGCATCATCAGGATCGCGGTAGCGGACGTCACCCAGAGCCACAGCGGTCAGGTGGTGCACCCGCGCAAAGGCGGGCAGGTCGGAAGCCAAAGCGGACGCCGGAATGCCGACAAATACCTGGTCAGGATGGTGGCTTTGTAGCGCACTGACGACGTTCCAAGCGGTGTTACCATCACCGGCAGTTAACGCGGCCATCATGCGCCCCGTGGCGGTCGTCACGGCCACTAAACCGTTCAGGTCACCAATATCGTCAATACCAGCGACTTGGTTCGTCATGACCTGGCTACTGAGCCGCATGAGTTGGGCGTACCCCGCCTGGGAATGGATCAGCAAGATACAATCAGTCCCATCCCCTAACCGTAGTGTCATACCTAAAAGCGGTTTGAGCCCCCCCTTTTTGGCGGCATCATAAAACGGCACCAGATTATACACCACGTTGACGTCGGTGATCGCCAACGCGTGATAACCCCGCGCGGTTGCTGCTGAAATATACGCCTGGACGCTGGTCGGGCTCTGCAAGATACTACCGCTCGACACCACTTGTAGTTGTACAAACTCCATGTTGCCACCTCAACCATCATTATAACGAACCCCACGCTGGCCTGCACTACGCTGGGTTAAATGGTGGCCCTAGCTAACGATTATTAACAAGACTCATGACAAAGGTCGACTTTCACACCCCATTTTCAAAGTTGTGCTTGCAACGACCAGACGCAGTGCGTTAAGATAGCGACAGTTAGAAAAGAGGGATTGACATGCGCTTTGTAACAGCCATTTTCTGGGGCGTGATTTACGGTGAAATCACCGGGTTTTTAGCCGCCTCATTGACGAGTTCGACTTTCCAGCCCGTCCAGTCACTGATTATCAGTGCCGTGTTTGTCGTGTTGTTGGTCTTCCTGCCACCATTAATGGAACATTTTTCGGGCACCAGTAAGAGTACGACTAAGTAATGCGTGCTGACCAACCGGCCGTGAGCCGGTTTTAATTTACCCTGAAACACCAAAAAAAGCGGCTCATCACTGAGTCGCTTTTTTTTCATAGTCTATTTAGTGATATATACGTAGATATCGCTCGTCGAGAACCCGACGTTAAACTTCACGCCGTTACTCTTGATCGTCTTCATCGTCGTTTGACTATCCCTCTGGTCCTTAGTTTCCTTGGCAAACTTTTTCATCACCGTTTTGGCGTTGGCACCAGCTGATGTCCCCAGCAGGGCCAACGTTGTCCCAAATTGCTTAGCGTCAGCCTTGTTCTTCATCGCCTTAACGGGAATGATCATGGTGTAACCCATCAGGTGCTTACCATCTACGTTGGCCCGGACGCGCACCACACCGTGTTTCATGACTTGGTGCACGCCGTCGCTCACGTGACTAGGCAGCTGCTGTGACTTAGTCGCGTTGGTGGCCTTCGTCATCAGGGCCTTGACCGTAGCGGCCGCCTGCATCGTGCTGGCCTGCTCAGCTGGCGTCATCGTGGCTAGGCTGGCTTTGGTTGGTGCCTTAAAACTGGTCACCTGCTTCTGCTGGGCCGTGGTCAAACTGCTCAAGGCCACCGCCATGTTATACTTATTGGCCGCCTGCTGGTAATCAGCCAGTGGCGTCGCGGCCGTGACCGTAACGGTCCGCTTCAGGTCGCCCGCCGTAATGCGCACGCGCTGCTTGCTGGCGGTGATGGGAACGGAAAAGGCAAAGGTACCGCTGTTAACCTTCTTGGTGCCCTGCTGGTTAGCTGCACGGTAGTGAATGTGCTTGCTGCTAGCCTCACCCTTAATGACTGCGACCATGCCACTCTGGTGGTACGTGCTTTTGGTGGTGGTCAACTTATTTCCGCAAGCAACCAGCACCATGCTCAAGGCCAGGGCGCTAATTGCGGTTAATATTTTTTTTCATGAGTGAAATCATCCTTTATTAAAAAGTTACGCACCTTAATGTACCCCACCTCAACACCCACGACAAGTGTAATGTGACTCATTGTCACAATTCACCTGCAACTACTTGGCTTTTTCCTTCTTGGCCTTCTTCGATACCTGCCGGGGCGACACAATTTCAGTCATCGTTTCCACTAACATTTTCTGCAAAACGGCGTTGATTGCTAGTTGCACCATCGCGTTCTGCACGTTGGTGGTGTCCTCCTTGTTCACGGCATTGATCACTACCTCACCGGTGAAATCGGAGTTGGCCTGCTGAATTGCCCCCGCAAAGTCCAAGATGAAGGCGTCGTATGCCTGACTAGGCGTCCGGTTGACCAGCTGGTAGCGGATCCCGTCCGCAATCGTATCCAGCGCAAAGACAGGTTTGAGAATAGCAATCACGATGATGTTGGCCACCTGCGCCCGAGTATATTTCTTCTTGATTGGCGCCTTAATGACGCCCTTCTTCACGTAATTATTAACCATGGTGGCCGTCAGTTCTCCCATCCCCGTCGGCGCCGTCAAGTCATTGACAAACTGCAAAACCTGGTCCATGTACAAGTCAAACTGGGGCAGGTCCGCCCACCGGGGCCAATTGGCCCGCGCCAACTGGTTCAAATAATCGGAAAACGCTTTGTTGTCGGTCATAATAATCCTCCCAAAAATGACACAAGCACTGTTACACCTCGTCTCTAATACTAGCACATGTCATCATCACTGGCAGAAATTTGCGCAACAAAAAAAGCCAACCTCACAGAAGTTGACTTAACTGTTTAATTACGCGTTGGCGTCACTCTTGGTATCAACAACCTGCTTGCCCTTGTAGTAACCGTTGGGGGAAACATGGTGGGATACACGGTATTCACCGGTCGTGGCATCAAAGTGCAAGTTAGGAACACTCAACTTGATGTGTCCACGACGCATGCGCTTCTTCGTTTTGGAAGTCTTACGTGCAGGAACTGCCATGATTATAAACTCCTTTTTATTGGTATTCCAATATACTATACCGGAAAACCATTATTTTGCAAGGCGCAGCGCTCAATTACGCTGGGTTTGGCGCTGTCGCTGAGTCCTCGAAAGTTAGTTTACCATCTTTTACACCCACTGTCACCGTGCTTTCAGGAACAATTTCACCAGCAATCAGTTTTTTTGGCCAGTGGGGTCTCCACTTTGGTCGTAATTAACCGCTGGAGTGGCCGCGCCCCAAATGCTGGTTGGTAACCTTCATCACCCAACAAATCGACAGCCGCCTGACTCAACTTCAACTGCAAATCCTGTTCAGCCAACCGGGTCCGCAACCCGTCAATATCCTTAACCACGATCCGCTTAATATCGTCCGCACTCAGTGGGTTAAACATGATGATATCGTCGATCCGGTTAAGAAACTCTGGCTTGAACCGGGTCTGAATCAGCTTCCGCACCGCCGCCCGGGTCGCATCCGTGATGCCGCCCTGGTTGGCCGCGTCCAGCAAAATTTCGCTGCCCAGGTTCGAAGTCATAATGATAATCGTGTTCTTGAAGTCGACCGTGCGGCCCTGACCATCCGTCAGGCGCCCATCATCAAGGACCTGTAGCAAAATGTTAAACACGTCTGGGTGGGCCTTCTCAATTTCGTCCAGCAAGACAATCGTGTACGGATTCCGCCGCACCGCTTCGGTCAGTTGACCGCCCTCCTCGTAGCCAATATAACCCGGAGCTGCGCCGACCAGCCGCGACACGTTTTCTTTTTCCATATATTCGGACATATCGATCCGCACCATGTGCTTTTCGGAGTCGAAGAGGTTCTCGGCCAACGCCTTGGCCAGTTCCGTCTTCCCGACCCCGGTAGGACCGAGGAACAAGAAGCTCCCCAGCGGACGGCTAGGATCTTGCAACCCGGCACGAGAACGGATCACGGCATCGCTCACCGCGGTCACGGCGTTATCCTGCCCAATCACCCGCTGGTGGAGGTTGTCGGCTAAGTGTAACAGCTTCTCCCGGTCACCCTGCACCAACTTCGCCACGGGAATGCCCGTTTGCCGACTAATGACGGCGGCAATTTCATTCGGGGTCACTGATTCCTGCACCAACCAGGTATCGGGCCGCTCCCGCTGCTCGAGCTCCGCCAACTCCTTTTCCAGTTGGGGAATGGTACCGTGCTGTAACCGCGCCGCCTTTTCCAAATCGTACTTAGCTTGCGCATCCTCCAACTCGTGCTTGGCGTGCTCCACCTCAGACTTCTTGGCGTTGAGGGCGTTGATCTGCTGCTTCTCGGACTGCCACTGGGCGTTCAGCCGACTGGTCTGTTCCTTGACCTCGGCCAAGTCCTTTTCCGCCTGGGCTAAGCGCTGCTGGCTGGCCTTATCGGTTTCCTTTTTCAGCGCCGCTTCTTCAATTTCCAGTTGCATTTGCTTACGCTGCGCCACGTCCAGTTCGTTCGGACGGGAATTCATCTCCACGTTGATGTTGGCACTGGCTTCATCGACCAGATCGATGGCCTTGTCCGGCAAGAACCGGTCGGTAATATAGCGGTTCGACAACGTCGCCGCGGCCACCAGCGCGGCATCATGAATCCGCACCCCGTGGAAGATCTCAAAGCGTTCTTTGAGTCCCCGCAAAATGCTGATGGTGTCCTCTACGCTAGGTTCCTGAACCAAGACCCGCTGGAACCGCCGCTCCAAGGCTTTGTCCTTCTCAATGTTTTCGCGGTACTCATCCAGCGTGGTCGCACCAATGAGGTGTAGCTCCCCACGAGCGAGCATGGGCTTGAGCAAGTTGCCGGCATCCATGGAACCCTCGGTCTTGCCGGCGCCCACGATGGTGTGAATTTCGTCAATGAACACGATGATTTGGCCATTAGCACGCTTGACCTCGTTCAGCACCGCCTTGAGGCGTTCCTCAAACTCGCCCCGGTACTTGGCGCCAGCAATCAGGCTCCCCATGTCTAAACTGATAATGGTCTTGTCCTTGAGGTTATCCGGGACATCCGCCTTCACGATTCGCTGGGCCAAGCCTTCAACAATGGCCGTTTTACCAACCCCAGGTTCACCAATTAGCACCGGATTGTTCTTCGTTTTCCGGGAGAGAATGCGGATCACATTCCGAATTTCCTCATCACGACCAATAATTGGGTCCATTTTACCGCTGCGCGCCTCGGCGACTAGGTCCGTCCCGTACTTCTTCAAGCTCTGGTAGGTATTTTCGGCACCCTGGCTGTTGACGTGCTGACCACCGCGCACCTGGTCAACCACCTGGCGCAACTTTTTCGCCGTAACCCCGTTCTTGGTCAAGTACTCCGTGATGGGAGAATACTTTTGCTGCATCAGGGCGAGCAGCAGCGTGTCCGTCGCAATGTACTGGTCACCCAATGCCTGCCGTTCACGGTCGGCGTCCTGCATTAACTGGCTGAGGTTCTGACTCATACTTTGCCCGTAATTAGCCACACCCTCGACCACTGATTCTGCGTCCAGCGCTTGGTCAATTACCTGGTTCAAGCCGGTCACATCCACACCGGCCTGCTGGTAGATCTGCGTAGCTAATTCATTTGGCTGTACCAACACCTTCCACAAGTGGGGAATATCGATATCCTGGTGGTGCCGGGTCTGCGCCACCTGCTGTGCAGCGCCAATTGCCTTCGTCACGGCTTCAGTTAATTGTTCTGGATCCAAACGTCTCGCCCCTTTCGTTGAGGACATTTTACCACGCCCAGCCCCCAAAGGTCAAAATTGGTCAAAACACAATATCACCGCTCGCCAACCTACTCACCCGCCAGGCCATCAACGCAAAGTGGCGAGCGCCGCCAGCTACTGACGGACAACTCACCACTGTCACAAACCTATTCTATTTACGGTTGAACACCGTGGCCGTGAGCCAATCTCCCAGCCGCGGGACGAGCGGGTACAATACCGCGCCCAGCTGCATAATGGCTGGCGCGTTCACTTCCCGGACCGGCCGGTGAAACGTCCGCACGATGCGGGCCGCTAACTTATCCGCGTCCAAGGTGAACGCAGCCACGGCGCGTGCATAATCCTGCGCGTGGGCGTGCATAAAGAAGTCCGTGGCCACCGGCCCAGGGTTGACCGTCGTGACGTACACCCCGGTGTGCCGTAGTTCCAGTCGTAAGGCGTTGCTGTACGCAATTACTGCCGCCTTGGTCGCAGCATAGACCGCCGACTGCGGAGTAGCAATCTTGCCCGCCATCGAAGCGATGTTAATGATGTGCCCAGTACCTTGCCGCATCATCTGGCACCAGCGAGCCGGGTCATGTAGATCAGCCCCAGCACGTTAACCCGAAACATGCGGCTCGTGACCGCTGCATCGGTCGCCAGTGCGGGCAGGAACTGCCCGAAGCCAGCTGCGTTCACCAAAACGTCCACGTGACCACCCACGTCTGCGAGCAGTTGTGCCCATACCGCGTCAATCTGGACGGGGTCGGAAACATCCAGGCGGTACGCGTACGCTGGGGTTCCGGCCAAAGCAGTGGCTTCAATCCGCGCACTGCGCAATGCATTGACCCGCCGCGCCAAGAACACCACGGTGGCTCCCTGTCGCGCGGCATCCATCCCAATTGCCCGGCCTAAACCGCCAGAGCCACCGGTCACAACAACTACTTGTCCCCGTAAATCAGCCATTATTTCACCTTCCGAAAAGGAATATCAATTTCATCCAAATCACTGACCACCCGCGTGTTCTTAAAGACCGTGCGGGCCTCTTTTTGCAATTCCCGGGCGACTTTGCCTACATACCGAGCCGAAATATGGTTCAACAGCAACTGCCCCGCATGCGCCCGCTGGGCGAGTTGCGCCGCTTCTAAATCGGTCGAGTGGAAGTAGCGCCGGGCAAGCTTAGCGTCCGCACCGTCAAAGGTACTCTCGTGCACAATGACATCGGCGTCCTGAGCCAGCGCCAGTTCGCGGTCTACCTGGCGCGTGTCACCAAAGATGGTCACCGTCCGGCCGGGCTGGGCAGCCCCGATGAAGTCGGCGCCATTGAAGGTCCGGCCATCGGGCAGCGTCACGGTCTTGCCCGCCTTGAGTTGGGCGTACACCGGACCGGACGGAATGTTGGCCGCCCGCACCTTATCGATCAACAGTTCACCCGGATGTGGCTTTTCAAAGACCCGGTAGCCAAAGCAGGTAATGCGGTGATCCAGATAGTCCGCCGTGACCGTGAACGTGGCATCATCGAGCACCACCCCGGGTTGTACCGTTACGAAGTTGATGGCATAAGCCAGGTGCGTCTGCGTGATCCGCAGGCTGGTCTTCACAAAGTCGGCAATACCCTTGGGCCCATATATCGTTAACGGCTCGGTGCCCCCCTGGTTAGACCGACTCGCCAACAGGCCCGGTAGCCCAAAGATGTGGTCGCCATGCAAATGGGTAATAAAAATTTTGCTAATTTTACGGGGCCGAATGGCAGTGCGCAATATCTGGTGTTGCGTCCCCTCACCACAATCAAAGAGCCACACCTCGTTGCGCTCATCCAACAACTTTAACGCCAGGCTACTAACGTTCCGACTTCGCGAGGGCGAACCTGCCCCCGTACCTAAAAATTGAATCTCCATGCGTGCCATCCAATCTGTTTACGTTGTATCAACGGGCCGCCGTTCGCCGGGGCGACCCACAAATCATCGCCACCGCGCCGTAACGCCGGCACCTTTCCGTACTATTGTAGCATACGCCCGAAATTGTCTCTACGAAAACTAACGGCATCAGAAAGGGGCCACCGTTAAGTGGCCCTGGATACATAAACCGGAGTTACTGTTGCCGCAACGTGTCCACGATCTGCTTGGCTACAAACGCCGCGTACCGCGGATTACCTTGCTGGTTTGGGTGCACGTTATCATTATAGAACCATTCGGGATGGCCGTTGGCATAGCCATACCAGTCAATCACCGTCAGGTTGCGGTAGTGCCGGGCGGCCTGGGCCAACGTGCGGTTGACCTGGTTTTGCCACTGACGCGTCGGCACGTGGGTGTTGACCCAAAACACGTGCCGCTTACGCCCAACTGTCCGCATCAAGTCGGCAATCTCGCCGTTAGTCACCGGTCCGTTGGTCCCCAGGCCCACCAGAACGTTACGGGCCAGCGTACCCGATTGCTGGTACTGCTTCAGAATTTGGATGCCATCCGTGGCTTGCCGGCTCACTGCGGCATCAATAAAGGACTCCGGAAAAATCTTTTCCAGTAACGGCTTCCCGTCCGCCATGACTGAATCCCCCACCCCGGTCAGGCTGACCTTAGCGGCAAACTTAAACTCCGCGTCGGTCAACCCATAACGGGCAAACGCATTCTTGCCTAGCGGCCGCCGGTGCTTGGTGCCACCTTTGCTCTGGGCGTGCAGTGAGGACTTGTATGCCGCGTACCGGCGCTTATCCGCTGCCTTGGCCCGGGCAGACTCGTGGAGATGCTTTTGCAGCGCCGTACGTTGAACCTTCGCTGATGGTGCTTGGACCACCCCCGTCATACCGACGGCAAAGGTGACCGTTAATACCACCACCACCGCCATCTGCACAGGCTTCAGGCTACGCCACCAAGCTTCTAGGCGGTCACGAACTGGCCGCTGTGACTGTGACGCCACGGGAGCTTGGCCCGACAATTGCCGCCGAAATAACCAGTGCGCCGCGGGTTGCTCCACGAGGCGGTAGGACAACTCTGTCAACACCAAGATAATGATTACTTCCGCAATGGGGTACGCCCACGGGTGATCGGCCACGTGTGTAAACCGCTGCTCAAAGAAAATCATCACCGGGAACTGGTATAGATAAATGCCGTAACTACGGCTACCGACCCAACTAAAGAGTGGATTGGATAGCCACCGGTTCAGGTGTGACGCCGGGTGCGCCACCACCGCCACCAAAATTGTGACGAAGATGGAAAATAGCAACATGCCGCCTTCATACAAAAAGACCGACTGGTCCCCCACAAAAATGACCATCAGCAACATCGATAGTAACGCCACGACCCCAGTACCATCAAGCGTCCGGCGGGCATTGTCAGTGACGTGGCGAGCTAGGTGCGCACTGGGCCACACAAACGCCAACGCCGCACCCAAGAGGATTGAGAACACCCGGGTGTCAGTCCCGTAATACAAGCGACTAGGATCAAAGTTGGGTCCTTTGGCGCTCAACCAGTACAGCACCGCCATCCAAATTGCTGACAGTCCGGCCAAGCTGAGGGTGACCCCGCCGACCTTGGCTCGACTTAGGTGCAGCCCTCCTAACAGAAGCATGACGAGCAACGGAAAGATGAGGTAAAACTGCCCTTCAATCGACAGCGTCCACAGATGGGTGAACGGACTCTCCCCCGCCGCAAACCGCGCGAAGTACGACTGCCCGTTGCCAATTTGCCACCAGTTGTAAACGTACAGCAAGTTAGTGACCACGATGGCGTGCAGATTGTGTAGCAACGCCCGCGCAAACAAAGTAATGTAGGCAGCGGTCCCAAATAAAACGACGAGCAAGGCCGGATACAAGCGCCGAATTCGCTTCATCCAGAAGCGCTTGTAGTCAAACCGACCCGTCCGGTTAAATTCCATCACCAAACCGTCCGTAATCAAGTAGCCGGAAACCACCATGAAAATGGGCACACCCAAATAACCACCTTTGAAAATTTCTGGTCGCAGGTGGTACAAAATGACGCCCAGCACACCAATCGTGCGCAGGCCATCAAACCCAGTAATATAACGACGTTTTGGCGTCTTCTTCTTCACGTCCATCGGATATCCCCATTCAACAACCTGGAATAATCTAGTTCTGTGGTGTGCTCCCCACACACCGCGTACACGTCTATACTATAACAATTACCACCTAAGCAAAACCCCGGGTGCAACAACATCGCCCCCATATGAAAAAGCGCCACCCGTGCGGATCAGCGCCACAACCATTCGTGGGCCACCCAACACCGTGCGCTTTCTCAACGTAACATGCTAGTCTTCGTATATAAAGGTCAAATCACCAATCGTCACGGAGTCACCCTCCTTGGCGCCGGCCTCACGCAACGCGGCATCGACCCCCATATGGCGGAGCTTCCGGGCAAACCGAAGCACACCATCATCGTGGTCCAGGTTGGCCATTGCGGCCACCCGCTCAACACCGGCACCGACAACGGTAAACCCGTTCTCATCCTCGGTCACCTTAAACTGGTCATCCGCATTACCTTGGTATGCGTAGTCCACGTTCTGTGCCGCATCAGTATCCGTGGCCTCCTCGAAGAAGGACGGCGCGTCCGCTAACAACCGCGCGGTCGTGTACAACAGCGGCTGCACATTATCGTGGGTCACACTCGAAATCGCCATGATGTGGTCTGCCGCTACCCCTTCAGCCAGCAACTGCTGCTTGAAAGTGTCAAAACGTTCCTGTGCTCCAGGCATATCCATCTTGGTGGCCACCACAATCTCGGGCCGGGCCAACATGTTGTCATCGTAGGTGGTCAATTCCTTTTGAATCTGATGGTAATCAGTCAGCGGGTCACGCCCGCTATCAGGGTCCATTTCGACTAGGTGCAAGATGACCCGGGTGCGCTCAACGTGGCGCAGAAACTGGATGCCCAGTCCCACACCATTCGACGCACCTTCAATGAGCCCGGTAAGTCAGCCATGACAAAGTCAGTACCGTCATCCAGCCGCACCATGCCTAGGTTTGGTACCAAGGTAGTAAACTGGTAGGCGGCAATCTTCGGCTTGGCACTGGTCACCGTGGCCAGAAGGGTCGACTTACCGACGGAGGGAAACCCAACTAAACCAACGTCCGCCAGTACGCGAAGTTCCAGCTTGACGTTGCGTTCAACCCCCGGTTCACCGTTTTCGGCGATTTCCGGTGCGGTGTTTTTAGGGGTCACAAAGTGGATGTTACCGCGACCACCACGGCCACCTTTGGCCACCACCAGCTCATCACCAGGGTGAATCAGGTCACCGATCAACGCGCCGGTATCGGCATCCGTGACCGTGGTCCCCGCCGGTACGGGCACCCGCGTATCTGCCGCTGCACGCCCGTACATGGCTTTGCTCTGACCATTACCGCCAGCCGCCGCCTTAAACACGTGCCGGTACCGAAAGTCCATCAACGTGTTTAACCCGGTGTCGACATAAAAAAAATGACGCTACCACCGCGGCCACCATCACCACCGGATGGGCCCCCAAACGGCACAAATTTCTCGTGGCGAAAGGCAACGACACCATCGCCACCCTTGCCAGCCTTAACGGCTACTTTGACTTGATCTACAAACATAAAATCCTCCACTACGTCCGTTGTTACTCTGCCCCTAAGCATACAGGACACACAGCCCCAATGCTAGTTTAGAGTGACAATTTAATGGTTTGCGCGGTGGTTTTACTGATTCCCAAAGCGCGAATCTCATCCACCGTGGCACCCTTAATGTTGTTAATGGTCTTAAATTCGCGTAACAATTTGCCCCGCGTTTTAGGACCCACGCCGGGAATTGATTCCAAATGGCTACTCAAACTGTTCTTGGAGTGCCTCTGCCGGTGGAACGTAATCGCAAAGCGGTGCACTTCGTCCTGAATCCGTTCCAGCAGGTAAAAGCCCTGGCTCCGCGGATCCAAGTTGATTGGCTGGTCCGCATCACCAAACAGCAACGCGGCCGTCCGGTGCTTGTCGTTTTTGACCATCCCCGCAACCGGAATGTCCAAATTCAACTCGTCGGCCAGTACTTCCTTGGCAGCATTCATTTCAATGGCACCACCGTCCATCAAGATGAGGTCAGGTAACGGGTGGTGCTCCTTCAGCAGCCGCGTATACCGCCGCCGAATCACTTCACGGGTGTTGGCGTCTTCGTTCGCACTGTGTTGGCCCTCATCTTGGGCCAACTTGTACTTACGGTAGTTACTCTTGGCGGGTCGGCCGTCGACAAACTGCACCATGGCGCTGACTGGTTCTGACCCCTTAATATGGCTGTGGTCAAAGGCCTCGATCACGTGTCCCGACTTGGGCAGGTGCAAAGCCGCCATGATTTCTTCCTGGGCCCCCGAAGTCTTGCGGTTGTCCAGCTCCAACAACCGGAACTTTTCCTCCAGCGTAATGCGGCTGTTCTTCGCCGCCAGATCCAGCAGCGCCCGTTTTTCACCACGCTGGGGGGTCCGGACGGGTACACCCAAAATGTCACTGAGTACCTGGTTGTCCATGCCCTTGGGCACCAAAATCTCGTGCGGCTTGACGTTGTTTTTACGGTTATAGAACTGTAAAATAAACGATTCAAACTCTTCGGTAGCCGTGTTCACAATGGGAAAAAGCCGCTTTTCACGCTTCATCAAGCGCGCCTGACGGATAAAGAACACCTGGATGGACATCCAGCCTTTGTCCCAGTAGAAGTTAAACAGATCGCGGGTCGTCCGGTCGTTTGAAATAATCTTTTGTTTCTCCACGGTTGCTTCGATGTACTTAATTTGGTCACGAATATCCGCAGCCCGTTCAAACTCCAAGTCGGCCGCGGCGTCTTCCATCCGCTTAGTCAACTGCTGCTTGACCTTCGCGGTGTTACCGTTCAAAAAGCTCTTGATGCGCTTAATCTGCGCTTCGTACTCCTCTTGCGGTACTTCCTTGAAGCACGCACCCAAACACTGCCCCATGTGATAATACAGGCACGGGCGCCTTGGTATCCGTGGCACCGCCGTAACGGGTACACCCGCTGAATAAACTGCAACGTCTCTTCCGCTGCGTAGATGTTAGGATACGGGCCAAAGTAGTAACCGCCATCCTTCTTCACGTCACCCGTAATCAGGATCTGTGGATCACGTTCATTGGTGATCTTGATGTACGGATAGCCTGTGCCCTTCTTCAGCTTGATGTTGTAGTAGGGCTGGTACTTTTGGATCAACGTAATTTCCAGCAGAAAGGCTTCCTTGTCGGTGCTAGTAACAATAAAGTCAAAATCCGCAATTTCGGAGACTAACTTAGCCGTCTTACCCTCGTGGCTACTCTTGAAGTAGGAACGCACACGGTTCTTAAGGTTTTTGGCCTTACCAACGTAAATAATTTTGCCGTTAATGTCCTTCATCTGGTAACTACCCGGTAAGTCGGGCAGTAACGCTAATTTAGCCTCAATGTGGCTGATGCCATCGGTGTGCCTCCTCTCTGCCAAAACATTTGTTCGCTAGTGTTATATTCTAACGACATTTGGGGCTCGGCGCAAGTTGCAGTGACCGGATCATAGTTGGTGGTGCAAGTTCGGAGTACAGGGAATGACTGCGGCGCTGCGGAATTACCGCCAAGTCTGGTCACCCCCGCCGCCGTCCACATACAAAAACACACTTACGTCCGGCTCCAAGCCAGACATAAGTGTGTTGGTCATTACTGTGCTAATACCTTGCTCAAGAAGTCCTGGGTCCGGGCTTCCTTGGGGTGATTGAAGATGTCTTCCGGTTTGCCCTTCTCAACAATCTGGCCACCATCCATGAACCAAACCTGATCGGCCACCTCACGGGCAAAGCCCATTTCGTGGGTGACCACGATCATGGTCATCCCCGACTTGGCCAAGTCCTGCATAACCTTCAGAACTTCACCAACCATTTCGGGATCCAATGCACTGGTTGGCTCGTCAAACAGCATCACGTCTGGCTTCATTGCCAGCGCCCGGGCAATGGCCACCCGCTGCTGCTGCCCACCAGACAGGCTGGCCGGATAAGCGTTCGCTTTATCACCCAAGCCAACTTGATCAAGCAACTGCTTGGCTAACTTTTGTGCTTCAGCCTCATCCATCCCCTTCACCTTTTTCGGGGCCAAAGTAATGTTGTCCAATACCGTCATGTTGGGAAAGAGGTTAAACTGCTGGAACACCATCCCCATTTTTTTCACGGACCTTGTCCAGTTCCTTCTCGGACAGGCCCACAAGGTTGGTCCCTTCAAACTCGATTTCACCGGATGTTGGCGCGTTCAGGCAGTTCAAGCTACGGAGGAAGGTACTCTTACCACCACCAGATGCCCCGATGACAACGATCACGTCGCCTTGGTGGACGGTTTCGCTGATACCAGTCAACACTTCGTTGTCGCCAAACGACTTCTTGAGATCCTTAATCTCAATTAATGCTTTGCTATCCTTCATGTTTCATCTTCCCTTCAAAGTGGTTCAGAACCTTGGACAACGTAAACGTCATGATGAAGTACAAGACCATGGCGACAGCAATTGGTGCCACCCCTTTGTACGTATCCGTCTGCACAACCTTTAACTGGTAGATCAAGTCGGAAACCCCGATGATGGAAACAATAGAACTTTCCTTGATCAGGGAAACAAACTCGTTACCTAACGCCGGCCAGATGTTCTTCAAGGCTTGCGGCAGAACCACACTCTGCATGGTCTCACGCTGGGACAAGCCGAGTGACCGCGCGGCTTCCGTCTGCCCTACCGGAATACTGTTGATCCCACTCCGGAAGATTTCGGCCACGTACGCGGAGGAATTGATGGCCACGGCGATAATCCCAGAAACCAGGGCGGGGATGCTGACAACCATCCCAATCCCGAAGTAAACAAACATGACTTGAATCATCAATGGGGTGCCCCGGATAAACTCGATGTAGGCAACCGCGATCCCGTGCAGGACCTTACTCTTGGACAAACGCATCAGGGCAAAGATAATCCCACCAATGACCCCAAAGATAACGGAGATGGCAGAGATGAAGATGGTGTACCAAACCCCTTTACCAAACACCTTCCAGTAGGCCAGCATCGACGTGTTCTTCGTGTTGGTCTTCATGTACTTGGCAGCGGTCTTTAGGTACCCTTCCGTCAGGTCATGCTTATCCATTTGGTCAATACTCTTATTCACCTTGTTGACCAACGCGGTCGAACCCTTGGCAAAACCAATGGCCGTCCCCTGCATATCACTACCCAAATTAAAATGACCATCAATTGAAGTGAGCGACTTATCGTTTTCAGCATAGGCATCAGCAACTGGCTTTTCCAAAACAACTGCGTCGACCTTGTGGCTCTTCAGGTCTAGCAGCAGGTCGGTCGTCTTGGCTAAACCGGTCACCTTACTGTTCTTGATCTGCTTTTTGGCCAACTGTTGCTGCAAACTACCAGTTTGGGCCCCGATCTTCTTACCGGCCAGGGACGACTTCCCCTTGGCGTACAACTTAGCGTCAGCCTTGTTGACAATAATGTTCTGACCGCCTTTATAGTAGACCTTGGAGAAATCGACGTGCTTAGCGCGCGTGGACGTTGGCGACATCCCGGAAATGACCATGTCGACCTTCCCGGTTTCCAGGGCGACCAGCAGTTGGTCAAAGTCCATCTTCTTGATCTTGAGCTTGACCCCTAAGTCGTGAGCAATCTTTTTACCCACCTGGACGTCCATCCCCACAACCTTGTTCTTGGACAAGAACTCGTATGGTGGGTAATCGGGACTAGTTCCCATCACTATGTAACCCTTCTGTTGGATCTTTTGCAGGCTGTCATCCGTAGCGGCGTGTACGGTGTGACCCCCAGTCAGACCCACCACGGTGATAATGCTGATTAATAGTGCTAAAAGCACGTGCGTTAACTTCTTCATCGCTCGTTCCTCCGTTTCTATGTGGACTACTATACATGGAAATAGATATTTATGCAATATTTAAGCACATTTTTTTTGCAAATTAATTCAATTCTTTTGTCTGAGTGAGCATGGTATAATACGGCCAGGAACTGAAAGGAGGCGGCATTAATGGGTTTAAAGGTCAACCGCCAGAACGATATGGATAAACTGTTCGACAAATTCGCCAGTTTGCCCGACGTCGACCTCGGCCATGACGTCATTGATAGCAAAAAGAAGGCCGAGGAGGCCGCACGCAAACGCGCGTACGAGCAGATCGACCGGCACGCAAAGCAGAATCAGGACAAAAAGGTTTAAGCTAAGCATAAAAAGTGGGGCAGCCACCAATGGCGACTGCCCCACTTTTTGTATATCGAGTTGTATATTTACCGTCAATATGCATGTATAAAATGCATAAACGCCTTATTCGTGGCGACTAGCGTTAGGGTACCGCTTCTTGAGCTCGTCAATGTTCCGCTGGGCAACATCGTCAAAATCAATGTTGGCCCATAGCGCCACCTGGCTCAGATACCACAGTACGTCACCCAGTTCGTGTTCCAACTGCGCGTTATCCAAGTCCGCCCCCTGGAAGGTGTACTTTTTGATCAACTCAATGACTGAACCCGTCCCGCTGGCTAACCCTAACGACAAGTTGGTCAGAACGTGTTCGTTACCCTCAAGCGTCCGGTTTGCTAACTGCTGATATTCATTAAAGTCCACGATGATTTTCCCCCGTTGCGTGCTCTGCGATCCACTGCCAGACGGTGTCCTGACCAATTTTGTTTAGTGCCGAAAACGGCACCCATTCATCGCCCGGTTGCATGCCCAATCCCTTGCGGTGACTGGACTCACTCTTATTCCACTGACTCTTTTTGACCTTGTCGATCTTCGTACCCGCGACTAATACGGGCACTTCGTAGTACCGCAAATAATCGTACATCGAAATATCTAGCTCGGTCGGTTCGTGCCGCGCATCGACTAACTGAACGACCCCACCGAGCTGTTGGCGCGTCTGCAGGTATTCCTCGATCATGGCTGCAAACTGGGCCCGGGCCTTCTTGCTGACTTTGGCGTACCCAAATCCGGGCACATCCACAAAGTATAGGGCCTGGTTAACTAGGTAAAAATTCAGCGTCTGCGTTTTCCCCGGCGTGCTCGACGTCCGGGCCATCTTGTTCCGCTGCAACAGCGTGTTGATCAACGAACTTTTGCCGACATTGCTACGCCCCACAAAGGCGATTTCGCCTAGCTGGGTGTCAGGATACTGTGCGGGCGACAACGCACTGATGGTTAACTCCACATCGTTTACTTGCATGTGGCACCTCACTCTCTTTGACTGCTATTAGTGTAGCATACGCACCCGGCGCACACACAATTAGTCGGCTAAATTTAACCAAGGCGTCACGCACTCACGCGTCCCGGCGATCAACCCCATAATGTACTTGATCATCCGTACCCAGCAGTGCACCGACTGCAGTGGGCCGGATGCTGGCACGTACTTGCGCTAACGGTAACCACGCTAACCGCGTGTGGGCTGGCAGATCCACTTGTTCCATGTCCAAACTTTGAACGTGGGCGTACTGGTCGGCGGACAACGTCGCCATCATAATCATCATCAGCTGGTGTGCTTGCACTTCCTGATTCAGTGGCCAAAAGTTTTCGGTCACCCCGACCATGCGTAAATCGAGGTCGTCCAGTTTTAATTCTTCGTGCATTTCCCGCGCCCCCGCGTCCACCGCCGACTCGTTAAACTTGACCGCACCACCCGGAAGTAAAATGCCAGTCTGACCCTGCGGCAACGACATTACGCGTACCAACACGTCCGTACCGTGGACCAACAACACGGCAGCCCGCACGCTGAACCACTTATCCGGTGCCACCAACAACCGTAAATCGTCTGCTTCCTGCATCACGACGCCTCCTTGTGATTACTCCGCTATGTAAAAAGGAGACACCCCCCCCGCCCCGAAAACCGGTGCGGCGTACGTCTCCTATCCACGGATCATACCACCCGTGAATAATGATTCATGTTATGAAGCTTCCTTACCGCGTAAAACAAGTTCAGGCTTGCCCTTACCCGTTACGGCCGCTTTGTTGATCACAGCCTTCTGCACGTCATCACGACTTGGTAGATCAAACATGATGTCCTGCATGACGGACTCCATGATCGACCGTAACCCCCGGGCCCCGGTATCACGCTCAATGGCTTCGTGCGCAATAGCGCGCAGTGCGGCCGGCGTGAACTCCAAGTCGATGCCATCTAGGGCCATCAACTTGGTGTATTGCTTGACCAATGCGTTCTTCGGCTCAGTCAAAATACGGACCAAATCATTTTCCGTCAATTTTTCCAGCGCCGCGAGGATCGGAATCCGACCGATAAATTCAGGGATGATCCCAAAACTCATCAGGTCTTCCGGAATGATCTGCTGCATGAGGCTTTCATTCTTATCAACTTGGACGTTCTTCGAGTCCGTGCCAAAGCCGATGGTCTTCTCGCCCAACCGGTTCTTCACGATGCTCTCGATGCCATCAAAGGCTCCCCCAACGATGAATAAAATGTTGGTGGTATCAATTTGAATCAGTTCCTGCTGCGGGTGCTTCCGTCCACCTTGTGGCGGCACACTGGCGATGGTCCCTTCAAGGATCTTCAGCAACGCCTGCTGCACCCCTTCACCAGACACATCACGCGTAATCGAAACGTTCTCGCTCTTCTTGGCGATCTTGTCGATTTCATCAATGTAGATGATACCCTTTTGCGCCCGTTCAACGTCAAAGTCGGCATTCTGCAACAACTTGAGCAGAATGTTTTCCACGTCTTCACCGACGTAACCAGCCTCAGTCAGGGTGGTGGCATCCGCAATGGCAAACGGTACTTTCAGGATCCGTGCGAGGCTTTGCGCCAGGAACGTCTTCCCACTACCGGTCGGACCAATGAGCGCGATGTTACTCTTCTGCAACTCAGTCTCGTCGTCTGAAGCCACCGCGTTCTGGTTGATCCGCTTATAGTGGTTGTACACCGCCACGGCCAGCGCGCGCTTGGCTGCATCTTGACCAATCACGTAGTTGTTCAACACCTGCAAAATTTCCAACGGCTTGGGTACTTCCGTCAGGTTCTGCATGGATTCGTCACGAAATTCGTCATCAATAATTTGCTTACACAAATCAATGCATTCGTTACAAATATAGACGCCGGGGCCGGCGACAATTTTCTTTACCTCGTCCTGCGACTTGCCGCAAAACGAGCAGGTCACAGGTCCGTTGGTCTCAACGTTATCAAACATTTAGCATTCAACCCCTTCTTGCACCCATCATACCAGAAAAACGAAGGGATGACCCGGATTAAAACCTGGTCATCCCTGTTTACTCCCCAGGGGGAGCGAATTATTGGTGCTGATGGGGCAAAATTACTTGTCGGAATCGGTGTCAGCGTCGTCAGACTTCTTGTCGTCGTCCTTCTTCGCTACCTTTTCCTCAACCGCGTTATCCTTAATCAACTTGATGGCCTTCTTGACGGCAATGTCGTGCGTCAACATGTCATCAGTCAGGGCACGACGTACCGCGTCCTTTTCCATGCCGTAATCGTTAGCCAAATCAGCTACTTCAGCATCGATTTCGTCGTCAGTAGCCTTAATACCTTCAGCAGCTACGATGGCTTCCAATACCAGGTTGGTCTTGACCCGAGTCTCAGCATCCTTGCTGAACTGCTTACGCAGATCATCTTCAGACGTACCCGTCAACTGGTAGTACATGTCAGTTGATGCCCTGACGCTGCATGTTGCCCAGGAACTGCTGCATCTGGTTGTCAACGTCCGACTTCATCATGGCGTCAGGAATTTCTTCAACGGTGGCGTTGTCCACAGCACCCTTGATGGCAGCTTCTTCAATTGCGGAGTCAGCTGCGTCTTCCTTCTGCTTCTTCAGGTCAGCCTTGATCTTGTCCTTCAACTCGTCCAGGGTCTCGACACTGTCGTCAACATCCTTGGCAAAGTCGTCGTCCAGTTCAGGCATTTCCTTAACCTTAACTTCGTGTACCGTAACGGCAAATTCAGCGTCCTTACCGGCCAAATCAGATGCTTGGTATTCCTTCGGGAACGTGACCTTCACCGTTACTTCATCGCCGGTCTTGTGACCAACCAACTGGTCTTCAAAGCCGGGAATAAAGGCACCCGAGCCCAATTCAAGGCTGTGGTTCTTGGCGGAGCGCCATCAAATTCCTTGCCGTCTACAGTGCCGACGTAGTCAATGACAACGGTGTCACCCTTCTTGGCGGCCTTGTCAGTTACGACCAGCTCAGCCTGCTGCTCACGCTTCTTTTCCAGTTCCTTGTTCACGTCAGCCACGTAGACGCGCTTGTTCTGCTTAGGCACCTTGATGCCCTTGTAGTCGCCTAACTTAACTTCGGGCTTTACCGTAACGGTAGCCTTAATTGACCAAGGCTTGCCTTCGTCCATGCTTTCAACGGACAACTGTGGTTGGTCCACTGGGTCGATGCCAGCTTCGTCCACAGCGTGCTCGTAAGCATCTGGCAGTAAGATGTTCAGTGCGTCTTCGTAAAGGGCACCCTCACCGTACATCTGATCAAAGATGACGCGCGGTACCTTGCCCTTGCGGAAACCAGGTACGGTCAAACTCTTACGTACCTTGATGAAGGCCTTGTCCAGCCCCTGCTTAATTTCGTCCTGTGCGATATCAAAAGTCAATTCGCCAGTTACGGCGCCTTGCTTAGTCCATTTTGCGGTCATGCTAATCCTCCGACTTTGGTATTTTCAGTATCCATTTGTTCTGAATACCGCTATACATACCGTATTATCATACCTGAAACGGGTATAGTTGTAAAACAATTTTCACTAATAATCCGTAATAATAAAAAAAAGACACCCGTAGGCATCTTTTCTTCGTCCTAATTAACGTGCTAATTAGTCCAAGATTTCCGTAACAACACCGGCACCAACGGTACGGCCACCTTCACGAACGGTGAACTTAGTACCAAGTTCAATGGCAACAGGTGCGATCAGGTCAACTTCGAAAGTGACACGGTCACCAGGCATAACCATCTCAACGCCATCTGGCAATTCGATGACACCGGTAACGTCAGTCGTGTGGAAGTAGAACTGAGGACGGTAGTTAGAGAAGAATGGCGTGTGACGGCCACCTTCATCCTTTGTCAGGATGTAAACTTCACCCTTGAACTTGTTGTGCACCTGGATCGAACCTGGCTGAGCCAAAACCTGGCCACGTTCAACCTGATCGCGGTTAATACCACGAAGCAGCACACCAACGTTATCGCCGGCTTCACCAAGGTCCAGCGTCTTACGGAACATTTCCAGACCCGTAACGGTGGACTTCAGAATGTCTTCCTTCAAACCAACGATTTCGACTTCGTCACCGATCTTAACCGTACCACGTCGATACGACCAGAAGCAACAGTACCACGACCAGTGATAGTGAAGACGTCTTCAACAGGCATCAAGAAAGGCTTGTCGTTTTCACGAACAGGGGTTGGGATGTATTCGTCAACCGTGTCCATGAGTTCCATGATAACCTTTTCCTGTTCTGGGTCACCTTCAAGAGCCTTGAGGGCAGAACCACGGATAACAGGAATGTCATCCCCAGGGAAATCGTATTCGGACAAGAGTTCCCGAACTTCCATTTCAACCAGGTCAATCAATTCTGGGTCGTCAACCAGGTCAGTCTTGTTCAAGAAGACAACGATGTGTTCAACACCCACCTGACGAGCAAGCAGAATGTGTTCACGCGTCTGTGGCATTGGGCCGTCAGTTGCGGCAACAACCAGAATCGCACCGTCCATCTGGGCGGCACCAGTGATCATGTTCTTAACGTAGTCAGCGTGCCCTGGTGCATCGATGTGGGCGTAGTGACGCTTTTCCGTTTCGTATTCAACGTGGGCAGTGTTGATGGTAATCCCACGTTCCTTTTCTTCTGGCGCAGCGTCGATACTTGCGTAATCTTGCGCCTTTGCCAGACCCTTTTCGCTAAGCACCTTAGTGATAGCAGCGGTTAAAGTGGTCTTACCGTGGTCAACGTGACCAATAGTCCCAATGTTTACGTGGGGCTTGGTACGTTCATAATGTTCTTTTTCAGCCATGAAAAAAACGAACCTCCTGAATTATTTGTAAGAAACCAGGACAGAACGCCTATCCCGTGAATTCTTTACGTTTAAGTGTACTACATATAGCGGGAAACGCAAACCCGTTTCACTGGAATTTAATTTCCGAAAGTGATTATATCGAGTTTTCAGGTTCATGTAAACCATAAATTACGTTTTATTCGCACTATTACCTAAATTACTGGTCCAAACTAGTCCCCGCGTCATTCAATTGTTGTGCCGCCGCCAGCAACCACTCAATAAGGCCGCTGTACGCTGACTCACGCTGCGGATTTAGCGCTGCGCGGGCAAACTCATCCGTATCAGTAATGATTTCTGGCACCGCCGGATACAAGAAGCCCAGCAAAACGTAAAACGTGGGTAGAACCGACTCCAGCATGTCCTCTTGCTCAGGCAGCTGGTCCACGATAGCTCCTAAGACGGCCTGACTCGTGGCATCCTCAACGGCATATCCAACTCGGCCGGCGTAATCGTCACCAACCGGTCATACACCCAGACTGGGAATGGCGTGGTCGGCACCGCGACCCGCGCCCACGTGACCAACGAACTCCGCACTGCCGGATGGACATCACGATCAACCAAGGCAGCAGACAACGGGTCCACCACGTCGTTAAAAGGTAGACGCGCCAACTCCGTGGTGATGAAACGCTCTTGTTCCAAAACCGTCATCCCGCCCAAATGGCGTAGGTGCCGCTTAGTGACCGCAACCTCGTGCGCGTGAGTCTCGTCATAATCCGCCATGGTTTGAGTCATAGTCATCAAATTATCCTCATGCTCGGTCGGATCCGTGGTGGCATTGATCACATAGGCACCTAGCGGAAAATCGGGCTGTCGCGTAGCAATTTGCAACAACAGGTACCGACCATTAGCATCCTGTACCAGATCATCGCTGGCATCGCGCACCGTATCGGCCGCCTCGTCCAACTCATCCAGTTGTAGGTAAGCCCCCGCTAACGTACGCACATCCCCGGGGGTGACACTATCCGGAAATTGATGGCATAACTGGTCGAGATGCTGCACCGCCTGAGTAAAGTTGCCGTTGCGAAAAGCTTGTAGGCCCAATTCGCGAAGTTGCTTGGCCGACTGCGGAAAATTTACAAGGTCGCCCATTTCGTTCACCCTTTCGCGTTGGTTTACTGCCGCTTGGCGCTATTTTGGTTAACTTCCATAATGACCGGTAAAATGACCGGACGGCGCTTGGTTTGGTCAAAGAGGTAGCGAGAGAGCTTGTCGCGGACGTCCTGTTTCAGGTCGCCCCAATCAAACTTTTTCTCATCAAGATTATGCTGGATGGTATCCTTCACAATCTGACCACATTCAGCTAGTAAATCCTTGCTGGTCTTGATGTACACAAAACCACGACTTTGAATCTTGGGCCGGGCCACTACGCGCTTCTTACGCCGGTCAATCGTCACGACCGCAATGAGGATCCCGTCTTCTGACAGCATCTTCCGGTCGCGCAACACGATGTTACCAATATCGCCCACGCCAATACCATCAATCATGGTGTTACCAGCTGGCACGGTTCCGGAAATGTTCATCTTCCCCTTGGCGTAGCTGATGATGTCACCAACCTTAGGAATGAAGATGTTCTCAAACGGGACGCCAATTTCGTGCAGCGCCTCCGCGTGTGCGGACAAGTTGCGGTACTCGCCTTGCACCGGAATCAAGTTCTCCGCGTGCAAAAGATTTTGCATCAACTGTAAGTCCGTGCGGGTACCGTGACCCGAAACGTGGAACTTGTCCGTCACGGTCTTGACCTCACCATCAGCGCGGTAAATGGCGTCTTTGGTCCGCGCTACGGCTGTTTCCATTGCGTGGGACGGCGTCGTGACGATGTATACTAAGTCGCCAGACTTGATGTGCACCAAACGGTGGCGGGAAGTAGCCATCCGGTCCAGGGACTTTAATGGTTCACCCATCTTACCCGTTTCCAGGATGACCGTTTCTTCCGGCTTCAACTCCTTGAGTTCCTTAGTCGTGGCTAAAATGTCATCTTTAGGCAGGTGCAAATAGTCCATCTTGATGGCAGTCTGCACGATCTTCTGCACGTCGCGGCCGGTTAAAACAACCCGGCGATTCGTGGCCGCCGCCGCATCCAGCACCTGCTGGATACGCATAATGTTGCTAGCAACGGCCGCCACCACGATACGTCCTTCATGGTACTTAAAGTTTTCTTCAATTGTGTCAGCAATCTCGCGTTCACTGGCAATTTGGTAAGGCGATTCAGCGTTAGCGGAATCAGATAGCAGCGCAAGAACCCGCTTGCTACCAATTTGGGCCAGACGCTGATAGTTCGTCTGGTACATTGGGGTCGCGCTTTGATCAAACTTAAAGTCCCCAGTATACACGATTTGACCTTCAGGGTATCGATGTCAATGCCCAACGAACCCGGAATGGAGTGCGTGGTTTTGAAGAAGCTGACCGAAACGTTACCAAAGTCGATGACGGACTTGTCGTCAATCACGTGGTAGTCCTTAAACTTTTTGGCCCGCGGGTGCTGGTTCATGAAAATCTTGGCAATCGCAATGGTCAGCTCACTACCAAACACTGGTACTTGGTGTTCAGCCAGGAAGTAAGGCAAAGCCCCTACCGCATCGGCGTGACCGTGCGTCAGAAAGATTCCGGCAACTTTGTCAATATTATCTTCTAGGTACGACAAATCAGGAATCACAATATCAATCCCCAGCAAGTCGTTGTCCGGGTATTTCAACCCAAAATCACATACAAAAATCTGGTCGTCAACTTCGACGGCGTACATGTTCTTACCATTCTCACGTACACCCCCGAGTGCGACTACGTTAATCTTAGTCATTAGTTCACCTCAGAGATTTTTCTAGGTTGCAGACTGAGCAACCAATCCGTACACAAAAGCACTTATTGCAAGTCTACCACATCTGCCTGTAAATAAATAATGCCACCGCCCCGGCAAAGCAGACAATGTGCTCAACAGTGGGAGTTACGGCGCGTGCAAACCCAATTGTGATAACAGCAAGGTATTATGGTCGCTGGGAAGCGGCGCTGATGCGAACTTACTGAATTTAATTTAAGTAACGTACAATCGTACAGTAGCGTAGAGTAATAGTAGATTTAGTCGCTAGCTGTAAGCATCCAGCAGTGACGGAGAGCACGCATGCAGCACTGACGCTCCACACAAAAAAAAGGCCACGACAACGTAACGTCGCGGTCTTCCCATAAATTTTGCTTTTAGTGACGCAGACCCAAGCTCTTGATCAGCTCACGGTACCGGACAACGTCCTTGTTCCGCAGGTAGCCCAACAGGTTACGGCGTTGACCAATCTTCTTCAACAGACCAACGTATGAGTGGTGGTCCTTCTTGTGCACAGCCAGGTGCTCGTTGAGTGCCAGGATGTCAGCCGTCAATACGGCGATCTGCACTTCTGGTGAACCAGTGTCACCATCATGACGTGCATACTGCTTGATAATTTCGTTCTTGCGTGTTTGTGAAATAGCCATTGTTATTTCCACCTTTTCTTAGTGTTATTGCCACTAACTGAGTAAGACGCCGGTGAGTCGCCAAACCAAGTCAGGGTTCGCAATACAGTTGTTAAGTGTACCGGAGCCCACCCTAATTTGCAAGTTTTTGCCGAATTCACGTGTAAACGTTGCAACCTTGACGGCTTTTGGGTATAATTTATTCCTGTTGAAACTAGGAGTTTGCAACTAACCAAATATTCCACCCCGGAGGTGAATTAAATGCCACAGATTAAGTCCGCAAAGAAGCGCGTCATTACTCAAGAAAGTGCACGTCAGCGCAACGCTGCTCAGCGTAACGCTCTTCGTACTACTATTAAGAAGTTTAAGACGGCTAAGGCTACCGGCGCCGACAACAGTCAGGAACTGTTCCAGGCTGCTACCCGGGCCATCGACATGGCTAAGAGCAAGGGCCTCATCCACGCTAACAAAGCAGCGCGTGACAAGTCCCGTCTTGCAGCTATTAACAACAAGTAATTAAATACTTACTGTCAAAAAGCACCCCTTACTCGTGAAGGGGTGCTTTTTTTGTTATCACCAACTAATCAAAATTGCCGTGCATAACGTTTGCCCCGGCCGGCAAACTGTAACACAAACAGCTCAAAACCCAACTCCTTGTCCACGGTACCCCGCTTCATGGCCACTTCAGTCCGAACCAGCATGTCGTATGCCGTAGTCAAATCGTCGTGCGCCAACTGCCGCACTGACCGCCAGGCCAACTTCACCCGGTACGGATGGACCTTTAACGCATCCGCGGCGGCGCCCTGCGTATAGCACGAGTACTAAAGATCTGTACTTGAATCAGGAGCCGAAATTGCGATTCTAGTAGGCTGATCAACCGCAGGGGCTCCTCCTGCTGCTGCAACAGTTCCCGGTACTGGCGTAATGCCGCGGCCACATTGCGTTGCATCACGGAGTTGACCATATCAAAGACACTGTCCGTCAATTGCCGCGGCACCAACTGCGTGACTGCCTGCGCATCGACCTTGCCTGTATTGTGGGCGTACATGCTGAGTTTAGGGAGCGCCGCCACCATCGCTGAATAATCCGACTGGGTACGGGCAATCAGCGCGTCTAGCCCTTCATGGTCGATATCCACCCGTTGCTTGGACAGTTCGGCCCGAATTGCCCGTCGCGCTTCGGCCTCACTTAGCGGCTTGGTCGCGACCATCGTGGCGGCTTTCTTGAGCGCTTTGACTACCCGCTTCCGGGCATCCAGCTTGGGGTAGTTGGCCAGCAATACTAGCACCGTCGTCGGTGCCGGCTGCTGGAGGTAGTCCACCAGGTCGTTAATGGCACTTTCTTGCTTGGCCACACTGCCACTACCGGTCAAAAAAAATCCGGATTGTCGAGCACAATTTCCCGATAATCACCAAAGAATGGTAATTCGTCCACTTCATTCATGACGGCGTCCAACTCCGTTTCGTGGAGATCAAAGCGGGCGTAGTTCATTGTTTGTTGATCAGCGGGAATAATATCCCGTAGCACCGCCAATGCTTGCTGGTTTAGCGCCGACTCCGTCCCGGTCACCAGATAAACCGGCGCAATTTGCCCGGCCTGAATACTTTGTTTAAGTTGATTAACATCCATTTAATTAAACCTCACATCTTGGCCGGACGCACAGCACGTCCGCACAACGATTTGTCTAGTGGAGAAAGGTATGCACCCGGTGCCCCCGGACCGTTGCGTCCACCCAGATCATGCCCGCGTCCTTGGTCACCAGTAACGGAATTCCCAACGTCTTGAACGTATTCACCGTTTCTGCGTTGGGGTGCCCGTAGCGATTGTTGACCCCAGCGGACGCCAACGCATATTGCAGGTGCAGCGCAGCAATGAACTGCGGGTTGGACGCCGACTTTGAACCGTGATGGCCCACCTTTAAAAAGTCGACCGCTAAGTTTTGCGGCAATAGCTGCTCAGTTTCAACCGCCTGATCCGCGTCCCCGGTCAGTAGCCAATTACTATCACCAATTTTACCATACAGCACCACGGAGTTACCGTTGGTCTCCCCCGCATCGTGGTCGGGCGCCACTACCCGCAAGTGCAGTGGCCCCACCGTCAACGCGTTGCCGGCCATCACCGTGGCAACGGCGGGCCGACCGTTGATCTGGCGCCGGTAATCAACTCATCCCCCGCCGACATCGGTGTCGTCACCATGCGCCGCACCCGGATGCCATGCGTGATGACCGCTGCATCCCCCACGTGATCCGCATCCGGATGGGTCAAGACCAACATGTCGATGTGCGTCAGTCCGCGGGCGGCAAGATAGTTGAGCGTCACGCGCTTCGCCGGGGGACTGCTCGTGGTCCCAAAGGCGCGGCCACCGGTGTCAATCAGAACGGTTGCTCGCTTCCAGGGTGCCTCAATCAAGATTGAATCCCCCTGACCTACATCGATCATGGTGACGCGCCAATACGGATGAAGGTTCACGCTGGCGTACATCGCCGCGGTGGTCACCAGCACCAACCGCCAACGCCCTACCACCACGGCCCGCAACACTAGCACCAGCAGTATTATGCCCGCTACCCAGGGTAACGCCCCAAACTGCCAGTAGCCCGGCAACGTACCCAACCAACCTAGTCCCGCTTCAAACCAGCCTAGGACCTGGTTACACGTCGGCCACAGCGGGCACTGCGGCCAGAGACAGGCCACAATGAGGAGTGGCATTAAGATCCGTTCAAAGATGGGCATGAGTAGGCAGTTGTAAGCAAAGGTCAGCAAGTGCACCCCGTATAAGGCCACGACCAACGGGGGCATGCTGACTGCCGCCATGGTGGCAGCGCTGCGCCACCGCCCCGCCACGGGCTGCACCACCAGGAAAAAAAAGTGAGCAAGTACGTCAACTGACCGCCCAACGTCGTGAGCACGCGTGGCTGCCACAACAAATTCCCGCCCAGCACCAGACAGAAAATATCGAGCGTGCTCAAGTGCCAGGACCACCGTTCGTTGACCACCTGTGTAAACCGCATCCACACAGAGCGTACGATTCCCGCTCCGGGCGGGATGATCACTAGCAAAGTCGGCAATAGCAGTAACAAGCCCCAATCGACCCATTCATGGGGAATGCGGCAGCGGTCGGTCAACCAGTACAGCATCCCCACCAGAGCAAAGATGTGTAGACCCGATACCGAAAACAGGTGGATGATTCCCAGCCGACTAAATACGTCACGCATATCGTTCATATCACCGTCCATCAGCCCCAAGATCAGTGCTCGTGCGTAAGTGTTCATTTTGTCTGGTAACTGGTCCATCCGCATGAGCAACGCCATCCGCACACCAAACAGCCAATCACTCACACTCTGGCGGGGACGCACCATTACCCGCAACTTTTGACTGGGCAACCGGTATGCCTGGTGGTATTGCGCCCACGCAAACGCCCGGTAGTCAAACTCGTACAGGTTGCGGGGGCCACTAATGCGTGTGGGGTCACCGTGCCACTGGACGGTCATGGGGGTACGCGCATTATCAATTTGGCGCGCGCCAACTTCATCGACCGTCCCACCACCAGAAACATACACGCCGTTAGTGGTTCGACCGCTAAAACTGTAATAATGGTCGCTGCCTGGTTGCCAACTTGTCGGCTGGACCACCACGGCCCCGACCGGTACTGATGGATGCTGTGTCCGGGCTACCTCAATGGCGGCACTCACGAGCCCCAAAACACAGCCTAATAACAACCACCGCCACCCCAACAACCGGCCACGCCATACCGCCACCGTCAGTAAACTGGCTCCTAACCACACTGGCCCTAGCAATAATAACTGGCAGGCTAATAACGGCACCAGGATGATTAGTACCCGTTGGCTCATGGCGTACTCCCCACCGTGACGTGTGGCTGCAAGTCAGCAAATATTTTGTCGCCGATGCCACTAATATCTTTGAGCTGGTCCACGGATTGAAAGCCGCCGTGCTCGGAACGGTAATCAATAATGTCCTGCGCGCGCTTCGGGCCAACGCCAGAGATAGTTTGCAGTTGCGCCAGCGTCGCCGTATTCAAATCGATCTGGTCGGTATCCGCTGCGCCGCTAGCTACACCACTGGCTCCAGTTGCCGCGGCATTACTCACATCAGTGGCACTGCTGCTACTGACCACCAAGGCCCCCTGCACGGGGATGGTCAGGTTCTCCTGGTCACGGGCAAAGCGGGCAAGGTTCACTTGACTAGCATCAGCGTCGTCAGTCAAGCCCCCAGCGGCCTGTACCACGTCAGCCCACCGCGTAGTGCTACGGACATGATACAAACCAGGATGACGCACCGCCCCCGCAACATATACGTACCCAGCGGCACCGGTACTGGCACTGGCGACGGTCGTGACGACACTGGCACTATGACTGCTAGTGGTCATTAAGTTAGTGGAAGCCACGACTGGGTCAGTGATCTGGCTTGATTGTCGCCATTGTGCCCAGCCCCAAGTACCAAGAACCAGGGCGGCCAGCACCCCCATCGCAACGTACTGCCAGTAATCGCGGACTAGTGACCAAACTTTGTCCATGCTGTTCACCCCCTTTGCAATGACATTTCGCCAAGCGGGTATCCACGACTACGCCAGTGAACAAAAAAATTATTGAGCACCGTCAAAACTGACTGTGGGCAGACCACAATCAAAACGGCCGCACCTGCCGCTGATTTCCAGCAGACGTACGGCCATTTTCGGATTTAAAATATTCAATAATGGCACCAATGATTACGTTTAGGCACTCAGCACGGACCAACATCTAGCCCGTGCTATGGATGCATGCGTAAGTACCGAATGGCTTGTTGCAAACTCCGCACCGGCACGATCCGCATGTGCGTTCCAATCTTCTTGGCCGCTCGCTGCGCCTCGACGTAATTGTTCACGTAATCAGGGTCCTCACGCCGTAGGGTCTTGGTGGCGGGGATGTTCGGAGCAAAGAAGACGCGCGCTCCCGCCTTGGCCGCCGCGTACACCTTCTTATCGATACCACCAATCGCCCCGACCCGGCCGTTCGTACTGATTGTCCCGGTGCCAGCAATGATTCGTCCGTGACGTAAGTTCTGCCCGGTTACCTGCTGATAAGTCTCCAAAGCAAAGATCAGGCCCGCACTCGGACCACCGATTTGACCAGCGTTGATCCGTACCCGTGGCTGGCTGACCACCCGCGTGTGGTCAGTCAACGTGATGCCAATTCCCGGACGGTGTGTTTGCCGTAACCGCACCAATTTGACCGTCACGTGCCGCGTGCGCCCACGGTGGGTATAGGTGATGCGTACCCGTTGGCCCACCCGGTGCCGTTGAATGGCGCGGGTATAGCCTTGTGCGCGGGCATACCGCTGACCATCGACGCGTGTGATGATATCACCAACGTGGATATGCCCCCGCAAGGGTGAATTGCTTAGTAGCGACATGACGTAAATACCCTGGCCATGGATGCTAACGGGGCGGTGGGCCGCCCGCATAGCTGCCACCACGGCATCGTTGGCGGCACTCTTGATATAGTAACGCTGCAGGGCAGTATACTCGGACGTAGTGGCAGAACCCATCAGCTCGGCTTTGCTATCCACCTCCGCAAAGGGTTGCCAGTGAGCCCACAGCAGCACCGCGGGACTAGCTGGACCGATCACGGAGACCGTCATCAAACGGTAACTGCCCCGCTGACGGTCCCGCTTACCGGCAACGTGGACAAACTTACTGGTCACACTGGCCGAACCGGGTACCTCGACGTACTTGCCGGTGGGCATAAACAGAAAGGTAGCCACCACTAACGTGATGACTACCGCTACCGCTATGACCAACCGGCGTCGTTGTTGACGCTGTTTGCTCACTGAATGGTCCCTCCTAGCTTCTGCTGCAAGGCGCGCGCCACGTTTGCGGGCACCATGGTACTGACATCACCGCCAAACGCGGCGACTTCCTTAATAATCGACGACGAAATCGCTGCATATTCCGGCTTGGCCGGCAACAGCACCGTCTGAATGTCAGGCGCTAACCGCGCATTGACTGCCGCGATATCGTTCTCATAGCTGAAATCCTGCACGTTACGCAAACCACGGACAATGAACTGCGCGTGTAGGTGGCGCGCAAAGTCAACGGTCAAAGCCGCCGACTGCGCCACCACCGACACATTAGGCAGCCCCACAAGCGCACCCGCGATCAACGCCGTCTTTTCGGACGCGCTAAACAGCGGTTGCTTACTCGTGTTGGTCATCACGGCGACCACGACCCGGTCAAAGATGGCGCTAGCCCGGCGCACCGTGTCCAAGTGCCCGTTCGTGAACGGGTCAAAGCTGCCGGGAAAAATGGCGATACGTTCAGTCATGCGTCCTCATTCCTTTCCAGTACCAACACCTGGGCAACTTTGTAGGTTTGCAACCGGCGAATTCGGTAACCAGTAATCGCGTCCGGATACTGTACGTCCATGCCCGTTTCAACCACCACGGTGGCACCAGGTTTGAGTAGGTCGAGCTGGACGAAGTTAGCCAGTTCAGTCAACACCCGTTGCTGGGTGTACGGTGGATCCATCAACACGAGGTCAAACTGCTGGTGCTCCGCGGCCAGGGCTGTACAGGCCGCCTGTACCGAGCGTTTGATGACCGTAAACCGGTCCGCCGCTTTGAGTAACTGCACGTTTTGCTTGATGGTCTTAACTGCTTGGTAGGCCGAATCCACCAAAGTTGCGTGGTCCATGCCGCGCGAAACGGCTTCGATGCCCAAACCACCAGTGCCCGCATACAAGTCCAACGCCTGGCCACCCTCAAAATAAGGGCCAACCATGTTAAAAATGGACTCCTTCACCTTATCGGCGGTGGGCCGGGTGGTGTCCCCTGGCACCATGTTGAGCCGGCGACCACGAAATTCACCACTAACGACCCTCATGCTGCGTCTCCTCTTCGTAACCATGTTCATCCGGCGGGAACTCATCGGCGTAGCGCCGCGCCTCCGGATCACCCAAGGAACCACTAAAGGTCAGGTCTAGCTCCGGCCGATGGGAAACTTCGGCGTCCTTGACGAACCGTAAATGCTTTAACTTATCGACCGTGGCGTCCGCCTGATCACGATCCACGTATAGAACCGCATACTTCAGTTTTTTTGGTGGTGTACATCACCGTGCCGTAGCGGCGTAACTGCCGCACCTGCCGCATGGAATATAACCATACTGCTATTCCTAGTCGGTCCTTTACTGTGAGCATCTTCTCATTCCTTTAATTACAAAATTATTGTGCTTGAATCCTAGCCAGTAACTGGCCGGATGCCACCGTGTCGCCACTATTGACGTACACGTGACTGACCGTACCCGCAACCTGCGCGTGCACCACGGTCTCCATCTTCATGGCTTCGGAGACAAACAGTTCATCCCCCTCGGCCACCTGGTCACCGGACTGGACTTTGACTTCCAGTACCCGACCACCCATGGGGGCCGCAACTTGGTGCTTATCGACCGGGTCCGCAAACTGAACGCTACCAGCTGAATGTCCGACCGCCTCGTCACGAACCGTGATCTGACGCTTTTGACCGTTAACGGTGAAGTACAACATCCGCAACCCAGCGGCGTCGGGGTCACCGATCGTGTCCAGCCGAACCACGTACGTCCGCCCCGGCGCAACGGTCACCGCCGTCTGCTGACCGACGTGTAACCCCTGGAAGAATACCGGGGTGTCCAGCGCCGTGACCGGACCAAACTCAGCCTGACGTTTCCGGTAGTCGGCATAAACCTCTGGGTACAAAATCGCACTCAGAATCTGTTGTTGATTCGGGTGCGCAACACCCTCATCCTGCAACTGCTTGGCCACCTTGTCAAAGTCAGCTGGAGGTTCGACCTCACCTGGCCGTTGTGTCAACGGCTTGGCACCGTGCAGAATAATTTGCTGCAACTTCTTGGGGAACCCAAACGGCGGTTGCCCCAATTCGCCACGGAAGAACGCCACCACGGACTCTGGGAAGTCGATGTGGTCGCCGCGCTCCATCACGTCGTCCGGCGTGAGGTGTTGCTGCAACATGAACAGGGCCATGTCACCCACTACTTTGGAACTCGGTGTTACTTTGATCAGGTCACCAAACATGTCGTTAACCTGTTCGTACATATCCATGACGGTATTGAAATCGTCAATGCCCATGCTCTTCGCCTGCTGCTGCAGGTTAGAGTACTGCCCACCAGGCATTTCTACCTGATAGACCCGGGTCAACGGACCAGTAACGCGGTTGGCGAAGTTGTTGTAGTAGGGCCGCACGTCCCGGAAGTAATCGTCAATCAATTCTGCATGCTGAATGTTCAAATCAGGCTGCCGTTCGTTGCCGGCCAGCGCGTAGTACAAGCTCTCCATGCTTGGCTGGCTGGTAGTACCAGCCACTGCCGATTGGGCCACGTCAACGACATCGACACCGGCCTTAGCGGCGGCAACATAAGTTGCCACCCCCGTTACCGGTCGTGTCGTGCGTGTGCAGATGAATTGGCAGGTCCACCGCATCTTTCAAAGCACTGATCAAGACACGGGCGGCTTCTGGCTTCAGCAAGGCTGCCATGTCCTTCACGGCGATAATGTCAGCCCCAGTGTTCGCTAACTCTTTGGCTAAATCAACGTAGTATTTCAGGTCGTAATGCGGGTGCGCAGAACCGAGAATATCCCCGGTATAACAAATCGTGGCCTCCGCAATCTTGCCCGTTTCCTTGACGGCCTCGATGCTGGGCTGCAACTGTGGTAACCAGTTGAAACTGTCAAAGATGCGGAACAAGTCGATCCCCGTGCGGGCCGCTTCAGCAATGAAGCTCTTGATCACGTTGTCCGGGTAGTTCTTGTAACCAACCGCGTTACTACCCCGGAACAGCATCTGTAAGAGCGTGTTCGGCATGGCTTTACGCAAAGCGGCCAGACGGGCCCAGGGGTCCTCAGCCAGGAAGCGGTAGGCCACGTCAAACGTCGCCCCACCCCACATTTCAGCGGAGAAGAGGTTCGGGAAGGCGCGCCCGTAATCAGGGGCGACGCGCAGCATGTCAGCCGTGCGCATCCGCGTGGCAAAAAGCGACTGGTGCGCATCACGGAACGAGGTGTCCGTGAGCAGTAATTGTGGCTGTTGCTGTACCCACTTGGCGACCGCACCGGCCCCCTGGTCGTGCAACATAGCCACAAGGTCTGGTTGCGTCGCTTTGACGCCTCCACGTGAGCCCGGTACTGCAGCTTAGGAAAGCTTTGCTGGGCCTTGTGCTCCTGGCCAGGGAACCCGTTGACGGTAATCTTGCCGACGTAATTCAAAACCTGGTTAGAAATATGCTTTGGCGCCTCAAAATCAAACAGCGCTGGCGTCTCGTCAATGAAGGTGGTCGTTGCTTGGCCACTCGTAAACGTTGGGTGTGTGATCACCTGCTCCAAAAACGGCAGGTTGGTCTTGACGCCAATAATCTTAAATTCGTGCAGGACGCGGTGCATCTTGGCACACGCTTGTTGGAAGTTAAATCCGGACACGCTGACCTTCACCAGTAATGAATCAAAGTACGGCGTGATCTCGGCACCCGCGTAAGCATTACCGCCGTCCAACCGCACACCAAAACCACCCGGTGAACGGTACGTCAAAATCGTCCCGGTATCCGGCAGGAAATCGTTCTGCGCATCTTCAGTCGTGATCCGGCACTGGATGGCCGCTCCCCGGAAGGTCAAATCCTTCTGGTGGGGCCAACCGATATCAGCGAACAGGTCGGCACCAGCAGCTACCTGCAACTGCGCCTGCACAATGTCGAGCCCCGTAATCGCCTCGGTAACGGTGTGCTCGACCTGAACCCGTGGGTTAACTTCAATGAAGTAAAACTTGTCCCCCTCAACGAGAAACTCGATCGTCCCGGCATTTTCGTAGTGCATTGCGGCCATAAAGTGAGCCGCT
This sequence comes from Lacticaseibacillus thailandensis DSM 22698 = JCM 13996, assembly GCF_001312865.1. GTDB lineage: Bacteria > Bacillota > Bacilli > Lactobacillales > Lactobacillaceae > Lacticaseibacillus > Lacticaseibacillus thailandensis. The sequence continues at coordinate 322,882 of NZ_BBER01000001.1, read as the reverse complement.
GCCGTGCATATCCGGTCGCGCAGGGCTTGTGGCAATCCGACTGCGGGGGCAATTTCGACCACCTTCTGGTTCCGCCGCTGGACAGAACAATCACGTTCAAACAAGTGAACGAGGTGTCCGTGCTATCGCCAACTACCTGCACCTCCACGTGCTTGGCGTGTTGCAGGTAACGCTCCACGTACATCCGGTCATCACCAAAGCTGGTCAGCGCTTCCGAAGCCGCGACTGGGTATACCTTGCGTAACTCGGCGTCCGAATGCACGATGCGCATCCCCCGGCCACCGCCACCACTGGCGGATTTGAGCATGAGCGGGAACCGTGTTTCTCGGCGAAGGCCTCAATCTCGTCAAAGTCGCGGGTAGCTCAGGCGTCCCCGGGATGACCGTCAGCCCGTGCGCCACGGCGGCCGCCTTTGCCGCCACCTTGTCGCCAAACGTTTCCAACAACTCGGTCTGTGGGCCCACGAAAGTCAACCCGGCCGCCCGCACCTTGCGGGCAAATTCCGCGTTTTCACTCAGTAAGCCGTAGCCGGGGTGAATCGCATCCGCACCGGACTGCTTGGCAATCCGAATAATATCATCCATGTCTAGGTAAGCAGCCACCGCTTCGCGCCCCTTGCCGACTTGATAACTCTCGTCGGCCTTGAACCGGTGCAAAGATAAGCTGTCCTCAGCGGCGTATATACCGACCGTGCGTAAACCGAGTTCTTGACACGCACGGAAAATGCGAATCGCAATTTCCCCACGGTTGGCTACCAACACCTTTTGCATCATCGTGCCTCCTTAATCATGAACTGGTGCGTGCTGTCCAAAGGCAACGCCCACCATTGTTACTAACGCACATCTAACTGGCCGCTAGCGGTGACGCCCGCTAACCGGTCACGTTTTTCCGTCGCACTCACGTTGAGCACGATTCCGATAGCAACAGACAAAATCAATAAACTAGAACCGCCATAACTAATAAACGGTAGTGTCACCCCAGTAATGGGCAACACGCCGACCACACCACCAACATTGAAGGTGGTTTGAACGAACAGCATCGTCGCAATTCCGTACATCAATAACGCTTTGTACGTGGAACGCGCCCTGATACCCACTAACATTGTCCGCCAAACAATGAAGAAAATCATCCCCACTACGATAATTCCACCCAAAATTCCTAGTTCTTCAGTAATGACCGACAAAATAAAGTCGGTGTACGGTTCAGGTAGGTACCCGAGCTTGATGGTACCGTTGCCCAAGCCCACGCCGAACAGGCCACCATGATTGATGGCGTACATGGAATTAACTAACTGTTTGCCTTCAACTCTCTGCATGGCAAAGGGGTGCAAGACGGCCAATAGCCGGCGCCCCTGATAATGCGTCGCCAGGAAACCGTGCATCCGTGTGATGAGCAAGTAATAACCGCCCCCCAGAACGCCAAAACCCAAGGCAATAAAGCCCAGGCCCATCTGCCAACGCAAACCGCTCGCAAACACCATGACAAAGATAATCGTCATGAGAATCGCCGCCCCACCAGTATCCGGTTGGAGTAGCACCAACGCCAAGATGACCATCACCATCAGTAAGGGCGCGCGTAGCACCTTGGCAGAACCCATCAATGACCCAGGATTGAGGTCACGTTCACGGCGAGTAAACATGTGCGCTAAGTAGAGTACCAACAGTAACTTGGCAATTTCGGACGGCTGGATGTTAATGGGCCCCACGGGGATCCAGGAACTTGCCCCGTTGATGGCTGAAGACGGGTTGACCTTACCCTTGATCAGTAAGTACACCAACAAACCAATGGTCACGAGCATCCCGCCACCCAGCAAGCCAGGTTTGCGGAGCAGTTTGAGCTTCAGCATGAACGTAAGTCCACACAGCACAAAGCCGACCGCCACGAATACCATTTGCTTCCACATGTACGCCGTTGTGCTCAGGCCCATTTGCATGTGAATATAGTCACCACTGGCGGAATACACCATGACGATACTGAATAGGCACAGTACCACGTAAGGTACCAGCACGTATAAATCTATGTAAGCACGTTTTGGACCCAATTTCGGTCTCCTTTTTAAACCATAATAATACACACAATTATAGCATATGTACCCCCGCGCGGAACCCAGGGGTAAGGTAACGTCACCACACAGTGAACGTTATGGAATCGCTACAAAATCAGCGTGCACCGTTCACCCCGCACGCAAAAAAAGAGCCACCCGTTGGCGGGTGGCTCTATCAATGCTCATTTGGTTACTTGCTGGAAGCAGCCTTACGCCGCTTGTCAGCCTTTTGGCGTTCGCTCGTGTTCAAAATCTTCTTACGCAAACGCACGCTCTTTGGCGTAACTTCACAATATTCGTCGTCATTCAAGAATTCAATGGACTGTTCCAGGGACAGATCCTTTGGCGTCTTGATGGCAGCGGCGTGGTCCTTACCAGCGGCACGGGTGTTGGTCAGGTTCTTACCCTTTGTGACGTTAACGGCAATGTCGTTATCACGGGAGTTTTGACCCACGATCATACCTTCGTAAACTTCGGTACCAGCAGGAATGAACAACTGACCGCGGTCTTCAACGGACTGTAGTGAGTACGTTGTCGCGGTCCCGGCATTGATGGAAACCAGGGCCCCGTTTTGACGACCTGGGTTCCAGTTCTTGATGACCGGTGCGTACTTTTCAAAGGAGTGGTTCATGATCCCGTAACCACCAGTGCTGGACAGGAACTCAGTCGAGTAACCGATCAAGCCACGTGAAGGTACCAGGAAGACCATGCGGGTCTGACCATTACCTTCGTTTTCCATGTCCTTCATTTCGCCCTTACGCTGAGCCATCGCGTCAATGATGGCACCAGTGTATTGGTCTGGCGTGTCAATCTGGACGGATTCGAACGGTTCGCACAGTTCACCCTTGATTTCGCGGTAGATAACCTGTGGCCGCCCCAGCTGCAGTTCAAAACCTTCGCGCCGCATCTGTTCAACCAAGATAGACAAGTGCAATTCACCACGGCCAGAAACGACCCACTGGCCAGCAGTGTCGGTTGGTTCCACCCGCAGCGAGACATCAGTCTGCAACTGCTGGTTCAAACGGTCCTCGATCTTGCGAGCCGTGACCTGGTCACCCTCGCGACCAGCAAACGGACTGTCGTTAGCGGCAAAAATCATCTGCAAAGTTGGTTCGTCGATCCGCAAGATTGGTAGTGCTTCTGGATGTTCCGGATCCGTGACGGTTTCACCAACAAAGATATCTTCCATTCCGGAAACGGCAATCAAGTCACCAGCTTTGGCTTCCTTGATCTCGATCCGCTTCAAACCGAAGAACCCAAACATCTTCGTGACGCGGAAGTTCTTCGTAGAACCATCCTTCTTGATCAGGGCAACCTGGTCACCCAACTTGATGGTACCCCGGAAGACCCGGCCGATCCCGATACGACCAACGTAGTCGTTGTAGTCCAACATCGAAACTTGGAACTGCAGTGGCTGGTCGGAGGTGTCTTCTGGCGCTGGAATCGTCTTAATGATGGTATCAAAGACAGGCTTCATGGTGTGCTTCTGGGTAGAAACATCTGGGTCCATACTGGAAGTCCCGTTAATGGCGGAAGTGTAAACCACTGGGAATTCCAGCTGGTCTTCATCGGCACCCAAGTCGATGAACAGTTCCAGTACTTCATCCAGCACTTCGGCAGGACGGGCACCTGGGCGGTCGATCTTGTTGATGACAACCACAGGGGTCAGGTGCTGCTCCAATGCTTTCTTCAGCACGAACCGGGTCTGCGGCATCGTGCCTTCAAAGGCATCAACAACCAGCAGTACCCCATCAACCATCTTCATGATACGTTCCACTTCACCACCGAAGTCGGCGTGTCCTGGAGTGTCCACAATGTTAATGGTTGTATCACCGTACTTAACGGCGGTGTTCTTACTCAGAATGGTGATACCACGTTCCTTTTCGATGGGGTTAGTATCCATCGCGCGGTCCCCAATCTGGGTGTGTTCTGGTAAGGTATCGGATTGCTTCAGCATTTCGTTAACCAACGTCGTCTTACCGTGGTCGACGTGGGCAATGATGGCAACATTCCGAATATCATCACGTGTTTTCATGTTAACTTCCTTTCGCTTTTCGACCGTTGTGGCCTGCTTGCTCAGCCACTTAACGGCCACAGCATACAGCTAATCATTTTAGCACATCGGTCAAAACATTTCTATCTTTCTGAAATCATTTATAACATTCACGCCGCCGGGCATACGCATAACACCAAGCAGGCGGCTGGACTACTTCGATCGTCGGTGATCCACACGTAGCCGGACCGTCTTGCCAGCCCCCTGCCGTGCCGCTTGTATCGCTCGATAAGTGGAATAGTCTGAGACCTCTTCAAATTCGCGGTCGATCTGCCGTTCGCCCGCTTTATCCGGGACCACCTTTTTAAACGCATTATAGGCGGCTAACAGGTTGTCCCGGTTCACGCCGTGCTCATAGGCATCTTCAACCATTTGCAGAAATGTAGTCACCGCAATTTTTTTCATCCGTGGTCCAATCAAGTTCCAGCGGGTAACCATAATTTGCCTTCATCTATTTGCTCCCGTTACTTTGATGTTCAATGTCATGAATGGCCGCGAGGACGCGGTCCGTAATCTCCTTGAGGCTTCCTCCTCAGCTTGGGCACCGGCAACGCGCGGCAATACCTGTACGTGCTGGCGACCCACCACGGCCGGACGCGCTACTACCGTCAGGCCAGCCCCCGTGCCATCGATCAACGTCAACGGCACGATGTCGGTCTGCGTACTCAACAATACCGCCGCAATCCGCGCAACCACATCCGCGGTCACCGCCGCACCGATGCCAGCGGCAAATTGCTGCAATTCACGGTTAACGGTTTGAATGATTTCGGCACTCACCTTGGCGGCATCATTTTGCACCATGCTGAGTAACGGCACGGTCGAAACGGCCGCCCGACTCCACAAGACCTGGTAATCTGTCGCGGTGCCGACCACGTCCACGGCCACGTTATGAACCGGAACATTAAGTTCTTGTGCAATGCGGTTGGCCGTAAACAGGCTGTGCGCCGCGGTGCCGACCCCCAACACGTGATCACTGGCGACACCCGAGAAGCGTTGGGCAAAGTAGGTCAGTAACTCGTCGCGCGTGGTGGCCACCAACAAGGTACCGGTGAAACCGTTGGCCATGGCCCCATTGAGCGCCTCCCGCACCATTTTGATGTTAGCCGCCGTGAGCGCATTCGCATCGTCAGCATCCGCATCAGCGGGTAGCGTGTCGGTAAACACCAACAGGTCTGCCTCCGCCACGACTTTGGGTGTAGCCTTAGCCAGTGTGTTATGCCCCATGCCTCCTAAAGCCACGAGGTCATTAAACAACGCCCCGTTACTATCGTCCGGCACCGTCACTACCAACCCATCATCCAAATGCATGAGCGCGGCGATGGTCGCCGTCGTAGTCGGACTATTGCCATAAACAACCACTGTTTGCATAACTACACCCCTCCCCATTGCTTACCGTTAATTATACCCAATTGGTCCGCCCACGGGCAGTAGCTCCACCCTGACTGTTTGAACGGCACCGGCAAACGACGCTTGTACCCGCACATACAGGCACGCATTAAGTTCTTGTTACAAAGTTGGAAAGACACGGTGTAACGGAACCCAACATAATAGCCGCGTCATGAATAACGCGGCTAATCAACTAACTCATTCAACTAAACAGCCAGCCAGGAACGTTGGACTGAGGCCTGATTGTACCGGAAGGCTGATTCTCGTCTAAAAAGAATCATCCGACCCGTTAACCGCTGGATCACTAACCAGCCAAACCGGCCAAGAATTTGTACTGCAGTCCGTACTTGCTGAACCAACCAACGGCTCAGCATGACGCCCTTAGTTAAGGCCAATTGTCGTACGCTCCGGATGGCGGCCATCACGGCTACCAATACACCCTGAGTCCAGACATTAGCGGCCACCACTGCCTGCGATACCACCGTATCGCTAGCGACCACCAGTCCACCAGCAACTTTGCTACCGGCACCACTAACTACACCATCACGAACGACCGCAAACGGGAGACGGTCCCCTGTCTGCGTCATAATTACATCACCAGTAACAACGCGCTGCACTGGTAGCACCCGTGGTAAGCCATCCCGAAGAACAACTACCGTGTGGACGTGCTGAACTACCTGCCGAAACTGTAGCCACCGCCAAGCCTGACGAGCGACTACGCCTACCGTCCCCGCTAGGCCTGCACCGACGCCCCAGTTCAGGATACCCAGAACACTTGTACCCAATACTAGTAGCCCCCAAACGAGAGCCAGCATTGGTAACAACCATACCTGACGTACCCACCAGTCTCCGGACGCAGGCCAGCTAGACGCGCACTGGTCGCCTCATGACGGGTCAGACCAGTAATATTAAATTTTTGCATCACGCTCATGCCTCCTAATTACTAGGAAGACACGGCAAACAGCCGCTGCCGTCAGCCCGGCCATTGCGGCCTAACGTCAGTTACCTGAATCTAACTCTCAGCGGCGGCATAACGCCACGTCTTCCGGGATCTTCGTTGTTCGCCGAATGACTAGGCTGATCAAGACTTGATGACATTATGCTCACCCCCTTATGCGTACACATGCGCGCGTCAAAAACGCGCACTGAACCTTTTTCCTACTCATTAATTGTAACCGTCCCAAGACAACGAGTCAATGCGCGCCCGAACGGTATTTTGCTGCGAACGCGGTAAAAGCAGCTGACCGCCACCCGTTCACCGCCGTTATGTGGTAACCTTAACCATAGATTATTCTAGGAGGCAGATAGCTGTGTTTCTAATGAAAGATATCGTTCGCGACCCCAACCCGGTGCTCCGCGCACGCGCCCAGCAGGTGGAATTCCCCCTTTCGGACGAAAATAAGCAATTGGCACATGACTTGATGGAGTACCTCATCATCAGTCAAGATGAAGAAGAAAACAAGAAGTACCACCTTCGTCCCGGCGTTGGCCTGGCCGCACCGCAAGTAAACAAGAGTCTGTCCATGGCCGCCGTACTGGTACCGGACAACGACGGTTCCATTATGTTCAAAGAGGTGTTGGTCAACCCACACATTGTCAGCGAATCCGTCCAGCAAGCCGGTCTGCGTGAAGGCGAAGGTTGCCTATCCGTTGATGATGAACACGACGGTTTGGTGATGCGCCACGACCGTATCACCATCAAGTACCAAAACGTTGACGGTGAGAACAAGAAGGTGCGCCTAAAGCACTACCCGGCCATCGTGTGCCAGCACGAAATTGACCACCTCAACGGTACGTTGTTCTACGACCACATCAGTAAGGACCACCCGTTCGACATTGACCCCGAAGCGGTCATCGTCGATTAGCAAGTAGCCCCAACAAATTAACGGCTCCAGCTGGTACAGACGCATCATGATACGTCCGTACTCAGCCGAAGCCGTTAATTTTTAACATCTACTTTTACCGCTAATGGGGCAATGCTGTGTTACTCAACCCGGGCCAGGTCAGCCACGTACGCCTTAGTCGCGTCGTTGACCAGGTAGGCAACGTCAAAGTTCAGTTGTTGGTCCTCTGCCTGTACAAAACAATCGGTCAACGCTAACTGCGCCAGGTGTGCACCGCTAAACGCGGCCTGCACCTGAGCTACAGTCACACCGGACCCCACCGGCAGGGTAAAGTGGGCCAGCATGACCTGCCGGTGCCAAACTTCTTCGACGGGCTGACCCGTAACCTTCAGCCCCACGGCCAGACCAGCATCGTGTAGCGCTTTACCTACTCCTAAATTGATGGCCCGCATCCACTGCGCGTGTTCGTGCTGAATCCGCAAGCGCCGTCGCCGAGCCCACCACCAGCCTCCGGCGATGATGAGCACGGCCACAATGATTACTAGGCCCAACGTAGACACTGTTGGCAATCAGTCCACCCCCTATATGAAAACTGCATTACTACTACTTTTATTATGGCACATTCAACCGTCGCCGTAACACATAACCACCAGATTAAGATGGACCCACAACCGATTTGGCGCGGAAGTTCGCCAATCCCGCCACCGTATGGTAGAATGATAACAACTAGCTAGGGTGACCTAGCAAAATGCGGGCATATGATTGAATAGTCCCTAATGGGGCTTTCTTTGTGTACATGAAAGGAGCACTTATGATTTATAAAGTTCTGTACCAGCCATCCCGGTTGGAAAACCCAATGCGTGAAAACACGGTAGCACTTTACCTGGAGGCCGACAGCGAACGCGCGGCACGTAAACTGCTCGAAGAAAACACGGATTACAACATCGAACTGATCCAGCCACTTGAAGGCAAGTTCTTAGAGTACGAGCAGCAGTCCGATAACTACAAGTTAACGGAGTTTTAGCATATGAAATTAAATATTAAACCCAATGAAACCGCCGCCTTTGCTGTAGGTGGGCTGGGTGAAATTGGTAAAAACATGTACGGTGTGCAGTACGGTGATGAAATTATCGTCATTGATGCCGGCATCAAGTTTCCTGAAGATGACTTGCTCGGGATCGATTACGTCATTTCTGACTACTCGTACCTGAAGCAGAATGCGGACAAGATCAAGGCGTTGGTCATCACCCACGGCCACGAAGACCACATTGGCGGCTTACCCTACTTTCTAAAGCAGGTACCCAACGTGGATGTGTACGCTGGTCCCTTAGCTGCTGCCCTCATTCGGGGCAAGTTGGAGGAACACGGCTTGCTACGCTCCACCAGCCTCACGGAAATTGACGAAGACACTGAGCTAAAGTTTGACAAGCTCTCCGTCTCCTTCTTCCGGACGACTCATAGTATTCCCGACACCCTCGGGATCGCGGTACACACGCCTAACGGAATCGTCATTCAAACTGGTGACTACAAGTTTGACTTGACCCCGGTTGGCAATCAGCCGGCACCCAACTTGCAACGGATGGCTAAGCTGGGTGAAGAAGGTGTCTTGCTGTTGATGTCTGACAGCACGAACGCCGAAATTCCTAACTTTACGAAGTCGGAACGGTTTGTAGGCCACTCTATCCGCCATATCTTTGACCGCATTGATGGCCGTATTATCTTTGCCACCTTTGCCTCAAACATCTCCCGAATCGCGCAGGCCGCGGACGCTGCCATTGCGCGCGGCCGCAAGATTGCTGTCTTTGGCCGGTCAATGGAAAATGCGATTGTTAACGGCCGTGAATTGGGCTACCTGAACATTCCGGATGAAGACCTCATCGATGCCCACGAGTTGAAGCGGTTGCCCGCCAACAAGGTGTTGATTCTGTGTACCGGTTCGCAAGGTGAACCCATGGCCGCCCTGTCGCGGATTGCTAACGGGACGCACCGGCAGATCAGCATTCAACCTGGCGACACCGTCGTCTTCTCCAGTAACCCTATTCCTGGGAACACAACCAGCGTGAACGAAGTCATTAACGAGCTGGAAGCAGCTGGTGCCGACGTCATTCACGGGAAGGTCAATAACATCCACACTTCCGGTCATGGTGGCCAGGAAGAACAGAAACTGATGCTGCGGTTGATGAAGCCTAAGTTCTTCATGCCATGTCATGGTGAATACCGGATGCAGAAGATCCACACCGAGCTTGCCCAACTTTGTGGCGTGCCGGCGGATCATACCTTCATCATGGGTAATGGTGACGTGCTGGCCCTGACCAAGGATCATGCGCGTCGTGCTGGTCACTTCCCAGCTAGCGACGTTTACGTTGATGGTAGCGGTGTGGGCGACATTGGTAATGCCGTCATTCGTGACCGCCGGATCCTTTCTGAAGAAGGTTTGGTCGTGGTCGTTGCCACTATCAATATGCAGAAGCACACGGTCTTGGCGGGTCCCGACCTTTTGTCGCGTGGGTTCGTCTACATGCGTGAATCTGGCGAACTGATCAACCACGCCCAAAAGCGGGTCTTCCACACCATCAAGAACACGTTTAACGATAATGAAAAAGTCAGTGAAGCAATGCTGAAGGACGCCATCGTGAAGAACCTTGGTGAGTACCTGTTCGAACGGACGGAACGGCGTCCACTGATCTTACCAATGTTGATTACGCTATAAACACATGCTGTCGCGCCTTGTGCTGACAGCATGCATAACCAAGACGTCGCAATCATTCATGGTTGCCGACCCGTTTACTGTTTTGAATTAAAAATTAAAGGGCTAACCCTAGGCAATAGCTACGGTCAGCCCTTTTTTTTGACGTTCTGTGGTTGCTTACGTGCCCACCATGGCGATGAGCACCTCATTCTTACACCTGGCACTGGCCACAATGAACACCGCTTATGCACACTTGTACACCAGCGCACACTGAAATATTAGCACCTGTCGCCAAATCTGACAAGTTGGCGCCACCATAAATTTGACCACACTCGTGCTGAACACTGGTGACAAACCTGCTACAGATGGGTCTAGCTGGCCATAATGACACCGAAGAAACTGAAATTAACTAAACAATACCGGCAACCCTATTGCGGATTGAGATCACCCATCCAAAACAACTGGTCCGTCACGTTAAATTCCAGTTCAAACGGCCGCGTGCCCAGCTCCTCACCGTCCATCTGACCAAATTCGAGTGAACTGGTCTCCACGTACAGTTTGGCCGCCCGGTAATGATGAATTCCCTCAAAGTCCAACTTCTTCCGCAACAAAATTTGTGCACAGAGGAAAATGAAGATCCACCAGTGCCGTTCTTCCACGACGATCAAGTCCAGCTGACCATCGATGACCGACGCCCCCGGCATGATGGGAAACCCACCACCAAAGTAGGGGTGATTAGTCGTGGTGCAGATGTATGCGTTAGGTATTATGTCGTGTTCATCCCCGACGTGCACCCGCGCTTCAAAGGCATGGCGGTTAAACAACACTCCGAAAATACTCAGAATGTAGGCCAAGGTCCCCAGGTGTACCCGGTTCAGGAACCCTTTTAACCGACTTTGGTTCGCCGCATCCACAACGGCCGCGTCAAACCCAACGCCCACGTTGTTCACAAAGTAACCGTGTTGGTCGCGTGTCCGTTCGTGGAATTCACCAATATCGACCCGCACCGGTGCCTGTGTGTCGAGAATAGCATCCAGTACCGTCAGGGGATCCTTGCTGATGCGGTTGGCCCGGGCAAAGTCGTTACCGCTCCCTGCCGGTACGTACGCCACCGGCATGGTCGTGTTGCCAGCTTCACGAATTCCCGTTACCGCTTGGTTCAACGTTCCGTCGCCACCAATCACTAACAGCACCGTATCATCCCGGTCATTGAACTTGGCAATTTGGTGCGCCAACTCCACCGTGTGCCCAGGATGTTTGGATGTCCGAACCCGGAAATCGACCCCACGCCGATTCAACTCATCCTTAACGATGTGCCACGTAGCCACAGAATTACCCCCGCCGGCTGCGGGATTGAAAATCATTTGAAAAAAAGGCCACGTAGCGCCACAACTCCTTTCAACGTTAACGCTGTAAATTATAACTAGCCACTGGTTGATTTGCAACGTCGTCCGACTAAGCGCCGCCAATCTAAAAGTAATCTGAAAAGTACGGCTCTTCCATGGGAATGACCTGCTCAAGATTCTTAACGGCACTGGTGTCCGCATCCAGTCGTTCAATGCGGCGCAGGTAAGACGGTCGCCGGTAACTCATCAGCATCGTTGTCAGCGTTTGGATGTCCAACCGCACTGGCAAACCGGGATGGGCATCACGCTCCACCTTACTTGACCGTTGGCATCCCAACTCACTCCGAACGTCCCGACATTCCAGGGCGCCATGGGATCACTGACGATCAGGTGAAATGGCTGGCCTACTTCCGCGAACGGGTAGGCGCGGAGAAATTGTTCAACGTCCACGATGCGCGCCATAAAGTACGGCTTAATGGTCTGTTTAATGTCGCCATCATCCAGTAAGAAGTGCAGCGGTTCGTTCTTATAGATGTTGCCGCGCACGTGTTCCACCATGGAGAAATGGGCCGACACGAAGTTCCACAGTGCGATCCGCGCCTCCTGCGTGATGTACACCATTTCCTTAATATGGAAGACCTCGTTAGCAATCCAGTACAGCAAGAACCCCTGCGGTTCGTCGTCCTCATCGTAGAACACGGCCGCCGTGCGTTCCTCCTCGTTTTCCCAGCGCCAATACTCGTCCCAGTTCAGCTGGTTACGAATCATGGCACCATGGTTCAACAAGGCAAAGCGGTCATAGGTCCGAATCACATCCTCGGCATCAATATCCATTCGCTCAACGTGACCAGGCAGATTCTGTTGCTTAGGCAACTGGATATCGCGTACGTCAAAAGTCAGGTGGTCAGACATGATTTCCCACCCCTTTTTGCGGTAAAACGGAATGCTGTACGGGTACAGGTAGGAGATCCATTGGTGCCGGGACCGCATGTGTTCCAACGCCGTACTAATCAGGTCGTGCATTAAGCCATGCCCGGCGTACTCTGGTACGTACCACGCCAGTAAGCCCGGCCATATCGTACTGCCGCCCGTGAATGTTGACTTTGCACGGGTAGATGGCCAATTGACTGACCAGGTTGTCACCGTGGAACCAGCCAAAAACGTCCGCTTCCTCCAGCACTGGTCGTTTGGCCCGCTCGAGTTCGCCCTCTTCGTAACCAGACTCGCTCACTTCTTTGGCGGTGACCTGGAACACATACCCCAGCAAATCATTAAACTGGTCTAAATATTCCGGTGTAACTGGACGCATTGATAGTTGTTCGCGAATATCTGTCATCATGCTTCTCCTTAATTTAACCGTGGATCCATACTACGCTGTTTGCGGGGTAATGCCCTCCATACCAATCATGGGGTCCACCGCGTCGCGGGCAACCAATGCCGGCGTTAAAATCGTGGGGCCCGCCGCTTGGTCAGAACCATTAGCTGCAATTGGGGGTGCCACAGCTTCGTGCAATACCTGGCCCGTCGCGGTTGACGCTACCGCTAACGATTGCGCGTCATTTACCCTAGCATTACTGGTGGTGGTAGCAGCAGTTTCGCCGTCAGTGGCGTCCGGCTCGGTGGGCGCCAACTTGAAGACTTTACGCAGCCGGTCCACCAACCCGGTGTGCCGGTTGTCCGCCATCGTGGTCACCGCCGTCCGGAAAGCTCCTGGTCACCAATCATGATCAGAAACTTCTTGGCCCGCGTGATGGCAGTATACACTAAGTTACGCTTGAGCATGCGCCGGCTCGCCATCGTTAGGGGCAAGATCACCATATCAAACTCACTCCCTTGCGCCTTATGGATGCTGGTCGCATACGCTAGGGTGATGCTTTTAAGTTCATTACTGGCATAATCGATTTCGTTACCATCAAAATCGACGATCAGGTGTGCCCCATCATCCTTGGTGGCTGACACAATACCGGTGACCAACCCGATTTCACCATTGTACACGTTTTTTTTCGGGATTATTGACTAGTTGGAGCACCTTGTCGCCAATCCGGTATTGGTGGTCGCCCGCATCAATTTCCTTAGTACGTTCACTTGCTTTGGGATTAAAGATATCTTGGACCAGCGGATTCAACGCATCCACACCAGCCACGCCCCGGTACATGGGTGCCAAGACCTGTACCTGCATGGCGTCAAACTTAGCCTTGGCGGCGGTCACCACCTGGCGTACTGCTGCCTGAATCTGCCCGGGACCACAACTAATGAAACTACGGTCAGCCTGCTTGGCGGTAAAGTCGTCCGGCAGCTGGCCGTTATTAATGTCATGCGCCAACGTGGTAATCGACGACCGCGCGTCTTGCCGGTGAATGTGTGTTAATTCCGCTTGGGGTAACGTGTGGCTCGCTAACAGGTCCGCAAAAACCTGCCCCGGCCCGACGGATGGCAGTTGGTCCTTATCACCAACGAGAATCAACGTAATGCCCGGGTGCACTGCATCCAGTAGAATGCGGAACAAGTAGGTGTCCACCATCGACATCTCATCCACGATCAACAGGCCATCCGGTAACTCCGGGGGCTCGTAATCAGTGGTGTCGATAGCTAAACCTAGTAACCGGTGAATCGTGCTGGCCGGCAACCCCGTCGTTTCGGACATGCGCTTTGCCGCCCGACCGGTAGGTGCCACCAACATAATGGGATAGGCCGTATCACTATCATAGCTGTTCGGATCCAACCGGATGGCGTTGAGTTGGGCATAAGCGCGCACGATCCCGTTCACCACGGTGGTTTTGCCCGTCCCCGGGCCCCCAGTTAGCAGGAAAACGTGATTTTGCAATGCATCCACACTGCAGTGCGTTGGGTCGCATCATACTCAATGTCCAAATCGTGCTCCACCTGGTTTAACGTTGTCGTGATGTCATCGTCATCATACCCTTCCGCAGCACTTTTGAGCGCAAAGAGATGGTTGGCAATTTGCCACTCGGCGTCAAAGAGTCGCTTAGGAAAGATGCGCCCATCAGTGATACTAATACGCCGGTCATCAGCCAAATCACGCAGCGCCGCCGTTAGTTGCTCGTCGCTCACACCGCCGAGGCCACCACCAGCTAGTCGTGACTTAGCCCCGTCTAACAGGCGGGCGGGCTCCGCATATGTATCACCGTCACGGTCGGTTATTTGGAACAAGGCATCCATTAGCGCGCCGCCCAATCGCTGCGGATCGTCCGCGGGAATGTCAAGCTGCCGGGCGATTCCGTCAGCCACCCGAAAACCAATGCCCTCAATGTCAACGATTAGTTGGTAAGGATTAGCCCGGACCACGTCGAGGGCGTCCTCCTGGTAGCGACCGTACACCTTATTGGCTAAGGCACCCGTCAGTCCCACTTCACCAAGACCAATGATTACCTGTTCAAGCCCCAGGTTCTCACGCAAAGAACTAGCGAGCATGTCCGCCTTTTTGGCGCTTAAGCCCACCTTCTGTAACACATCGGGGTCCTTCACGATGGTATCCACCGCCCCAATGCCTAACGCATCCACGATCTTAGCCGCAGTTTTGGGACCAATGCCCGGAAAGCGGTCGCTGGCCAAATAATCAACTAGGCCGTCGTGACTAGTGGGGCGCTGGCTTTGGTACGACACGGCGTCAAACTGTTGTCCGTACTTCGGGTGGGCCACCAGGTGCCCGCTGAATTCGTACTCGGTGCCTTCTTGGAGGTCGCCCAGGTTGCCTTTCACGACAATCTCCGGTTCAGTCCACACTAAAGTCGTGGCGGAGATGTCCACCGCCACGATTTTGAACAAACTGTCATGGCTCGCAAAAATTACGTTGCGCACCGTTCCGGTGACCGTATCCATATCAGGCATCCTGATGCCCCTCCGTTTCGTCATCCGCATGCCGCAATTGCAGGAACCGGGCAATATCTTTGACCTTACCCCTTTGATCAGCAAATAAAGCCGGATCCGCTTTACGCGCTGCATCCAAGTACTTACTGCCATCGCGGCCCGCTGCCGACAGTGCCATCCCGTACGCAAAATCAATCTGCGGGTCATGCGCATTAATCAACGGCGCCAACGTATCCACCGCGCTGTTAAACTCGCCCAGGGCCAACAAAATGTTGGCCATCAGGATTACCGCGTCATGAGCACGCGGGTTCACGTCGTGGGCCGTCATGGCAAATGCCAGTGCCCGGGCCGACTGACCGAGATCGTTATAGCACAGAGCCACCATGTAGGCGGCGTCACCCCGCAGCGACATCGGCACGTCGGCATGCACGTCAGTCAACGGCAGCAGCCGGGCTAACGCATCCTGCAAGTCCTGTTGTGCGTAGGCCAACAAGCCCCACGAATACCGCAATTCCGGATTATCCGGGAAGAGTCCCAGTGCCCGGGTAATCAACGTTGTCGCCTGATCGTAAGCCCGCACCGTGATCAGCATCGTCGCCAACACGGAGTAGCGCTGCGGATCGTGTGGGTGTGCGTCAATATCATGAACGGCGGCTTGAATTCCCTCTTCTTGGTGTCCGTGATTAAACTGGGTAATTGCGTCATCGGTCTGGGTCAATGTGCCATGCCTCCTTCAAAATTGCTGTGACTAAATGGTATCGGTGGCGGTCCGCTTGCCCGGCAGGAAGTGCGTGTCGTTCCAGTGCACCATGTGGTACGGCAGCGCGGGGCCATCCGCTTGCACGGTGGTCAAACTACTGTTGGTCAACCCGCCATCCTTGCGTAAATCAGCGACCAGGGTACCCACCAGGTGTTGAATAAGCGCCGCTAATGAGGCGCCATGCCCGATAAAAAGGTAGTTAGAGTTGCCCATGTAATCGTTAGCAACGATTTCCTGGATGGGTGGGGTCATCCGTTCGAGGAGTTGGTCAAAGGTCTCCCCGTGCAGGGCGGACGGATCGTAGTCGGCTGGTGCGTGCCGAAACGCTTTGAGCTCGCGGGGAAAGCGCGCGGCAACGGATTCAAAGCTCTGACCTTCCATTAGGCCCAAATTGAATTCGCGCAGGGCGGGTAAAATGGTCAGCGGAATGTCGGTCTGATCCAAATGGGTCATTAGTTCAATCGCGGTGGTCCGGGTGCGCTTGAGTGGACTCACGTAGGCGTGGTCAAAGTGAATGTGCTGATCGTTCAGGTACTTGGCCAACGCGTGAACCTGAACGTAACTTTCTGGCAATAGTGGTGAATCACCAAATGCGCCTTGGTAACGTCCCTCCAGATTCCACTCCGTCTTTCCGTGTCGCACAAAATACAGTTTTGTCACCTTTTACACCCTCCGTTTTCATTAACCCTAATTATCCCATTGTCCCCGCCCTGCCGCAAGCCACTACCAGCGGGTTTGAGCTTAGCGGTGAGGTGCACAACAAAGGCCACCCCATCGAGCACAGGGGTGGCCAAGTCAATACGGCTGGATTAATCTTTGATTTCCATTTTGTCGTGAACGCGGCCTACGTGGTGTTGGTAGGTCGTGCGGACAAACTTCCACACTTCCATAACCGTCATCACGATCAGACCAGCCACAATGGGGATGCCCCAACCCACGGCGAAGCCCACCGTCGTGGTGCGGAACACATCCTGCATGAACGGCAGGTAGATAATCCCACACTGTAACAACATTAGGACGCCGATAATCCAGAACGCCATCTTGTTTTGGAAGAGGTAGCGTGAGAAAACCGGGTGCTCCGTCCGCAAGTTAAACAGGTAGAATACCTTACCAAAAATAATCACCTGGAGCGTAACGGTACTGCCGACCACGTGACTGAAACCAATGCTCGTCAGCAGGTCGTAAATATAAATTCCCAAACCAGAAATCATCAGTGCCACGAAGGCAATTTCGACCGCCCCTGACTTGGTAATGATCCCCTCACGGACGTTACGCGGCCCGCGGGACATGATTCCTTCATCTGGCGGTTCAAAAATAAACGCAAACTGAATGGTCAACGCGGAAACCATGTTGATCCACAACAATTGCGTGGGATACAACGGTAACTCTTGCCCCAGCAACATGCTGAGTACCACGACAAAACCTTCGGCAAAACTCGTGGGTAGCAGGTACCGAATCGTTTTACGGATGTTGTCGAACACGTGTCGGCCTTCCTTGACGGCGGTTTGGATGGTCGTAAAGTCGTCATTGGCGAGCACCATGTCCGCCGCCCCTTTGGCGACGTCGGTACCCTTGATTCCCATGGCAACCCCAATGTCCGCCTGCTTCAAGGCGGGTGCGTCGTTGACCCCGTCACCCGTCATCGCGACCACGTGGCCATTACGCTGCTGCGATTGCACGATTCGTAACTTTTCCGCTGGCGTTGCGCGGGCAAAGACGGTGTACTGACCGATTTCGCGGTCTAGCTCCGCATCACTCATTTTGTCTAGCTCGGGTCCGGTAATTGCCTTGACGTCCTCACCCAAGTTCAACTGCTGGGCAATGGCTGCGGCGGTTTCCGGGTCATCCCCGGTAATCATCTTCACCTTGATACCCGCATACCGGAGCTGCTGCACGGAAGCCGCAACTTCAGGCCGGGGCGGATCAATGATGCCCACCAACCCAATCAGCTCCATGTCCTGGCCAATTTGGCTCTGATCAATGGTTGTCACGTCAGGAGCGACAAACTGACGCGCGAGTCCGACCACGCGTTTACCTTGCTGGGCAAACCGCGTGATGGTCGCGGCCAAAGCATCACCTTGTACCTGACCCCCGTGCTCCCGAATCAACCGAGCAAGGGTTTGCGGTGCACCTTTGACCATCAGCACCCGCTGCCCGTCAACATCGGCCAGTCGGGCAGAATAGCGGAATTGTGAGTCAAACGGTAACGAATCAATTTCATCAACATCCGGCGCACGCCCGTCAAGCTTGTGGTATAGAGCGGTCAGCGCCCCGTCCGTTGGTTCCCCGGTCAACTGCCACTGACCGTCCTCCTCGTGGAACTGGGCGTCTGAAGTTTCACCAGCGATGCGCACCAACCAGCTTAGGCGATCATTCTGCCGCCAATCCACCGGCTGTCCCGCGGCGTCCAATAACGTGCCATCCGCGTCGTAACCCACGCCGGAAACCGTGAAGTCCTGACCCGGGATGGCAACATCCGTTACCGTCATTTCATTTTTAGTCAGCGTCCCGGTTTTATCCGTATTGACGATATCCACAGCACCTAGGGTTTCCACAGCGGGTAACGTCTTTACAATGGCGTTCTTCCGTGTCAACTGCCGCGTTCCCATCGCCAGCACCACCGAGGTGCTAGCTGGCAGTCCTTCCGGCATGGAACCCACGACCATGGTAATCACGGCAATAGTCAAAGTCGGGAGGCTGTAGATGTGGGTCATCATCCCCCCGATAAAGAGGATGATCGCTACCGCCACGATAGCCAGCGATAGCCCTAACCCCAGCCGGTTCAGATTCTGGACCAGCGGGTGGGTTTCGATTTAATTGCTTTAACACTAGTTTGAATGTGGCCGATTTCCGAATCAGCGGCCGTCGCCACCACCACGCCCAGGCCGGAGCCCTGCGTGATGTCGGTCGACGCGTAAACCATGTTGGTCCGCTCCGCCAATGGTAATTCAGCCGCCGTGATGGGCTCTTCGGTTTTCGCCACCGAGTTAGTCTCACCGGTCAGAATCGACTCTTGCGCTGCTAAGTTATCGGCGGCAATCAACCGCATATCCGCCGGCACCGCGTCGCCCGCTTCCAACTGCACCAAATCACCAGGGACCAGTTCACGTGACGGTAATTCCAACTTCACCCCGTTACGGAACACAAAGTTCTGGGAAACCAGCAACTCTTGGATCTTCGCCAGCGCGTTATCCGCGGAAACTTCCTGGAAGTAACCAATAAACGCGTTTGCCAAAATCACTAAGAAGATAACAAACGAGTCCGACCAGTGCTGCATCAATAACGTCAGCACGGCCGCACCAGCTAAAATGTAATTGATACTGTCATTAAACTGACGCAAAAAGCGCAGCAACCGCGACTGCTTTTTCGCGGTCAGCTCGTTGAAGCCATAACGCTGGCGCAATTTCTGGACTTGGGCGTCGGTCAAACCATTGGTGGTGTCCGTGCCGTAACGCGCCCGTATCTGGTCGGCATCAAGTTGCCATAAAGGTGGTTTATCCACGTCTTGCTCATCCCGTTGAGGACTTGGTTGCGCAGAATCATCCATGCAAAAACACTCTCCTAATTATCGGGATTATGCCCGGTATGATAGTACCAAGCCACTGCTTGGTCTAGTGTCATATTATCATATTCACCATGCCGTTAACGGTTTGTAGACCAATTTTTACGTGGTACGCACTGCCAGAGTGCACCATCCGCTCGCACCGTCGACAACGTCAAAAACACCCCACACAAACAACATCATCCGCGTGGGGTGTCCGTCAATTCACGTTGGTGGTTAATCGGCCCGCTTGGCGTAAGTGCCTCCGCGGTCCGTATTGATGATCAGCTTGTCGCCTTCCTTGATGAAGTCCGGCACCTGCACTACTAGTCCCGTCTCCAAAGTAGCCGGCTTGCCACCACCAGAGACCGTAGCTCCCTTGATAGCTGGGCTGGTTTCCTTAACGGCCAGAGTAACCGTGCTTGGCAACGTGATTCCAATCACCTCGTTACCGTAGAATTCAATCTCCACCATAGTATCTGGCAACAGGAATTTCATCTCGTCACTGATGCTGGCAATTGGCAGTTCGTACTGATCATAAGTTTCCGTATCCATAAAGTAAGCGGTGTCGTCCTGACTGTACAGGAACTGCGCCTGCTTCTTATCCAGGACCGCCTGCTCCACCTTTTCGGTTGGCCGCATGGTCGTCTGCACGATCGCCCCGGAACGCACGTCGTACAACTTCATCTGCATCACGGTGTTACCCTTGCCAGGTTTGTGGTGGTTGGTAAATAGCACCTTGATCAACTTACCATCCTTCTCAAACGCCATTCCGGCCTTCAAATTAATTGCTTCAATCATGTTTACTTACTCCTCGTCTTTGACTTAATTTGCACTCGTCGGCCCCAGCACCACGCTCGGGGGCTGGAGAAGTGCCCATAAGTTTCGTGGACGCTCACTATGATGAATTAGCATCTGATACTCCCATCTGGGCGGGCCACGGTTACACCGCCGCGTTGAAGTCGGGACCACTAGTTGCGCTCCCGGTACGCAGTTCATTATAACAACTGTGGCAAGAATGCACCACATACTGGCCCACGGCAATCCCCTTGCAACCTGGTGGCAGTTAGGGGTTAACCCACACGTGCCCCACACTCAAAGTCACGGCAATTCATCCTTGCATGAATTGCTTGGTTTGCTATAATATTCGTTAGCTTGCTAACAAAAGGAGGCACTGATTATGCCCACACTTGGTAAAATCATTAAGCACGCCACTAACCAAATGAACCAATCAATGGACCAGTACGCCAAGCAATTTGGCCTCACTGGTACCCAAATGTCGATCATCGACTTTATTGGTACCCACAAACGGGTACTGCAACGTGACATTGAACGCGAATTTAACATTCAGCGCTCCACCGCCACCGTGGCTCTACAACGCATGGAGCGGGCAGCACTCATTCACCGGTAACCAGCTGCACGCGATGCCCGTCAAAAAGAGGTTACCCTAACCGCCAAGGCTTTACGTCTCGAACAACATGTTGCCAACTACATTGCGCAACAACAAGCCACCATTGACGCCGAATTTACGCCGGCAGAGCAACGCCTCATTGTGCGGATGCTCGACCGCTTCATTCAAATTAACGGAGGTGATCAACACAGTGGCCGATAAAATTCGCCCACGCGTCATCGGGGCCATTGTGGCGACCGGCCTGATGTCCTTCTGCGGGGTCATCGTGGAAACCGCCATGAACATCACCTTTCCGACCCTGATGCGCGAATTCAATATCACCACCAACGAGGTCCAGTGGTTGACCACCCTCTACCTGCTGGTCGTCGCCTCAATGGTACCGCTGTCCGCCACCCTCAAACGGCGCTTCCGGACCCGGAGCCTGTTTCTCGTCGCCATCACGCTGTTCATTATCGGGATCATTCTCGATGGTATCGCGCCCAGCTTTGCTGTCCTCCTTTTAGGTCGCGGAATTCAGGGCCTAGGCACCGGGGTGGCCCTGCCACTGATGTTTAACATCATTTTGGAACAGGTGCCCCGTAGCAAAGTTGGTACCATGATGGGCGTCGGGACACTCATTACCGGCGTGGCCCCCGCCATCGGTCCCACGTTTGGCGGGCTGATCGTGTCCACCCTCAACTGGCGTTACATCTTTGCCATCCTCCTACCGCTGCTCATCTTTGCCCTGATTCTCGGCCTGTTCTGCATTGAACAAAAACAGGCACCGGAACCGGCAAACATTGATGCCCCCAGCGTGGTGACAATCGTGATCACGTTTTGCGGCCTCATTTACGGTCTCAGCAACATCGGCAACGTCGCCTTTGCCAGTTGGCCCGTAGCCGGTGTCATGGCGGTGGGCGTGATTGCCCTGCTCGTGTTTGTCTGGCGGTCACACCAACTGGAGCACCCACTCATCCGGTTAGGACTGTTCAAACAACCACTATTCACCATCAGCCTGCTCAGCTTTGCCTGCCTGCAAATTATTGCGCTGGCCCTATCGTTCGTTTTACCCAACTACATTCAGCTGGTCAACGGCAACACCGCCCTCCTCGCGGGGCTGGTGGTATTACCGGGCGCGGCTATTGGCGCCATTATGGCGCCCATTGGCGGCCGCTTACTGGACCACAATGGCCCCAAACTGCCACTGCGCCTGGGGAGCATTATCAGCCTCGTGGGTGTTGGCGGCATGCTACTAAGTGCGACCGGGTTGACTAATTCCCGCATCGTGGTGTTATACATTCTGGTGATGATCGGTATCGGTATCAGTATGGGTAACCTCATGACGACCGGGCTCCAACAGATAGCGTCAACCACGCAAACCGATGGTAATGCTATCTTCAACACGGCTCAGCAATTTACCGCGGCTGTGGGTACGAGCATGGCCTCGGCCTTAGTGGCAGCAGGACAAAGTAGCGCCCACAACTTGGCACATGGTACCGTCCTCGGTACGACGCACGCGCTGTTGGCGGTAGTCATCATTGCCCTAGTGGAAATCCTCCTGGTTTGGTTGCTGACTGCCGGGTGCGTCGACACCAATAATTAACGACCTGCAACCACACAAAAAGCCGTTGTTAGCGTGACGTCAATTGTTATGACGTGACGCTAACAACGGCTATTCGTTTGCGTAATACCACGTTTGATTGGCTTATAATCACTAGTCGTCAACAGTAAAGTCGGTTAACGTTTCGTCCACGACGTTTTCATCCGCGGCCACCCGCTGGGTCCCCTGCAGGTATTCATACAAGGCGCCTTCACGTAAACCGTTCTGCGAGAAGATGATCTTATCTGCGTCAATAAACCGCAACATCGTCACCACGGGCACCAGCCCGGCCACGATAATGTCTGCCCGGTCCCGCGACAGGCCCGGAATCGCCTTCCGTGCCTCCACGTCAGCATCCACAATTTCCGCAAAGACACGGTTTACGTTGCGACTGAGCATACGGAACCCATGAATATCTTCAAAGTTGCGGAAATGGTGCTTGCGGCGTTGCACCTTGGCCAAGGTCCGATTCGAGCCGCCCAGGGCGATAATCGGTAGGTTTTGCGCCTCCCGTAACCACCAAATGCCATTAAACACGTTGGTCACGGACGACCACAACCGAAACAAGTCGCCCGGCGTAATCGGGTCGTGATGCACAAAGTGTTCGGTCAGGTTCACGGAACCAAACGGGATGCTGATGCGGTGTTCAAGCTGGCGGTTTTGCACCAGCACAAGCTCCGTCGAGGCCCCACCAGTGTCCATAATCAGGCCGCTTTGAACGTTGAGGGTGTTGATCACCCCCACGTAATCCAGTTCGGCCTCACGCACACCCGGAATAACCTCGATTTGCAGGCCCACCTCGTCCTGTACGCGCTTGAGGAACTTCTTCTGGTTCTTCGCTTGGCGGGTAGCGGCGGTGGCATACGCCTTGATGGTTAGGTCTTCCAGAGGACTATAAATGGCCTTAAACTTTTGCAGGGCGGCGATGGTTCGCGCAATGGCCGGCTCCTTGAGGGTCATCTCGTCCCCCATATCCTCCGACAAACGGACCATTTCTTTGGCTTTGGTCTCCGCCACGGGCTGGCCGTCCGCTTTAACCGACCAGACCGACAGCCGCACCGAATTACTGCCTAAATCAATAACTGCAAAGTGTGTCATGCACGTGAACCTGTCCTTCCTGTTTTCCGATCATCAGGCGACTGAAGCGGCGTGAACCGCATCCCCTGACCATCATTGGTGACTGCGGCCCTGGGTGCGGGTACCGGCAACAGTTCTTGACTCATCTGCTCGGCGTGTTCGACAAAGTATGCCTGCACGTCCAACCCCGGGCGCCCACGCCCGTCGACCCGTTGCCAAGTATCGTCTGGTTGTAACACCCGCGTTTTGACCGTATCGGACCACATCAGGTCAAAAATCTGAAGTAAGTGGACCCGAATATTGTCCTGCAGGATGGGAAACAAAATCTCCACCCGGCGCTTTAAATTCCGCGTCATCAGGTCCGCTGAGGACAAGTATACATGTTCCGCACCCGCCGCGTAAAAGTAATACACGCGGCTATGTTCCAGGAACCGGCCCACGATCGAGTGCACCGTGATGTTGGTGGACACGCCGGGGATCCCTACTTTGAGGTCACAGATACCCCGAACCAACAGGTGGACCTGCACCCCGGCGGCTGATGCCGCGTACAACTTCCGGATCATGTGGGGGTTGGACAAGGAATTCATCTTCATCCAAATAATGGCCTTCCGTCCCGCTTGGGCCTCGGCAATTTCCGCATCAATTTGGTCACTGAGAAAATCCTTGATGCCATCGGGACTAATGGCCAGCTTGTGGAAGAAAGGTGGTTCCGAAAAACCGCTGAGCATGTTGAAGATACTGGAGGCATCAACGCCAATTTCCGTGTTGCAGGTAAACAACCCCATATCCGTGTACAGCCGGGCAGTCACGTCGTTGTAATTACCCGTCGCCATGTGCATGTACCGACGAATACCATCTTCGTCCCGCCGCACGATCAGCGTCAACTTGCAGTGGGTCTTGAGACCCACCAAGCCGTAGATTACGTGACAACCCGCTTCCTCTAGTTCACGGGCCCAGTGGACATTGTTCTCTTCATCAAACCGGGCCTTTAGTTCGACCAATACCGTGACCTGTTTGCCGTTATTGGCGGCTTGCTTAAGGTATTTAATGATGGGTGACTGGCTGGAAACACGGTAAAGGGTCATCTTGACTGCCAACACTTGCGGATCCACCGCGGCCTGGTGAATAAACTCCGTCACCGGGGCAAAACTATCGTACGGTAAGTGCACGAACACATCCTGCTGTCGAATCACGTCAAAAATATTTTGGTGTTGCAACACTGGATTCAAGTAGGGCGTGTGTTCAGGGTATACCACGTCCGGGGTGGCATGGACCCGCTTGATGATCTGCTTCAAGAAGGTCAGGTCAATAGGGCCGTTGATGGCATACACGTCATCATCGTCAATCCGCATCTGCTTGGTCAAGTACCGCACCAACCGCTTACTCATCCCCGCGTCCACTTCCAGACGCATCACGCGGCCCCGCTCCCGCTTTTTCAGTTGGGATTGGACTTCCTTAATCAGGTCCGACGCGTCGGCTTCATCCACGTCGAGGCCCATGTCCCGCGTTACGCGGAACATGGCTGTTTCCTTGATCGTAGCGCCGATAAATAAATCGTCAATGAAGGCCCGAATAACGTCTTCCAGTAGCACGAACTCATCGCCACCCGGTAAGTGAATCACCCGGGGCACACCGTGCGGTACCTGAACGGTCGCAAATTCGGTGTGGTGCTTGCCATCGGCATCTGGCCGGGTCAAACGGATGGCCATATTCATACTGCCATCAGAAAGAAACGGAAACGGCCGCGACGCATCCACCGCCAACGGCGTCAGGATGGGAAAGACCTCCTGCCGAAAGTAATCGGCTAAAAAGTCGTGCTGAGCAACCGTTAATTCGTCCACCCCGTGCAGCAAAATGTGCCGGTGCCGTAACGATGGTAACAACGACCGGGTCAGCGTCCGGTACTGCTTGGCGACCATCGCGTGTGCTTGCTTGCTGATCGCCTTCAGCTGCTCTTTGGGGGTCATACCCGCAGCGTCGGGTTCGTTATACTTGACCGACACCATTTTGCGGAGCGAGGCAACCCGAACGTTGAAGAATTCGTCCAGGTTGCTTTGCGTGATGGCCAGAAAACTCACCCGCTCAAACAGGGGGTTATTGGCGTCACGCGCTTCCTCCAGTACCCGGTCATTAAACGCTAACCACGATAATTCCCGGTTGGTATAAAATTTGGGGTTATCTAGTTTCAACTTTGCACTCATTGTACGTTCCTCCACTTAAAATCAACCGGAATACCAAAAACGGACTCGAAAAACTGACTCCGGCTGGTAAACGACCACCGCTCCAGGTCAACGTTATCCTGGCTGGTCACGGTGATCCCGAGCCGCCCGCCCCGTAACGACACACGCAGTTGCTGTACCTTTTGCCGACGGGACGCATCCAACGCGTCCGCCATGCGCAGCAATGACGCTAACTTGGCGGCCGCTACCCGCTCCGCCCGGCGCAACCCGTTGTCCATTGACAAGTACACCCCGGTTTGTGGCTCGTATAGATATGCGTGATCAGTGCGACCATACGCTGTTCGTGGATGGACAGGCCTATGACGTCAGTAGCCCGAATCAGGTATTCATTGTTGCTACCAACGTCTTGTTCATCAATGTAAGTGCCAACATCAGCCAGGAGCGCCGCCGTTTCCAGTAGCACCCGTTCGCGCTTACCCAAGCCATGCAGGGACTTGAGCCGGTTAAAGAGTTGCAACGCCATCTTGGTCACCGCATCCCGATGGGGTTGATCAACGCGGTACCAATCAGACAACCACGTCGCACTTGCCCGAATGATGCTGGTATGGTCAAACTTAATGGCCCGGCTGTCGGCGTTGATGGCGGCGTTAACCGCTAAGCCATCGAGCAGGTCAATACTACTGGTCCACACGTGCTGGATTCGCAAGTTCGCTACCAGTTCGTGAACCAATAGCACCGTCGGTAACACTTGGTCGAGCTCGGCACTATTCAACCCATAACGCTCGGCCAGCAACTGGTCACTAGCTGGCACCACCACCTGGTAAGCCTGTTGTAACGCAGACAAAACCTCCTGATTGGCCGTGCCAGCGGGAAGGAGCTTACTCAGCAGGTGTTGCCCCGTACCCATGATAATCAGGTGTTGGTAGGTGTGGGGATCAGGCACCAGCCGAATGAAGTTCATCAGCTTGCTATCAATGTAATCACGGAGGACCGCCACATAGTTAGTTTCTGTCCGTTGTACCTGTTTGAGTTCCTCCACCACGCGGATTGGTCCCAGTGGCAGGTTACGGGCAAAGCAAAACTGTCCGTTCTGGAAGGCCAGCAATTCCACCGTCCCACCACCAATATCGATTAGGAGGGTTCCCTCCCGGGCTAACTGGTCAAAGTGGGGAAAATACTGCATCACGGCGTTGGCCCGGTGATACGTTTCTTCGGATACGGCGAGTTGCTGTAACCACACACCTGTCCGGTTGTATAACTGGTCCCGCACGAACTCCGCGTTGCTGGCCTCAAAGAAGACGTTACCGGCGAACCCACCATAATCGACCACACCGTAATCCTTAAACAGCCGGACCACCGTGTTGAGAGCTGTCTCCAGGCGTCGGCGGTTTCCACACTTAAAACGTTATCGCTAAAACTATCACTACCAATAGCCACCGGGTAAAACCCGCGGTCCAATTTGTGAAGTTGCTGCAAGTTGGTCACGCTAAACCCGACCCCTTGGCTTTCAATAACAACTAAACCGTAAATGTGTTCCGGCATCACTACCACCATCCCCGCGACTGTATACGCTACAATCCGTATTATTTAACAACGTCAACTTCATCATAGCACTGTCGGTTTTGCCGACACAATCAGGGATACCAAATACCAACAATCGCTTGGTAATTGTCGTATCGGGTGACCACCCACCTGCGCTCCAGGCCAAAAAAAACGGTGGCCATGCCGTCGCATCGCCACCGTTAATATTTAGTTGAATTTAACTGCAACCGCCATCAACGCACGATCAACCAGACTTAGGCCTCCTCGGCGAGTAACTGGTCCGCCAACTTGATCAACGCCTGCTTCACGATTAGAGGCAACCGTGGTTGGTCAAACTGCAGGTCAATGCACCCCATCAACTCACTGATCAAGTTACCCGTGCTGGTGTGCAAAATTGCTTCCAGGTGTGTGTTGGCAAAGGCTAGGATCTGCGAATAGCACCGGGCGTTGTTCAAGCAAGCGTTCATCAACGCCATGCGTTCCAGCCCGCGCGCCTCGTCGACCGACACCAGCTTGTGCGTGTGGGCAATGTGGTCCACAATTTGTTGCTGCGCGGCCAGGGCATCATTGGCAAAATCATGCTTCCACCGATTCATGAAGCTGACCGTTTCACTGGTAATCACAGCCGCCTTATTGCGCTGCTGTTTGTGGTTTGTTGTCATATTACCATCCTTTACGTTCATACTTATTTTTGTGCGCTTGCCCTCCATGGGTGCGTCATTGCCCGACCCTAAAATTCATGAGGATTCCAACGACAACCGACCGCTACACTGCTTGGCCCAGCATGACCACACCGGGCGCATGTTCATACTAACTATTATACTCAAATGGGTGCCCGGGACCGCACGTAACCCGGTAAATTCTTTCTTGGCTTTCTAGAGTTTTAGTTAAGTGATAATGAAAGCGCATAAATTTTCGCTAAAAAGTCACATCCGTTAACCGCCAACGAGGTATAGTTATAAGCAGAGACAAGTGTAAGCGAGGTACTCAGGATGCAGATCTCTTCGATTACGTAATGCAGTACGGCAACCAAACATTTACAGAAAAACCACTAACCGAAGTTGATGCGGTTATTCTGGCCCAATTAGCCTACTTGAATTTTCCCAAATTCACTGGTCAATACCCACTCTGTACGCTCACCGAGTTTCAATTACAGCGGCTCACCCACCACGTATGGGAACCACAGAAGAGCATCCAACTCGTACGGTTAATGGCTCAAAGCCAGCGTTTTCGCAACGTACGGTGTGTGGATAGTGTCATGCTGACCGGTATGCACGGCCATTGTACCGCCATGGACTTTGAACTCGACCCCAATACTCATTACGTGGCTTTCCGTGGTACCCAATCCGACTTTCGTGATTGGCGGGAGGATTTTAGTTTGGCCTTCATGCGGGTCATCCCCGCCCAGGAATCCGCCCTACAGTTTTTGGGTCGGGCCATGGCGCGTAACCAGGCGGCTTATTACGTGGGTGGCCACTCCAAGGGTGGTAGCCTCGCCGTGTACGCCTTTTGCCACCTCACTCACCAGTTCAACCAACGCCTCCGGCACTGCTTTAGCTTAGATGCACCAGACCGCCTACCCTTAGGCCGAATCCGTAGTCGCATCACCAAGATGGTGCCGCAGACTACTTTCATTGGCATCCTGCTGGACCCCACATCGGACTTTCGGGTGATCGCGGCCCGCGCCGCGTGGATGGATCAGCATAACCCCTTCACCTGGACGACTACAGGAGACCGTTTTCTCCGCCGCCCCCACATCGATAGCTGGGCCCACTACTGGCAGCACACGCTCGCTGGCTGTTGGTAGCTTGGACCGCGAACACATTGCCTTATTCGTTGACGGGTTGTTCGGTGCGTTAAGTCGGACTGGTGCCACCAGTTTTGAACAGTTTGGACAAAAATGGCAGGCGAACGTGGCCCGGCTGGCGCGTGAGTTGAGCCGTGGACGTATTCGGACGCGCAAATCCATGGCGGTGACCACGCGGCGATTGCTCCTATCTGGCTTAGCGGCGGTCCCCGCCCTCATTGAGGCCCCAACTGAGCGTCACCATCACAGTTAATAATTGTTTATCCAGCAACGTAGCACAACCAATTGGTTGTGCTACGTTGCTTTTTCGTTTGCTCGTGAAATGGCTTCACACCCCATCATTTGTGACCTTTCACGGGCATTTTCATTAATTGTGGATAACATGGATAACGCTTTCTGTGGTCCGCCTGATGGACAACTAATTACCGCTAACATTACGCTAGCGGCGTACCGTAACCGGTATTCACCATGGCCGTTATCATCACGCATTTTGGTTGAATCAACGGTAATATGCCAGTTTGGTAAATGGGCCACTTTCTGAAACCTTTGTGCATAAATCATTTTAAGCCCGGCGTGACAAGGCTCATCGCCACCATACCCTTCCACCGTGCTCACAGTGGCTTGCCTCCACAGTCCCGCCAGACCAATTATGATCAACCAATTGCTCACGACGCTGACCCCCGTTGACACCAAAATGGCCCCGCACTAATCATACCAGTACGGAACCATGGCCATCGCCAAAGCAATACACGCCTTACTCGGTGGGTTGGGCCGCATCGTGATGTGGCCCCAAGCTGCGGCGGTAGCACCAGTACACAACGGCAGCCAGCGGTAACGTCAACATGAGCGCCGGATAAAACCAGCTATACGGCAACATGTCGAACAGCGCCCCGCCGATGATGGGCCCCAGCACCATCCCGGAGTCCATGCCAATATAAAACGTGCTGTTAGCCAACCCCTGCTGGTCCAGTGGCGCCACCAGTAGCGCGGTGGCTTGGCAAACTGAGTACATGAGACCGTAGCCACCAGCCAAACCAAAGGCGGCGACCACCATCATCCAGTTGTTGACCAGGAACGTGAGGCCGAGCATCCCCACGAGGTTGCTGAGGATACCCGCAGCCAAAAATACATAAAACGGTACGCGGTCAAAGTAGTCCTTTAATGCCAACCGCATAACTAGGAGAATGGCGGCATAAATGAGGAAGAAACTGCCCACTGCTACGTGCAGGTGGCGACTGGCCACGTATTCCACAATGTACGATTGGGTGGCAAAGTATGGCAACGACAAAATCATGATGAGCAACGCGATGGGTACTACCCGCGGTTGCACGATTCGTAGGTGACCGCTGGTTGGCGCCGCGCGGTGCGCAACGGGTTCCCCGTGGTTGGCAACGAACTGGATCAGCACAATGAGGGTGAGGCTAAAGCAGGTCGCACACAAAAACGCCCAACGATAACCTAGTCGGCCGTAGACGAAAATCCCGAGCGCAGGCGCAATGGCCATGCCCAGTGCGTTCATCATCCCGTAATAGCCCATCCCCGTACCGATGCGATCTCGCGGCAGCAATCCCGACAACCAGGTTGCCATACAGACGGAGCAGAGCGCAAAGCCGAACCCGTTCACGATTCGGAAAACCACTACAAGCCATGGTGACGGCGATATTGCGTAGCCCACCCCCGCAATCAATAGCAGCACACCACCCAGAAAAGCGAGCCGAAATTTAGACACGCGGTCAGTGAGTTGTCCAGCAAACGGACGGAAAAACAACGAACACAGATTCATGACGGCGGCCACAATTCCGGCAACGAGGGCGCTCGCACCCAGACTGTGGGTAAAGCCGACAATTAAGGGGTTAATAAGCATGGATGAAGACATGTAGCAAAAACTCCCGAGTAAAATGAGTACCGCATCACGATTAAAGAGCCTCTTTTTGACCGTCACAATTAACCTTCTTTCTGAAACTTTATATGCCTTCTAGTGTACCACAGCATCATCATGCGCTTCCCTTTGGTATTAGTGCTTATTAATCCGGTTGGCGTGGTCACAGCGGCCGGGTGTAGCCTATGGTGTCGACCACGTAAGCCGTAGGTACCCCCTAGTTGCGGATTCATCCACCAATTAACAACATATAGCGACATATAAAAAGTGCGTACGCCCCGTTACGGAAGTATACGCACCCAGATTAAGATTTTAAAATTAAACGTACTGCAACTGCTTGGCCTCACTGTAGGCAGCATCGATGGTCCCACCACCAAGGCACTCCTCGCCGTCGTAGAACACTACGGCCTGGCCAGGTGTAATGGCACGAACGGGCTCGTCAAAGGTAACTTTAGCGTGATCCGCGTCCAGAACGTGCACCGTCACCCCAGTGTCCGCCTGCCGGTAGCGAAACTTCGCCGTCACGTGGAACTCCGTACCCGGCTGGTGTCCCGTCGCCCAACTCAACCCGGAGGCATCGAGCTCGTCGCCATCAAGCAGGGTTATCAAAGCCCTGGCCGACGTAGAGAATGTTCTTCTTGAGGTCCTTGCCAACAACAAACCACGGCTCGGAGTTATCGCTGCTACCACCAATACCGAGTCCGGACCGCTGACCAATGGTGTAGTACATTAGACCGGCGTGCTCGCCCATGTCTTGACCATCCACGGTCATCATCCGCCCCGCCTTGGCTGGCAGGAACTCACTCAAAAAGTGCTTGAAGTTCCGCTCACCGATAAAGCAGATCCCGGTGGAATCCTTCTTCATTGCGGTAGCAAGACCGTTACGCCGCGCAATGGCGCGCACCTCGGACTTCTGCAGGTGACCAATAGGAAACATGACCTTCTGCAACTGCTTCTGGCTGAGCTGACTCAGGAAGTAGGTCTGGTCCTTGTGCTGATCAGCACCGCGCAACATATGCACGGTCCCGTCGGCGTCGCGCCGAACCTGAGCGTAGTGGCCCATCGCGATGTAATCGGCATCCAACTCCTCGGCGTAGTCCAAGAAGGCCTTAAACTTGATCTCCTTGTTGCACATGACGTCGGGGTTCGGGGTCCGCCCCGCCTTGTACTCATCCAGGAAGTACGTGAACACGCGGTCCCAGTACTCCTTTTCAAAGTTGATGCCATAGTAAGGAATACCGATTTGGTCTGCGACTTTGGCTACATCTTCGTAGTCTTCAGTGGCGGTACAAACCCCATCGTCGTTACTGTCGTCCCAGTTTTTCATGAAGACGCCCACAACGTCGTACCCTTGCTGCTTGAGTAACAGTGCGGCCACGGAGCTATCCACCCCGCCTGACATGCCCACTACCACTCGTGTGTTGGCATTATCCACAATTATCACCATCATTTCGTTCAAATTCTAAAATTCACGGTTTGAAGGTCGAGAATTCCAGTACCTATCAGTATAAAGGCCCACCCCGGAAAACGCAACACTTTGGAAAAGTAAGTACCAGGATCAAGGCCCGCTCGGTGGGTGCAAAGTCGTGCCAACGGGTGTATGCTAATTCAATAATGAGAGAAAATCTCAGCAATTTATTATGTTGTGGATACAACCCACCCGTGAGGAGGAAGTTACTTTGTCAAATACATATGCTTTTTACCAAGCTGGCATGCGTCTCATCGACTTTAGCGTAACGTCAGACCAAGTGTTAGTGACCCGTCACGACCGACCCACAGCAAGCCCGCAACCACTGACGCCGACCTTAGCCACAGAGCTGGGAGCCATCATGCACTTCGATCCAGCCCAGGCTTTAGCTCGCCTACCACAATTTGGCCGCTGGCAGCCAGCCATGAGGACCGGTACCACCTTTACCACCACCTGGCAGGCCACCTACGAACGGCGTGACGCACACTACTGGCTCAACCGCCATGCCCGGCCCGCGCTGGACATCATTGTCGACGACGCCGGCACCGTGGTGGGATACCAACAAACACAACGCGCCGTTACCAGCGTTTTGGTTCAACCCGCATGGGCCGTGCCACCGTGGTTGCTGCCTGGCAAAACGCCCACATGATGCGATCCGTGGGCACACTGGGTCGCCGGTTCACCGCAATGGTACCCATGCGTGACGGTACACGTTTGGCCACGGAGGTACTCCTGCCCGCGACTACACAACCGGTCGCAGCCATTATGGAACGCACTCCGTATGGCCGTAACCAATTCATCCCCGGTTACCAACGGTTCGCCCACCGTGGTTATGCCGTCATCGTCCAGGACGTCCGCGGTCGGGAAGATTCTGAAGGCCCCTGGATCCCGTTTCAGTACGAACGTGATGACGCTAACGACACCCTGAATTGGATTGCCGCGCAGCCGTGGAACAACGGGCGCGTGGGCATGATTGGTGGCTCCTATGGCGGTTACACCCAATGGGCCGCAGCCGCATCGGGTAACCCGCACCTCCAGGCCATCGTCAGTATGGTCACAGCTGGTGGCGCCTTTACCGACACCTTTGCCCACGGTGGCGCCCCATCCATGGCCCAACTAGCCTGGTTCTTCTCCGTATCAGGTCAACGCTTCCAGCCCAACCTCATGCACCGAGATGATTGGGACCAACTGCTCCGGACGCGGCCCATTGCCGATATTCCCCAAGTGGGTCTGGGCCATGCTATTCCCGGATACACCGCCTACCTACAACACCCCACGTATGACGAGTTCATGGCCAACACGGACTGGCATGCACGCGCTGACCACATCCACGTGCCCGCCTTTATCCAAAGTGGCTGGTTCGATGATGACGCGATGGGAACGATCGAAGCCCTGGACGTCACCCGTAACTACGCCCCCGGCCAGCGCCACATCCTGCTAGGGCCCTGGCTCCACGGTGGCAACGCGCAGTACGATCTTGATGACCTCGCTTTACCCGCCAACGCTATTCGGCATGACGTGGACCTTCTGCACACGCAATGGTTTGACCACTTTCTCCGTGGTGTCGATAACGGTATTGACCGCCAACCAACTGCCGAATACTTCACCATGAACGCTAACCAGTGGCACACTGCTGACACCTTTCCGCCGTCCGCACCCGCCACCCAGTGGCCACTTGACGCCACCACGGCTGGTTTTGGTGCACAGCCCGGGAGTGCCCACGTCGATTACGACTATGATCCTAACGACCCAGCACCACAGTTGGTCGACGTTTCGGGCAATGAGTTTGAATTTCCAACCGACTACGCTCACTGGGAGCACCGTTCCGACGTGGTCAGTTTCACTAGCCCACCATTGACCAACGCCATAACCATTAATGGTCGCCTGACCCTGCACTTCTTTGCGAGTTCTAGTGCCGTGGACACCGACTGGGCCATCCGCGCGACGGACGTCAGCCCGGACGGTCATGCCCGTAACGTTACGGACGGCATCATGAACGCTAAGTTTCGTCATGACCCGCGGCACGCCGAGTACTTGACACCGGGTGCGATTAATGAATATACCCTGGCGACGCTACAAACTTCCTACCAGTTCTTACCGGGGCACCGGCTCCGGCTGGACGTCACTAGCGCGGCCAGCAACCTTATTTTCCCTAACCCCAATACCCGGGCGGGACTGAACGGGACCACTAGTGTGGTGGCGCACCAACGCATCTACACCGGTAGCGACTACCCGTCAACCTTGAGTTTTAACGCGGCTGGCTAGAACCAAATCAACAACAAAGGGAGCGGACACCAACGTGCCTGCTCCCTTTGTTGCCATAACTTATAGGTCCAGCAAGTGCTTGTGCGCTTCCGTGCTGGCAATCTGGCTCAACCCGTGACTACGCAGAAAGCCCCGTACCCACGCCGCGTCATATTTACCATAGCTACGCAAGGCCCACCCAATGGCCTTTTGAATCTGCGGGTCCGGCGTGGCCCGATCATAGATGATGGCCGCCGTTAGCATGTCCGCATCCAACGTGTAATCCTCGGGTAACTGCAGCAAAATCGCAATCCGCCGCATCCAAACATTATCGTGCTTATAGAACAAAGCAAAGACGATGGGCTTCTCGTCCAAGTGGTGCTGGACGTACAAACCGAAAAACCGCCGCCACAAATCAACGGTATCCCGCGCCGGGCGGACCGTCACCCAGTGACTCAGGGTGCGCACGTCATCGATGTCAAAACGTTGCACGTTGCAATAGCCAGGTCAACCGCGACGTACTGATACTCACGCTCCGACCGTTCGTAAAGCTCAGCGATTCCCGCCAGTACATCGCTCACTGGCCACTGGCGCGAATCACGCACCATGGCGTGCGCCTGCGCCCGTCGTTCTGGTGCCCGCACCCCGATAAACGTAAACTGCGACCGGGTGTAATGTGACAGCCGTTGCTGATCATCAGCATCACCGACCAGCTGAAAATCCGCGGTACGGGTCGTACTTACTTTATTTGTCATGCTTAACACCTTTCACCACACGTTTTTTTGTAAAACCACGCGCTCAAGACCACTACGGTCACGAGCACCACCACCAGCACAACCAAGGCATACGTATCCACGTACGCCGCCACCCGCTGCCAAGCGGACCCGGCCGCACGACCCAGCACCACGAGCACCACGTTCCAAATACTGGTCCCGATGGTACTCAGCACCACAAACCGTGCAAAGGGCATTTTGGTCGTGCCGGCAGGGATAGAAATCAAACTGCGAATAATGGGCACAAAGCGGCCCCAGAACACGGCCATATTACCGTGCCGCGTAAACCAGCGTTCCACTTTGCGCACATCCGCAACGGTCAGGTGCAACACCCGTCCCGTCCGGCCAGCAACTAGCCGCTCGATGCGCTCCGCACTGAGGATACGACCCACCCAGTACAAAATGATGGCCCCCACCACCGAGCCCACCGTAGCCGCCAGTACAACACCGGGCACCACCAGGCTGGTATGGTGGGTCACAAAACCACCAAACGTCAACACGATTTCCGAGGGAATCGGAGGAAAGACGTTTTCCAACATAATTAGTAAGCAAATACCGAGGTAACCAAACTGTGCGATGACAGTTTCAATTGCTGTCTGCATTGTCAACTCCTACGTTGTCCGTTAATTATAGTATTTATAATACAGGAGTAATTCATCACGTGCAATCATTGTAGCCTTAATTTTACATAACAATCCGCGATGCTCCCCCATACGACCGTAAAAAGTAGCGGCCCCGGTTCCCGACAAAAGCGGAAATGGGGCCACTCTACTCTATTGGTACCTTTAAGCCTGGGCGGCAACGACCCTGGTAGCCACGTCCATGTCAAACGGCGTACCAGCAACGAGATCGTCAGGCATCACCAGGATGCCGCGGCGATCCGGCGCACCCGGTACGTCCAACTCACGGGCCGCGCAAATCATGCCGTAGCTATCGACCCACGCAGGGCCCCAGGCCAGATAATCTGCCCGGTCGGCATCATGGCCCCAGGTAGCGCCACGACCACGTGCTGACCGGCGGCCACGTTGGGCGCACCACAAACAATCTGCACGGTCTCCGGCTGCCCAATATCGACCTGCCCGACATGCAAGTGGTCAGAATCGGGATGGGCCGTTAGCTCGTTCACAACACCAATCACCAACTTCGGGGCGTGATCGGCAACCAGTTGGCCCGGGGCCCCCGCCGCCGTAATAGCTGCATTGAGCTGGTCTACTTGGGCGTCCGTCAAGAACACCTGGCCGCGACCGTCGAGCTGGCCCAGAATCTGGCTGACGTTAAAAAAAGTTGTAACCAACAACCGCGCCCTCGGCACCAGTAATGGCCACAATGTCGCCAAACTGGTGGTGCTGCTCACCAGCCTGGTCCTGCTGCAAGACCACGATGAGCGTATCGCCCATCGCATCGGGATTATAACTCGCAATTAACATTTTGTTTCTCCTCACTCATTCACTTTGTCTGCGCCTGGATAATGCGCGATTAATTCATAAATTCGCCCGCCGTCAGCGCTAAACCGTTGTTCATACTCGGTCTCTACGTTATCTGCGTTGGCCACCGGGTCGCTATGCAGGTCCAAACTCACCAGGTCAAACTGCATCCCGTAATTGTTCATGCTGACCAAGGAATATTCAAACAGCCCCTGATTATCAGTTTTAAATTGCAACTTACCCGCCGGCGCCATAATCCGTTCGTACTGCGACAAAAAGTGCTGATACGTTAAGCGTCGTTTGGTGTTACGTTTCTTGGGCCACGGATCGGAAAAGTTCAGGTAGACGCCACTTACCTCAGCCCCGGCAAAGTACTCGGTCAAGTCGGCCCCGTCACCCAAAATCAGGTGCAGGTTAGGCAGTTGCAGCGCAACCTGTTTGCGCAAAATGTACGCCACCGCGACCTCCTGGATCTCTAGGGCGATAAAGTTACGTTCAGGATACTTTTGCGCCATGTTCACAATGAACTGGCCCTTTCCCGACCCCACCTCGAGGTACAGCGGCTGGGCGGTCGCAAAGTGTCGCTGCCAGGTGCCCTGCTGTCCATTGGGTTTGATTGAAATCATTTCTGGGTGGGCCGCAATCAACGGCTTGGCCCACTTCTTATTACGCAGTCGCATAGGACCTCCATCTTCAACTAAAGTACCTTAATCTACCATTGCAAGTGGCGCTGACCAAACCGGGGTACGTACCAACCCGCAACCAGTACCGTCAACACGACACCGGCCACAACCGACTCAGCTGCGGCCAAGACCCCGACCATAATGAGGCCCGTCAGCGCAAAAATGACCGTCTGCACCAACATCAGGCTGAATAGTAACCGTCGTAGTGCCGCAGTCCGTGCGGTTGCGGATAACGGGTAAAGGTGGGCAAACACAATCTCCCGATACTGGGTGGCCAACGGCACAATTTGAATCGCCGTCAAGTACATCGCCACCAGCCCGATCAGCATGCTGACCCAGGCCACCGTGCTCAAACACATGAGTACCACGGCAATGACGGTTAACCGAATAAATAGGTTACCATATTCCGGGCGCCGAATAAAGCCGCGTAGGTAAAGGTAGTCCCACGTCCGGCGCTGTTGGCGACTGCCAGTCCTTAGCCAACCGTCCAACCACCGCCGCCGCTTAATAGTTGCCCGCAGCCCTGGGACGTCGGTGAACATACTATACACCCGGTAAATACGCTGCATACGGCTATTCTCACGCCGGGCGGCCGTTAATAGGGCGACCTGTCCCCGCCGCAACCGTTGTTCCAGCCAAACCCGCAGCACCACATCCATGAGGGACGCAGCAACGACTGGGAACCAGTACACCGGCAACTGGGTGGCGTACACGCTCAACGCCATGAGGACCACCAACGATATCCGGTGGGGTACCTGCGCGGGTTGGTCCATCAACAAGGCATTTGTCTGCAGCATTAAATCGCCATACTGCACCAACGCTGCGGTCACCGCCAAGCAAATGATGGCGGCACTACCGACGTGCCATGTGGCCGCGAGGATGGGCCAGGCGGCCACGACGAGTAACACGGTGAATGCCACCGGTAAAACTAAACTGTAGCGCATCGCTGCGAGCAGGTAATTACCCATTCCGGCTGCACGCGGCAGCAAGAACGTGGCGTCCGCGTCGGTGAGTAGCGTGACTACCTGACCGACGCGCACCGCTGCAGCTAACACTACTAACACGACGTACGGCAACCAGTGCGCCGTGGTCGCACTCATGCCCCGCACGAACTGCGCGTAGCCGTACAACGCAGCGCCAAAAATCACGAACAAGACGATGGTAAATTGATCGTTGAAGACCAATTTCAGGTAGCGTGCCTGAGCCATGAGGTGCTGGCGCAAACGTTTTTGCCATAGTTCCCGCATGACTACACCTCCTGGGTCATCGCCATGTAGATGTCATCCAAACTGGCATTAGGCAGGTTAAACTCATCCCGTAGCGCGCTCAATGACCCCTGCGCACGGACCTGACCATCACGCAGTAGCACAAAACCGTCCGCATACTCCTGCGCCGTCGCCAGCACGTGGGTCGACATCAGAACGGCCGCACCCCGCGCCTTTTGCTCGTTCACCAGGGTAATGAGGTCGTGCACCGCCACGGGATCCAAACCGGTAAAGGGCTCATCAATGATAAACAACTGGGCGTCCGTCATAAAGGCGCTGGCAATCATGACTTTCTGCTTCATCCCCTTGGAAAAGTTGTCGGGGAACCAGTCCAGCTTGTTGTCCAAGCGGAACATTGCCAGCAACCGATCCAACTTGTGCCACGCTTGCTGCTGATCCAACCCGTAGGCCATCATCGCTAGCTCGAGGTGCTCCCGCAGCGTTAGTTCGGGGTACAGGACCGGCGTCTCCGGCACGTAAGCAATACTCCCACGGTAGGCGTTGGCATCACTCGCCAACGTCAACCCGTCGACGGTGATGGTACCCGTTTGGGGCTGTAGCAACCCAATGATGTGCTTAATTGTTGTGGACTTACCCGCACCATTGAGCCCAATCAAACCCACCACCTGGCCGTCCGGGACGCTAAAGGTGACGTCATGGAGTACCGGCACCCGGCCGTAGCCCCCACTGACGTTTGTAACTTCAAGACTCATGGTTATACCCCCGTTCACATTCGAATTCCTGTCTGATATATGATAGCATAATTACAACCAACCCTAATGAAAACAGTACTTTAAACCAGATGGTGAAGGGAGATTCATCGATTATGGACGATTGCATTTTTTTTGTAAAATTATTGCTGGTGAAATTCCTAGCGTAACGGTATATGAAGACGACGAAGTCAAAGCCTTCCTGGATATTTCACAGGCAACCCCGGGACACACGCTACTGGTACCCAAGCAACATGTTCAGGATATCTTTGCTTACGACGCCGACATGGCGGAGCGCGTCTTCAGCCGGGTACCCGCTTTGGCCCGTGCAATCAAGGCCAGCAATCCCGACATTAAGGGTATGAACATCATTAATAACAACGGCCAAGTAGCTTACCAAAGTGTCTTTCACAGTCACATCCACTTCATCCCGCGGTACAGCACCGACGATGACTTTAACATCCACTTTGGCGACCACACCGACCAGTACACCAGTGACCAATTGAACGCAATCGCAGCGGGTATCCGCGCACACCTGGAGGCCTAGCATGAAATCTTTTCTTGGCGGTTTTATCACCGGAGCGGTAATAGCGGGCGCCTGGGCACTCACCCATCGACAAACCGCGGCGGCAGCAGACCGTGATGCGCACAACCTGACACGGGTAGGCCATGACGCCCAACATTTGATGCAGGCCGTCACGACGGTACGGCACCGTACTAGCGCCCTCCAACAAGCAATTCAGGACACGGTGCCGGCTGCGGAAGCAGGCATTAATGATGCCATTACGAACTTTAAGTTTCAGACAGCACCGCGAATTGCTAAACTCACCACGAGTATTGATCATATTACAAAGGCATTACCAGAAAGCGAATAATTTGTGAATATTAGGACGTCGGTTTGAAGCTTGTGTGAAACCGACGCCCTTTTTCGTTTCTGGCGACTGACCTATGCTATATTACGAATCATGACGTACGGGGAAACCGACCCCGGCGAATTTAGACAGATTAGGATGTGTCATGATGAAAAAAATGGATCCTCGGCGCCGCCACCGCTGCCATGGTGTTAGTACTTGCTGGTTGTGGTAGTTCCACGGTTGCAAGCATGAAGGGTGAAAAAAATCACCAAGAGTGAATACTACTCCAAGATGAAGGCCACTTCTTCCGGCAAACAAGTACTACAACAGATGATTGTCGAAAAGGCCCTAGACAAGCAGTACGGCAGCAAGGCCTCCGACAGCAAGGTCAACAAACAGTACAAGACCGTCAAGTCCCAGTACGGTTCGAGCTGGTCCTCCACGCTCAGCACGTATGGTTACACGGCCTCGAGTTACAAGGAGCAAATTAAAATCTCCCTCCTGTCCGCCGCCGCCCTGAAGGACCTGAAGAAACCGACCACGGCACAATTGAAGCTCAGTACAAGAAGTACGAGCCGAAGGTTTCTACCCAAATGATTTTGGTCAAGAAGCAGGCTAAGGCGGAAAGCATCATCAAGGAATTTGCCGCCGAGGACAACACCACCGCCAACTTTGGTAAACTTGCGAAACAGTACTCGACCGACACGAGTACCAAGAGCAAGCAAGGTAAACTAACTGCCTTTGACAATACGGATACCAGTTTGAACTCGGCTTACAAGAAGGCGGCCTTCAAACTAACTAAGAACGGTAGCTACACCACTACCCCCGTGAAAACAAGTTATGGCTATGTCATCATCCGCATGATCAACAACCCCGGCAAGGGTAAGTTCTCGAGCGCAAGTGTACAAAAGAAGTTGAAGAGCCAATTGTACACTACGTGGGAAAGCAACACCACGGTGATGAACAAGGTCATTGCCAAAGTCTTGAAGAAGGCTAACGTTACTATTAAGGATGACGACCTGAAGAACGTCCTCTCGACGTACTTAGCACCTCCTCCTCTTCTAGCAGTTCATCAAGCAACTAATAGTTCATCTCGAATAACTTTAATAAATCATCAATCGGCCCCGCCACGCATAGTGACGGGGCCGATTCGTCGTGGTCAAACCCCGCTCCACGCATGAATTCACCCCAATTTGTGTCCCATTGTGGGGCAATATGTTATATTAGTCACCGGGTGCTCATACTGGGCGTATGATTGACCACAACAAAAAAAATAGATATAGGATGTGTCATGATGAAGAAATGGATCGTGGGTGTCACCACCGCCGCAATGGCTTTATTGCTTGCCGGCTGTGGTAGTTCAACCGTTGCTAGCATGAAGGGTGAGAAGATTACCCAAAGTGAGTACTACTCCAAGATGAAGAAGAGCTCTGCGGGCCAGCAAGTGCTGCAGCAGATGATCGTCGAAAAAGCCTTGGATCAGCAGTACGGTAAGCAGGTTTCCGACAAGACCGTGAATAAGCGCTACAACGCCATGAAGAAGCAGTATGGTTCCAGTTTTGCTTCCACGTTAAGCACGAACGGATACACCGAATCGAGCTTCAAGGAACAAATCAAGACTTCATTGCTCTCCGAGAAGGCACTCAAGGACTTGAAGAAGCCAACCACCAAGCAACTGAAGGCTCAGTACAAGAAGTACCAGCCAAAGGTGACGGTACAACACATTCTGGTCAAGAACCAGGCAACGGCTGACAAGATCGTCAAGGAATTCCAGGGCGAAAAGAACACCACCGCCAACTTCTCGGCATTGGCTAAGAAGAACTCCATTGATACTGGTACCAAGAACAACGGCGGTAAGCTGAGTGCCTTTGATAACACCGACACGCAGTTGGACTCCACGTTTAAGGCTGCTGTGTTCAAGCTGACGAAGAACGGTCAGTTCACCACCACGCCGGTGAAAACGGAATACGGCTACTCCATCATTCGGATGATCAACAATCCGGGTAAGGGTAGCTTCTCCAGCAAGAAGGTGCAGAGTGCGCTGAAGAGCCAAATCTACACTAAGTGGGAAAGTGATTCCACCGTCATGAACAAGGTTATTGCCAAGGTGCTGAAGAAGGCCAACGTCACCATCAAGGATGACGACCTGAAGAACGTCCTGTCGACCTACCTGAACGGTAGCAGCAGTAGCTCCGCAACCACGGCTAACTAAGTACGATTAAGTTGTAACAAACGAACGTCCCCCCCACCGTTTATTGGGAGGACGTTTTTGTGTGTTGGCGTGTTGATACTGTGAGTGTTGCAATCAAGCGGCACCATAAAAAAAAGCCGGTGCCCCGACTAAGCACGGGCACCGGTTCAAGCATCAATATATATTACGTACTGGCCGTAGTTGGCGCTAATGGCTAGGTCTATTTCACAAGTTAGCCATGCTTATTTGCACTACCGTTACCCGCACCAGAATAGTGCTGTAACGACTCTGGCCGGTAGAACCGCCGGCCATCCATCCCGAACAATTGCTGGGTAAATGTTCCCGGATCGGCGTGCTGCGTCGCCGTTAACATCATGTTGATGGAAGCATCCAGTTCGTCCAACTGGTGGAGGATATCCGCTTCCACCATCTGTGGCCGGACCGGTGAACCATACTCCAACAAGCCGTGGTGCGCCAACACCACGTGCCGCAACATCAACATATCCTCCTGCTGCGGATCGATTTTCAGTTCCTGAGCAGCTTTGATAATTTCCTCATCAATGAGGACAATGTGCCCAATCAGGTTCCCCGCCACCGTGTACTCAGTCGACATGGCACCCGATAACTCAATGGTCTTGCCCATATCGTGCAGGATGGCGCCAGCGTAAAGGAGCGGCATGTTAATACCGGAATACTGCTGACCAACACTCTTGGCCAAACGCAAAATACTCAACGTGTGGAAAGCCAACCCGCCACCACTGGCATGGTGGTTAGACTTGGCTGCCGGATAACTGAAAAAAGCATCCTTGTGCTCCGCCAACAGCCGCCGCACGATACGGTTCCAGTTCGGGTTGACGATGTCAAAGACAAAGTCGTTGATCTCTTCCTGCATAGTCGCTGGTGCTTCGGGCGCCCGCTCCAGAAATTGTTGCGGTTGGTTACCCTCTTCCTGCGTGGCCAACCGGATTCCGTAAATTTTGATTTGCGGATTATCATGGTACAACTCACGCTTGCCGGACAACTGCACCACTTCGCCCGCCTTAAACTGCGCAATAGCGTCATCACTGGCATCCCACAACTTGGCTGGCAAGTGGCCAGACGTATCCTGCAGGATGAATGCAATAAACTTCTTCCCGTTTTTAGCTACCCGCACGTCGGCTGACTTAATCAGGACGGGTAACTTCATTTCGTCACCATTTTGGTATTCAAACAAGCGCTTTGCCATGTTGATTCCCCGCTTTCATTCACTAGCTTTATCATACCGATTCACGGGCCAAAATGCTAGCACGGCCTGGGGCTAGCTCCGAAAACTACCGGACAACCAAAAAGGGCGCACCAGCAGCCATCCTCTGACGGGGATGGCTGCTGGTGCGCGCTATCATCACAGGGGTATTGGCCCCCGGCCTTTAGGTCTATTAGGACTGACTGTACAGATCCACGATGGGCTTGCTAATGGTATTGTTCAACTCATCCATTAACTGGCTGAGGGCCTGTTCCTTGGTCATCAAAGTTTTGATGGCGTCGATATCCTTGATCTTGTCCCCTAACGACTGCAGGGAGTGAATGTCATCGTCAGAAATATCCTGACCGGCAGCCTGCTTCTGGGACAATTCCATCTGCTTGTTCTGGAACTGCTTAAACAAGTCATAACCCACCGCGTCCAGCTTCAGCATGTCGAAAGCTTGCTTCAATTCTTGATACTGGGGCGTCTGCTGCAGCGCCTCCGCCATTGCGTTAGCGTTGTCGTAAATGTTGACCATAATTTTCTCCTTTGTACCAGCGCCCGTGGGCCTGGTCGTTAGTTAAACAAACCTTGCACGTCATTATACCATTCATGGGCCTTGTCTTTCACCGTATTGACCCCATCTTGTAAGCCATCCTGAATACTGCTCCAGACTGAGCTGTTACTACCACTGGTGCTACCGGCACTACTGCTGTTAGCGTTGGTGGCCGCCACCTTGGCTGATGCCGCCGTGACGCTGAACTGCGTTTGTGCGGTCTCCGGTAACAGGTTCGTCATTTCTGATTTGAAGATGCTGTCAACATCGCCACCATCCCCGCTTTGCAGGTAATGGGTCTTGGTGGTATAAGCAAAACCAGTCCAGGTCGCTACCACCACGTCGGGAGTGTAACCGACCGCC
Organism: Lacticaseibacillus thailandensis DSM 22698 = JCM 13996; assembly: GCF_001312865.1. Taxonomy (GTDB): domain Bacteria; phylum Bacillota; class Bacilli; order Lactobacillales; family Lactobacillaceae; genus Lacticaseibacillus; species Lacticaseibacillus thailandensis. Next base: position 278,163 of record NZ_BBER01000001.1, on the reverse strand, counting down.
CACTGGTCCTTATCACCGTTCACGTTCCAAGATTTTGGTGTCTCCGTCGACCCCGTTTTGCCAGCCACCGTGTAGCCGTACGGTTTGGCACTCGCACCCGTCCCGTCATTGTAGGTATCAATCATCATGCTGTTCATTTCCTTAGCCACTGAGCTCGACATCACCTGCTTGCTCTGCGTTTTAGCCCGATAGACCGTGGTCCCCGTAGCATCGACGATTTTGCGGATGAAATGCGTCTGCGGCATCTTCCCGTCACTAGCAAAGGCGGCGTACGCTCGCGCCATGGTCAGCGGTGAGACACCAGTTGACACCCCACCCAAAGCGGCAGCTAGGTTCTGATCCTCTTTCTTAAGGGTAATGCCAAACCGTTGCAGGCTGGACACCCCTTTTTGCACCCCGATCTTATTGAGCAACCACACCGCCGGCACGTTCAAACTGTTGGCCAACGCATAATACATCGGCACGGTGTTTTGGTACACCCCGTTCCAATTGGACGGGCTATACTTGTTCTTGCCGAAGGACTGCTTTTTATCCGATAGCTCGGAGTCGTAGTGATAGCCATTCTCCAACGCTGGTGTGTACACCATTAGTGGCTTTAACGTCGATCCCGGTGAGCGATGGAGCTGTGTGGCGTAATTATACCCCAAGAAGACGTGCGTGCCCCGACCACCCTCAATGGCCCGGACCCCACCCGTTTGCGGATCAATGGCCACGGACGATGCCTGTACCTTAGTCCCGTCAGTAGCGTCATTCTGAAAATTGGCGCTGTTACTCCAGGTTTGGTCCAACGCATCCTGGTAATTGGTGTCCAAACTAGTGTAAATTTTGTACCCCTTATTGAGCAGGTCGTTTTCAGAGAAACCCTTGCTTTCGGCTTCCTCAATGACGGCATCAAAATAATAAGGGTACTTATCGGTTGATTCTTCGTTATAATTGTTGTTAAGTGTCAGCGTCGTCTGCTTGGCGGCCGCCGCCTGCGCGCTCGTCAGGTGCCCCGCTTCAACTTCTAGGCTCAACACCAGGTTCCGCCGACTGATTGCATTGTCCATGTGGTCAATGGGGTTGTAATAACTGGGGTTACGGAGCATGGCGGCCAGCGTTGCCCCCTCACCCACAGTCAGCTCGCTAGCGTGTTTGCCAAAGTAGAGTTCGGACGCGTCCTCAACGCCCCACACCCCGTTACCAAAGTAGGCGTTATTCAAGTACATGGCTAAAATTTCGCTCTTACTGTAGATCCGGTTCATCTGCACGGCCATGAAAATTTCCTGACCCTTACGCAGGAACGTCTGCTTTTGACTTAGTAACGTGTTCTTGACCAGTTGTTGGGTCAGGGTACTACCCCCACCAGTAATGGCCCCACGGTGAATCACCAGGTTGACCACTGAACGGAGGATGCCCTTGATATCAAAGCCGGGGTTGGTCCAAAAGCTACGATCCTCGGTACTAATCACGGCGTTCTGGACGTTTTTAGAAATGTGACCCAGGGACACATAGGTACCCTTTTGGGAGTACAACGACCCAACCGCGTTATTCTTGTGGTCATAGATCTCCGTTTTGGTTTGCAACGAACTCTTGATGTCGGCCATATCGACCGTTTTGGCTTCATAAGTAAAATAGGCGCTCATCACCAAAATGAGGGTCAAAACAATCAGTATCGCCCAGCGAATGAGTTGGAAACGATGTATAAAGCGCCACAGGGCCCGTAAAGCGACCTCCAGTGCGTGACGGATAACCCGTCCAATCTTCTGTATATCCACCAGACAAACTCCCTTCAATCCTATCCCCGTAATTGTAGCATAACCGCCCGTAGCACCCCATTGATCGCCATTATTTATACGATTCCTAACCAGCAGGAGAAAACCAATGCCCGAATTTAATTTCACTATCAACCACGTTCCGGCCGGCCCCAGCTCCGGGCGCAACTGCGCGCGTGGACGGTACCCAAACACTTTCAGGCTCATGGCGGCGGCAGCAACAGATCCTGGTCAACGGCCACTACCAATCACTCACTGAGCCGGTCCCAGATGACGCCACCATCACCATCGCCTTTGCCGCACCCGCTCCGGTCATTGCGCCGGTGGTAGCACCCATCAAGATTGCCTACGCCGACCAGCGCGTGATTGTTGCGCTCAAACCAGCCGGTCTCAAGACCCATCCGAGTGCGGTGGGAGATACGGATAGCCTCATTGGAAGGGTCGCCGCTCACTTTAATGGCGCGCCCATTTACATCACGCACCGTCTCGACATGGCTACCAGTGGTCTAATTCTCCTGGCCCGCGATCCGCTGACGCAGGCCATCATCAACCGGGAGCTGGCCACCAAGACGTTGCGGCGGACATACACCGCGCTCGTGACGCCCGGAATGACCCAAAATTGGGGCCGTATTGACGCTCCCATCGCCCACCGGCCGGACGACATTCGGCGGCGAATGGTGGGGACGGACGGCTTACCGGCCACCACCTTCTACCGCGTGCAAAGCCGCACCACCCGCTATGATCGGATCACCCTACGTCTGGCTACCGGGCGCACCCACCAAATTCGCGTACACATGGATTTCATTGGTCATCCCCTCCTGGGTGACCCATTGTACGGGCACGCGCCCGCGGACCGGTTGATGTTGCACGCCACCACACTCACGTGGCAAAAACCACTCAGTACCCGCACCCAAACCGTCACGAGTACCGTCCCCTTTTAGCTGAACAGACGCCACAAAAATGACCCCCAGCACATGCTGGCGGTCATTTTGTGGTTATTTTGTTGTGAGTCCGCAATTCTAAGCGTTACCAAACGCACGCTGATACAGTTGGTTGAACCACCGGGCTCCATCTTCATCGGGGCTGATGACCACGATCGTATCGTGGCCGGCCACCGTGCCCACCACTTGGGTGAACTCGATGTCGTCGATCAGGGCCGCGAGCAGGTTCCCGTTGCTCGGTACCGTGTGAATAACGTTTAAAAACTGCACGCGGGTAATGCTCAATCCGTTATCACGAATTGACGCCAACAACTTATCCAGACTGCTATCCGTCTTCTGCGAATAAATCACGTACCGGGTGCGACCGTCCGCACCTTTGGCCTTAACGATATTCATCTCCCGAATATCGCGCGACACCGTTGCCTGGGTTGCCTTGACCCCCGCTCGCTGCAACTCCGTGAGCAGTTGCTGCTGCGTCTCGATCACCTGCGCGCTAATGATGCGACTCACGATTCGTTGACGCTCTGCTTTCTTCATGGTTGCCTCCGCGTTCTCCAGCTACATAGCTGCTGGCGCCTGCACACCCAACAAACCCAAAGCTGCGCTAAGAACCACCGTGACGCTCTGCACAAGGGCCAGGCGCCCAGCTAATTCGTCGTCGTCAACCAACACCTTGGTGTGGGCGTAGTACTGGTTAAAGCTCTTGGCCAGACGCAAAGCGTACTTAGCGATGACGGACGGCTCGTATTCGTTAGCGGCGCGCAACACGATGTCGGGGAAGGCCGCTAGTTGCTTCAGTACGGGCCAAGCATGATCGTCGGTCAATTGTACGTGTGCATCCGGCTGTACGTCCGTCTTCCGCAGGATACTGTGCGCCCGTGCGTTGGTGTACTGCACGTACGGACCAGTCTCGCCTTCAAACCGCACGACTTCTTCCAGGTTAAAGTCAAAGCTGTCTTTACGTTCGCTCTTTAAGTCATGGAAGACGACCGCGCCCACGCCCACGGCTTTAGCCACTGCATCTGCGTGTTTCAAGTCTGGGTGCTTAGCGGCGATCTGGTCCTGGGCCAGATCAACGGCCTCCTGCAGTACCTTGTCGAGCAGGATCACGTTTCCTTTACGCGTGGACAACTTCTTGCCGTTGGCAGTAATCAGACCGAACGGAATGTGGTGAATATCATTGGCCCAGTCGTAGCCCATTTCGAGGAGCACGGCCTTTAACTGTTCAAAGTGTTCCTTCTGTTCCATCCCCACTACGTAGAGACTCTGCGCAAAGTCGTACTGGTTGTGCCGGTAAATGGCCGCGGCCAGGTCCCGGGTCATGTACAACGTGGCACCATCGCTCTTACGAATCAGCGCCGGGTTCATGTCATACTTGCTCAAGTCAACAATTTCCGCACCCTGGCTTTCATGCAGCAGGTGCTTGTCTTCGAGTTCCTGGATCACCGGATCCATCTTGTCGTTCATGAACGCCTCACCATTGAAGCTGTCAAAGTCGACCCCCAGGACGTCATAGATCCGTTTGAATTCCTTAAGGGACTCACCACGGAACCACTGCCACAGCTTTGTCGCTTCGGCGTCACCGTCTTCGAGCTTCTTGAACCAAGCCCGGGCTTCGTCATCCAACTCGGGCTGGGTCTCAGCCTCCTTGTGAAAGCGCACGTAGTATTCAAGCAGGTGCTTGATGGGATTGGCCTTCACGTCGGCCTCACTACCCCATTTTTTTGTACGCCACGATCAGCTTGCCAAACTGGGTGCCCCAGTCCCCCAGGTAGTTGATCTTGATGGGGGTGTAGCCAATCTTGGTCAAAATCTTGGCCAGGGAGTTCCCAATCACCGTTGACCGGAGGTGGCCCATTGACATGGGCTTGGCGATGTTGGGACTGCTCATATCAATGGGAACGTTCCCGTGACCCACCTGCGCATCACCGTAGTGGCTGCCTTGGGTAGCAATAGTCGTCAACGTATCTTGAGCAAAGGCCACTTTGTCCAGGAAGAAGTTGACGTAGGCCCCTTGTGCCACCACGTGGTCAAACTGCGACTGGTCAATGGCCGCGACGATATCCGCCGCGATCTTGGGTGGTGCCATCCGGCGCACCTTCGCCAGGGCAAAGGTCGGGAAGGCGTAATCACCTAAATCGTCTGACTTCGGCTGTTCAACTAACTTGTTAATTGTGTCAGTAGTTAACTCATCACCGAGCACCGCCGCTAATGCCTGCACAACCTGCTGCTTGTAATCCATACCGTTATGTTCCTCCATGTATTCAAAAACGGGCCCGTCCCCTTCTTACGAAAGAGACGAGCCTCCGCCCGCGGTACCACTCTTGTTGGCGTGACCGCCCACTTAAATGCTATTTATACTTAAGTGTCGTGTTAGCGCGCCGTTCGCACTGCCTACCCACATCGCACCACCCGTGAGCTCACTGAAAGGCCTTAACGAACTTCCTCTAACATACCGACAAACTACAGCGGTCGACGAGAATCGAACTCGCGACATCAGCTTGGGAAGCTGAGATTTTACCATTAAACTACGACCGCAACAACGGAAATAATTATAGCATGCACGTTTACTGCTGCCAAGCATGTGCACCAAAAAAAATGCCTGTTTTAGTAAAAATTAGATTTTTTTTGAGTGTGGACTACCGTTTCTCACCGTGCTATAATTTTATTGAGGGAGATTTGCTACGAAGGGACGTGATACCATATGCCAGAAACCAAGCGCCGGTACTTTTTTTGTTGCTAAAAATACCAAAACTGATCATGGCTACACCATTGAGTTTCTCAACATTCCACAATTATACGCTTCTGGAGAAACCTATGCTGAGACGGTTTATTACTCCTACCGGGTCCTGGCTGACTTCCTAAAGCAACTACCAAAGGAAGAAGCCGCCATAACGGCATACACCCTAAGCACCATTCCCGATAATACTGATAATACGTTCTACTCAATCGTCAGCGTGCCCGCTGATTTTGATCCGCACCACATGCAGACAACATTTACCATTTCACAGGCGCTTCCTGACGATATTCGTAAACAGGCGGCACAATTGTCCCACCTGGTGGACTTCGGGTCCTTGCCGGCATAGCAGCCTGGTAGCATCAGCAATCAGCTCAACCGCGTGACGTTCGTCGATGCAGTTAACGGCGGGGGTCACGTTTTTGTGTACTATCTTGCTTGGTCACCAACGCCAAACGCATATGAGGAGGTCGCCCACCTGTGAATAACCAACTAGATTTCCGTACCGGTATCCGTGATACCATCCTACCGCCTTTGGCTATATTGGTATTGGCCTGGCTTTTGGAATTGTCGCCCGGGGTGGCGGTCACGGACCACTCATCACCTTGCTCATGTCGTTGCTGGCATACAGCGGCACCGCACAATTTATCATTGTGAGCATGATTGCCGCCAGCAGCGCGTACATATCGATCATCTTCGCCGTACTCATGGTCAGCGCCCGCATGATTCTCGTCAGCATGACCGTTGCCCCCTACTTTCGCAAAGAAAGCATGTGGCGTAACGTGTGGCTCGGCACCCTCATTACCGACGAAACGTTCGCCCTCACCATGAGCAAGCTGAACTATACCAACCACCGCCTCAGCTTTACCTGGCTTAACGCCGCAAACATCTTTGCCTACAGTATTTGGGCGTTGGCGTCGCTGGTGGGCAACCTCGTTGGGAGTTTAATTCCGAATCCCAACGCGTTTGGCCTCGACTTTGCCCTCGTCGCCATGTTCATCGGGCTCTTGTACCTGCAAATTATTGGTGACCGGCGCATGGGTCTACTGCTGCAAGGCATCGTGGTCGCCATCGTCTGCGTATTGATGTACTTGGGGCTGATTTTTATTCCCAGCAGTGTGCTCGTCCTGGTCGTCACCATCACGTCCTGCTTATTAGGAATGGGGGTTAAGCATGTCTTCTTTTGAGTACTCGTTATTAGTCGTCATTGGCTGCGGCCTGGTCACCTGGTTGTGCCGGGTCATCCCCTTCATCCTGTTAAAAAAAATGGCAACTACCCGCCATCGTGTTGGAATTTCTCAGCTTTGTGCCCGTCAGCATTATGGCCGCCCTCGTCATTAGTAACCTATTCACCCAACATTTGGGCCATTTGCCCAGCCTCAACGTGCCCTATACCATTGCCACCGTCCCTGCGGTGATTGCAGCAGTCGTCACCCGCTCCCTGCTGGCCGTGGCGGTTGTGGGCATCGTGGCTTTAGCGATTATCAGGGTGATCATGTGAATCGGCTCAACGCTATCCGTACAAAAATCCGCAGCGAGGTGCGCCCCGCTACGGATTATTTTTTTCCATACAATAAAGTTTTATATTTAATCGAGGCTACGCCTGATGTCCCCGCACAAAGTAGTACCGGGTAGTCTCTAACGCGCTCGTAGCCATCAGCCGCTGACCGTACTCAGCCAGCTGTTCAGCGGTAACGTCGGCGGCATCACCATACTCATGGGCAATTGCTAACTGAATCTCAGCCTCACGTTCACTAATGGCGTTGGGGTGGAAGGTCAACACTAGGTAATAGTGGCCCTGATACTGGTACAGGTCACTGGTCCCGCCGTCCAAACGGAGACTCCGTGCCAGGCCCACCATGCTTCAAAGTCGGGGAGCCGCAAAGCCACAGCCACCGGCGTCGACTCGTCAGTAAACAAACGTGACTCCTCGTCGTCCTCATCGCCTTGCGCCTTATCAATTTGAGCCTGATCCAAATGCCGCTTGGCCAGCGCCGCAAACTCATCCACCGACGTCACGTCGTCGTGGGCTTCCTGATGCGGCCGGGCTGCGGATTTATTGTTGGACTGGTTGTCCTGATCGTGGTTGCGCGAAATAAACATCTCTAGGCCACCGCTGCTGGGCATTACCTGGAAGGTGACGGATTCGTTGCCCGCAAATTCGTGCTTGGTATCCACTTCTTCAAGCACTCCGTAAAAGAAGTGCTCAATGTCTTCGTGATTGCTCAACAGATCCAACATCTTGATGCCCCGCGACTTCAAATCGTCGGAACCCAGGAAGACGCGGATGGTGTCGGCGTTAATTCGTTCCATTTCCATGCTGCAATCACTCCTTCACTGCAGGCTCAGCCCCGCAAATTTAAGCATTAATCTCACTCGAGAGTACAGTCTAACGCTAAATGCAGACACATGCAAATAGTAAGTAATGACCAAACAAAAACAAGTTGTGCGTGCGCCGGGCTACTGCGGCACGCTGAACCACTCGATGATGACCGCTGCCCGGAGCGCAGGCGCCGACCAGCGATGGTGATGATTTTTGCCCGTACTCGCTCGTCTTGACCGCTTAACATTATCAGTCCACAGCGTTGGCCCACTGACCCGGGACTGCCGCAAAGCGGCGAGTATACCGCGCAACTACCGGAACCACATACTGGCAACTACACCCACCATCGACTACGTTTAGACCCTTAAGGTGCGGTGCTCACTGGCTAGTAAAACCGGCACATTTCCGGCCGTGACTTGCGCCTGGTCACGCAATTCGTGCAGATCCACCGTTTGTGGCAAGTGTGTCAACACCAGTTGCCCGACGTGGGCATCAGCCGCCACCCGTCCAGCTTCTGGAGCCGTCAAGTGCCACCGCGGCTGTGGCTGGTCCGCCAAGAAGTTCGTGTCCGCCAACAACATGTCCGCACCCTGACTAAACGGTGCCAGGCCGTCAAAGTAACGCGTGTCGCTGGTATTCACCACGACTTTGCCAGTCGTCGTTTCCTCAATGCGTACGGCAAAGGCCGGCACCGGGTGCTGCGTCTCCAGGAACGTCAACCGCAATGGTCCCAAGTTGAGGGTACTGTCCGCCGTGTAGCCACGTCCCACCGTAAACTGGCCAAAGGTGAGCGCCGCAAAGTTCAATGGTCCTTAGTGTGCCCATAAATAGGTAGAACCGGCTCCTTTTTGTCGCCAGGCCGTAACTGCCAGTAATACTGTAACGTGCCCACATCGGCTGTATGGTCATGGTGATAGTGCGTCAATAACACCGCATCCAACTGCAGCGGGTCCAAAATCGGCTCCAACGCCAGCAGTGAACCACTCCCCGCATCCATCAGCAAGTGGTAATCACCACTGGTAACAAGGTACGCACTCGTGCCCACGCCATCCGCTGGGTAGCCGCCATAATATCCTAATACCTGAATCTGCATTTTGTTTACCTCCCGTCGGTCCTCCACCCGCCAATGCGCGGTATAATTTAAGTGGAGGTGTTCCTATGACTAATCGTATCCAAACTGTGTTCGGTACGCAAGCAGTGTTGCGTACCCTGCTACACAATCAAGATCAACAATTTTTACTAGCACCAAGTAACCACGGTGCTGATTACGCCTTACTCGACTTGAGTGGTACCGGCAAGTACGCCATGCCGGTCAGTTACCGGCCCATCATTCTTACGGGTCAGGTGGCCCTCAACGAGTACATACATTTTATGCACTTTGGCCTGACCAGCGATGACGTGGCGGTATTTGAAGCTAACATGGCCAAGCTGATCGACCAGCGCGACCAGTACCCCGGCGTCGGCATGATGTGCCTCATGCGTGAGGAAGGCCCTGAGGTCAACTACATGTTGATGACCTCCTGGTTGCGCGGTAGCAACTACTTTGCCCTGAAGACCACGCCTGCATTTAAGCCACTGCAGGCCTTCACCAACCGCGCTGCCAGCGCTAACGGATACTTCGAGACCGGTTATAAGGTCGTCGATCCCGCAACCCTAAACTAAGCGCCTTACCCGTACCAACGGTAAGCAAGCCTAATTAAAAAAAGCTGCGCCCAAAATAATTTGGACGCAGCTTTTGCGTATACAACGAGTTATTCCAAGTGTGGTGCGTGCAACGTCATGGCATTAACCGCCACGATCACAGCCGATAAGCTCATCACGACAGCACCCAGTGCGGCCGGCATCGTGATACCAATTGGTGCCAAGACCCCAGCAGCCAGCGGAATGGCGATAATGTTGTAGCCCGCAGCCCACCAGATATTTTGCACCAGCTTACGGTTCGTCGCCTGCGCTAGCCGGACGAAGTTGAGGATGTCCGTGGTCTTGCTCGAGACCAGCACCACATCCGCCGCATCAATGGCCACATCAGTACCCGCACCGATGGCAATACCCACGTCGCTCCCGCCAGACTAGGCGCATCGTTGATCCCATCGCCGACCATCAATACCCCACCACGTTGCTGATAATCAGCAATCAGTTGGGCCTTGTCCGCGGGCATGAGTTCAGCGTGTACATCGTCAATGCCGAGCGTTTGGGCAACGGCGTCGGCAGTTTGTTGGTTATCACCGGTCAACATCACCGGAACGAGTCCGGCTGCCTTCAAGCCCTTGATGGCGCTGGCTGCTTCAGGGCGAGCCACGTCACCGGCCGCAATCATTCCCTGAACCTGGCCGTCGACTACTAACAGCGACACCGTATTGCCCGCAGCAGCAAGTTGTTGGACTTGGTTGTGAGCATAATCCACGTCATGTTCATCCAGGTACTTAGCGTTCACGATCAGCAACTTATGACCATCGACTGTGCCCTGCAATCCGGCACCCTGGATAGTCTGGACGTCGGTCGCTGCCGGCACCGTCACGTCCTGAGCCTTAGCCGCACTCATAACCCCCGTAGCAAAGGGATGGGTGCTACTTTGTTCCAACGCCGCAAAGTCAGCTAACAGCTCATTGGCGGTCATGTCATCGACCAGGGGCTGCACAGCGTTGACCGTAAAGTGGCCCGTGGTCAACGTCCCGGTCTTATCGAACATAACGTAATGGGCCTTGCTGGTTGCCTCATAGGCATTCCGGTTACGCACCAAGAGTCCACGTTTAGCCGACATCCCCGTCGCCCGCACGATGACCAGGGGCAAAGCTAACCCCAATGCGTGTGGGCAGGCAATGATGAGGACGGTCACGCCCATCATCAGCGCCGGACCAAAGCCGTTAATGGGTGACCACACCGCGACGGTCAAGAGCCCGACAATCAACGCGATGTAGAATAACCAGCCGGCCACCCGGGAAGCAATGTTTTCGGCGCGACTCTTTTGCTGCTGGGCATCACTAACCATGTGGCCAATCTGGCCAATAAAGCCATCGTCCCCCACAGCCGTGACCGTCATGGTAATGGTGCCATCGCCATTCACGGTCCCACCGGTCACTTGGTCGCCGACCGTCTTGCTAACGGGGGCGGACTCACCGGAAACCAAAGCCTCGTTAATACTGGTTGAACCATCATCGATCTGCCCGTCAGCGGGGATGGACTCACCCGCTAACACCCGCAGCTGGCTACCCACTTGCACGTCCGCCAACGGCATGTCCATCACCTGGCCGTCATGCACCATGTGCACTGTGTCCGGCAGCATCTGACCCAAACTAGCCGTCGCGTCGCCGGCCTTCATGACGGCATTCATTTCAACCCAGTGTCCTAGCAACATGATGACGATTAAGGTCGAGAGTTCCCAGAAAAAGTTCATCAGGTGTGCGTGCCCGGTCAACAGGTTATTCGCCACAAAAGCGTACACGGAGTACACGTACGCCACCGTGATGCCGAGTCCAATCAACGCCATCATTCCGGGTTGGTGGGCCCGAATTTCCGCAATACCCCCACGGATAAACGGCAAGCCCCCATAGAGAAACAGTGCCGTGGCCGCGATCAGTAATACCCACTGACTACCAGGAAAGGTAATCGGTAAGTGTAAACCACCAATGTTGACACTCAAACCCATCAAGGGCGCCAGGGCCACGACGATGAGCATCAACCCGAGGCTCACCCAAAACTTCTGCTTCAGGTTACCCATGTACTTCATGCCGGGATCATCCATCCCGGGCATTCCGTCCATATCCATCTCGTCCATGTCCATGCCGCTCATACTGTGCATGTCCATCCCTGACATGTTACCATCAGCCATTGCCGCCATGTCTGTGTCATCCATTTTCATTTCATTATCGTGCGCGTTCATTCTTTTCATGTCTATTCCCCAATCTTCATCGGTTGTTAGCACTGGTGTTGTTGAGCACCGTCCCGCATGCTGGCGGGCAAGCAATCACACGCTACCGTGTCCGGAGCGGTAGCAGCCTTCCCCTGCAAAACCGTAATCAGCTGTTGAATATCAGCTTTGCTCAGGGGTACATCGGCCAAGGTCTGGGCTAACGCGCCCCCAACCTTCATGGCACACATCGCCGCCATCTGGCCGCGCAGCACGTGTTCCATCGATTCCTGCTCACCAATTGTGGCCGTGTAGTGAAACTGCCGGCCGTCTTTGGTGGTGGTCAAAGCACCCTTTTTGACCAGCCGGCCCAACAAAGTCTTGATGGTTGCTGGGGCCCAGCCGCGCTTTTCCACCAAAGCGTCCACGATGGTCCCCGTATCCGCCCCGCCGAGGGTCCAGATTATCCGTAATACCGACCATTCAGCCGGGCTTACGTTAAAAGTTAAGTCGTGCATGTCGCTACCTCCGTTCGTTTACAAATGTAATTGTACGCTTAAGATTTACATTTGTAAACACAATGTATTAAAAAAAAGGTCCCCACATTTTGGGAACCATTTCCTTTAGTCGTGCTTAGATATACATCAACTGACGTCATCCCGTGAAAACAACACTACCAGTGGGCAGGCTTTATCACGCGATAAATAATTCAACTTGCCCCCCGTTACCCCTGCATGATGCTCAGGGTCCGATGAATCCCGGCCGCAATATCATACTTGGCGGTCCAACCCAAGCCCTGTAGTTTGGTTGAGTCCAACAACGCCTTCGTGGCCTTACTGAACCCCTTTTGCTCCGTGGCGTTGGGCAGATCATAAGTAACGGTCCGGCCCACCGCATGTGCAATGATTGTGGCCAACTCACGCAACGAGATATCTGACCGACTGTCCGCGATATTATAAGCGTTCCCACTGGTACCTTTGAGGGCCACGGTCAAGAGACCAGCAATTGCATCCGCAACGTAGGTAAAGGAATATTGCTGGTGTCCGGCACTTTTCAGGACAATGTCCTCACCCCTCAGCGCATTATTAATGAACTGGGAAATGGCCTTGCTGTCTTCTGGCTTAACGGTGGGGCCGTATGAACGGGTCAACCGTGGAATCACAACATCCACACCCTTTTGGGACAGGTACGCCTGGCACAAGGCTTCCCCACACCGTTTGCTTTCAGGGTACCCCGCCCGCAACGTGTTCGGGTCAATGTAACCGCAATACTCCTCATCAAACTTTTCCACGTCACCCCGATTTTCGCCATAAACTTCATTTGACGAAGCAAAAACAAATCGCTGAATATGCTGACTGGCTGCTAACTCCAGTAGGTTGTGCGTGCCAATGATGTTCGTGGTAATCGTCCCAATAGGATCCGTCGCGTAAGCAACCGGATGCGTATTACTGGCCAGATGGAAAATGTACCCTAAGTTGGCCAAGGGTTGCGTGAGGGGCGTGTTAATGTCATGCGCAATAAACTCAAAATCTGCTGAATTCCAGTACGCCCCAAAACGTTTTTGGGCACGAGCCAAGTTACGTCCTAGAGCATAAACTTTGCACTGCATCCCTGCGGTTAAATTGCGGTGCATGAGCACGTCAACCATAAAACTACCCAGCATGCCTGAGGCCCCCGTAATCAAAACTGCGACGTTACTCATCTGGTCCCACGGCAAAGCCAAAGAAGCCACATACTCCACGTCTGCGCGGTAGAGCGCATTCAAATGAATATCGGTTGTCATGTAATCACCTACTTCAACCAGTTATCCTTATCGGCTTTCAGGTAAGCCTTAAACATCTCGAGGTCATCCTTAGTGGTCAGTTTAATGTTCTTATCGGAACCAGCCGCAAAGTAAAGCCGTTCACCCAACTCGACCATCATGGTGTTGGTATAGGAGGACCCATAAATGCCAATCTCTTCCTTGAAGCCTTGTGGTAGGCCCAATCCAACTTACCGAACCGGTACGCTTGTGGGGTGGACACGCGGCGCAACGTTTCGCGCGGAATGTATTGTGTAGTACTAGTCGCGTCGTTAGGATCAACAACAAAAATTTGTTCATTATAAGGTAACGAAGTAACAGCATTACCATGAATGCCACACTTAACAATGACATCGCTAAGAACCGCACCATCCACCAAGGGACGGATACCATCATGAATAATGATGGTATCGTTGTCGTCACATTTACCCTCAAGGTTATAAACACCATTACGAATCGATTCCTGGCCAGTCCCACCACCAGTAACTACCCATTGCAACTTCGTGATGTTAAACTGCTTGGCGTAGGCGAGGGCCACATTCTGCCACCCATCGCGACAAACCAACTCAATCGCGTCAACTTCGGGATGATTTTGAAAGCTTTCGAGGGTATACACCAAAACCGGCTTATCATAAACGTTAATAAACTGCTTAGGAATATCCTGACCCATCCGCCGGCCAGAACCACCGGCAATGATGATTGCAATATGGCTCATAACTTTTCCTCCCAACCAAAACGTATACTGTGCAGTAATAATTGGTTAGTGTACTGCCTACCTTGTAAGAGTACGGTAAACATTGGCCTTTTGCAATCCCTACCATCGCTACTATCACACCAATTATGCGCTCGTGGTCGTGGTGGTTGATGTACCCGCACGGGCAAGTGCACCGATTGACGCATACATCAGCTCGTTACTCTAAGCCAAACATAAAAAAAAGTTGCCCGCGTCTCCGCGAGCAACTACAATCAGTTGACGTAACGAATTAGTTAACAAACTTCTCAACCAATTCCTTGTTCTGATCATTGGTAATATTTTCGTTCATAGCAGTCTCAGCCAACTTCTTCATGTCTTCGGTTGAGAGCCGCTTCATCAGGCTACGTACCTTCAGAATGCTAGTAGCACTCATTGAGTACTCGTCCAGACCCATGCCGAGCAGCAATGGCACCATCACTGGATCCCCTGCAGCTTCACCACACATGCCAGTCCACTTGCCTTCTTTGTGCGCAGAGTCAATAACGTGCTTAACCAAGCGCAGAATGGATGGGTTGTATGGCTGGTACAGGTAGGAAACGTGTTCGTTACCACGGTCGGCAGCCATTGAGTACTGAATCAAGTCGTTCGTACCAATAGAGAAGAAGTCCACGTGCTTAGCGAACTGATCCGCCAGAACGGCAGCAGCAGGGATTTCTATCATGATACCCAACTGGATATCATCAGCAATCTTCGTGCCCGCCTTTTCCAGGTTAGCCTTTTCTTCCAAGAAGATCTTCTTGGCGGCCTCGAACTCCTGAATCGTCGCAATCATTGGGAACATGATGCGTAGCTTACCGAAGGCAGAAGCCCGCAGCAATGCCCGCAACTGTGTCCGGAAGATTTCCTGACGGTCCAAGCTAATCCGAATCGCACGGTAACCCAAGAATGGGTTCATTTCTTCTGGCAGTGGCATGTATGGCAAGTGCTTGTCACCACCAATGTCCATCGTCCGAACAACGACTGGCTTCGGGCTCATGGATTCGAGCACTTCCTTGTAAGCTTCAAACTGGTCGTCTTCGCTTGGCAATTCGGAAGAATCCATGTACAGGAACTCAGTCCGGTACAGGCCGACCGCTTCGGCACCGTTGGCGTGTACACCTTCAAGGTCCTTGGGGGTACCAATGTTGGCGGCCAATTCGAAGTGCTTACCATCAGCCGTAACGGTCTTGGCCGTCTTGAGCTTAGCCCATTCTGCACGGTCGGCAGCATACTGCTTAGCCTGCTTCTCAAAGTCGGCCTGCTGTTCTGCGGATGGATCAACCACGACGTCACCGTTTAACCCATCAACCGCGATGGTCTCGCCAGCCTTGACGCTCTTAGTCACGGAATCCGTCCCCACAACGGCCGGAATTTCCAGCGACCGCGCCATGATAGCCGAGTGAGCGGTACGCCCACCAATATCAGTCACAAAGCCCTTAACGAACTTCTTGTTCAACTGAGCGGTGTCACTAGGCGTCAAGTCGTGCGCCACAATAACAACTTCTTCGTCGATCAAGGCTGGGTTAGGCAACTCAACACCCAACAGGTGCTCATCAGACGCTTGGAAACATCCTTCACGTCGGCAGCACGTTCCTGCATGTATGGGTTGTCAGTCATGCCTTCAAAGGTAGCAATGAACATCTTGGAGACGTCATCCAACGCCTGTTCAGCGTTGACCTTTTCATCAGTAATCTTGCTTTCGATGGCACCGGTGAACTCAGGGTCGTCCAGAATCATCATGTGAGCATCGAAAACCTGAGCCTCTTCCTCACCGAGCGATTCCTTTGCCTTATCACGAATCAGCTGTAAATCGTCGTGAGAAGCCTTAGTGGCGTCCTTAAGCCGCGCAACTTCGGCATCTGTGTCCGTAATGGTTTTCTGATCGAAGGAAAGATCAGGTTCTACGAGCAGGTAGGCCTTCGCAACGGCAATACCGTCGGAAGCTGCAATACCCTTGAGTTCTTTGGTCATGTTAAGCGAGGCCTTCCTTCTTCATGGTTTCGTCGATCGCAGCAATAGCGTCGGCTTCGTCGGCACCTTCTGCGGTAATGGTAACGTCAGCACCCTTGCCGACACCCAAACTCATGACACCCATGATGGACTTCAAGTTAACGGACTTACCGTTGTAGGCCAAGTTAACGTCCGACTGGAACTTACTTGCGGACTGAACCAACAGGGTAGCAGGACGTGCATGAATCCCGCTGTCAGCAATAATGTTATAATCACGTGTTTCCATGAAAAATCTCTCCTTTTGCTAGTAAAAGTTAATTCCTGTAAAGGTTACCATTTTTGCGGACGCTGCACAACACTTTTAATGGATGCGGTTACTACTTGTCGCTTTCGGCATGGTAGACAATGTCGCCACCACGTTCAGCTGAACCAACAATTTGTTTACGTTGCGGGTAATTGTTCCAAGCGGTACGAAATGCCATGAATTGCTCGGGCTTGATTCGTAGTTCCGCGAGGCTCCCGTCCCGTAATTGATCCATCAGTGCTACATAATCATCTGCCATTACATGGATACTCCTTTCAACAGGTACTTCCAATTTTATCACGAAATCGGTTACACCACAATTAACCAGCACCAAATTATAAGTTTTTCGCTGAATCCACCCTAGCGCCCTACCTCAGGGACAATGTTCACTCGGGTTCCAGGCGCTGTGCTTCACCCCTAAATCGTGCGCCGTGGCTCCCACCAGTAAAAGTTTGCACTCATCGTTGTCACGCCGGACTCGCGTTATATAATAGGAATAGTTGGTCAGAAAAAAAGTGGTGAGCAACACTTTTTAGCACTCTCACCTCGAGAGTGCTTGCATTCAGTAAGTATTGGTTGTACACTAGCATCAAGGTCAATAAAGGTCAAACGTACCTGACGTTGATCAAGAACCCGAAGAAAGGACGTGTTGTGCATGTTGTGTGAAAACTGTCAGCAGAACCCTGCTACAATTCACCTTTATACCAACGTGAACGGCACCAAGCGTGAGATCAACCTCTGCCAGAACTGCTACCAAGAATTAAAGGCACAAGCAGAAGCTACCAACTCCACTGGTGATCCGTTCGGTTTTAACAGCCTCGAAAGTATCTTTCGTGCTATGAACGAAAATCAGCAGCGTGCTTCCGACAGTCAAGGTCCGCAGAATCAGGCTGGCGGACAAGGTCCACGGAATCCCCGTGGCGGTCAGAACAACGGCAACTCACTCCTTGGTCAATACGGCGTGAACCTCACTGCCCAGGCCAAGAACGGTGAAATTGATCCCGTGATTGGTCGGGACAAGGAAATCGCCCGGGTGATTGAAATTCTTAACCGTCGAACCAAGAACAACCCCGTACTCATTGGTGAAGCTGGGGTCGGCAAAACTGCCGTGGTTGAAGGTCTGGCGTTGAAGATTGCTAATGGTGATGTACCCCAGAAACTGCAAGACCGTCAGGTGATTCAGCTTGACGTCGTATCCCTGGTTCAGGGTACAAGCATGCGTGGCCAATTCGAACAGCGGATGCAACAGCTGCTCACCGAAATGAAGCAGAATCCACAAATTATCCTGTTTATTGACGAAATTCACGAGATTGTAGGTGCCGGCAACGCTGAAGGCGGTATGGACGCGGGTAACGTCTTGAAGCCGGCTTTGGCCCGTGGTGAGATCCAACTAGTTGGTGCTACCACGAACAGTGAGTACCGGACCATCGAAAAAGACTCTGCCCTTGCCCGTCGGCTACAGCCGGTCACGGTCGACGAACCGTCCGTTGACGAAACGATTGCCATTTTGAAGGGCATTCAAGGACGGTACGAGAGCTACCACCACGTCAAGTACACGGACAAGGCCATTGAGGCCGCTGCACAGTTGTCAGCCCGTTACATTCAGGACCGGTTCCTGCCCGACAAGGCCATCGATCTGCTGGATGAATCAGGTAGCCGTAAGAACCTGACCATCACACCAATCGACCCTGCCGCTATTGATAAGAAGATTAGCGATGCTGAATCCCAAAAGCAGGACGCCCTGAAGGCCGAAGATTATGAAAAAGCGGCCTTCTACCGCGACCAGGTCAACAAGTTGAACAAAATGAAGTCCGACCAGCAGTCTAGTGCTGACGAAGATGTGCCGCAGATCACCGAGAAGGATATGGAACAAATTGTCGAAGAAAAGACGAACATCCCCGTCGGTGAACTCAAGCAGCAAGAGCAAGAACAGTTAAAGGACTTGGCACCACACCTGGAGGCCAAAATTATTGGTCAGAATCAGGCCGTGGACAAAGTTGCGCGGGCTATTCGGCGTAACCGGATCGGCTTTAATAAGACGGGTCGGCCAATTGGTAGCTTCCTCTTTGTTGGTCCTACCGGTGTCGGGAAGACTGAACTGGCTAAGCAGCTTGCAAACGAGTTGTTCGGTAGCGAGGACGCAATGGTCCGCTTTGACATGTCGGAATACATGGAGAAGCACAGTGTGTCAAAGCTGATCGGGTCCCCTCCTGGGTATGTTGGCTATGAAGAGGCTGGTCAGTTGACGGAAAAGGTGCGTCGTCATCCGTACAGCTTGATTTTGCTAGACGAAATCGAGAAGGCCCACCCGGACGTCATGAACATGTTCCTGCAGATCCTGGATGATGGCCGCCTGACTGATAGTCAGGGCCGGACCGTTTCCTTCAAGGACACGATTATCATCATGACTAGTAATGCCGGCGCCACGGATGCCGAGGCAAATGTTGGCTTTGCGGCCGCAGCTGCTGGTAAGGAACACAGTGTAATGAACCAGTTGGGCAACTACTTCAAGCCTGAATTCCTCAACCGCTTTGACGATATCGTTGAGTTCAAGTCCCTGTCGAAAGATGACCTCCTGAAGATTGTCGACTTGATGATCGCCGATACCAACGCCAACGTGGCTACGCAGGGCTGAACATCCACGTCACCACGCCGGTTAAGGAGAAGTTGGTTGAGCTGGGCTTCAATCCGGCCATGGGTGCACGGCCGCTTCGGCGGGTCATTCAGGAGCAGATTGAGGACCGCGTTGCCGATTACTTCTTGGATCACCCCACCAGTCAACAGCTTGAGGCCCGGATCAGCGATGGTGAGATCACCATGCTGCCGCCCCGGCCACAGCTGATGCCGCGCAGAAAAAGTAAGGTTGAACTGAATACTGTTTGTACGTACCACCTGACCCCAACGTCAGGGTGGTTTTTGCGTTGATGGGTTGGCTGTTTGGCATCGGAAACGACCTGAAGGTTGACATCTTGCGGTAGTCGTTCTGTGACCGCTCACATGTGGGGACCAATCACCGCACGCACAATAACCGGGATGGACGGCCAAACTTTAACACCTTGGGCCGTTTTCTGCACCCGCTTTCATCCGGCTCCCAATCATTGTATAATAAGGGTAACCAGACAAAGAAAGGGTTGATTGTCATGCGGCTTGTCGACATTACCAATAGTTTCCCGAACCTCGTGCAACAACAACTGGCGCACACCAACGCTCAGCTCGTTCAGGTTTACTCTCTGGGCCAGACAACGGTGATTTTCACTGAGTCTCCCCACCACCAAGAAGTGGTGCTTCGCAACGAACGGCGCAACATCCAGAACGCCGAAATTGAGTATGTCCTCAGCCAGCTGACGCACCGTCAACCAGAAGATGTCGAGTTGATTCGGGCACCCCATGTTGCTACCGCCACCTTGCGAACTAAGGTGGCTAGCTAACAGGACATGAAAAAAAGCGTAATGCAAAGTGTATTTTGTGCACCATAATCAGGTGTAAGCTTTGCATTGATATAGTAACGGTCACGTTGGTTATCGACGCGACCGTTTTTTTTGCCCGACACCTAACGTTAGTTGCCAAATTGCGCCGTTAGTGGCATATTTTTAGGTGTACCTACAGTTATTAACGCTAACAATCAAATAACGGAAAGAAAGTGACCACCACTTAGGTACATAGCTGGCCGTAACTGCGGTACGACGATATTTTCGAGTCATCATTAGTAGCTTGGTGGCGATGCACCCATCGTCACCAAACTGGGGATTATGACCCACGTATGTATCTCGTATTGCAGCCATTACTATTAGAATGCGAACAACTTACCTGTGCCCGCACTCTGAAATAACCGCAAGAAGGGATTTGATTATTATGAAACAAAATACCATTCGGGTACGTAATCTGAGTCTGAATGCACAAATCAACCTCATTCGTGCTGGCGTGATGGGTGCCAACGATGGCATTCTATCCGTCGCCGCCATTGTGCTCGGTGTCTCGGCCGCCAACGTCGACACACATGACATTCTCCTGGCCGGGTTTGCCGGCATGCTGGCGGGCACTATTTCGATGGCCATGGGTGAGTACGTCAGCGTGCACGCTCAGCGCGACGCTGAAGAACGGGCAACGGCGGACGAGAAACTCCGGCTTAAACTTGACCCACAGGCAGAAATCGACTTTGTGACCCATAAGTATGCCGCCAGCGGCCTGAGCCGCCAATTGGCAGCTCAGGCCGCCCGTGAAATGTTTACGAGTGCGCCCGTGGTCACGGCGGTCCGGGAGCGATATGACATTGACCCCCACGAGCAAACCAGCGCCATGGGAGCCGCTGTGGCTTCGTTCATTTCATTTCCACTGGGATCACTTCTACCCCTACTGACGATTTCTTTGGTCAACAGTACCTGGCGCATCCCCGCAACGGTTGGCGCCGTTGTCGCGGCGCTTATGATTACCGGAGCTACTGCTGCTAGGCTAGGTAACGCAAACATCCTGAGAGCCACCGTCCGCAACGTGGTGGCAGGTCTAGTTACGATGGTCATCACGACGTTAGTGGGCCACATATTTGCGCGTTAAGGGGATGCCGATAATGAAAGCAATTCAAGTTAACAAAGATGCCTCTCTTGCCACCAGGGCCAACACCCTCCGCGCAGGTGTGTTAGGAGCCAATGACGGTATCCTAACCGTTGTGGGAGTGCTTTTTTTCGGTGGGTGCGGCTACCAACAACGCCTTTGCCCTCTTTATCGCGGCAGTTGCCGATCTGATTGCTGTAGCCTTTTCCATGGCGGGTGGTGAATATGCCAGCGTGAGCGCTCAGCGGGACACCGAGGCCGCAGCCGTAGACAGGGAGTCCATTGCGCTCGAGCAGGATCCCAACACGGCCCGGCAAGTCATCATTACTAGTTATACTTCCCGTGGGGTCACCGCCACCACGGCAGCGGCCATTGCTGATGAATTGATGGCTAGTGACCCGTTACCAACTATTGTCACGGCAAAGTACCACCTCGATGCAACGAGGCTCATGAACCCCTGGGCCGCTGCTTTTGCTTCCATGATTTCTGCCACTTTGGGGGGAATCTTGCCTTTATTAGCGTTGACCACGGTCCGAGGACAATGGCAGTGGCCAGCTACCATTGCCGCTACCGTAGTTGCGGTAGCTATCACTGGCTACCTGTCAGCACAACTTGGGCATGGTTTTGCCCGACGTGCCATTATTCGTAATATTATCATTGGCTTGATTACCATCACGTTGCACTACCTCGTGGGTCTGGCATTCTAATCTGACCAGTGCACATTATTATACAAAAAGGGCCGCACTATTCATGTGGCCCTTTGCTATACCATGAATTAGTCAGTGACTGGCTCCAGTACCTGCCGCTGCACCAAGTCATTGATCACGTAGTTAAACTGCTCGACATTTCCTGCCGTTTTATCCGACTTAAAGATGTCGACCGCCCGCAACCCGTTGGCCGTGGTCACCGACATCGATAATTGATCCAGGTCAGCATTGACCAACACTTTGAGCTTGGTATTACTGGTGAACGGGCTGTTGAGGTCCAACGACCGCTCCAGTTCAAAGCCGCCCTTGTTGGTCTTCTTGAAACCAGTATCCATCAGGGTGTAGCGCTTCACGTTCGGACTCAGCCGGAACTTCCGCTTATCCCCTACTACCTGTGCCGTCGTTGCCAAAGCCATATCCACCACTCCATTCGTTATTGTTACCCTTATTTTACCACATCCGTTATGGTGCAAGCGTTCCCACTGCTCCGCAACTGCCCGCTTACTTGGTGGCCGCGCGCGCCCGTAGCCGGTTCACAGCCTTGATGAGCGCGGCACTAAACGCAGCAATATCCTCACTGGTAGTGACCGTACCAAAAGAAATGCGAATCGATTCCGCAATGCGTGGGGAATCGGCGCCAAACATGGCGGTCAGTACGTGCGAGGGCTCCAAACTGCCGGCCGTGCAGGCCGAACCACCAGAAACCGCAAAGCCGGCCAGGTCCAGGTTTGTCTGTAACGCGTAGGTCGAGACCCCTGGGAACCACAGGTTGAGAACGTGTGGTAGCCGGTCGTGCGTGAGGTTGCCGTTCACGTGGAACTCTACGTCCTCATCCGTAAGTGCCGTTGTAATCTGCTTGGTAAAACCCTCATAGCGTGTGGTAAGTGCGGCTTTGGCCGCATTATCTAACCGGGCCACCGCCGCACCGAACCCCACGATGCCCGGCACATTCTCCGTTCCAGCCCGCCGTTTGGTCTCTTGTTCACCACCCAGCAAAAACGGGGTAAAGTGGACTGTATCATCGCGGTACAGCACACCCACACCTTTAGGCCCGTTCAGTTTGTGTGCCGACGCCGACAACATGTTGATGCCCAGCGCCTGCGGGTTAATATCCGCTAGCCCAAACGCCTGGGTAGCGTCCACGTGGAACCATGCTTGGTGGCTGCGCAGTCGCGCCCCCACTTTGTCGATCGGCATCCGGCTACCAACCTCATTGTTCCCCCACATTAGGGTCACCAGCGTGGTTTCATCGTCGAGGGCGGCATCAAAGTCGCTCATGCTAATTTCACCGTTGGCATCTACTGGTAAGTAAGTGACCCGAAACCCTTCCTGTTCCAACCGCCGCAAGGGGTTCAACACCGACAAGTGTTCAATGGCACTGGTAATGATGTGCATTCCCTGCTCACGCCGCGCGTAGGCAGTACGGATAATGGCGGTATTGTTGCTCTCCGTCGCTCCACCTGTAAAAACGATGTTATCCGTGGTGGTGTGCAGCGCTGTTGCTAGCGTTTGCCGGGCGTGGTCCAACGCCGCATGCGCCTGCCGCCCAAAGTAGTGGGTAGAACTGGCATTACCAAAGTCCGCGTTCATTTGCTCAGTCATGGCCGCGACGACATCTGGATGCATTGGCGTCGTGGCCGCATTATCTAAATATACGTGCTTCATGAAAATCTCCTTTACCGTCAATTGCTAATAAAGGCCACCAACCCGCAATGGGTTCGTGGCCAAGCATACTCGCACATATCCGCCTATAAAGCAGCAAGGAACGCCAGCAACATCGCGGCACTCCGCTTGCCCGCGTCAATAATGAACTCGTCAAAACTGACGCTAGCGTTTTCATCACCCACATCACTCATCGCCCGAATCACGACGAATGGCGTGTGAAACTGGGTTGCAACCTGGCCAACGGCTGCCCCTTCCATTTCGCTAGCAAGCGCCTGCGGAAAAATACCCTTAATGCGTTTAATGGCCGGCGTACTACTAATAAACTGGTCCCCGGACACGATTAAACCCGTGTGCGTGGTCAGGTTCGTCGCCTGAGCCGCCGCCGTGATTTTCGCCACAAAGTCGGCATCCGCCGTGAAAATTTGCGGTTGCTGCGGTAATTGTCCCGGCTTGTAACCAAAGGCGGTGGAGTCGACGTCGTGGTACGCCACCCCGGTGCTGACCACCACATCACCAACTTTGAGCCCCGTACCAATACCACCGGCACTACCCGTGTTGATCAGGACGTCCGGTTGGTAGTGGTCCAACAAGATGGCCGCCACCATGCCGGCTTGCACCTTACCAATGCCCGATTCCACCAAGGTCACTTCTTGGCCGTGAATGTGGCCGTGGTAATAATGCTGACTGGCAACCACGGCTTCTTCCTGATCCTCCAAAACGGCCAAAAGTTCACGAATTTCTTCTTCCATGGCACAGATAACGCCAATTTTCATGCTGAGTTCCTCCTCATGCGTAGATCACGACCCACGCGTACGTCTGCTTACACTAGAAACAGGACTAAGGCGACAATGATCAACATCACCACGACCGTCCCGATTGCCCAATTCAATTTGGCTTTCAGAACCGACACCTTGTGGTACGCTTCCTGGTCGATGCGTTGCTGACTCTTAGCCGCGGTCCGACTCACTGCCTGTTCGCGCGCGTAGTCACGTTCCACGGCTATCCGCTTGCGGTCACGCTCACGGGCAGTCGCCGTTGCACGTTCACGTGCTTCGCGCACTTCTTTACGTGTTTGTGGCTCCATCACTGTGCCTCCTGTTCCTATAACTTGTATTAATTATACACGTTCCGCCGCTGTTTGCCAAAGGGGGTCCGCAACGCAAGCCCCGCCGTGCTGTCCCGCAACTAGCAGGCCACTGGAGACCGCCACTACCGTGTTAGTCCGGGACGTGGTCAACAAATTATTGGTGCGCCGCACAAGCGCATACAATGCCGGTACGCGGGCATTAAATCCAATGAAGGGATATTGGAAATATGTTATCATCAGGGTGCAAGTAAAGGGAGGTTAACACCATGTCACAACCAGTAATTACCGATTATTTGTTTGATGAAGCTGCCTATAATACGCACGACGGCGGCTACATTCCCCTCGAAGCGCCGACCACATCCCCGCAACCGTTGGCCATTCCCGCTATTGCCACCCCGGATCGCGTCGAGGGGCAGGACGTATACTACACCATCACCGCCCAAACCGGTGAGGTGCAGCTGCTGCCCGGTGCCAAGACCAAAACCTGGGGGTATAACGCGCCGTTACTAGGGCAAACCTTCGTCTACCATGATGGTGAGACGGTACACCTACACTTAGTCAACCACCTGCCCGAAGTCACCACCTTCCACTGGCACGGCCTCGATATTCCCGGACCCATCGAAGATGGTGGCTGCCACGCGCCCGTGTACCCTGGTGAAGCACGCGACGTGACCTTCACCATCCACCAACCGGCCTCAACCGACTGGCTGCACGCGCACCCGTGTCCGTCGACGGCTGAACAAGTGTGGCATGGTTTAGCCGCAATGGCCATCGTTCAGGATGACCACGAAAGTCGCCTCCCATTGCCGCGGAACTATGGGGTCGACGACATTCCGTTAATTCTGCAGGACCGGCGCTTCCACGAGGATAACCAGTGGGATTACCGGGCCGACTACGACCCGGATGGCGTTCAGGGACCAACTGCCATGATCAATGGCACCATTAACCCGTACTTTGACGTCACCACGCAGAAGGTGCGGTTACGCATCCTGAACGGCTCCAACCGGCGGGAATGGCGCCTGCACTTTAGTGGCGACCTACCGTTTACCCAAATTGCTGGGGACAACAGCCTGTTACCAGAACCGGTCACGTTTACCCACCTCATGATCACGTGTGCCGAACGTCAAGAAATTGTGGTCGACTTTGGTCAGTACCACCCTGGTGACCGGGTCACCCTATACTCCGATGACGTTCCGATCGTGCAGTTTCGCATCCGCGACTTTGCCCCAGACCACAGCACTATTCCGGCACACTTGTTCGACGTACCGGAATACCACGTTGATCCAGACCTACCCGTGAAAAACGTGGTGCTGTCCGGCATGGACGAAGAGGTCATGATCGACGGCAAAAAGTTTGACATGCAACGCATCGACTACGAAATGCCCATGGGTAAGTGCCAAATCTGGGACATCACCAGTACCAACGATATGGTGGGTGGCATGATCCACCCGTACCACATGCACGGGACTGCCTTCCAGGTCATCTCGCGGAACGGCCACGCGCCCTACCCGAACGAAACCGGGCTGAAGGACACGGTCAGCATCAACCCTCACGAACACGTCCGCATCAAGGTCCTGTTCAACGTTCCGGGCGTCTTTATGTATCACTGCCACATCATTGAGCATGAGGACGGCGGGATGATGGCCCAGATCAAAGTGGTCGACCCGGCCCATCCAGACGTCCAGTACCACCTGATGGACCACCACACGCTCATGCAAGCCTTTGCCAAGGAACGTGGGGTCGCCATGAAGGACCTGTGGCTCGGCGGAATGGAGTCCTACAAGAAGATGGGCATGCACATGTAAATTCCCATGCATGCTAAGACGCCCACCCTAAACAATGGGAATGGGCGTCTTTGGTCGCAAGTATTTATGAAAGGAGGCGGCACGCATGCCGCATGAACGCGTGTTGACCATCCCCAACGCAATTAACCTGCGCGAACTGGGTGGCTATCCCACGACTGGCGGGCGAACCGTCGCCTGGCACAAAGTATTACGTTCCGGCACCCTCAGTTACCTAGACGGTGTGGGCGAACAACAACTGGCTGATTATGGGGTGACCACCGTAGTTGACCTGCGTAGCGATACAGAAGTCTCGATGTCCCCCGACAAATTGCTGGCCGGCACTAACTACCAACACCTGTCAGTCTACCCGCTGTCCGGTGAACAAAGCTTTTGGGATAAGCTGAAGCACCGGCAGCCCCCACGGCCACAAAGCTGGGACCTGGGTGATGCCTACATTGAAATGCTGGTCGACCGGCACGCGCTGCACGCCTACCGCCAGTTGTTTGACCTCCTGTTGGCCAACACCACTCCGGGACACGCACTGGTCTTCCACTGTGCAGCCGGTAAGGATCGCACTGGCGTCGGTGCCATGATGATTGAGGGCCTGCTGGGCGTACCCACCCAGTCATGCGTGCGGATTACCAGCTGACCAACCTAGTACTGGCCAACCCCGAAGGCATGTCGAGTGCTGCTGTCAACGCCAAACTCCAACACGGCGCGTCCGCCCTGGTCAACACAATGAACGCAGCGGCGGCGGGCGGTGATAACTTTGATACCGTCCAGAAATTCGTTACCAGCGAGTTCGGTACCTGGTCCGATTACGCCCGTCAGGAGCTGCGTCTATCGTCAAAGAATCAGGCGGACCTACGTCAGCTGTACTTGGAACCTCAAAGTTAACTAGTCACGCCGTAGAAACACCAACCGCTGACTACTCGACTGAGCCGGCGCAAACCGGTAATGGGGATCATCGAAATCAGTCAGACCCGCCACGTCGTCCACGGCGTGCGAAGCTGCAAATCGCACTAGTGCCCCGCGCGCCATCTTTGCATAGGTGGCGCGCGTTTTGATGTGGCCGTCAACCAGGCGGCCAAAGACTACATCCACAAAGCAATCATCACCCGTGAGGTACGGCGTAATGACGCGGGCGTACTCCATAGACGCCAAGTTGATTACCGGTGCCGACCAGTCCAACGCTGCGTAAACCCGCCGGCCCCAAAAAGCATACAAATTACGGGCCGTACCAACCGCCAGCCTGCTGCCCATATCCAGCCGGTACGGAACGATGCCGTCAAAGGGCCGCAGTATCCCGTACAAGCCGGACAATATACGCAGGTGGTCGCGCAAGTACGCTAACGCCTCGTCCGTCAACAAGTCCGCCGCAAGGCTTTGGTACTGCAAGCCGACAAAAGCCATGACGGCGGGCGTGACCTGCTGTCGTAGGTCCATTTGGTTCAGCCAACTACGGCTACTTTGGGTCAACTGGTCACTGGTATGCCACAATTGCTGTAGTGCGGTGGTATCGAGCGTGCGCAACTGCGCCAGTAGTTGGTCCGCTGACCCTAGGTACTCCGGCCACCCGGTCACGTCAAAGTTATCCGTGTCGGTCCGCATCCGCTTGGCAGGCGCGATAATCATTTGCATTGCGGTTAACCTCCTTAACCCTACTTACTTAAGCTGTGGCCCCAATGGGTTAATCCCGGATACAAGTATGGACCAGCGGCGATCCCCAGGGGGAATCGTTGCTGGTCCATACTTGTATATACGGGCGCCTTAAAGGACAGCCCTCCAATTACGCTTACTTAGCTTGCTTGGATTCCAAACCTTCAGTCACTGCTTCTGGGTAGTTAGCCCGCACAATGGCGGCACAACGTGCACACAGGGTGGGGAAAGCATCGTCAGTGCCCACATCGGTCCGGGTCATCCGGCAACGTTCACAAACGTCCCCGTCCGCGTGTTCAACCAACACCGCGCCATCCTTGAAGTCCAAGGCGTCAGCTGGTGCAGCCGTACCCACAGCGGCCTGCTTGAACCCAGATACAATCAGCATCTGCATCACGTTACTGTCACCCAAACTACCGAGCAAGTCCGCCAGTTCCTGGGTTGGGTAAACCGTTACCTTGGCTTCCATGGACTTCCCGATGAGTTTAGCGTCACGGGCTTCTTCCAAAGCCTTAGCAACCTCACTCCGGAACTCCATGAATGCGTGCCACCGCTGGAGAATGTCCTTTTCACCATCAATCGTCTTGGCTTGTGGCATATCGGACAGGAAGGCGTAGTCCTCTTTGCGGTTCAAGAACGGCCAAATTTCTTCCATTGTGTGTGGCAAAATTGGCGTCAACATCTGCGTCAGTGCAACCAGTGCTTGGTACATCACCGTCTGCATCTGCCGCCGCTGCAAGCTGTCAGCGGCTTCGATGTAAACGACGTCCTTAGCAAAGTCGAGGTAGAACGCGGACAGGTCGTTGACCAGATAGGCGGAAATAACCTTTTCCACACTGCTGAAGTCATACTTCAAGTAATCGGCATGGGCCTCACGAATCACCTGGTTCAACCGAACCAACATGTAGTGGTCCACGTCACTCAGGTCGTCCCAAGCAACGGTGTCCTTAGCAGCATCGAAGTCCGTAGTATTGGCGAGCATGAAGCGCATCGTGTTACGAATCTTCCGGTACGCTTCACTGGTTTGGGCAAAGTTGTCCATGGAGACGCGCACGTCAGAACTGGAATCAACACTAGCAACCCATAAACGGACAATTTCGGCCCCATACTGCTTCTCGACCTTTTCAGGTGCGATAACGTTGCCAAGGGACTTACTCATCTTTTGGCCCTTACTATCAAGGGTGAAGCCTTGTGACAGCACGTTCTTGTAAGGGGCCACCCCATTAACAGCCACACTGGTGATCAAACTACTGTTGAACCAGCCACGATACTGGTCGGAGCCTTCCAGGTACAGACTGGATGGGTAAGTCAGGTCATCGCGACCCTGCAGGCACCCTGCCCATGACGAACCGGAGTCAAACCAGACGTCTATGATGTCGGTTTCCTTAGTGAACTTGCCGTTTGGACTACCTGGGTGCGTGTAGCCCTCTGGTAACAGGTCTTTGGCATCGCGCTCAAACCAAACGTTCGAACCGTACCGACCAAACAGGTCAGCCACGTGTCGATGGTCTCCTTTTCCAGAATCGGCGTGCCGTCTTCAGCATAGAAAATTGGCAACGGTACACCCCAAGCCCGCTGACGGGAGATGACCCAGTCACCACGGTCACGAATCATGTTGTACAAGCGGGTCTTGCCCCAACTTGGCGTGAAGTTGACCTTGTCGATTTGGCCCAAAATCTCGTCCCGGAAGGATGCCACGGAGGCAAACCACTGCGTCGTAGCCCGGTAAATGACTGGCTTCTTGGTCCGCCAGTCGTGTGGGTAACTGTGGGTGAAGAAGTCAAGCTTCAACAACGCACCCTTATCAGTTAATTGCTGCGTCACCATCTTGTTGGCGTCGTCATAGAAGACACCTTCAAAGCCCGGTGCGTTCTCGTTCATGTACCCCTTGGCGTCGACCACAGATTCAACTGGGAGGCCGTAACGTACACCCACGTTGTAGTCATCTTCACCATGACCCGGAGCGGTGTGGACCAAACCAGTACCCGCATCGAGCGTAACGTGGTTGGCGTTCATCACCAAACTGTCTCGATCGTATAGCGGGTGGCGC
This sequence comes from Lacticaseibacillus thailandensis DSM 22698 = JCM 13996, assembly GCF_001312865.1. Taxonomy (GTDB): domain Bacteria; phylum Bacillota; class Bacilli; order Lactobacillales; family Lactobacillaceae; genus Lacticaseibacillus; species Lacticaseibacillus thailandensis. Next base: position 248,273 of record NZ_BBER01000001.1, on the reverse strand, counting down.
GCCACCATCTTGTCCATGTCGATACCCTTAAAGGTTTTGAGTACCTGCGGATCACTCCAACCGAGGTCTGCGGCAACTTCGTGGAGGCGTTCCGCCGCCACCACGTACTTCTTGCCATCAACAGCTACCTGCACGTACTCAAACTTCGGGTTCACGGTGATCCCACGGTTAGACGGAATGGTCCACGGCGTCGTGGTCCAAATAATCAGGTAGGTATCGGTGTCGAGAATGCCCTTGCCATCTTTGACCTGAAAGGCCACGTAAATGGACGGGGACTTCACGTCCTTGTACTCAACTTCAGCTTCGGCCAACGTTGATTCTGACGACCATGACCAGTACACAGGCTTCAAACCGTGATAAATGTAGCCCTTTTCGGCCATCTTACCAAAGACGCGTACTTCTGCTGCTTCAAATTCCGGTAGCAGCGTGATGTACGGGTGGTCCCAGTCGCCTGATACCCCGAGACGCTTAAACTCGGTCCGCTGCCGGTCGATTTCCTTCATGGCGAACTGACGGCACAGTTCACGGTAATCGGCCATTTTCATTTCCTTGCGCTTGATACCCTGCTTGGCTAACTGCTGCTCGATGGGCAACCCGTGCGTATCCCAGCCAGGCACGTATGGTGAGTAGTAACCCGCCATGGAGTGGTAACGCACAATGATATCCTTACTGATTTTATTCAACGCGTGACCCATGTGGATGTCACCGTTGGCAAAGGGAGGCCCATCGTGAAGCACAAACGCTGGCCGGCCCTGGTTCAGCTTTTGGCGCTGCTCGTACACATGGTTTTCTTCCCAATCCTTCTGGAATTCTGGTTCACGCTTGGGTAAGTTACCCCGCATTGGGAACGCGGTCTTACCGAGATTCAAAGTATCTTTGACTTTCATGTTCTGCCCCCTTAATTACATAAAAAAAATCTCGTCCCTGTTAGGACGAGATATTCGTGGTACCACCTAAGTTCGGTCGCCACCCGGTACAAACCAAGTGACCACCCTCACCGTTGCGATATCGTGCAACTCCCCGCCTACCGTTGGCTCGGCAGGACCTCAGGACGTGATATCTGTGGGTGGCACGACTCCCAGTCTCACACCAGCATACCGGGTCGCTGCAGGGCACCATCCCACCGACGTGTGTCCGTCAATGGTTAAACTTACTTAATTGGTTCATCGGGAAAGACGATTTCGGTCACACCATCATCCGACGCGCTCGACGATGATTCTACCGAAGCCTTACCCTCGTTGTCAAGGGGTCCTTCCGTGTGGCTCGGAACGGGCTGGTCGATCTTGGCTCCAATCGTCCGGTTCCATTCAGCACCACTAATGGCCTCCAGCTCGGCTTCCAACAACATCTTCATGTGCTGGCGGAATTCCTGAACGTTACGCTTGGCATCATCAGCCTCGATCTGGTAACGCCGGGCATCATCGGCAGCTCGTCCCACGACCTGGTCGTGGTGCGCCTTGGCGTCGTTGGCCAACTGGTCAGCATTCTTCTGTGCCCGCGCAATAATGGCATCGGCATCAGACTGTGCGTTCTGCTTGACGTTATCCGCGGCATCCTGGGCCAAGATCAACGACTTGTTCAGTGCTTCCTTCATGCCCTGGAACTCGTCGATCTCCGCTTGGGCTTGTTTCAAGTCTGCACTGAGCGATTCGTTCCGCTTGATGAGGTCGCTAAAATCCTGGATGATCTGATCCAAAAAAATCGTTGACCTCGTCCTGATCGTACCCACGCATTTTAACGTTAAACTGTTTATCATGAATATCAACTGGGCTTAACATACTCATTCCTCCTACTTATCAGCGGGCACCCGTATTAGTGCCCCCGCTGTTTACGAATCACTCGAGTGACCAAGCGCAGTTTACCCTTGGCGGTCTGCCCGGTAACAGCATCAACCGCGATTCGGCCAAAGCCACGCACAGACACCATATCGTTGGGCGCAATTTCCGCGTCCGGACGCGACGTTGCTTGCCAGTTTAACGTCACCTCGCCATGCTCAACCAACTCCTTGGCGCGTTGCCGCGACACATGGTAGACGTGGCTGACCAACGCGTCGAGCCGCAACCCGGGTAGCAGGGCCACCTCTTCCTCCCAATCGCTCAAGCCGTGGACCCGCTCATCCCGGGTTACCGGAAACAGCCGCACCGCGACCCGCCCAATATGGTCGATATTATCTACGAAAAAGTTGGTCATACTGGCGTCAACCGCAAACTGCCAACGCGTGCCATCGGTTTCAATGTCGCCGAACACGTCGCGCTCAATTCCTTGGTGCACTAAAGTGCCCAGAATCGTGCTGTGGTGCAACTCCGCAAACTTGGTCGGGTACTTGATGTCCAGCAGTTGTACCTGAAAGTCTTCCGGTTGGGGGGTGAAATAGTCCGGCGCAAAAACGATGCGCTGCCATTCAGCGTCATCGAACGCACCATCTGACCACATCCCCATACTATCGTCGTCACCCAATAACATACGCGCAATGGCACGCGTACGCGGATTCGCAAAGGGGGTCACAACAGGCCGGTACTCAACTTGCGCCGTCGCGATAGCATCACGGAGCTGGTCAACCAGGATGCGCTCTTCCGGACGAAAGTGTTGATAAATACCAGTCGTCATCAGTGTTCACCTATGTCTATTCCAGGTCCAAATCGTCATGAATCTTCTCGGCGAGGTTGCCACTCACTTCAAAGTTGGCCGGCGTCACCAAGAAAATCATGTTGCCAACCCGCTTAATCTCACCGTTAATGGCAAAAACGAGGCCCGTGAGAAAATCTACGATTCGCTTTGCATCCGCCGGCTCCATCCGTGAAAAGTTGACCAATACGGCCGAGTCACCAAGCAGGTTGCGCCCAACTTCCTTTGCGTCAGAATAAACGCGGGGTTCGTACAACTCAATTTTGGAGTTGCCCTTTTGCGCGCCACTGATTGGCAGCACGTTATTCGTGCGCGCCGTGTTGGGATGATTTGCCGCTGGCGTAGCCTGACGGGCCTGTGGTGCATCCGGGCGTGCGTTATTCCCCACCGCACTCTGCATCATTTCGTCATCGGCGTAATCTTGCTCATCAGCATCGTCGTCCATCTCGAAAAACTTGCCAAACATACTCCCAAGTTTATCCATTGCCATAATCAGTCAACCCCTCACTTATGTGGCTTACTAGTTATCCATCCGCCGCCGCTTAAAGAACGGTGGTTGGTCATCACTATCGTCACTGTCCTGCACGTGTGGTTGGGATTCGAACACGTCGAACTCCTTCTTCTGTACGTTATCAAAGCTGGCCTGCTGGTCATCGGCGGCTGCACTCCGTGGCTCCCGCCGCAGGTCCCAGTCACCAAACGGATCGTCGGTCTTACTCTGGTTGGCGTCGCCCGCCTGGTCGTTCTTGGCCGCCTGGTTGATACTCTGGCGAACCGAACCGCGCCGCGGCGTGCTGCCGTTGTCCAAATCATCCAGACCCGTGGCAATCACCGTGACGACCACTTCGTCGCCCAGGTCTTCGTTAATGGAAGTCCCAAAGATGATGTTAACGTCGCTGGTCGCGGCCTGGGTCACAATTTCAGAAGCGGCTTGGGCTTCAAACAGAGACAAGTCCGGGCCACCAGTGATGTTCAGTAGCACCTGCTTGGCACCATCGATACCGACTTCCAGTAGTGGTGAGGAAATGGCCTTCTTGGTGGCTCCTCGGTCCGGTTCTCGCCGGTCGCAGAGCCAACACCCATTAAGGCGCTACCCTGCTTAGCCATCACGGTCTTCACGTCGGCAAAGTCCAAGTTAACGTAACCAGGACTCGTAATCAGGTCAGAAATACCCTGCACGCCCTGACGCAGCACGTTATCAGCCGTTTGGAAGGCTTCCAGCATCGGCGTCTTCTTGTCAACGATTTCCAGCAGGCGGTCATTGGCAATAATAACCAACGTGTCCACGTGCTGCTTCAGCTCCTTAATGCCATCCTTAGCGTTGTTGGCACGCTTGGGTCCCTCAAAGGTGAACGGTTTAGTGACCACACCAACCGTCAATGCCCCTTGTTCCTGCGCAATTTTAGCCACAACGGGAGCAGCACCGGTACCGGAACCACCACCCATACCACAGGTGATAAAAATCATGTCGGCACCCTGCAGCGCTTCGGCAATGGCCTCTTCACTTTCCTCAGCGGCCTTCTGCCCGATCTCTGGCGCCGCACCGGCACCCAAACCACGGGTCAGTTTTGGTCCTAATTGAATCTTAGTATCAGCGTTTGACGCGCCTAAGGCCTGCAAATCGGTGTTGGCAGCGATAAACTGCACACCCTTAACATCCTCACTAATCATGCGGTTCACGGCGTTACCACCGGCCCCACCGACACCAATGACCTTGATCACGGCGCCGTTCGCACTCATTTGTTCATCTGCTGCGAATTCCATCTTCGTTCCTCCTACTAGGGGTGATATTTACGATTATTCAAAGAACGAGCTAAAGAAGTGACGAATCTTTTTACCCGTCTTCTTCTTTGGTTGCTCCTCTTGCTGGTCAGCTACATCCGGTGACGTTTGTTCCTGCTGCGTTTGCCCCGCAGCCGGTTGACGCACTAACCGGGGCTGCTCAGTGGGACTTTGCTGCGCCTGACCGGCAGAGGCATCGGCTTGGCTAACCGCGCTGTTAGCCAATTTGTCGATGTCTGTCATGGCAGCCGCCGCCTTGATCAGGGCTAACGCCTGACTAAAGGACGGGTGCCGTAACCCCACTTCTGACGGCATGTACAACTTAACTTCACACTGGAACACATCCTTGGCCAACGCGTGATGCCCGGCAGCGCCGCGGTCCCACCGGTGATAACAATTCCCCCTGGCAAGTCCAAGGCGTGCGCATCTTCCAACGCCTCATGGACCCGGTTAAAGATTTGCGTGACCCGCGCTTCAATGATTTCTGATAAGTACTTCTCGGAAATCATGGCCGGGTTCGGTTTGCCCACTACCGTAACGGGGAAAGTCTCATCCTCACTCGTGCTGAGGGAATCCGCATTACCAAAGTCACGCTTCAGCTTCTCGGCTGACGTGTAATCAGTGTTAAGCACGATGGAAATATCCTTCGTGATGTTTTCGCCACCCTCACGGTCAGCGTACGTGAACTTTAGCTTGTGGTCGTGAATTACGGCGGCAGTAGTTTGTCCCCCACCGAGGTCGACGATCACGGTCCCAAAATCCTGCTCACCATCAGAAAGTATGTACTCGCCCAACGCCAACGGGTTGACCACGAGTTGTTGAATAGCCAACCCCGCTTTAGCAACCGCCCGCTTGATATTGTGCACCACGGTCTTCGGTACGGTCAGCAACAGGCCCTGCATTTCGACCCGGACGCCAATCATGCCACGGGGATCCTGGATACCATCAAAGCCATCAACGGTGAACTGACTAGGAATAACCGCAATGACCTCACGCTCTGGCGGCAGATTACGCATCATGGCCGTAGCGGCCACGTTGCGCACATCCGCATCGTTAATTTCCTTGCTGGTTTCACCAACCGCAATCATCCCGGTGACCCGCTCAATCTGTAACAGGCTAGCCGGTACCCCCACAACCACCTGGTTAATGGTGATGCTGGCCTTATCTGCGGCCTGCTGCACGGCAGCTTTAATGGCCGTGGCCGCCTGGTCAATATCCACAATCACCCCACGGGACAAGCCGCTCGAGTGTTGATTCCCCATGCCAATCACACTCATCTGTCCAGAATTAACTTCGGCAGCAATGACCTTAATTGAGGTGGTCCCGATATCCAGGCCGACATAAATGTCTTGATTAGCCATTAATCTGGACCCTCCTTTAGATTTTTCGTTATTCGTAATCGTCAATTTAATAGTTGTTATTACTTCTTTGAGTGTACCACACTGTTTCCCCCATGCGCACCAGTTAAAGCCCATATTGACGCATTTAAACGCTATTTGGTGGCCTTAGGAGTGAAGAATGCACCAACCTCTAAATCGACCGTCCCCGTTTTATTAACCTGCTTAATAATGGTGGGATAATACTTTATTTTTTTTACCCACCGTGCGACTATCAGCCACGATGGTATTGCCGTCGTTCATGGTCATGGTGATTTGGTACGGGTTCCCCCCACCACGGGTTGACTGAATTTCGGAAATATCCCGTCGAATGTTGGCTGGAAACTTGGCCACCACCCGAACGACCCGTTGCAGGCCGGAACCAAACCCCTTAAAAATCAGGGTCCCGTTCTTGGGCGCTGACAGGCCCTGAGCCAAAATCGTACCGTCATCCAGCAGTGCGTGGTAGCGGTTACCCCGTTGCACGTACCCGACCGTCGCGTGCTCAGTCACGGTGATTGTCACCGTACGCGCTCCGGTCACCCGGGTCTTGGCTGTGGCCACCCGGGTCACGTGCCGAGTCACCAGGTGACTCACGCGTTGCCCGTTCAACCAGACTGCAGGCATCAGGCTACTAGCGGTCAACCCACTAGCCCGTTGCACGACAACTGCGGCCACCGCGTGATTACCACGAACCCGCACCTTTGCTACTTTGGAAAACGGCAACGCCAAGTAACCTGTCACCAGGGTCAGTAAGATCAGTGGTGGTAACAAAATCGCCAGGTTCCGCCGTAAGCGTGGCGACGCACCCCTTCCAGATGCGGTAACGGGGCGGCGACGCCACGTGGGCCCGGATGCGGTGTTGGATTTTTATAATTACCCGTCCCGGGTACGTGAGAATCGTCGTTACGCGCCATCGCGCACCTACCCCCTCATTACGTCTTGCATGACTTTGATCAACCGGTCCGTGGCGTCCGGCACACCCTGACCACGAGCGGCCTTAGCCATGGCGGCAAGCCGCGCAGTATCACCCATTAACTCGTCAATGGTGTGCGTGAACTCCTGCGCCAACTCTGGCTCCGTGATTACGACCGCCGCACCCGCATCCGCCAATGCTTGCGCGTTGTGAAACTGGTGGTTGTGCGTCACGTTGGGACTAGGAATTAAAATCGATGGCAATCCCAGCGCCGTGGTTTCGGCTAAGGTCGTCGCACCACTGCGACTAACCAAGAGCTGCACGTCAGGCAACACCCGTTCCATACGGTCGATGTACGGCACGATGCTGATATTGCGGGCCACGTCCCCTGCGTCTTCACGCACCCGTTTGAAGTGCGTACGCCCGGTAGCAAACAGTACTTGGTAGTCACTCCGGGCAAAGATCGGCAACGCCGCCAGCACGGCTTTGTTTAACATCGGTGCCCCCCGCGAACCACCAAAAATGAGCACGGTCCGTTTCTTCGGGTCCAACCCAAAGTCGGTCAACCGGTCGTTGGGAGACAGTCCCGCTACCTGCTGTGCACGGGGATTCCCGGTGATCACCACCTTGGCCCGTGGAAAATCACGTGCCACTTCGGGAAAACTAATGGCAATCTTGTCGACAAAGTGACCCAAGAACTTATTGGTTACCCCGGCCACGGAATTGGATTCATGAATAACGGTTGGGATGTGCAGGCGCGCCGCCGCGTAAAGCGTCGCGGCGGACACGTAACCGCCAGTACCAACAACCACGTCGGGCTTAAACCGCCGCAAAATCTTTTTGGCCGCGCCCACACTCTTGAGGAACAACTGAATCGTGTGCGCATTGTACTTTAAGCCGGCCCAATTGAGCTTGCGCCGAAAGCCCTCAATTTCAATGGTTTCAAAGGCGATTCCGTGATCTGGCACGATCCGATTCTCCAGCCCGCGGTGCGTGCAACGTAGAGTACGTCGTCAAGTAAGTCGCGTTCCTTTAACCGGTCGATCAAGGCTAGCGCCGGGTAGATGTGACCACCCGTGCCTCCTCCTGAAACAATGATCCGCATAAGTTTGTCTCCTTAATGATTACGCGTACGTGCTTAGCCTAACTGATCAACGTCGGCGATAAAGCGGTCGCCGCGTTCCTCAAAGGTGTGGAATTGATCCCAACTGGCTGCTGCTGGTGACAGCAAGAGCACGTCACCAGGGTTGCTCAACGCGTACGCAGCCGGAACGGCCTCGTCCAGGTTGTCCACCCGCTTAATGTCCGGCACACCCGCCTTTTGGGCTACTGCCACCATCAAAGGCGCCGTTTCCCCATAGGTCACCAAAGCGTGCACGTGCTTTTGTAACAACGGAATTAATGCATCCATTGACAGGTGCCGGTCCAGGCCGCCAGCAATTAGCACTTCCGGTGCCTTGAAAGCCACGATTGCCACACTGGCCGCCTCAACGTTAGTAGCCTTGCTGTCGTTGTAAATTCGGCGTCCGTGCAATTCCTTTACGAACTGGATCCGGTGCTTGACCCCACCAAACGTCGCCAGAACGTGGGCAATCGCCTGGTTATCAACGCCGTACAGTTTGGCTACACTCATGGCGGCCAGGGCGTTCTCCACATTGTGGGCGCCAGGAATCTTGATGGTGTCCGCCTTGACGACGCGTTCACCGTCAAAGCACAGCCAACCATCCCCATCGACCACGGCCCGGGCACCGGCCACACCCGTCCGGGAGAAGGGAACGACCTGTGCACGGACATTTTGCGCAAGATCACGCCATTCTTGCTTATCCCAGTTCACGACAAAGTAGTCATCCGGGGTCTGATTCATCGTAATGCGCATTTTGGCGGCGATGTAGTTGGCCCGACTACCATGGTAATCCAGGTGGGCTTCATAAATGTTGTTTAACACCGCAACATGTGGGCGCAAGTGGTCAATGCCCAGCAACTGGAAACTAGACAATTCGGCCACGATCTTACTCCCGGGCCCAGCCTCCTGGGCAACCTGCGACAGGGGGATCCCAATGTTACCGCCCACATGGGCTTCGACCCCACCCTCGTTGAGCATTAACCCGATCAACGTGGTGGTCGTCGTTTTCCCGTTGGTCCCGGTAATACCGACCCATTCACCTTCAGAGACCTGGTAGGCCAATTCTGGTTCCGTAATGATGGGCAGTTTTAACTCTTGAGCCCGCTTGACCATTACGTTGCTGTACGGAATGCCAGGGTTCTTGACCATCAAACTAAAGTCTTCATCCAGTAGCGATACTGGGTGCCCACCGGTGATAACCCGCACACCCTCTGCTAGTAACTCCTGGGCGTCAGGATTATTGTCAAAGTCCTGCGCGTCATTGACCGTGACCAACGCGCCCAATTTGTTTAATAACCGGGCGGCGTTGACCCCACTTTTACCCAAACCAAGAACGATGACCTTCTTATTTTGATAGTCCGTAATTTGCTTCATTGTGCCCTTAACTTCCTTCTATTATGTAGACCCCGTCACTGCGGCGGAGTATGATTTTGTGTGGCTTAATTGAAAATTATAATGCCAACCTAGGTACAGGCAGCTGGCAATGATGCCGACAATCCAAAACGTAATGTCAATGCGCCATTCGCTCCACCCACTCATTTCAAAATGGTGGTGGATCGGCGACATCTTGAAGATACGCTTACCCGTTAACTTAAAGGACAGCACCTGTAAGATGACGCTGACGGTTTCACAAACAAAGATGATCCCGATCAGCAGCAACGACCATTCGCGGTGTAACATCAGCGCCACCACGGCCAGCATGCCACCAAGCGCCAGACTTCCCACGTCACCCATGAAGATCTTCGCGGGTTTGTGGTTGTACAGCAGGAAGCCCAACAGCGCCCCCACCGTGACCAAACAGATAATCAACACGTCGACGCGGTGGTCATGCGCCGCAATAATGGCGTAGGTACCAAAGGCCACCGTCCCCTGGCCGGCCACCAGACCGTCCAGACCATCCGTCAGGTTGACGGCGTTGCTAAAGCCGACCATCCAGAACGCCGCAAACAGGTGTATAGCAACACACTGTTGACGGGACCTACAAACGGCACCGTAATCACGGGTGTGAAACCAGCGTGCAAAAAGACAATGAGAAACACGGCGGCACCGATCAGTTGGCCCAAAAGTTTCTGCCATGCGCGCAACCCTAAGTTACGGTGGTTGACGACCTTCACGAAGTCATCCACGAACCCGAGCACGCCGTACAGTACCAGGATGAATAGCGCCACCCACACGCTGAGGGTCAATTGGCGCGTCCAGGCACCTACCCATATGGCTGAAACCACGATGGCCAGAATGAAGACTACCCCACCCATCGTGGGCGTACCATTCTTCTTGGCGTGCCACTTTGGCCCCTCATCGCGAATGGTCTGTCCTTCGTGTTTCATCCGCATAAAGCCAATGAATAGCGGCAGGAGGATCACGGTGATGGCGAAAGCCGACACCGCAGGAATTAACATCTGTGCAAGTTGCATGGTAAACCTCGTTTTCTATTGTGCGGTAAACGTAATCGTACCGCCAGTATCAGGGATTAACGCGCCCGCATTGATGCTTTGTGCGCTAGCGTAACCGGAACCCTTCAACTTAAATTTCTTTCCGGTAATCTGGGCCAATTTTAACACATCCGATTTCGACCAACCACTGACATCGGGCATGGTCATAGCACCATTCGTCAGTAAAATTACACGGCTACCGTTGAGTGTGGTCTGCCCCGCAACTGGCAATTGTTGCACAACTTTGTTCCCAGTCCCCACTGTGGCCACGTGGTAGCCGGCGTTACTCAACGTACTTTGCGCGGTCGTGGTGCTCTTGTTGGTGACACTCACCATCTTAGTGGTCGTGCTGTCCGTCGTCGCATTAGCCGCGTCATCACTGGCCGCATCCAATGCTAAGGCCCGCGTAATCAACGGCTTAAAAATCTCCGCCATCATTTCCTCAGGGGCCTTGGTGTAGTTCTGCGGCTGTTTCAAGGTGATGTACAGTAGGTACTTGGGATTCTTGGATGGGACCATCCCCGCCACGCTAAAGATGTAGTTGGAAGCGCCGGTCAAATAACCATTGCTACCGGCAATTTGTGCCGTCCCGGTTTTGACCCCAACGTCAACACCGTTCATTTTGTAGGCGCTCCCGGTCCCAATACTAGACTGCACGACTTTCACCATGGCTTTGCGCACGGCCTTCGCCGTACTGGTCTTGATAATGCGGCCCTCAGTTTGCTTGCCATACTTAGTCACCGTGCCGTTAGCACTAACTGTCTTACTAATGATTCGTGGTCGCAACATCACCCCGTTGTTAGCGACGGCTGACATTGCTTGTAGCATTTGCATCACCGTGACGTCGATTCCCTGACCGTAAGCCGTCGTAGCTTGTGTCGTGGCGTTGCTAAAGGATAACGTCCCGGAACTTTCGTCTGGCAGGGTCACCCCGGTCTTCTGGCCAAAACCAAATTTCTTGAGGTAGTGATGCCAGGTCGCGCCGCCCATTTCCTGTTCTAGTTTCACCATACCCACGTTGCTACTACGGGTAAAAGCCTGTGACAGAGGAATGGTGCCCCAGCCATTACGATTCCAGTCGTACAGCGTAGTACCACCCACCTTAATGCTCCCAGATTGGTAGTACTCGTTCGGGTTGTAATGACCGGAATTGATGGCGGCTGATAGGGTCATGATTTTCATCACGGAGCCCGGTTCGTATGCGTCCTGCACCAGGCGTTCCGCCACATGTCGCTTACCCCATCCCCTGTCTGTAACGAGAATGTTGGCCGCTGACTAGCCGCAATAATGGCGCCCGTTTTGGCGTTCATTAACGTGGCAGTCATTTCCGTCGGTTTGTATTCCGACTGGACCTTTGACATTAAGGATTCCAGGTAATTCTGGAGGTTACTGTTCAACGTCGTATAGACGGTCCCACCATTCTTGGCGGTACAGTCTTGGCTTTGCTGGTACTCAGTTGGTACCCGTAATTATCCACCTGACTGGAGGTGTGACCGTTCTTACCAGCCAGCAGTTTGTTAAAGTACTTTTCCAAACCCATCGTACCGACAATTTTGGCACTCGTCCCGCTACCCTCTACGGTCGTCTGCCCAATAATATGGGAAGCAAAGACGTTATCCTCATAGAGCCGGGATGATTCACTGGTAAAGTGAATTCCGGGTAGCTTCAACCGGCTGATCTGTTGCTTAATGGCCAGTGACAAGCCACTACCCGCCGAACCAAATTCCACCTGCTTAGTCTTACTACTAGTGGGATTAAGGTAAACCAAAATCTTGTCTTTCGCCATGGGTAGGTACTTGGCCAGCATTGTGGCCGTCTTCTCTTTATCCTTGACCAGTTTTTCCTTGTCACCCGAATATAGGGGCTGCAGGACAGCGTAGATAGAATAAGTTTTGCTAGCGGTAGCAATGGTGTTGCCGTTAGCGTCGACGATGCTCCCGCGTTGGGCCTGCAGCACGGAGGTCCGGGTTTCTTGCGTTAGTCGACTCTTCCGAAGGTTATGTGCGTCGACATAGCCCCCGGAAATAACACAAAAACGATAAACAAAAACGCAGAAGAACACCAGAGTAACCACCATAATCAAGAACCCAAAGACTTGGCGGTTCCTCCGGAGGCGCGATTTTGAAAACCGTTGTTTTGTTTGTTTATTCATTTGGTAACCTGTTTGATGTTACTGTCGTTAACCGTCAGCCCGTGCTGCTGGGCAAAGGCGGCTAAGCGACCCGACGCCGTGAGTTCACCCACCGATTGCTGGTAGTTGGTGACCCGGTCGGTGGCACTCGCAATTTTATTTTGCAAATTCTGATATGTACGCGTTGTTGCCGCGACGCTAAATTGGGTGCTGAGTATAAGTAATGCGAAGCCCACTGCCGCTACCGCAATGCAAGCGGTCAAAGCCCGCTCCACCATGCTGAACGGTACCCGCTGCGGACGGGCAACCGGTTGGGGTTGAACTCGCGGCCGCGGTTTTGGCTGGAGCTGTGGCGCGGTGGCGTCAAAATTTCTTGCTGTACTATCCATAATGATTACCCCCTATTTTAACCGTTCAAGCACCCGGAGTTTGGCGCTGTGTGCGCGGTGGTTGTGCTTAATTTCTTCATCACTTGGTAAAATCGGTTTACGTGCAACGAGGCGAAAGTTGGGTTGCGCACTCTCAGGAATCACCGGCAGGCCGCGTGGCACATCAGCCAACTGCGTCTGTTCCCGAAACATGGTCTTCACCAGCCGGTCTTCCAGGGACTGGAACGTAATGACCGCAATGCGCCCACCTGGATTAACCGTGGCAATGGCTTGGCTCAATGACTCTTCCAGGGCGCCCAGCTCGTCATTAACCGCGATACGAATGGCCTGAAACACCTTTTTGGCGGGATGCCCGCCCGTGCGACGCGCCGCCGCCGGAATGCCGGCTTTGATGAGGTCCACAAGTTCAAACGTGGTTTCGATGGGCTGCTTGGCCCGCGCTTGTTCAATCTGCCGGGCAATCTGCTTGGCAAACCGCTCCTCACCGTAACGGGTAAAGATCCGCACCAGCTCACCAAATGACCATTCATTGACGATGGTCCGTGCGGTCAGTGCCTGTGACTGATCCATCCGCATGTCCAACGGCGCGTCAAACCGGTAGGAAAACCCCCGCGTTGACTCATCAAACTGGGGACTGGAGACCCCCAGGTCGTAGATGATACCGTCGAACCCCTGCACACCCTCAGCTGCTAACGCCGACTGTAAGTGACGAAAGTTCGTATGTAGTAGGTGTAAGTTGGCAGGGAACGGTTGTAATTGTTGCCGCACCGCCTCAATGGCCTCAGCGTCCTGATCAAAGGAGTAAAGCTGCCCACCCTGCAGGTGACTAAGGATCAACTGCGTGTGCCCGGCGCGTCCCAAAGTGGCATCAACGTAGGTACCATCGGGTTTAACGGCAAGGGCTTGGACCCCCGCATGTAATAAAACTGTTTCATGTGTATATGTCATCGCTATAACCCGAAGTCCATTAAGTTTTCCGAAATATCGTCAAAGTCTGATTCAGCGTCCGTGGCAAATTGCTCCCAACGTTCCGCACTCCAAATTTCAATACGGTTGGCTACCCCCACCAGCACGCAGGCTTTGGCCAAGCCGGCGTGGGCCATCAATGGCTTGGGCACGTTGATGCGGCCTTGCTTGTCCAGTTCACACTCCGTGGCAGCGGAGTACAGGAGCCGGATAAACGTCCGGGCGTTCTTTTGGGTCAACGGCAAAGTTTGTAATTTTTCCTGCAACTTCGCCCATTCTGACTGGGGATAACCGAAGAGACAGCCGTCCATGCCCCGGGTGAGAATAAAGTCCGCACCCAACTGTTCACGAAACTTCGCTGGGATAATCAAACGACCCTTCGCATCCAAGTTGTGACGAAATTCACCCATGAACATAGACGACACCTCCCTTCATGCTTCCAATGTTACCACAATCCCCCACAACCCACCACAAATTGTGTTATTTTCTCCCCACATTTAACTTTTTTTGTCAAATAGACTGAATTTTGGCCAAACAAAGGGCCCAGAAGCACTGGCTTCTGGGCCTTAACGGACTGGTGGGACGTGGTGGGGACTGTACCCCTATTTTTGACATTTATGTGGGGCAGTAGCCCAAAATCGAACCTCTGTTCGTGTTATTATGCGGTCCAAATGATGGCGCCCACCCACCAAACGGTCGAGAGGACACCCAAAATACCAGCTAATTGCACAAAGTAGCGCTTGAACAAGAGGTCATATTCGCGGTACACGGTCACCCCTACCCACACGAGTGCCACAATGCAGGCGGCAAAGGCGCACACGAACAGATAATCAGGATGTGACCAGGTTAACAAGATGATCCCCACGGCGTTGACGACCGGAATCAGGAGCAGTAGTGGCTGCAGGCCACGACGATGATGTGCTAAAACCCACAGTGCTAGCGTCACCACTAACCAAACGAGGGGCAGAACGAGACCGACTGTATGCATGTAATTCACCTCTACAACAGATTGTACCAAAATTTTTCTGTGCTGTGGTGGCGCTTTGGTTGTATACGTGGAGTGACTCGGGTAGGCGGAAGAATCGTGACCTTGTGGTTACTGACCTGGTTTGTGCGACCCCGCCACCGCCAACTTCGCACTTAATTCACCGTCCATTTGCTCAAGCCGGCAAAACAATGTACAATGCTGACAGGAAGAACGTAATCGTCACGGAGGTGTACGTATGAGCAAGGTTAACGTCAGCAAGGTCAAGGCCGAAAAGGAACATAAATCCACTTTTCAACACGTCACCCAGGTTTTTGTTTGGGTCATGATTCTCATCACGGTTCTCGGTGTGGTCTTTACCGCCGTGTCCGCATTCCAATAAACAATTATCGACTTAAAAAGCGTGTGCCGTCGCGGCACGCGCTTTTTTTTCGTTCCCTGAAAATTTACGGTTTCCGTAACAATTGCGGTGCCAAACGGTCCACCAGAATGACGGCAATCAACGTAGCCACCATCGTGACAACGGCCGAACCACCATTAATAACTAGCGAGTACAACCACGCCGCCTGTCCGTGCGGCGCGTAACTGCCCCAGAAAATCCAGCCGGCAATGAAGTGCCAAAAATACTTGGCGCAGGTACCAACACACACCGCCGCCACCAACGCGAGACGGCGGCGCCCAGGCCCACCCTGCTGAAACGCACGGTATGCCACGCCCGCTAACCCCGCGCACGTGAATGCAATCGGGTATTCCACGACACCCTGGATGGGGTTCAGCACGCTCCCTGAGGCCAAGCCAAACAGAATCATGTCCAGCACGCCCCAGATAAGGCCGCCCATCATTGCTGGGCCCATCCCCCGCCGTAGCGCGAGCACCACAATGGGAATCATTCCCCACTCCAACTCAATTGCTGACACCCCCGTCGTGTGGGGGATCACGTGCAACGCGGTCGCAACCGCCGCCATGACGGCGACTTCTACCATAATTCGTACCCGTTCCCTTGCCATACAAAAGCCTCCTTTGCGTAACGTCTAGCGACACCGACCCACCACAAAGGAGGCAATTTTGCCCCAATTCACAATCCCTACGCTCGTACTAACGAAACAGGTTCGAAGGGTATCTCTCAGCCTCACGGCACCCCTTTGTGAAGGTTTTTAAATCATGACTTTAATGACACACTTACACCCATAGATTACGCACTTACGCCCTAACGTCAACATCAGTCGACATTAGGCGTAAGTGATTACCCAACACGTTAATTGGTTGCCGTACCAAACCACTTGCGTTGTAGTTTAGCAATCGTGCCGTTCTTCTTTAAAGCCTTCAAACCAGCGTTAATTTTTGCGTCCAGTTCCGTGTCACCTTTACGCATCCCCACGGCGAACTGCTCGGCGGGGAACGTACCATTCACGATGCGGTACTTCTTGGGATTTGGTTGGTGGGCGACGTAGTACCGGGCGTACACCCCATCAATCGCGATGCCCTGAATCCGGCCCGCGTTCAAATCGATGAAGGCCTTGTCGTAAGTGTCATACAGTACGGGCTGCTTTCCCTTGACGATATCCTTAAGCTTCTTCGGTTCAGCGTCAATATCAGCGGCCCCGCTAGAGTCCGTCTGGGCACCAACCGTCTTCCCCGCCATGTCGGCAAAGGACTTAATGTTATCGCTCCGCTTGGTGACCAACACTTGGTAGTTCTTCAAGTAGGAATGCGACATCAATACCTGTTTTTTTCCGTTGTGGCGTCACGGTGTACCCGTTCCAAATCAGGTCGATGGTTTGGTTACGCAACTCGGTTTCCTTCATGGACCAGTCGATGGTCTGGAAGTCCGCCTTAATGCCGTAGCGCTTGAAGACGGCTCGCGCTAAATCGATATCGAAGCCCTCCAGGGAACCATTCTTTTCACGGAACCCCATGGGGACGAAGGTATCATCCAAGCCAATAACGACCTTCTTAGTTTTTTTCAATACGCGGCCAGGAATTCTTAGCCGTCGTGCGCGCACAGGCTGATAAGTTGGTGACTGCGACTAGCGCCAACAAGCCCGCAATTACTACCTTCCAAAATTTGCGCATCATTTACGCCTCCGTTCCCGTCGGCATCGTAAAGACGTTATCCGCCACACTCCGGGCAAACTCCATGTCGTGAGTCACCACGACCTGGGTCATGCCGCCCTCCTTGAGCTGGTTGACCAGACCCGCCACGTTGTCGCGTAGCGCGGGGTCCAACGCACTTGTAGGTTCATCATAGAGGAGTACCTGGGGATCCAAAGCCAAAGCGCGCGCAATCGCGACCCGCTGCTTTTGTCCACCAGACAACGTGTACGGATAAGCGTCCGCTTGCTCCGTCAGTTCCAGTTGCTGCATCAGCTTATCCGCCCGCTGGTCCGCTGCGGCTTTGTCAATCCCGGTCAATGTGGGGGCAAGCGTGATATTGCGCCGCACGGTGTACTGTGGAAATAATTCAAAGCCCTGGAACACCACCCAAGGATGCCCTGTTCACGCAACTGTTCGGGTGTAGTTGGTTGCCCATCCCAAGTGATGGTCCCAGCATCCGCCGTTTCGAGCCCGGCAATGATGCGTAGCAACGTCGTTTTACCAACCCCGGAAGGACCCACGATGGCCAACGTCTGGCTATCAGGCACCTGCAGGTTGAGACCGTTCAGGATGGTCCGACTACCAAATTTTTTTAATAATTCCACTTAATTCTAGCATGTTCATTCCTCCTAACGGTAAAAGGCAAAGCGCTTCTCAACCCGCTTCTGGGCGATGGTCAAGATAAACGTTAGTACCAGGTAAATCAGCCCGACTAACAGGTACGGTACCAACGTGACGTCACGGCTAGCGGCAATGTTCCCCGCGCGGAGCAGATCGCCAATCCCGATGACGTACACCAACGAACTATCCTTGATCAGGTTAATGGTTTCATTACCAATACTTGGTAACACAATCTTGGTGATCTGGCCCATGATGACGTAGCGGAAAGTTTGCCACCGGGACATCTTCAGCACCGTGGCAGCTTCAAACTGCCCCTTGTCGATGGCTTGGTAACCACCACGGAAGATTTCAGCGAAGTATGCAGCGTAGTTCAGGATGAACGTGACCAGGACCGCAGAGTTACGGTCGAACACGATGTGAATCGTCGGCAAACCATAAAAGATAAAGATCATTTGGAGCAGTAACGGCGTCCCCCGGAAAATCCAGGTGTACGCGCTCAGCACCCAGCGTAGTACCACGGCCAGGGGGTTCTTGGACCGTGACCCGAGCCCTGGTGACAATACCAAGCCTAAGGGTAAAGCACAAATCAACGTAATAACAAAGACCCATAACGTGGTCCAGGTACCCTTTAACAGGGCCGGCATAATTCCAATAATGTATTCCATAATCATTTCCCCCTTCAATTTAAAAGGCGCCCTCCGTGACTACCATGGTAGTCACAGAGGGCGCCACGCGCGGTTCCACCTCTGATACGTTAGCCGCTCACACGACTAACCTCATGTGGTTGCCGCCCACCCAGTTGCGATGATTAGACCCACGAGCACAAAAAAAGCCCCCTGACGGCCGTAGCATCAGAGGGCGAATTTAATTTCGCGGTTCCACCTCATGTACGTAACACCGTCACCAGTATTACCTCAACTGGTTGCACAAACAACCACGGCGCTAACGGGCCCAACCGAGGACGCCTACTAACAGACTTCAACGTCCCACTCGCGGATGTGAGGCTAAATGGTGGTTCCCCGCTTTCCAGCAACGCGGGGTCTCTGTGCACCAGCGCACCTAACCGATTCCGTTCAAAGATTTATGTAACAATTGATTGACTCTTAATCTACACTCACTTAAATCTAATGTCAACTACCAACGGCGACAAAATTTCATTTTTTTGTTTAACCCTCTACCGGTGGAATAGGCGGTGCCAAAAACCAGTCTTTTGTTCCGTGACTGGTAGCAAAGCCACCGTCTCACCCAACAAGCGGCGCGCCACGTTGCGGTACCGCTTGCTGGCGTCATCGTCAGGATCCATGACAACCGTTTCACCCTTGTTGGACTGCACGATCACATCGTCATCATCGGTGATCAAACCGAGCAGATCAATTCCTAGATGTTGCGTTACCTCATCCACGTCCATCGCGGTGCCGTTTTGGACCATGTGGGGCCGTACGCGATTGATGATCAACTTCGGGGGTAACGACATGTTGGACTGTTCGATTAGCCCCACGACCCGGTCGGCATCACTGACGGCCGATACTTCCGGTGTAGTAACCACGATGGCCCCGTCAGCGCCGGCAATGGCGTTGCGGAACCCTTGCTCGATCCCGGCTGGTGAGTCGAGAATGATGAAGTCAAAGTCGGGCTTCAATTCGGCCACGATGGCCGCCACTTGTTCGGGCTCCAGCGCGTCTTTGTCCGCATTCTGGGGAGCCGGCAATAAGTATAAATTGTCGTCGAACCGCTTATCCTTAATGAGCGCTTGACGCAACTTGGCTCGGCCCGTGGCAACATCCACAATGTCGTAGATAATGCGATTAGACAAACCTAACACGGCATCCAAATTGCGTAGACCAATGTCCAGATCCAGCAGCACCACACGCTTGCCGCGTAATGCCAAAGCCGTCCCAATATTAGCACTGGTGGTAGTTTTACCGACCCCACCCTTGCCTGAGGTCACAACGTAACTTGTTCCCATCATTTATCCTCCACTTGATCAAAGATCCACGGCCGCAGTTGCTGCAACTGCACACTGGGTACGAAGTTCAACATGTGTGCGTCGTCCATGTAGCAGCAATCCGCCGTTGCGGGGTGCTCCTCGTCAATAATTGCGACTGCATCAGCCAACCGTACCTGGGCTAAATGGGACATATCGCCCACCACCACGGCACGGGCATTGTCGGGAAAACCAGCGTGAACCACACCCTCGGCCTGACCCAATAAGTATACCGAACCAGTGGCCTTGATGCTCGCGCCCGGATGGAGTACACCCGTAAAAACGACGTCGCCCTCATAGTGTAGGTCCTGACCGGAGCGGACCACCCCACCAGCAAAGTGGGTCCGGGCCGCCGCGACTTTGGCCGCTGCAACCTGGGCATCGATCACGTCCGCGGTCAAAGCACTGACCGCGAAACGCGGATAATCGTCAAACACATGGTCCAGCTGCTGCCGTTGATCTTCCGTCAACAACCGGTTGCCCGTCGTGACCGTAAAACTAACGTTACCTTCGGGTGTCTCCGCGTACAAATGCGCGATTAGATCATGCAGCTGCGCCACAATAGCGTCAAAGCTGGCGTTTTCGTCCAGCCGCAGGGTGAATCCCTCCGAGCTGGCCTTCAACACAACAGCGTCCACAACGCACCCCTCCATCCAGTTATTAGTCTTGCGTTAATTTTACCAGTAATCGTGACAAAGCGTAGTAGATAATCGCAAAAAGAATAATATTCACGGTCAACCCGGGCGCGATATGTTCCGAAATCAGTGCCCCCACCGATGCAGTGGTACTACCCAACATCAATGCCACCACGTAGTTCGCCACTTCCTGCAGGGTCTCGGCAATCACGCACACTGCCCAGACAAACAGCCACTTACGCGGAATAATGGGCCGCACCTGCATGACCACGAACACAATCAACGGAATAATGAACGTATTCACGCCCAGAATGCCCGTGTAAAAACAATCAGTGATCAGACCAGCACCAATGGCAATTGCCATCGTCCACGTTTCCTGGGGCACAAAGATGACCACCAACACCAGACTTAACAGCGTTAGTTGTGGTACCCCCGTGTAAGTTGGCCGCATGATCCACTGGCCCAAGACGTGCGATAGGGCGCCATCAAGCAATACGGCCAGGTAGACGGTCACAATGGCGACCCAGTGACGGGTAAATCTCTTTTCGTCCACGACGTTACCCCCCAATTGTCCGCTTAATGACGGTCACAACGTCCATATCGTCCAGGTTACCAGCAGGCTTGATGTACACCTTATCAGCCAAGCCGTAGTTGTCAGTTTTGACTGCGGCCACCGTCCCGATGAGCAAGCCCTTCGGCGTTAACCCACCCAGGCCCGAAGTCATGACCTTACTACCTTTTTTTGATGGTCTGGTTTGTCGCAATTTGCCCCAAAACGAGCTCACCGCGGGCCTTGTTATAACCGGTGATGACCCCGTTGACCGCCTTACCGCTAGTGCGCACCACTTCCGCCGCAAACCGATTGGCAGTCGAGCTATTAGTACTGATCATTTCAACTTTGGAATTAGTCTTGTTCACCTCAACGATTCGGCCGACCAGGCCCGAGCCAGACATCACGGGCATATTTTTACGAATTCCTGCCACGGAACCCTTATTAATGACCACCGTGTTTGTCCAGTCGGATGGAGAACGCGAGATTACCGCTGCTGACATGGTGCTGTAATCCGTCAGTGTGGCCTTCAACTTCAGTTCTTTTTTTTAGCTGCTTGTTCTCTTGCCGTAACGACTGATTTTGTACCTTGGTCTGGGCTAAATCATCTAGGCTCGACTTCAACCGCTCGTTTTCGGAGTAAGTATTGAACAGGTTCGCCACGTCATCCAACCCGTGACTGATGCCGTTGGCGGGTAACGCGACCACCCAACTGGTGATGCCCACTACGTCATTACCCACCTGCTGAACAACTGGTGGCGTATTTTTATCGTTGCGTACACTTACAGATGCCGCAATTAAGCCCACGCAGACTAGTAGCGACACCATGAGTATAATTAACCGTTTGTTTGAAAAAAAACTTTTGCATGCTTCCCCTCCAGGGCGACATTCATCGCCCTGCTTCTCCTGGCGTTCAGCACGCGGATCTGCGTGACCCCGCAGTCAGGTCCGGACCCGCCTCATCAAAAAAGGCCGGGGCAAAAAAAACTTGTCCCGGCCCTCCCTGCTACTCTACTTCTTCTTCATCGCTTCGATGTTCTTCAGGGATTCACCGGTACCGGTGGCAACACAATCCAGTGGGTCCTGCGCAATAAAGACTGGCACTTTCGTTGCGTCACTAATGACACCGTCAATACCCTTCAAGAGAGCACCACCGCCAGTCAGAACAATGCCGTGGTCAATCACGTCAGCGGCAATTTCAGGAGAAGTTTCTTCCAACGTCTCCTTGATGGCCGTAATGATTTCCTGGACGATTTCGTTGATGGCTTTAGCGACGTCCACCGCCTCAATGTCCACCGTTTCGGGCAAACCGGTCAGGAGGTTCCGCCCACGAATTGAGGTGCCTTCAATATCCTTAGCTTCTTCAACCGATGCGGAACCAATGGCAATCTTAATGTCTTCCGCCGTCCGCTCACCAATGAGCAGACTGAACTTCTGACGTACGTAAGTAATAATAGCTTCGTCGATCTTGTCACCAGCCATCCGGATGGACCGGCTGGAAACAATCCCGCCCAAAGAGATGGTGGCCACATCAGTGGTCCCACCACCGATATCAACGACCATACTGCCAGTAGGGTCCATTACGGGCAACCCAGCACCGATAGCAGCAGCGTACGGTTCTTCAATCACGTATGCTTCCTTGGCACCAGCCACCTTAGCGGCATCAATCACGGCACGCTTTTCAACCTCGGTAACGCCGCTGGGCACACAAACCATTACGTACGGGTGGGAATTGCCGCCCAACGCCTTTTGGATAAAGTACTTCAGCATGGCCGCGGTGGTGTCGTAGTCGGCAATCACCCCGTCTTTCATTGGCCGGATGGCCGTCAAATTAACTGGCGTCCGTCCAATCATGTCTCGTGCTTCGGTGCCGACCGCGGTGATTTCACCCGTGTGGGTTTCCTTAGCCACAACGGAAGGCTCGCGCAAGACAATGCCCTTACCCTCAACGTAAACCAAGGTGTTCGCCGTACCTAAATCAATTCCGATATTTTTAGTCCCTAATCCAAACAAGCCGTTCTCTCCTTTGGGCATCATGAAAATTCTAACAAAAGCAGTATATCACAGTTACCGTTGATACCAATGCTCGCTGATGAAAATTACATAGTCTTATTCTTTCTTTATAATCCCAGAATAATATTTTCAGGACCCACTTGGAAAATCTGGGCGGTGCAACACAAAAAGGCAGTGCGGCATCACCACCGCACCACCAACAAACAAGTTTTCTAAATATAGCCGTGTTCACGAAACGAGACGTAATCCGTACTACCAATGACAAGGTGGTCCACCAAGGCGATCCCGACCATGTTACTGGCTTCCAGCACACTGGCCGTCACCTCGATGTCGGCCGGACTAGGTTCTGGGTCACCGCTGGGGTGGTTGTGCACCATCAATATCTGCGCGGCCCCGTACACCAACGCCTGTCGCAACAAGACTCGCTGGTCAATGAGGCTACTTTCGATGCCACCAATCGACACGGTCTCCTGCTTGATCACCTGGTTTTTCACGTCCAAGTACAGCACTAACATCTCTTCATGAGCGTACCCGGCAAAACGCCGCATCATGGTTGCACCCAACTCCCCCGCACTCACCACCTTACCATGGCGAACAGCGAGGCGAGCTTGAGCGCGAGCCCTAACTCCAGCATAAGCCTCACCTTGCGCGCCACCACGTCACTAACGCCCGCTAACATAGCGAGGTCCGCCGCGGTTGCCGCCGCTAAACGTTCCATATCTGGATACCGCTGTTGCAGTGATTGGACCGCCTGGCTCACGTCCGCCGCCCCCGCAGTACGTACCGCGGCGGTCAATAATTCGTGGTCGGCCAACAAGTTGGCGGCCGTTGGGGTCACAGTGGCCGATTCATTTTGGGTCAAGACTACCACCTCCTTGCAAAGATATTTCGCAAGCAGGCGTTTAACAACTACTTGGTGCCCAACAAAGTTTGCCGGACATCACTCACGAGGTAGAGCGAGCCCATGATTACCACGGTCCGGCTCGCGTCACCAGCGAGGATCAACGCCAATGCGTCCTGCCAGCTAGGCGATACGTCCGCGTCGGAATCCACCGCGGTATACTCAGTTGCCGTGGCCGCCCGGGGATTATCCGGTACTGGCACGTAAATCACCGGCCACTCGGTGCGGGCCAGCTGGCCCATCATTGTGTCCAGATCCTTATCGTGCAAAATGCCCGCGATAATGACCACGTCACCAGCACCGCCAAAGAGGCTGACGGCCCCAAGTGCATGGCGCATCCCGTCCGGATTGTGCGCACCATCCAGGACGATGGTCGGTTCGGTACTGATGACCTCCATGCGGGCCGGCACGGTGGCTGCCTGCAAGCCGCGCTTTATTTCCATCGGCTTGAGCGGCCACTGCTGCCGCCGGGCATAGGTTTTAGCTGCCCGTACCGCCACCGCAGCATTGTGGGCCTGGTAATCCCCAGCCAAAGGAACCCACAGCCCCGACAAACTACCCTCACCATCCTGGTACTTGAAGGCCGTACCACCATTCTTATAGTGCACACCACTAATTGCAAACGCATCACCCAGGCTGGCCAACTTACTGCCCACGGCAGTGGTACGTTCGCGCACGGGTCCCATCGCGTCGGCCACTAAATCCGCCGTCACCGTATCGCAACCGGACTTGATGATACCCGATTTTTCAGTCGCAATGGCCGCAATGGTGTGTCCCAAGATGCGGGTATGGTCCAACGCCACGTTCGTAATGACGGCCACGTCGGGCTGAATCACCGTGGTGGCGTCATGGGCACCACCGATACCCACCTCGATCACCGCTACGTCCACGTTATGTTGCGCGAACGCCGCAAAGCCCATCGCGGTCACAAATTCAAACTCCTTGAGGACAAAGTCCGAATCCTGGGCCCGCAATTCCGTATAAATGCCGGCCACCTGTTGCGCCAAATTAAGCAACTCCGCATCACTAATAGGGGTACGGTCAATCTGAATGCGCTCGTTAAACCGGTTAATAAATGGTGATGTAAACATTCCCACGGTCAACCCGCTCCGTTGCAAGATGCTCGCAATCATGTTGGTGGTGGAACCCTTACCATTCGTCCCGGTCACGTGAATAAAGTGGCCGTGGCGCTCAGGATGGTCCAGTGCCGCCAACACCTTCAGCAGGTTCGTGTGGTCTGCCGTTTTGGTTAAGCGGGGTAAATTGTGAATAAACGCCAACGCGCCGTCATAATCAGTAAACATCGTTCGTCCTCCTATCGCTCTGAACGTTACCCGTGCACACGCATAACGGTGGCTGATCAACCCCCAAGCCGCTTGCTCGTTAGCCTTATTTTACCATGCTCAACGTGGGTATTTATCGTTCAAACCCAATTGCAGCCATAACAAAACCGCCGCAACGGGTTTATGTGGCTCCCGTTCACGGCGGTTAGTGACTACGTTTACTTTTGAGCGGCATCAAGTTGCGCGAGACGCTCGTTAGCGGCGTTTTGCTCAGCCACAAAGCCGGCCCGCTTCTGCTTCTGCTCCTCAATCACGGCGTCTGGCGCGTTCTTAATGAACCCAGGGTTACCCAACTTCTTGTCAATGCGGGTAATCTCACCATCCAACTTCTTGAGGGTTTTCTGCAACCGGGCAGTTTCCTTGTCAAAGTCGACCAGTTCGCTAACGGTACGTAGACCGTGGCGCCAGCCATCACGGCTGAAGCGGACTTCTGCGCTTCCTTAACCTCAGCGCCTTCAGGCAGGATTTCCAGGGTCTTGGTGTGCAGGAAGCGGTCCAAGACCTCCCGGTTCGAGGTGAAGGCATCCTCTAGGTGGTTATCATTCAAGGATATAATCACGTCGATTGGTGTACTCAACGGTGCGTTCACGTCGTTCCGAATCTTCCGTACGGCCCGAATCAGGTCCAGCACGTTAGTCATCTCCGCCACGGCTTCATCGTCCGCAAATTCTGCGTGCACCACTGGGTAGGCCGCAGTAACGATCGAATCGCCCTTATGCGGCATGGTCAGCCACAGCTTTTCGGTGACGAACGGCATGATTGGATGCAACAGCCGTAGAATCTGGTCCAATACGTAAACTAGGTTGTTACGCTTCTCGGCCTTGGCGGCCTCATCGTCACCGGTCAACGTGGCCTTGCTGATTTCAATGTACCAATCAGCAAATTCGCTCCAGATAAAGTTGTACAGGTCACGTCCAGCTTCACCAAACTCAAACTTATCAAACTTAGCGGTGACACTCGCCACAGTCCGGTTCAGTTCGGCAAAGATCCACTTGTCCGCCAAGTCAAATTTGCTGGTATCCGGCATGTGGGCTGGTGCCTGGTCATCGTCCAGGTTCATCATGATGTAGCGCGATACATTCCAAATTTTGTTGATGAAGTTCCACGCGGAGTCCATCTGGGTGTAACTGAACCGCGCATCCTGACCTGGCGTCGTCCCATTAGCAGGAACCACCGCAAGGCGTCAGTCCCGTACTTGTTGATCACGTCGATCGGGTCGATCCCGTTCCCCAGGGACTTACTCATCTTGCGACCCTGCTCATCGCGCATCAACCGTGAATCAATACGTGTTCAAACGGCCGCTGACCGGTAAAGTGCAGACCCTGGAACATCATCCGCGCTACCCAGAACGGGATAATGTCATAGCCAGTCACCAGCGTGTTGGTTGGGTAGTAGCGCTTGTAATCCGCAGCGTCAGTATCCGGCCACCCCAAAGTGGAGAATGGCCACAGTGCAGAACTAAACCAGGTGTCCAGCACGTCAGGATCCTGTTCCCAGTTCTCAGCGTCCTTGGGCGCTTCCATCCCGACATACATTTCACCAGTTTCCTTGTTAAACCAGGCAGGAATGCGGTGGCCCCACCATAGCTGCCGGGAAATAACCCAGTCGTGAATATTCTCCATCCAGTTAGTCAGGGTGTGTTCAAACCGGCCTGGTACAAAGTCGACCTTGTTGTCCGTCTTTTGGTTGGCCAAGAGCTTCTCGGCTAACGGCTTCATCTTGACGAACCACTGGGTCGACAGACGGGCTTCCACCTGCACACCCGTCCGTTCGGAGTGACCAACGGAGTGGACGATTGGCTCGATCTTAATTAAGTCGCCAGATGCCTGCAGATCCTTAACCAGGGCTTCACGACAATCAAAGCGGTCCATCCCGGCGTACTTACCGGCTTCATCGTTCATGGTCCCGTCGTCATTCATACAGTTGATTCGCTCCAAGTCGTGGCGCAGACCAACCTGGAAGTCGTTCGGGTCGTGGGCTGGCGTAATCTTAACGGCCCCGGTCCCAAAGTCCATATCGGCGTGCTCATCGGCAATAATCGGAATTTCGCGGCCGACGCCGGGCACGATTACCTTCTTGCCGATCATCTTTTCATAGCGGGGGTCGTGGCGATTAACCGCGACCGCGGTATCACCAAACATGGTTTCCGGACGCGTCGTAGCAATTTCAATGCCACCCGGCGTACCATCCGCAAATTTGTAGATCATGTGGTAGAAGGCACCCTTGTCATCTTGGTGAATGACTTCAATGTCAGATAAGGCAGTCCGCGCTTGCGGATCCCAGTTAACAATGTACTCACCACGGTAAATCAAGCCCTGGTTGTACAAGTCCACAAACACCTTGCGCACGGCTTTGGACAAGCCCGCATCCAGCGTGAACCGTTCACGGTCGTAGTCCAATGATAGGCCCATTTTGCCCCATTGGTTCCGGATGATTTTGCTGAACTCATCCTTCCATTCCCACACCTTGTCCACGAACTTTTCGCGACCCAGGTCGTAGCGGGTAATACCCTGTTCACGCAGCTTGGCTTCAACCTTAGCCTGCGTGGCGATCCCAGCATGGTCCATCCCCGGGAGGTACAGGGTGTCGTAGCCCTGCATCCGCTTTTGCCGAATGATCATGTCCTGCAACGTCGTGTCCCAAGCGTGCCCCATGTGCAGTTTACCCGTGACGTTTGGCGGCGGAATTACGATTGTGTACGGTTTGGCTTGCTTGTTACCACTAGGCTTAAAGACGCCCGCGTCGACCCACTCCTGATAACGTCCCGCTTCGACGGATTGTGGGTCGTACTTTGGCGCTAATTCATGTTTAGTCATATCACTTCACCCCGTTAAATTTTACTTATCGTCACGCAAAAATACCGTCAACCTGCACACCCGGAGAACAAAAAAAACTCGTCCTAATCATCAATTAGGACGAGTTAACTCGCGGTGCCACCTAAATTGGTTGCCAGCTGGCAACCCCCTCAGTACGGATAACGGCCGTAGCCGACCACCCCTACTCAAACGTTCAGGGTGGCACTCACAAGCTACAATTACTAAGCCGGTCGCAACTTCCACTCGCCGTTGCGTCTCTGTGTAACCGAACCTAATAACCCTCTTGCTCAACGTGTTGGCTTCAGTATAGCTGATAGCCCGCATGCGGTCAACGGGTGGTTGCCCGTAAATTACGGCCGCAACGCGCACCATTACCGGTGCTTTACAGCAACTCGGCAATGATGTCCTGCTGCTGGTTCATGTACTCGTCACCGACCTTGATCTCGGTGACCTTGATACCATCCAGCGCCTCCTGCATTAACCCATCTACGTCAATGAAGGTTTCGTAATAGCGTGACTTGTCCAGCTTGGGTTGCGTCTTTGGTGACGGCGGTGCAAAGATGGTGCAGCAATCCTCAAACGGCATGATGGACAACTCGTAGGTATCAATATCCTCGGCCTGCGCGATAATTTCGGTCTTGTCCATCGTCGCAACGGGACGCACGATCGGCATCGTGGTCACGTCGTTAATCGCCGCCATGGACGCCAACGTCTGACTGGCCACCTGACCAACCGATTCGCCGTTAAAGATAGCTAGGTCGCCCCGCTGCTTCGAAATTGCCTCCGTCAACCGCAACATGAGCCGCCGCTGAATCGTCATCAAGTAGCCCTCAGGTACTTTGGCCTTAATCTCTTCCTGAATGTGCGTAAACGGTACCTGAATGAAGTTGATGCGGCCCACGTAAGGCGTGAGCTTAGCCGTTAACTGCTTGGCTTTGTTCAACGCGTTTTCGCTGGTGTATGGCGGGCTAAAAAAAATGCACCATTTCAATATCGACCCCACGCTTCAGCGCCAGGTAAGCCGCCACCGGGGAATCGATCCCCCCACTCAACATCATGGTAGCGTGGCCGGCCGTGCCGACCGGCAAACCGCCCGCACCCTGGATGGTCTCCGTTGACAGGTAGATGCCGTCAATGCGCACCTCCACACGGAGCGTAGCGTCAGGATGCTTCATCTTGACTTGCAGGTCAGGCCGCGCATCGGTGAGGTAATCACCCATAGCCCGGTCCATCCCGTAAGTATCCAACGGGTACTGTTTGTCGGCCCGCTTGGTTTGCACCTTAAACGTGCTACCAGCCGGCACCGTCTCGTTGATCAGGTCCAAAGCCACTTGCTTGACCTGGTCCAAATCATCTTTGCCTACCTTGATGGATGGTGAGAAGGTCTGGATACCAAAGACATGGCTCAACACGTCCATGATGGGCTGTGCTGCCGTGCCGTTCAGTTCAATGTGCAACCGGTCACGCTTGGGCCGAATCGTCAATTGATCAGTGTACTGGTGTAACGCCTTGACGATGTTGCCCTGGAGTCGACCGATAAAGGCCCGCCGGTTCTTACCCTTCGTGGATAGCTCGCCGTAACGCACCATAATTTCACTATATTCCATATTACTCTGTCCTCTTTATCGTTAGTGGCTGCTCGTCGCCGTCAGCTTCTGGAACTCGGCGTGGACCTTATCAAAGGCCCGCTCGAACGCCTTGGCTTCGGCCATTGTGTTCTGCTCGTCCAGGCTGATTCGAATCGCACTGGTGGCCAAATTATCCGGTACGTGCATGGCCTTGAGCGTGCTACTTTCATCCCCCGAGCGGCTGGAGCAAGCACTGGTCGTGGACATGAAGATACCCTCGTGCTCAAACGCATGCACAATGGTCTCACCCCGGACGCCCGCAATCGCAAGCGTCAAAATGTGGGGCGCGTAGCCGGCATCTAGTTGGCTAAACAACGTGACGTCATCCTGCTGGTTCACGTAGTTGGCGATTTCCGTCCGGATGGCCTGTTCCCGCGCAACGTTAGCGTCCTCATCCGCGAGGCACACGCGCAAGGCTTTGGCCATCGCGGCGATTCCCGGTGTATTTTCGGTTCCGCTACGCCAATCACGCTCCTGACCGCCGCCCGCCATCAGTGGTCAATCATCCGGCCGGCTTTCGCAAAGATAAAGCCCGTACCGCGAGGAGCATGGAACTTGTGGCCCGAGAACGTCAGGAAGTCGATCCGCGGGTGGCGAATCTTAGCCAACACGCCTTTGCCCACGGACTGCACTGCGTCGACGTGGTAGTGGATCGTCGGGTAATCCTGCAGCAAGTCACCAATCTGGTCAATGGGCTGGATGCTGCCGACCTCGTTGTTCACGGCCATGACGGACACCATGATGGTATCGGGACGAATGGCCGCCCGCACGTCGTCCACGCTGACAAAGCCGCGACTATCCACTGGTAAGTAGGTCACGTCAAAACCCAGCTTTTCCAATTGGGCCATGCTGTTGCGCACAGCCGGGTGCTCGATTTGGGTCGTAATCAGGTGTTTACCAAATTGACGCTTGGCCATCGCCGTTCCCTTGATGATCCAGTTATCACCCTCGGTCCCACCGCTGGTAAAGTAGATTTCCTCTGGCTGGGCGTGAATGAGTTGCGCAATCTGCGCGCGTGATTGTTCGACCACCGCGCGGGCCTGATCCCCTAAATTGTGCAGTGAACTAGGATTGCCAAAAAAAGTCTGTGGCCACCGTCCGGTAGGTGTCCAACACACTGTCCAGTGGCTTGGTCGTTGCACTATTATCGAAATATATCATCGTGTATGTCCTTCCAAAAAAATAAGTAATGTCGTACCGCATTATAACAGGTTTTCGGGAACAGGCAAAGCCCTGGTGTGGTCCATCGCGCCACCCATGCACCTGGCAGTACTGTAACTAGCGAAAAGGCGGAGCCTTACGCTCCGCCTGCCTCATCCTGTATGTCCGCCAACGTTAGACGTTGTCTTGACTAGCCAAGTAGGCATCTTCCACCCGCTTGTAGCTCCCGGGAACGGCTTCTTCCAACGCGGTCGCCAGATTGTCCGCCGCTTCTTTATACCGGTATTCGTTGTACAGTGCGCGACTCTTGCGCGCTGCTTCTGCTACCTCTGGATGTTCATCCCGGTAGCGGTTAGCCGCTTGTAGCAGTTGGGCGGTCATGCCTACCGCATCCACGATGGCCCGACCTTCGTCCTCCAAATCGCTTACGTCACTAGCTAAGCCCACCAGCTGTTGGTTGATGTCATCCAAATCAATTTTGACCTGATCCAGGGCCGTCGCAATCGTGTCCACCTCGGACTGGACGTGGTGCAGCCGGTCCGTATAACTTTCCGGCAGGCCAGGCAGTTGTAGTTGATCCAGCGACCGCTGTACGGTACGCATCGTGGTGACTTGAGTCTTAAGTGCGGTGTTGGCGGACTTCTCGCCCTCCTTCAGTTTGGAAACCGCCGCATTGATGGCCACCTGCCGCTCTTCAATGGCCTTCAACCGCGTTGTAGCACTATCCATGTGCTCGGCAATCACGGAGAAGACCGCGGTGTGATCATCAATGGCCGCTAAGTCGGCCTGATGTTGCCGGTCAAAGGTGACCAGTTCCTCACGTAGGCCCTTAGCCTCCTTTATTTCACCATTATTGAGGGTGTAGCTTTGGTTCAAGTGATCCAGTTCCAGCATCAACGCGTGGTTCTGCCGCTGCGCGTGTGCAATAAATTCGGTGACCATGTCGCTGTCACGCTCGACTGTGCGCCGCGCCGTCATTTCCTTCTCCATAGCGGCGTACATACTGTCAATCGCATCCGCCGCCGCTTGGTTATCCGACTGGGCCTGCTTAAGGTCCATGGCCGCCAAAGCCTTATCACTAGCGTCCATCTGGGTGTGCACCTGCTTGATGACCGCCGGGATATCCACTTCGGGAAAATGGAAGTTATGTTTCGTCAGTGAATCATACGACGACTGAATTTCCTCCAACTGCTCCGGGAAAACTTTGACCAGGTCCGTCACCAACGGCGGCACGGCCGCAACGTTGTCAGCCAGCGTTCCCACGCTTTGCTTCAAGTCCTTCAATGCACTGGCCGCTGCCTGGTGGTCGCCAGCCGCGGTGATCTTTGCAACGTTGGCAAACTGCTCAGCCAGTTCTGATAGTTCCTGCTCAAAAGCCGGCATGGCACTGCCATACGCGAAGTTTTTGGCCAACAAGTCTTTCCGTGCTGACTGGTACGTAGCCTGCAACTCATCCAGCAAGCGTTGGTTAGTGGCCTGCGCTGCTTGTAGTTGCTGTAACTCTGCATCCACCTGCGCGTACTTTTTGGATAACGTAGCGAGTTTTTCCCGGGCCTCCTGCAACTGTTCGCGGACCACGGCAAACCGAAACTGGGCGTTCGCCGTTTCCAGCTCTAGTAAAATGGCCTCCACGTCAGCTCCCGGGCCCTCACTAGCCTGCTGGTATTCCCGTTCCAGGCGCGTCAGGGTCTTGAGACTTTCGCCACCCAAATGTGCCCCCTTGAGGACGTGAATCGTCTGTTCGATATCCGCGTTGGCCAGACCCGCAGATTGCGCGTCCAGTTCACTGATTGCTTTGGCGTACCGGCCCTTGATCACCAACCCCACGATTAATGTGATTACCAACAGGACCACAATCGTCAACACTATCCACAACATTACGTGTCACCCTCTTAATCGACTACCGCTACGATTGCATTTTACACCGTTGGCGGCTACAATACCCTTATTAATAGTTAGGTATTTGTATGTACTGATTCCTATTGTCCAGTATCCCAAAAACTGGGACGACTGAGAACCCCTAATTGCAAATTACTACTGAAAGCAGGCAAATTTATGTCCCAACTAGACCCCATTGTCGTCGCCCAGGTCGACGCACTGCTCACTGATGAGCACAACCCTATCACTAACTTGGCTAACGCAGCGGCCCTACTCAACGATTCACTGACCGATGTTAACTGGGTTGGTTTCTACCTATACAATCAGACCACAAAACAATTAGACCTTGGCCCCTTCCAAGGTAAAGTTGCTTGCATGCACATTGCTCCCGGCAGTGGCGTGGTTGGCACCGCTTTTGTTAAAGGTGCAAGTTTGATTGTCCCCGATGTTCACGCCTTCGCGGGCCACATCGCTTGTGACGCTGCCAGCAACTCTGAGATCGTCGTGCCCGTGACCGTCGACGGCCAAACTATTGCCATCCTGGATATCGACTCCCCAAGCCTCGACCGGTTCTCCGCTGACGACCAGAAAACACTCACCCAGTTTGCCACGCAACTGGCCGCGCACCTTGACACAGAGGCGCTCGCTGCGGTATGCTAGCATGCGTGTAAAATAATGCAGCTGTGGGCGGCATGGTCGGCTCCAGTTGGCTAAGGAACTATTGGGTAGTAACCGCGCTGCAATGGCGAACCCCGAGGGCCAACTACCCGTGTGTTAAACCCACGAACGTTTATTTTACTCCAATAAAATTTTTTGGAGGACTACTAATATGTCTCGTTATACTGGCCCAACCTGGAAGGTTTCTCGCCGTCTGGGTCTATCCCTTTCCGGTACTGGTAAGGAACTCGCTCGTCGCCCTTATGCACCTGGTGACCATGGTCCCAACAGTCGTCGGAAGATTTCTGAATACGGTACGCAATTGCGTGAAAAGCAGAAGCTACGTTTGATGTACGGTCTGAATGAGCGCCAATTCCGTAACTTGTTCGTTCGTGCCGGTAAGATCACTGAGGGTACCCATGGTGATAACCTCATGATCCTGCTTGAACAGCGGTTGGACAACATTGTTTACCGTTTGGGCATGGCAACTACCCGTGCTCAGGCTCGTCAGCTCGTTAACCACGGCCACATCCTGGTTGATGGTAAGCGCGTTGATATTCCTTCCTACGAAGTTCAGCCTGGCCAAGAAATTAGTCTGCGCGAACGTTCTCAGAACCTGGTCGTTGTTAACGCCGCTATCGAAGCTACTGTTAGCCGCCCGGCTTACGTAGAATTCGACGAAGACAAGAAGTCAGGCAAGCTGACTCGCCTGCCACAGCGTGAAGAACTCGAACCAGAAATCGACGAAGCGCTTGTCGTTGAATACTACAACCAGATGCTGTAATTCTCCGGAATCATTGTACTGGTTGTACCAAGAAGCACCTGTTCCCTACTGGGGGAGCAGGTGCTTTTTGTATTGGGTTGATGCAAACACCACGACTCCAACGCAAAGGACACCTAGTCCACAGACTAGGTGTCCCTAAATGCATATTGACTAACATTGCCATGCGCTCAAATCAGCAGAACACTGCCACTAAACGCATGACCGTCAGATTAATCACGCTTGCGTTTCCGGTCCCACAATCCAGCTAGGCTAATTAGGGTTAGCAAACCAACTCCTAGCGCACGTAGGACGCCAGTTTGTTCATCCCCGGTCTGTGGCAAGCGACTGCCATTACGTACTTGCCCTCCAGTTTGTGGTAACTGATGTGTAGCCGCTGGGTGCCCCACTTGGGTAGCGCCAACAGCATTCGTGACCCGAGCCAGGTGTACATTGATTGCCTTGGCCGTCGTGGTCATTACCGGTGTACGCTGGGCGCCGTTATTCGTAGTCGTTCCGGCACTAACCCGGCCCGCTACTGTTGAAGTACTAGTTGCGTGGCCAGTCGCCCCCGTTGCGGGGAGACGGTTGCCACTGGCGGCACCGTGGTCATTGTGGTCGCCACCCGTGGCACCTGGTTGTGGTGCAACCGGGCTATACGTAATGACCACCGTTGTGTCAACTGGCAACATAGTCGTCAACGTTAACATCTGTGCGGGTACGTCACCACTGACCGTGTACCCAGCGATAACCGGTGAAATCACGGCCCCAAAGCTACCGTTAGGTGTGTAGATGGTTGTCCGGCTACGCCCATCACTGGTAGTGACCGCTGTGTAAGCAACCTCCTGGGTCACGGCTGCCGGTGTGGCCATCCCGGCACCATGATACACAATTGTCCGGGTAACTGGAACCGTCGCGGTTGTCACAGCCGGCTGAATGGTGATAGTTCCTTCCGTAGCACCATTGCGCTCAACAATATAATCAGCACCAACCGCGGCCTGCACCTTAGCCAAACCGGCGGCGTTTAACTGGTAATGGTACGTGTCAGCACGCACCGCATCACTAGTAACCGTGATGTCACCGTCATCCAGTGGCACGACCCGACCAGCCGCAGTAGCAGTCAGTCCTGGTGCCCCACTTGCCTGAGTGGTGCCATCATAGGTAAAGACCACATCATTCAAACGCGGTACCGTTGTGACCGGCGTGATGTTAATCATCCCTGGCTCACCAACGCTAACAACGTAATTTGCACCAACAGTTGCTTGGACTCGCGTCAGGCCCGCCTGACTTAGCTGGTAAGCATACTTACCAACATCGACGCCGTTACCAGTCAGGTCAATATCGTCACTGTGCAACTCAACGGTTTGACCGGCAACAGTAGCTGTCAACCCAGCAACCTCGCTGGCGCTAGTCCGCCCGTCGTAGGTGAAACCACCATCGCTCAACATGGTCGTGACCGCAACGGGCGTAATGGTGATGGTACCAGCGCTGCCAGCAGTAACGGTGTAATTACTGCCAAGTACCGTCTGTACTCTGTGCATACCGGCAGCGTTCACCTGGTATGCGTAAGTCCCAACATTCGTGCTGTCACCCACGACTTTGATATCCGCACCGTCAAGGTCGAGCGACCGGCCAGCAATCGTAACGGTTAATCCGGTCGCGCCACTGGCCAAAGTGTGCCCATCAAAGCCGAAGCCACCATCACTCAACGCGGTCGTGACCGTTGCGGGCATAATCGTAATTGTGCCCGTATCACCAACGCCAACACTGTAGTTGGCACCAACTGTGGCCTGCACCGTTGCTAAGCCCGTGTGACTCAACTGGTAAGCGTAACTACCAGCCGCAATGTTGTCATGAGCTACTACGATATCACCACTATCCAGGGCAACGGTCCGCCCTGCGACAGTCGCGGTCAACCCGCGGGCACTGCTGGCCGTAGTGGTTCCATCAAAGGTGAAGCTACCATCACTAAGCTTAGTCGTTGTTGCGGCCGGAGTGATGGCGATGGTGCCCCCCTCACCGACGTGAACGGTGTAATCAGAGCCAACGGCAGCCTGTACTTTGGCCAACCCAGTGGCACTCAGCTGATAATCGTAGTTGCCGGCCACAACGTCATCACCCGTGACGTCGATGTCGTCGCTACCGAGATTGATGGTCTGGCCCGCTACGGTGGCCGTCAAGCCACCAGCGGCACTGGCTGTGGTCCTTCCGTCATACGTGAAACTGTCGTCACTCAGGATAGTTGCAACCTCTGCTGGGGTGATCGTAATCATACCCTCACCACCAACACTGACCGTGTAGTTAACACCCACTGTCCGCTGAACCTTGGCTAAACCAGCGGCACTCAGCTGGTAAACGTAACCGCCAGCGGTAGTGCCATCAGCGTCAACCGCAATATCATCGCTATCCAGTTCAACCACCTGGCCAGCGACGGTGGCGGTTAACCCGCCAGCTTCACTAGCGGTCGTCGTCCCGTCAAAGGTGAAGCCGCCGTTACTTAGTGTGGTCGTTACTACAGCCGGGGTGATGGTAATTTTGCCCGTGCCACCAGCCGTCGCGGTGTAATTATGACCAACTGCATTCTGCACTTTGGTCAAACCGGCTGCATTCAACCGGTAATCATAAGCGCCAGCCGCAACATCATCGCCGGTCACCTCAATATCGGTCTGATCCAGCGCAACCGTTTTTCCAGCAACCATAGCTGTCAAGCCACTAGCGTCACTGGCCTTAGTGTGGCCATCAAAGGTGAAACCACCATCGCTTAACTTTGTCGTAGCCGTCGCGGGAGCAATGGCAACCATACCGGTACCACCAGTACCAACAGTGTAATCATTACCCACTTGGGCCTGCACCTTAGCAATACCCGCGGCGTTTAACTGGTACGTATAACTACCTGCCGCAACGCCATCGTTAACGACCTCAATATCATTGCTGTTCAAAGCCACCGTCTGACCATCAGCAGTAGCCGTCAAACCGGTGGCAGCGCTAGCTGTAGTCGTGCCATCATAAGTGAAACCACTAGTGTTCAATGTCGTCGTAATGGCCAACGGTGTAATAGTAATTGTGCCGTCTGCACCAACACTCACGGCGTAATTGTGACCCATTGCGGCCTGCACCTGAGCGAGTCCGGCCACACTTAACTGATAACGGTACTGACCAGCATGAACACCATCATTGGTAACCACAATATCGTTACTGTCCAGTTCAACACGCTGACCGGCCACAGTAGCAGTCAGACCGGTCGCCCCACTGGCCGTTGTGGTCCCGTCAAAGATGAAACCACCATTAGTCAAAGCAGTTGTGACGGCCAGCGGCGCGATGGTAATTATGCCACTATCACCAGCGCTAACAGTGTAATTAGTACCAATGGTGGCCTGCAGTTGTGCTAAGCCATTGACGTTGAGTTGATAGCTGTAACTACCAGCGTTGACGCCATCGGACGTTACCGTAATATCATTTGTCGCAAGGCTAACTGTGTGTCCGGCGGCACTGGCCGTCAAACCACTAGTTGCACTGGCCGGA
Organism: Lacticaseibacillus thailandensis DSM 22698 = JCM 13996; assembly: GCF_001312865.1. Lineage (GTDB taxonomy): Bacteria > Bacillota > Bacilli > Lactobacillales > Lactobacillaceae > Lacticaseibacillus > Lacticaseibacillus thailandensis. Next base: position 210,985 of record NZ_BBER01000001.1, on the reverse strand, counting down.
GTACTCCCATCAAAGATGAAACCACCAGTACTTAATGTTGCCGTTGCGCCAGCGGGCGTAATGGTGATCGTACCAGTACCACCAGCAGTAATACGGTAATTGTTGCCCAGTTGCGCCTGGGCTTTGCTGATGCCGGCGGCAGACAACTGGTACTTGTAACTGCCAGCGGCAACGTCATCATTAATGACCTCGATGTCACGACCATCCAAATCAATAGTCTGCATTGCGCCAGTCGCCGTTAAGCCAGCCGTGCCACTGGCCTTCGTAGCACCATCAAAGGTGAAACCACCGTTACTCAACGTCATTGTCACGGCCGCCGGGATGATTTCAATGGTGCCCGTGTTACCAACGCCAACCGTGTAATCAGAACCAACCGCGGCCGCAACTTTGTTCAACCCGACAGTACTCAGCTGGTACGTGTAATGACCAGCATTAACGCCGTCATCAACAACCTCAATATCAGTACTGGTCAAATGAATCGTCTTACCCGCTACGGTGGCGGTTAATCCGGCCGCACCGCTGGCTTTGGTTTGACCATCAAAGGTGAACCCGCCATTACTCAGACTCGTCGTATCCTTAGCTGGGACAATCTCGATTTTGCCCGGATCACCAACACTGACAGTGTAGTTAGGACCAGCCACATCCTTGACTTTGGACAAACCAGTTGCATTCAGCTGATAACTGTAATCGCCAGCAGCGGTGCCGTCGTTCGTGACGTCAATGTCACTACTATCGAGGTCAACCGTCTGGACGACAACAGTAGCAGTCAGTTTCGGAGCACCACTGGCCTTAGTTGTGCCGTTATACGTGAAACCACCATCGCTCAAGGCAGTCGTCACGGCGCTTGGCAATAGTAATCGTACCCACATCGCCGATAGCAACCGTATAATTAGGCCCAGCAGCGGACTGCACTTTGGCCAAGCCTGTTGAGTTCAACTGGTAAACGTAATCGCCAGCGGCAGAGCCGTCATCCGTCACAATGATATCATCACTATCCAGCTCAACCGTCTGACCGACAACCGATGCCGTTAAGTTAGTAACTTCGCTGGCTTTGGTAGTGCCATCAAAAGTGAAGCCACCATCACTCAGAACGGTTGTTGCCACGACTTGGGAAATGCTGACTGTACCCGACCCACCAAGAACAACCGTGTAGTTAGGACCAACCACGGACTGCACTTTGGCTAAGCCAGTTGCATTGAGCTGATAATCATAATTACCCGCAGTAGTAGCATCATTCGTAATATCAATGTCGCTGCTGTCTAGATCAACCGTCTGGCCGATAACAGTAGCAGTCAGTTTCGGAGCACCACTGGCCTTAGTCGTACCATCATACGTAAAACCACCATCGCTCAAGGTAGTCGTAATCGATGCAGGTGTGATGGTAATCGTGCCCGCATCACCAAAGCCAACCGTATAGTTACCACCAGCAGCGGACTGCACCTTGGCTAAGCCAGTTGCATTGAGCTGATAATCATAACTACCCACAGCAATAGCATCATTAATAACATCAATGTCACTGCTATCGAGCTCAACTGTCTGGCCGACAACTGTGGCGGTCAGTTTTGGAGCACCACTAGCCTTGGTCGTACCATCATACGTAAAGCCACCATCGCTCAAGGTAGTCGTCGCTGGCGCTTTGGCAATAGTAATCGTACCCGTGTCACCGACACGAACAATGTAATTGGCACCAGCAGCGCTTTGTACTTTCTCCAACCCATTTGCGTTCAACTGGTAAACATAATCGCCAGCGGCAGAGCCGTTATCCGTCACATCAACGTCACTGCTATCGAGCTCAACTGTCTGGCCGACAACAGTAGCAGTCAATTTTGGAGCACCACTAGCCTTGGTCGTACCGTCATACGTGAAGCCACCATCGCTCAAGGTAGTCGTAATCGATGCAGGTGTGATAGTAATCGTGCCCGTATCACCAACGCCAACCGTATAGTTAGGCCCAACAGCGGACTGTACTTTGGCCAAGCCTGTTGAGTTCAACTGGTAAACGTAATCGCCCGCCGCTACATCGTCATTCGTAACATCGATGTCGCTGCTATCGAGGTCAACCGTCTGGCCGACAACACTGGCAGTTAGTTTCGGAACACCGCTGGCCTTAGTCGTGCCGTCATACGTGAAACCACCATCACTCAAGATAGTCGTCACAGCGGACTTGGCAATAGTAATCGTACCCGCATCGCCGACAGCAACCGTATAGTTACCACCAGCAGCGGACTGCACTTTGGCCAAGCCTGTTGAGTTCAACTGGTAAACGTAATCGCCCGCCGCTACATCGTCATTCGTAACATCGATGTCGCTGCTGTCGAGATCAACCGTCTGGCCGACAACAGTAGCAGTCAGTTTCGGAGCACCACTAGCCTCGGTCGTACCGTCATACGTGAAGCCACCATCGCTCAAGGCAGTCGTCACGGCGGCCTTGGCAATAGTAATCATACCCGTGTCACCGACACCCACAATGTAATTGGCACCGGCAGTGCTTTGCACTTTGGCCAACCCAGTGGCGTTCAACTGGTAAACGTAATCGCCAGCGGCAGAGCGTCATCCGTCACATCAACGTCACTGCTATCGAGCTCAACTGTCTGGCCGACAACAGTAGCAATCAATTTCGGAGCACCACTAGCCTTGGTCGTACCATCATACGTGAAGCCACCATCACTCAAGCAGTCGTCGCTTGCGCTTTGGCAATAGTAATCGTACCCGTGTCACCGACACGCACAGTGTAATTGGCACCAGCAGCGCTTTGCACTTTGGCCAACCCAGTGGCGTTCAACTGGTAAACGTAATCGCCAGCGGCAGAGCCGTCATCCGTCACATCGATGTCACTGCTATCGAGCCCAACTGTCTTGCCGACAACCGATGCCGTTAAGTTAGTAACTTCGCTGGCTTTGGTAGTGCCATCAAAAGTGAAGCCACCATCACTCAGAACGGTTGTTGCCACGACTTGGGCAATGGTGACTGTACCCGACCCACCGAGAACAACCGTGTAGTTAGTACCAACTACGGACTGCACCTTAGCCAGCCCGGCGTCACTAAGTTGATAAGCATAATTACCCGCACCAGTGCCGTCATTTGTTACTTCAATGTCCTCACCACTCAAATCAACGCCTGGCTATTGGCCGTCGCAGTCAAGCCTGTAGCCTCACTGGCCTTCGTGGCGCCGTCATACGTGAAGCCACCGTCACTTAATGCAGCCGTGATTGATGCAGGTGTGATGGTAATAGTACCCGTGACCGCCACGCTGACTTGGTAGTTAGAACCAACTACAAGTTGCACCTTAGCCAGCCCGGCATCATTTAGCTGGTAAGCATAATTACCCGCGTCAACGCCGTCATCTGTCACTTCAATGTCGCTATTGTCGAGATCGACCGGTGTACCATTCACCGTAGCGACCAACCCCTTCGCCGCACTAGCAGCAGTGTTGCCATCATACGTGAACGAGCCGTCATTCAGAACGACGTCGACGACAGCAGGTGTAATCGTGATCGTCCCTGGGTCGCCCACTACCACTGTGAAGTCGTCGCCAACAAGCGTTTGTAATTTTTCCAGACCGGTCTGGTTTAACTGGTAATTGTACGTACCCACATTAATGCCATCATTAGTGACGGTAATGTCATCGTCATTTAGCGTCAATGGTTCGCCATTAACCGTAGCAATTACTGCCGCACCACTAGCCTTGGTCTTACCGTCATAAACCAACGACCCGGACGACAAAGTAACCGGCATTTGCTCAGGACTGATTACAATCATCCCGGTGTGCCCGTGGTGACTACGTAGTTACTACCAACCTGACTTTGTAGCTACTCAATCCCGCCGCCGTCAGCTGATAGGTATACGTGCCAACATCGATGCCATCGTCAGCAACCGTAACATCACCACTATTCAGTTTGAGCGTTTGGCCAGCAACCGTCGCCGTGAGACTGGCGCCACTGGCTGGCGTGCGACCATCGTAAGTCAACGCGCCAGGATTCAACGTGACCGTGGTCACGGCGGGCTGAATGGTAATTGTGCCCGTCACACCAACGTCGGTCACTATTGCGTCATTACCAACGGCCGCCTGCAATTTAGCGAGCCCCTGAGCGTTCAACTGGTAGGTATACGTGCCTGCGTTGATACCGTCTTTAACCACCGTGATATCATCACTAGTAAGACCAACATTAACCTTATTAGCAGTAGCCTGTAAACCGGCTACCTCACTAGCAGCAGTTTGACCGTTATAGGTGACCGTAACGTCGTTCAACTTCGTGGCTACATCCTGCTCAGTAACCAGGTAATAGGTGTGGCCCGTGATGGTGCCATCACTATTAACCTGCTCCGCATAGGTAATCATCGAACCATCGGCAACCATTTGCCCGGTTGTGGCATCGTAGACTCCCACGAGTACCGCCCCGTCGTCCCCGTATGCTTGACCAACGTCAGCGGCACTCGTACCCATCAAGGTGTAACCATTATAGATACGCCCGACCACACCAGTAGTAGTTACTGCAGCCACCGCCGAATCAACCACATAGGTACCGTCAGCTTTACGCTGCGCCACATACCACGTATCCGTCAGGTCGCGAATGGCCTGCAGCACCAACGTGTTGCTGATGGCTGCACCTAATGGTACCAAGTTGCCAGTCGCCACCGTGCCGGCGGTATAACCTTGGGTAGAGGTCTGGTAAGCCCACGTCTTGTTTGTCAAAGCACCCGCGAGCTGGGACGGTACGACCGTTAGCCCATAACTAATGACGGCATAACTTCCCTTTTTGGCCAGTGAAACACCGCTAACAGTAAAGCTATCCGCCTGCGTCGGATCCGTCACTACCGCGCCATTTTGATAGTAGGTCACGGCTGCGGCCACAGTATTACCTGCATCATCCACTACCTGCACCGGCCCAGTCAAAGTGATGTACTGATTACCATCAGCATCCACCAAATTGACCGTGGTCAACGTGTCCGTAACGGGGTTGGTCGTCCCGTTGTAGAGTGTGGTTTTACCAGTCGCCTGGTCGTCGTCAACGTTAATCGTCCCTGTTTGGACTTGCGCGGACGAATCTGCGGAACCCGTGATGGACGCGTTAGCCGTAAAGCTTGAGGCGGTAATAATCGTGCCCAGCTGACTCCCACCAGTGCTCAAGTTATACATATTGCCCGTCGCCCAATCAGTGGCCAGTGAACCATCACTTGTTAAAATCGTGCCGTTGTTGTACTGGGATAAAACCGCGCTGGGCATGACGTAAATTGTGTTCAAAGCAGAAATCGTGCTACCACCAATTGCATCGGCATTCACTTGCAGCACAATTGGTAATCGACTACTAGCGGTATAGTGGTCAACCCCAGTAATCGCAATGACAGGACGACCATCAACATCATCAAGATGGGTAATCTCAAGATCACCACTACTGCTAATATCAGACTTATTGAGCGTGCTCAATAAAGTAGCATCATCAGCAAAGTCAGTGTTGGTTGGTGCCACCACAACGATAGTCATCGGATTTTGGGCTGCCACCGCTTCAACGGCCGGTTGTTTGCCATCGCCGTTGCCAATCCGTCCCACCTGATCACTTGCTGAACCGGAATTCGTACCACCGTCCAATAAGTTGACGCTTTCGGTTAATTCATCACCGGGATTATAAATCTGTTGCGCAGTATTACCTTGCTGATTGTCGACACCATTACTACCGGCGGATAGAACAATACTTGGTTGTGGGTAGTAGGTCTTAGTAACTGTCCTTTCCCTGACCACGTCACTATCCGTACTGGAAGCCGTGTCTAGCACTAATTTGCCATCACCGTCGTACAGCGATGTATCTGCCGTCGCCGTTACGGTCGTCTTCTCATCACCGTACGCAATTAATCCAACTTGCAGGTGTGAAATGCTACCAGTCACGTAAGGCGCTGTTTGCGCTGCGTGATCAACAATTTGTACCTGCGTCACGGGATCAGTTGCCGAGCCGACAGTGGCCACATAGCTGGTAGTGCCATCCACATATTCAAAGGACTGGCTCTGACCATCTGCAGTCGTAAAGGTAATTGTAAGGTTTTTACTCAGACCAGCAGATGTAAGATAATTGCCGTCCAAACCATTCACGCTGGTAATTCCCACCGAGTTGTCAGGACTGGAGGTAATACTCAGCGACCCCGTGGTGGTTGTACCAGAAGCAAAGTTGCTTTCGTTAGCAACCACCCACTGAAGGCCGTAATCATTATCCGTTCCTTGTTGCAATAACCCCAAGTATGAGGACGATGAGGAAACAGTGACCGTCCCCACTGCGGTATAAGTTTGAATATTGTAAGCAAATTCGTTTGCATGGCTACTACCACTGTTGCCAGGCTCCGTAACGGTATTGGTTTGGCCATCGATAGTCCACGTAGCTGTCAACGTTGGTAATACATACCTAGTTGACGTCGTAGGCACAGTAACAGGCAATAACCCGACCTGCAAGTACCCCGCCAGCTTACTAATTGCCGCCAGCGTCAGGCCACTCGGAAGCGTGAGGGTGACACTGTTGCCACTGCGTGTGAGCGTAACCCCCGTGGCCACGGCATCGTCTGACAGGACTGCAGAATCAACTTTTAACTGATCACTAAAATCAAACGTCACGGTACTGGCAGCTGTCAGCTTCTCATAGGGAGAACTGTTAACCAACGTACTGTAGTCACCAAAATACTGCAGGCCTTGCAATTGTGCCCGCAATGTTAATTCACTGGTAACCGCCCCTTGAGCAATAACCCCCGCAGTCACACCGTTTGTTCCGTTTAATATATTTCGACGAATGGTGTCATTAGGCTGCGTCATGGTATACGATTTATCCAGCACAACGCTGTTAGTAGCCACAATCGTCCCATTTTTGTCTACATCGACGGCAATTGTCGCCGTACTGGTACCATTATTGATTTGGTCATCGGCTGTACCGTTGAGCACAAAGACCACCGGAAACGCCCCGTTATAGTCCGAACTAAATTGATACTGTGCACCCTTAACCGTTCTGCCATCATTCGTGGATACATCAACATTCGACTCGGTGGCACCTTTGACGGTTGTCGCCGCAGTAACTGACATGGCGGTTGTATCCAGATAAACGGTCACAACGTCACCAGCCTGAAAATTTCCGGAGACCATCACCGAAATTGTCGGTTGTGTTGAGCCGTTGTGATAACTCACTGTAGCTGGTGCATTCGCAGCGCCACTGTTAATGGCAGTTGTAACCTCAGAATCCGCCGGCGCAGCACTGCTTGCCAGACTGCGGGTGCGTAACGCTTGGTGGGCAACACTAGTAACTGTTTGAGCGCTGGCTGCACTACTACCACTGGTCGCGCTGGATGTCTCCGCCCCTGCCGTAGCGGCAGAGGAGGCTGGCAATGCTGCACTACTGTCGTCCACAGCAACTGAAGTCGTAGCAGCGGTAGCAGCACTGGTAGCAGCCAAACTCTCAGCACTACCGTTGGTTGCCGACGCAACAGCACTCACACTAGTGGAAGCGCTAGCGGTACTCGTAGCACTGGTTGCTGTGCTACTGTCGTTGCCAGTGTTTACCACGGTTGCACTACTAGTTGAGGCTACTGAAGCCTTAACGTCAGCACTTGAGTGAGCCACGCTCGTATTAGTGATGCCACTTGTTTCCTCAGTTGTACTACCAGCCGTTGCTGTTGACGCGGCAACATTCTGCACCTGTGGTGAGAGCATGACTCCAGCACCTACAAATAGCGAGACAATGCCACTCACAAGCCATAATTTTCCACTCTTATATAGCTTGAAACGCTCCGCACGTTGCCACAACGCCCGCTGCAATTTTGCTGCTTGCTTCTCCATTTGCCTCATAATCAGCACCCCGCTAATCCAATGAAATTTTGCTTTATCATTAGCTTAAGTATAGTGCTTTTTTTACTAGTGCTTAAAGGCACAAATCCCCAATATAATCCGGTTTACGGGTGTCCTGTCACCAATTTTTGTCGAGGGATTAATTCAGCCTTACCCGTCAGCCAATCAATACCTGCTATATGTATTACCACACTACTCATCTGGTTCAGTTTGACTGTATGATATATTCGTAAATAGTAAGGAAGGAAGTCATCACATGCCACGTTGCGACTGGGCCACTGACGCCACCCCACTAATGACGCGCTACCATGACTACGAATGGGGCGTACCAAGCAAGGACGAACAATACACCTTTGAGATGCTGACACTAGAATTAATGCAGGCCGGTTTGAGTTGGCAAACAATTCTGAATAAACGGGCCAACTTTCAAGTAGCCTTCAATCACTTCGATGTGGACAAAGTAGCTGCGTACACCCAAACCGACGTCATGCGCTTGCGTAACGATACGGGTATTGTCCGTAACCGCATCAAGATTGCGGCCACCATTAACAACGCGCGCATACTCCAAACATGGCACCAACAAGGACAAACCCTCAACGCCTGGTTGTGGCACTATGTCGACGGCCACCCCGTAATTCACCATTACGCCACAGCAGCCGACCTGCCCGCGCAGACGCCGCTATCCGCCCAAATTAGTCATGACATGAAAAAGGCGGGGTTCCGGTTTGTCGGTCCCACCATCATTCAATCATTCTTACAGGCAATCGGTATTTTAGATGACCATCTCGTCACCTGCACGATCAACCATTGCCACGCATAAAGCGTAATGCCAATAATATCGCCTGCCCCAGTCATGATGACCGGGGCGTTTTTATTGACCGCCACACTTACATCAGGTGCACACCCTTATCAACAAAAATAATATCGCCGGTGATCCCATTGGCCATGTCACTGAGCAAAAAGGCGGCGGTATTGCCAATTTCTGACTGCGTCACCGACTCGCCATCAACGGTTGCGGCCCGCGACATTTGCAGTAACGACGCGTGATTCTTTACTCCCGTGACCGCCAACGTTTTCACGGCCCCCGCCGAAATGGCGTTAACCCGTACGTGCTGCGGACCCAACTCCTTCGCCACATAGCGCACATTGGCCTCCAACGCCGCTTTGCTACGCCCATAATGTTGTAGTTGGGAATCACGTGGGTCGACCCAAAGTAGGTCATTGTCAGCACACTGCGGAGCGCGGGAAAGAGACGCACAGCACTGCGAGTCACCGCCAATAACGAGTAAGCACTAATATCTTGCGCCAGGTTGTAACCCGCCTTACTTACCTGCAGAACATCACCCTCCAGGCTTTCCTTGTCGGCGTATGCAATAGCGTGTACCAGTCCGTGCACGGCACCGTAGCGCTCCCGAATGGTGGTGAAGGCCGCGTCAATATTTTCTTCATCAGCCACATCACACTGCACCATGGGTTGGTCGGGAGCAACAAAGCGTAACAAGCTTTGCCGTAACCGTTCATTTTGATAAGTCAGCACTACTTGACCGCCACACGCCATAATGGCACGCGCGCACCCCCACGCAATACTATTCTTGTTGGCAACTCCCATCACGATGACGGTCCGTCCAGCTAATATATCCATATTTTTTTTCAATCCTCTCGTGGTCCCTTATTCTTGTAAGCCGTCCACCCCAAAATTGCGGTAGCGCTCATGTCGTGCGGCCAATAGTTGCTGCGTAGGTAACTCGCCCAGGGTGGTGAAAGTAGCCGCCAACTCAGCGCCTAATTGCTGCGCGCCGGGCACGTCCGTTACTTCTGGGATCACACGGTCAACGATTCCATCCGCCAATATTTCCGGTGGGGTCAACCGCATATGTTCCGCCGCTTCGGCTGCCCGCTGCCCGTCACGCCACAAAATAGACGCGTAGCCCTCGGGCGACAGGACGGAATACGTACTTTGCGCAAACATCCAGGTACGGTCCCCGCAAGCTAACGCCAAGGCACCACCACTACCAGCTTCCCCAACAATTACGCTCACCATGGGGACCGGCAAACTGACGCCGGTCATGATGCACTGCGCAATAGCCTGCCCTTGACCCTGATACTCAGCGTCCACCCCCAGAAATGCCCCCGGGGTGTTGATCAGGTTGAGGACGGGTCGCCCAAACTTAGCAGCCTGCTGCATCAGCCGGATGGCCTTACGGTAGCCTGCGGGTGTGGCACAACCAAAGTGGCACGCCTGCGATTCCGCTAAGGTTTGTCCCTTGTTGGTCGCAATTACCGTCACTGGTTGTCCCACCAGGAGCCCCACCCCACCGATAATAGCAGGGTCATCACCCTGGGCCTGATCACCATGCAATTCGTGAAAATGGGTCAGTAGCTGCGCAATCAACCACGGGGTACTGACCTTATCTTGACTACGTGCCTGACGCACTACGTCGTATGCACTATTCATGGGCCACCTCCGGTTCTCGATGGATACGCAACAGGTCAACGAGGTAGGTCTTCTGGTCACTACGCGCCACAATTGCGTCCACGAAGCCGTTACGCAAGAGCGTCTCGGCGCGTTGAAAATCCTGGGGCGGATCCACGTGCAGTGTCTGCTCAATCACACGACGGCCCGTAAATCCCACCAACGCGTGTGGCTCCGCCAACGTAATGTCGGCTTCCATTGCAAAACTCGCGGTCACACCACCCGTGGTGGGATCGGTCAAAACCACCACGTAGAGCAAGCCCGCGCGCGCGTGGTCAGCCACTGCCTGCGCAACTTTGGCCATCTGCATGAGCGAGAACAAGCCCTCCTGCATCCGGGCCCCACCCGAGGCTGTATACAAAACCACGGGTAACCGCCGGTCGGTAGCCAGCGCGAACAAGCGGCTCAGTTTCTCGCCCGCTACCCGACCAAGACTCCCCATCATAAAGTGAGTATCCATCACGCCGAGCGCAACTGCATACCCGCCAATATGGGCGAGCCCGGTCCACACGCTCTCGTGCAGGCCTGCGGAAGCAACGGCCCGATTCAGCTTTTGCTGGTAAGCGCCGTCGGTGACCGCTGGCGTCAAGGTCAAGTCACCATCCCGCTGTTCAAAGTCGTCGGCAACCATAGCCAGCCGCTCCTGCGCCCGCAAACGCATCCCGTACCCACAATGCGGGCATTCACCAAATCTAGTGAGTTCAGCGTGGTAGTACACGGCATGACAATAGGGACACTGCATGTATAAATGGTCGGGAATTTTGTCCATCCGCGCGCTGAGTTGGGCGCGGTCACTGGGGTTAAATTTACTCATGGCTTTGTAACCACCTCGGTAAGAATTCCTGCTCAACATAATTAATGGTGCCTTTATCGTTAGCAAAGGCCGGTGCGGCCACTAAGTCACGGAGAAAGTTCCGGTTGGTCGCTACCCCTTCGACGCGTAGCTCCGCCAAGACCCGGCGCATCCGCCGTAATGCGTGATGGCGGTCGGTTGCCCCCACTACGACTTTGCTGATCATTGAGTCATAATATGGCGCAATGGTGGTGGGCCCGACCATACTGCTGTCGATGCGCACCCCCAGGGTCCCAGTCGGCAGCACTAACCCGGTGATACGCCCGGCTGCCGGTAGAAAGCCTGCCTCAGGATCCTCCGCGTTGATGCGACATTCCACCGCGTACTGCCGAATATGAATGTCACTTTGGCCCCATGGTAATGGCTCTCCCGCTGCCACCAAAATCTGGGCGGCGATGAGGTTGACTCCCGTGACTTCCTCCGTCACGGCGTGTTCAACCTGCAGACGTGTGTTCATTTCCATAAAGTAAAAGTGGTGATTGGCATCCATTAAGAATTCAAAGGTGCCCGTGTTCCGGTACTGAATAGCCCGGCAAGCTTTGACCACCAACGCGCCTAACTCCGCCCGTTGCTCGGGCGTTACTACCTGGCTAGGGCTTTCCTCCACCAATTTCTGGTGGTGGCGTTGCAAGGAACAGTCGCGCTCCGGAAAGTACACTACGTGGTCAAAGTCATCCGCGAACACCTGTACTTCAATGTGTTTAGCGTGGGTGATCACTTTTTCCATATACACATCACCAGCACCAAAGGACAGGTGGGCCTCCCGTTGAACGTCAGAAAAGCATTGGCGCAATTCCACATCGTTAGCTACGAGGCGCATTCCCTTGCCACCACCACCCGCAGTGGCTTTGAGCACCACCGGATAACCCAACTGGTTGGCAGTACGGGTTGCTCCGTTAATATCGTCAATGGTGGCCGTGCTGCCGGGAATAACCGGTACCCCCGCCGCTGCCATTACGGCACGCGCACGGGCCTTGTCACCCATTTGCGCAATCACCTGACTGCTCGGCCCAATAAAGGTGAGGTCACACTCCGCGCACATCTGTGCAAACTGCGCGTTTTCGGACAAGAACCCATACCCGGGATGAATGGCATCACAGCCGGTCAAACACGCCGTACTAATAATTTCCTTCATATTAAGGTATGAATCCCCGGGCAAGGGGCCGCCAATGCAAACCGCTTCGTCGGCTAACTGGGTAAAGTACGCTTCGCGGTCCGCCGTTGAATGCACGGCAACCGAACGGATTCCGACTTCACGTAGTGTCCGGATGATTTGCACGGCCACTTCCCCGCGATTGGCCACTAACACTTTGTTAAACATGAGCTACTCCTCCGCATCCACCACGGCAAAGACCAACGTGGCGCGATAAACCGTTCTGGTGCCCACGGACAAGGTCCCGGTACCAATACCCATAGGTCCGCGCATCTTGCGTAGCTGCACGGCGCACGTGATTTCATCCCCGGGTCGGACTGGTGCAAGCACCTCCGCTTGCCGAATCCCGCCAAACAACACATTTTTACCAGAATGCTGCCCCGCCAGGATGGCCACCGCACCAGTCTGGGCAGTCATTTCCGTCAACACAAATGTCGGTACCATCAGGGGTTCACCACCATTGCCACCGGCGAAATACCACTCATCAATGGTCACCAACTTACTCGTGGTTGCTGCGACCCCAGGTGTGACTGTCCGGACCCGGTCAATGAACAAAAATGGTGGGCGTTGTGGAATCCAGTTGGTCGCATCCATTGCTACCCCTCCGCATCAATGTGCATCAACGGTTGCTCGAATTCGACCAACGTGCCGTCTTCAACCGCAATTGATGCCAGCACCCCAGCAACTGGGGCCTTGACCTCATTGACCATCTTCATCGCCTCAATCAAGCAAACTACCTCACCAGCGTCCACGTGATCCCCCACTTGCTTAAACACCGGTGCATCGGGCTGTGGCGCAAAGTAGACCACCCCGACCAATGGTGCCGTTACCGGCGTCCCCACATTCGTGGTGGCCGCAGCCGCCGGCTCTACAGACGCCGGCTGTGCCTGTAGCATCGGCGTCGTGGTGGTCGCGACGGCCAGTGTTGACCCTGGCTTGCTCAGCACCAGTTCAAAACTATCGTCGGTAATCTGCAGGTGGTCTAACGAGGAACGCTCAAAGCGATCCACTAACCGTTCAATTTCGCGTTCTTCCATCACTAAGCCCCCCATCGTTTGAAGGCGAGCACGGCGTTGTGCCCACCAAAGCCAAAGGAATTGCTCAAAGCGTAATCCACCGGCCGGTCTGCGTTAGCTGGAGTTACCAGGTGGACGGGACACGCGGGATCCTGATCCGCGCAACCCACGTTAACGGGCAACGGCCCCCGTAAGGCTGCAACCGTGGCAATGGCCTCCAAGGCCCCAGCAGCCCCTAGTAGGTGCCCGGTCATGCCCTTGGTGCTGCTGACCAGAACGTCATGCTTCCCAAACAAGGTCTGGATAGCGCGACTTTCGGCTTCATCATTAGCCTTGGTGGCCGTACCATGAGCATTGATATAACCAACCGCATCAGGAGTGATACCGGCATCAGTCACAGCCTGAGTCATCGCACGGATGGCACCGGTACCGGTCGGATCGGGCGCCGTGGCGTGATACGCATCGGCGGTACTGCCGTAGCCTACGACCTCGGCATAGATATGTGCGTCCCGCGCCTGGGCGTGGGTCAATTCTTCAAGCACCAAAGTACCCGCACCTTCACCCATGACAAATCCGCTACGGTAGGCATCAAAAGGTAACGATGCGCGTAGTGGGTCGGTACTACGTGACAACGCGGTCAAAGCCGCGAACCCAGCAATGCCGATTTCATTGACCGATGCTTCGCTCCCGCCGGTCAGCATCACCTGCGCTCGACCCAAGCGGATGGTATCAAAGGCGTTGCCAATCGCGTTAGTGGCGGACGCACACGCAGTCACCACTGCTTGGCTAATATTCTGGGCATGAAACGCAATTGATAGGTTACCAGCCGCCATGTTGATAATTGCATTAGGCACGAACAGTGGTGAGACCCGCCGTGGCCCCTTGTCGTGCATCTTAATGACCTGTTGCTCAATGGTACCCAGCCCACCAATACCCGATCCGTAAATGACCCCGAATTGCTCCGAATCCACCCCACCACCAACCAAACCAGCCATGGTCATGGCCTCAGTGGCACTGTAGAGTGCGTACTGGGAAAACAGGTCCATACGCTTTGCCGCTTTGGCCTTCAGGTGCACCGTGGGGTCAAAGTCGCGCACTTCCCCCGCCACGCTCACACCCGCATCCGCCGCAAACTTGGTGATGGGACCAATGCCTACCCGGCCGGACCGTAAACCAGCAACATAGTCCCCCAACGTGTTCCCGAGTGGGGTCACTGCACCCATCCCCGTAATTACCACTCGTTTCATTTGTTCGCCCTCCTACAGCGTAAGTCCCCCGTCCACGGTCACAACTTGACCAGTAATATACTGATTGCCCAGCAAAAACGCCACCACATCAGCCACCTCAGCGGGTTCCGCAAACCGTTTGAGCGGGATACTCTCCTGCAACCGTTGAGTCGTCTTGGCACTTAACGCTGCGGTCATCGCTGTCGCTACCATGCCCGGAGCGACCGCGTTACAACGGATACCCCGCAACGCGCCCTCTTTGGCCGTCGTCTTCATCAGCCCGATGAGGCCCGCCTTACTAGCCGCATAGTTTGCCTGACCAATATTGCCCACCAACCCCACAATGCTACTGATGTCAATGATGCAACCACGCCGCTGGCGCTGCATCACGCGCAACGCAGGCTTGGTCATGTTAAAGGCCCCCACCAGGTTAGTCGTTAACACCGCCTGAAATTCCGCCACCGTCATGCGCGTAATCAACATGTCCCGGGTAATCCCAGCGTTGTTAATTAGGCCCACTAGTGTTTCGTCTGGGCCACAGCAATCAGCTACCATACGCTCAGCATCAGCGGCCACCGTCACGTCGCCCTGCACCGTGCGCACGCCCAACTGATCAAAGTCAGCCTGGACCTCAGCTGTCAAGGGCCGCCGAATAGTGACCACCACCGTATACCCGTCACGGGCGAGACGCTCGGCCACCGCCCGGCCGATACCGCGTCCACCACCGGTTACCAGTACTGCACCTGTTTGCATGTTTTCCCCTCGCTTTACTGCCAGTCGCTAATTACGCCCAATTCCGTGCGCACTTGGTTGAAGGTCGCCACGTCGTGTACCTGATAGCGTGCGGCCCGTGGTAAAGTTTGCCGGACAAAACCGCTAAGTGTCCGCCCGGGACCAATTTCCACAAACTGATCCACCCCTAAATCCGCGAGGGCCAGTAAGCCCCCAGCAAAGTTGGTGGTGTGCGTTAGCTGGTTCACCAGTGTGGCCTTGACGGTCGCCGTGGTAAACGGCTTGCCCGTAGTGTTGCTAATTACCGGTATCCGCGGTGGGGCAAGATGGACGGCTTGCAAGCGGGCCGCTAACCGGTCCGCAGCGGTCTGCATCAATGGTGTGTGCGAAGCCACTACGTTCAGTGACCGCACACGTTTGATGCCCCGTGCCGCTAACTCTGCCAGCAGTCGATCAACCGCAGCCACCTGACCACCCACCACAATTTGGCGAGGGGCATTTTTGTTCGCCACGTAGACGCCCGGGAGTGCTTGCACCAACGTCTGTACCGTGGACACCTGGTCCGTCATCACCGCCGCCATTTTGCCAGGCACTTGGTCTCCCGCCGTCTGCATCCAGCGGGCACGGTCAGCTACGACCCGCACCCCATCGGGCAGCGATAGACTGCCGGCCGCCGTCAAAGCTGCGTACTCACCCAGACTCAGCCCCATCACTGCCACCGGTGCCGGTAATTCTGCCCCTAGAAGGGCGGCAATACCGACACTCATGGTGTAAAGAGACACCGGGCTTGCACTGGTTGGCCCCAGACCTCCGGATCCGCCAGGTCACAACCGCACGCCGCCGCAGCCTCATCAACGACTTCCCGGTACGTTGCTTCCTGCTGGTAAAGGTCATGCCCCAAACCCGCAACTGACTGTCCCTGCCCTGCAAACAAATAACCTATCGCCATTGCCTCACCTATGCCTCCGCCTGGTCAGGTAGCTTAGTTTGCACGTAGGCCGCCAGGGCATCAATGGTATCAATGGATTCGTCGGCTTCAATCTCAATATCAAACTCATCCTCAATTTCGTTCACCAGTTCAAAGATATCTAAACTATCTAAATTGAGGTCATTTTTAAACGACATCGTCGGCGTCACCTGCTTATCCGCAGCCACCCCGTCAGCTTGCACCATGTCCATAATTTTGGTAATAATCGCATCTTTGGTCATTTTGTATGCTCCTTTATCTGCAATTGCTTCACATAACTACTTAGTATTCCTAATATTCAATCAGTGCGGCGCCAACGGTTAACCCACCGCCAAACGCACACAGTAGTACCTTATTGCCGCGCTGAATACGGCCGGTCGCAATGAGCTCTGCTAATAAGATGGGTTCGCTCGCAGCCGCCGTGTTGCCGTACTCCTGTAAATTAAGTGGGTATTGCGCCGCTGTTAGCCCTAGCTTCCTGGCTAAATGCTCCAACATCCGGGCGTTGGCCTGGTGAAACACCACCACATCCACGTCCGCCAGCGCCGTCTGGGTCCGAGCAAGTAACCGCTCAATGACCGCGGGCGCATCATTAACCACAAAGTTGTAGACAGCGTGCCCGTTCATGCGGAAGTAAGGATCTCCATCCTGCGGCTCTGCAAACGGGCTGTGGTTGCCGGAGTAATCGGCAGTCAGATCCAGGCCGTGTTCACCCTGAGTACTAAATTCATCACCCAGGTACGCTCCCGCTGTACCTGCCATATCCAGCATGACCCCACCAGCACCATCCCCAAACAGAATGGCCGTTGACCGGTCGTGCCAATCCACAATCTTGGTTAACACTTCTGCGCCGATGACCAATACATAGCGGGTTTGACGGGCTAGGGCTAACGCGTGGGCCGTCGATAACGCCGCCACAAACCCTGTACAGGCAGTGCTGATATCGGCCGTCATGGCGGCGTGGGCACCAACGGCCCCGGCCACCATGGCCGCCACACTTGGCATCGTGTACGTTGGCGACATGGTCGCCACCAGGATCAAGCCGACCTGCGCAGCCATCACGCCGGTCTGCTCTAACAGCTGCCGGGCAACATCAATGGCCAAACTATCGGTGGTTTCCGTCCGTGCCACGTGTCGGCGCGCGATACCGGTACGTTGTTGAATCCACTCATCACTGGTAGTCATCAGTCGGGTTAGCTCATCGTTCGTCACTACTTGTGCCGGCACCGCGGACGCGGAGCCGATAATTGTTAATCCCATGTGTCAGTACCTGCTTATGCCTGCGTGGTTTGGGGGGATACGATAAACGTCAGGTCAGCCTGGGCCACCGTCACGTCACCGACCGCCGCAAACGTGTGCACCACCCCCATGTTCTGTCGCCGCTTCGTGAATTCAACGTGGAGCTTGAGCACGTCGCCTGGGCGCACAATCTGGTGAAACTTAGCACCATTGATGGCACCTAAGTACGCCGTTTGCCCCACAAACTCTGGCGACTTTAGAATCAGGATCGATGCGGCCTGGGCCAGCGACTCAATAATCAGCACCCCCGGCATGACCGGATTACCCGGGAAGTGCCCCTGGAAAAACTGCTCATTGATGGTGACGTTTTTCGTCGCTACAATTGATGCCCCCGGGTTGATTTCATCCACGTAATCCATGAACAAGATCGGATACCGGTTCGGAATGAGTTGCATAATGGTTGTTGTGTCCATGACTGCCAAATACTTTTCCTCCTTGGTGTGGGTTAGCGGTACGGACAAGCGGGCCGTACACGCATGCGCTACGTTGACGTGGTTCAACTCGCGGTTGGTTTCAGGAACCAGCCGTTGTTGAATGCAAATAATATAAATTGCGGTGCAGGTGAAGTCAATCAGTCAGCGTACGTTTTCACTTATAGGTAACAGTTGAAACATCTTCAGCATAAAAGTGGTCACATACCGTTTGGTAGCCTGATATTTATGTATATTTTTGTTATTCATTTGGAGAAATTATCGTTAAGACTCCGGGAGCAATGTAGGAGTCGTATGCCTTTATTGACGCTTTCCACGGACAGCTTACTGCAGATTAATTTGTTATTATATTATCTGGTGTTGTGTTTCTTTAATACCATCATCGTGGGGGTGTCAATACACATTTGACGTTACAACCGTCATTCAGCGTTGCGGACACTTAGTAGCGTAAAAATAACGGCACTACAACAGGGTGGCCTACCCGCTTACCCTACTCAGCGGTAGCGACCGTACAAAAAAAGCGGGACAACGGTGATCCCCTGTTGTCCCGCGCTTGTTGCCATGACACTACTCCCACTCATCTATTGCCACAAAAAAAAGCACTCCAGCTCAACTGAAGTGCACACAAGTGACATTAATGGACCCAAACGGACTTGAACCGTCGACCTCCTACATGCGAAGCAGGCGCTCTCCCAACTGAGCTATGGCCCATGGCTTACCTTATTAGTTTAGCACGCTACCAAGTAAGCGCAATAGCTGGCCCGTAGATTGTTGGCCGAATTTACAGATCACACTCAATGCCCAAGCCGGGGGCATCGCTGAGCGTGTAGATGCCGCCGACGTGTGTGAAGCCGCCATGCAACCAGGACGGCGACGCAAAATCCAAAAAGGCGTCCAAATCTGCGTACCGCGCGTTCTGGTGAGCGGCGACAAAGTGTACCGCTGCGGCGATACCCACCTTCGTTTCAACCATGCAGCCCAACATCACCGGAATACCAGCCGCAGCCGCCACCGCATTAATCTGGGTGGCACCCCACAAGCCCCCGGCTTTTTGCAACTTAATATTGACAATGTCAGCACCACCGGCAGCCAGAACCTTAAAAGCATCAGTGGCACTGTGTACACTTTCGTCCACCATAACGGGCTGGTCGACCAACGCCCGCACCAGCGGCAGGTCCTGGGTTTGACTGGCGGGTAGCGGCTGCTCCACGGCGGCAACATCGTCACCCATGGCGCGCATCACCCGCTTGGCTTGCTTCGGTGTCCACGCTTGGTTGGCGTCAATACGCAATTCCACATCCGGACCCACAGCGGCGCGAATAGCGCGAATCGCCGCAATATCCTGCTGGTCATCATCACCGACTTTGACCTTCAACACCGTAAACCCAGCAGCCACCTGTTCCTGAGCGGCACTTGCCATCGCCTCAGGAGTATCAATACCAAGCGTGTAGTCACTGACGACCTGGTTACTATCGCCGCCAAGCAACTGGTACAAAGGCAAGCCACTATCCTTGCCCAGGATATCGTAGCACGCAATGTCGATGCCCGCCTTGGCGGCAGTGTGCCCTAACATCGTAGCATCCATTACGTTATGTACGCGTTCCAGTGCGCGCGGGTCTACCCCCACCAGCGCCGCCCCCAGCGCGTCGAGGGCCACCAGCTCGGTCGCAATGCTTTCACCCGTGACCGGTTCGAACGGACTGGCCTCGCCGAAACCCACCACGCCCGTGTCAGTCGTCACCTTGACGATAATCGTCTGTAATTCATAAATAGTCGCAAAGGAGATTTTGAACGGATGGCGGAGCGTCACCGACTGCTTAAAACTCTCAACCTGTGTAATTTTCATGTGCACACCCCGATTTTTAATATGATTTCAGTCTATACTAATTTTGGGGTGAGGCAAAGGGTGCAGGTAAACATAACAAACGATTGTTGGACGCCAATTATCCCCCACTGTGTAGGCATCGCCGACCGGTAACTATGTGGCCGCACCAACCATATCAATAATTAAATTTAAATGATAACGGGTTAATTGCGAGTTTTATGCCTAAGAACCCCGCTCGACATACAAATAAAGGCCAATGGGTTGCCCCACTGGCCTTGACCTTCTTATCTATAAAACACCTATTAATCAGCCATAGCCGTCTGCCCACCGGTTTGCTGGGCCACGCGATTACGGCCACCATGTTTAGCTTCGTACAGCTTGGCGTCCGTACGCGCGATGGCTTGCTTTAACGGTTCGTCATAACCGTGCACACGGGACATCCCCACTGATAACGTGATGCGCTTTTCGGGGTATGAACGCATGACTACCAGGTCACGGAGCCGCTTAATGTAAGCATCAATGGCTTCTTTGGCCTCCGCGTCCGTTAGCTCATACAGGAACACGCTGAACTCCTCGCCACCCGTTCGGTACACGCCGCAAAAGTACGGCATGGCCACCAGGTAAGCTTCGATATCCCGCGCAAAGGTGATCAATACCTCATTGCCGGTCAGGTGTCCGTACGTATCGTTGATCTGCTTGAAGTGGTCCAGATCAATCATCACTAAGGTCAGGTGCGCATCAGGGTTACTGCGCATCAAGCGCTGATAAGTACGGTAATCCCGCCGAAACAAGTGCAGACTGCGAATGCCCGTGAGCTCATCGTGGTTGCTACTGTAGCGTAACCGCTTGCCCTGCTGCTGCCGGGAAACAACCAAACGCCCGTACCAGTGCGAGGCAATCATAGTCACCGTGACGATCACACCGACAATGGTCGCTTCAACCAGGTCCCAAGCATTCACCCAAGTCGCGGTGCCCCAAGTAACAGCACTAACCACCAAGGTCATCAGGATAAAGTCCCACGTATGGTCGTTAAACCAGTCGGCGAACGAGTTGACCACCATCAAAATGACCAACGGTACCAAACTCCCCGGATGCGTGCCCCACAGCGTCCAGTTAATGATTCCGGTCAACGTCAGCAAGGCAATATAAAGCGCCCGTTCATGCAAACGGGTGCTCAAGTATAGCAACGTGCCAAACAAAGCCGCATCAGCGATCCACGCGTCAATTGCATCCAGCGGTGCTAACCACCGCAGACACAGCAAAACCAGGATGGTAAACACCGCTTCCGGAATCTCTGGTCGTAGCTCACGGGTGGTGATGTGCGCATAAAACCTGGGAAAGACATCTTCCAACGCGTCCAGGATGCCAATTAGCCCCGCCATATAAAAAAACTAAACAAAAACCCACTGTCCCAATCAATGCCATTTTTCAAGTCCCCACACTTGTCGTTAACGCCAATTACACTGTTAGGCATAAGAGTACACTAAATTTGAATGCGACTCAAACATTACAACTGTTTTTATAAAATTATCTGTTTTTTTGGGTCAACACCAATGCTCCGGCCGAGAAGGAATAACGGCACGTGTCTTGTTCCCGTCACCGCTACGCGCGATAATGGAAGCGCAAAGATACGTTTTCTTGTTATCCGTTGCCACGATGATATAACATTCGTGGTCACGACGGAGCGACCAATTAAGGAGGGCAACTGTGCGGACAATTACCAGCCAACAAATTCATCGTTTCTTCATTAATGCCATGGTCGCCGACGCGTTGGGGGTCCCGGTCGAGTTCAACGTCCGGGATACCTACCACGTGCACGGTATGACCGGACATGGCACCTATGATCAGCCCGTGGGGTGCTGGTCAGACGACAGTTCACTCACCTTGGTGCTCGCGGAAAATCTGGTCCACCATGGTAATCCCACCACGCTCATGCAACGCTTTGTGGCTTACCTCCAGGAGGGCGACTACACTCCCCTCGGCACCACCTTTGACGTCGGCTCCAGTACCAGCCGCGCGATTATGAACTTTATCAAGGGTAAACCAGCGGAGCAAAGTGGCGATCGCAGTGAGTACGACAACGGCAACGGCGCCTCATGCGTTTGGCCCCACTAGCATTCGCGCTGGTCAACGAACCGACGTTAACGGCGCGGTTACGCCAAGAGCGGGATTACACTACTACCACCCATGGCCATCAACGGAGCGTGATTGCCAGTACCATCTACGTAGAGCTATTGCGATGCTTATTACGGGGTGTCACCTTATCCGCCGCCCTCGACACGGTTCACCGGTTAATGGCCCAGTGCGACTTTGACCGCGACGAGTACGATTACTTTGACCGCATCTGGGATCCGCACTTTGTGCAAACACCGGTCACCATGATTCGCTCAACGGGCTACGTGGTGGACACCCTGGAAGCAGCTACGTGGTTAAACCTTACCGCCACTAGCCTCCAGGAGCTGATTTTACGAGCTGCCAACCTGGGCGAGGATACCGACACCGTGGCGCAAATCGCCACCTGCCTGTACTCTGCTGGCCACCCCGACGCCCAAGTACCCGGTGAGTGGTCAGACCAACTGATCCACACCGACGAGATGGACCGCATTATTACTGAATTTGCGGACCATTTTGCCACCACCATTGAATAAACAAAAAAAAGCGGCTGGACCTCGAATGACGGGGGCCAGCCGCTTTTGCCTATTTAATTAACGTTACACGTGTTGCCCGTGCGCTGTGCGCCAAACCGTTCAGCCCGTCTTGTAAGTAACGGTATAAACGCGCGTTTTCCACGGCCAACGTCACCGGCTCAGCCGCGCCGATCCACTCCTGCAGGGCAGCCAGTAGCGCCACGCTTTGCACCGATTGGATGAACTGCACGTACGCAGGAGCTAAGTGGATGTGCTCCGTACTTTGCATGTCTGCCAATACATCACCAATGGTGGTGCGCAGGTGCGCCTGAATGACGTTGGCTGGGGCGTTTTGCATGTCCAGCGTCAGCACCCGTTGATAGAAGGCCCGGTTAGCGTCAAAGTAGCGCAACATGCTGCGCAACGTCTGGGGCCAGTATGCATAGTGCCGACAATACGTCGCCGCGGCTGCCACCTCCTCCCGGTAGATGAAGCCCAACACATCGTACTTATCCCGAAAATAGTCGTAAAAGGTTTGCCGACGCAGCCCTGCAGCGGCCATAATCGCTGACACGTTCACTTGGTTAAACGGGTGCGCCACTACTACGAGCTTGGTGGCAGTACAAATTTTTTTGTTGTGTGCGGTTCATGGTTCCACCTACCTTCTCTTCCCTATCTTAACACCCGGACACACGGGAGCCCGTGTCCGTTACGCGGATAATTAACCAGTGTTAGGATGAAGCGTAAGCAACGGAAAGGGGATAACAAGACACTATGAGTAACGTGTTAATTTTGGGGGCGCACGGGCAAATCGCCCGCCTAGCCCGGACGCAGCTATTACAGGAGACTGACCACCACTTGACCCTGTTTCTACGCAACGCCAAGCGAATCCAGGATGCCAATCCGCAGCGGGAGCAGGTCGTCGATGGGGATGCAACCAATGTTGCCCAACTCACTGCCGCCATGCAGGACATTGATGTTGTGTATGCTAACTTAGGCAACGCGCACATTGAGGACCAGGCCCAAGCCGTGGTCACCGCGATGAATCAGGCCGGCATAAAGCGCCTAATCTGGATTTCCACCTTGGGTATTTACGACGAAGTTCCGGGCGCCTTTGGCAAGTGGAACCACCAGATGTTGGATGGGGGCTACCTGGAGCACTACGCCGCGGCAGCGAAAATCATTGAAGCCTCGGACCTGGATTACACCATCATCCGGCCCGCATGGTTATCGAACCGTGACGTCGTGAACTACGAGACCACAGAAAAGGGTGAACCGTTTAAAGGGACCGAAGTTTCGCGGAAGAGTATCGCCGCTTACGTCGTCAAGTTGATCAACGATCCGACCCAGGAAGTTCGGCATTCGGTTGGCGTCAACCAGCCGCACACTGACGGCAGCAAGCCGTCCTTCTACTAAAGAATCAATAAACTAATCAATTCAACGGGCTGCCGTGTTGACGAACGCGGTGGCCCGTCGTGCTGTTTGGGCACACTTTTCGCGCGTACAATCACCCTGGACGGGACAATTGCCACATACCACCTCCGGCCATTCTCTGATATCATGTGGGTGATTGTTACGAAGAGGAAGGATATCATGTCCAATCACAAAACCAAGTTGACCGTCACCTTACCCGCTGCGGTTGCACAACAACTCGGGGTCACGGATGACACCCCGGTGCGGGTCGCCGTCAAAAATGACCGCCTGATCATCCGGCCACAACCACGTGATCGTGTGGAACGGCTTAACTTGCACTGGCCGCTACTCGTTACCGCCATACTCACCATTGGGGTCTACATCTACTGGCTCACGCAGCACACGACGGCAATCCCGCTCTCCGGAGACTTCTCGCTCGCCAGTATGGTCATTGGTTGCGCGTTGGTCGCGGGGATGGTCCTATTCACCTGCAACCTAATTGTGGCCCGGCGCCACCATGAAGTACCCCGTATTTACTGGCGCAACCTCCCCGTCATCATTGGCTCATTTGCATTATGCTGGCGCTCGCGCTGG
Source organism: Lacticaseibacillus thailandensis DSM 22698 = JCM 13996 (assembly GCF_001312865.1). GTDB lineage: Bacteria > Bacillota > Bacilli > Lactobacillales > Lactobacillaceae > Lacticaseibacillus > Lacticaseibacillus thailandensis. The sequence goes on along the minus strand of NZ_BBER01000001.1, from coordinate 186,563 downwards.
TTGGTGGCTTTTGGTTGCTGGGCCAGTTGTTTCCTGGCGCCAGCTTTGACCTAGTCACGGCAGCCATTATTTTCTTCATTTTGACCGTAAGCAGCAACACCCTGATGGTCCGAGCTGCGCGCCACGTGGACGCGAACACGCTGAGCGCACTCCTGGGGGTGGTGATTATCACCGGGGTGATTATCGCCATGGCTTCCAACAATCAACGGCGCTGGTGGCAGCATAACCTCAGCTTTTTAGGGACCGACATGGCTAATAACGCCTGGCAGTTCAACGCGACGCTCATGCTGGCAGCCCTCCTGATGGTGGCATTGATTGACACGCTCTTCGTCGCCATCAGCCAGCGCTACCCGGGTAATCGTCGTATCAACATCATGCGCGCGCTGCTGACGCTGGTCGCGCTCGACGTAGCGTGCATTGGTATTTTCCCCAACAACGCCGCCTCACACCTACTGCATGACCAGGCGGCCGGTATGCTGATCATTTTGCTGGCGGTGCTTATCGTCGGCATTCGCTGGCTGCTACCCCAGGTCAGCCGCGAATTTCTGTGGGTTTCGTACCTAGTCGCCATCATTCTCCTCACACTCAACTTTGGTTTCCGCCTGTTTGGCTACCCATCCCTGACCTCCTTTGAAATTCAAGCCTTCACCGTGGCGTTTGGCTGGTTACTACTACTATTCAGCCGGCTGCGCGCCTTGGCCATCCAGGACCGCTGGCAGTGGGACGTTCATATCAAAGTCACGCGGTAAGGGCACCGCGGCTTGGCTCTAGTCAGCCAAACTGTCTATACATCAAAACTCCGGTTCATCGTCGCCTAAGCACGCATACAAGGGGTTGCTTAGTGCCCACGATGAACCGGAGTTCTTTGTTTGTAATCTATGCACGCACAGCCGCAACTTGTTGTAGCGCCGTGACTGGTAAGAATAATACCGACCATCGACATTACCTCCCTTTCAAATCACTAAAATTAAGTATTTTAATAAAGACCTTTACTAAACGGCTATAATTAAAGGCCTTAACGGACATTTTGCCAATGGGTTTTATAAACCGTTTTCAGCAATGACTACCAGTCGCACAAGTAAATTTCAAGAATTGCTGATTAAAGTGGTGTTTGCAGACATGTTCAGGGTGACAAAAGTGTGACGACAAAATTACCCCTCATAACGCCGGTTTACCTAAGTTACTTTATCAACTACAATTATTTAGTAATTTAATAATGACTGGTTCAACCAAGTCGCAGATGCACTTCATTATTCGATTCGCGAAAGAAAGGTCGCTCCATGACACCAAAGAAGAACCCCCAACGACAACAAAACCTCAATTTCAATTGCTGGTGCTATCTTTAGCGCGGGCAGTGCCTTTGCCTCTGATTTGGGCAACTCACTACACTTGAGCGTGGTCACCGTCAATTCACTGATCAAGCCGTTAATTAATCAAAATCTCGTGACTGCTAAAAACATGGTGCAACGGGAAGTTGGGCGCCCGGCAACTAAATATTTCTTCAACTATGATGCCGAACGTTACCTACTATGCACCATCCAGGAAGAACTCAATCCCCAACTGGGGCACAACGACCTGGTAATCAAACCACACGTGGTCAACATGGCGGGGACAATTTTGAGCACTGGTGTCACCACCGACTTTAGCGATTATACCCGGTCAACACCGGCTGACGCCCTGCGCCAGGCGTTGCAACTGGACCCCACGGTAGTTGCGGTCGGCCTCGCATTTCCCGGCAAAATTGACCATGGTGTGGTCCAATCCAGTTAGAACGAAAAATTCGACGGCTGGGACTTAAATGATGTTGTCCGTAACGTCACCACGTTGCCGTTCTACATGGAAAATGATGTTCACCTGATGACGGTTGGGTACACGCGCCAAAACGGAATTCCAGACACTGCGCTCACCGTGGGTATTTACTTCCCGCAACGAATCATGCCGGGTATCAGCATTTTCACTAACAACCAACTCATTGAAGGACACCACGCCCTCGCTGGGGAGGCCAAGTACACCCCCGCCCTGCAAGAACATGGGCTCCCAAAACTGACGCCGAAACCGCCACGGTGCTCACCGACTTGATGGTGAGTTACAACATTGCTTTAGCCCCAGATTACTTTGTCCTGGCTTCAAACGGTGTACCGCAGGCTACCTTCGAGGCCGCAATCAAGGAAAATGCGGCGTTGCACTACCACCCGAACCAATTCAAAACCCAGTACGTCCACGACTTTGAGGGGGCCATGCTGGTGGGTCTAAGGTGGTTGATCCTACGCGCTACCCCTTACACCCTGTAATTATCCTCAAGGAGGTTTCCAAAATGGCTGACGACCAAATGCAAGATCACCTCAATAACGCTATGTACGGCCCCCGCCAAACCAATCCGGATGAGCGCCGGCAATACTTAGGCTCCCTGCGTGAACGCGTACTGCTACGCGTGGACAATGCCACCATGCGTCAAGCGGCAACGTTGCCCGCATTGCGCGAACAACTGCCCGCATTAGTTGGGGGTGACCACCACGCTTTGATCAACGGCAAACTAGACGCCAGCGTGACCGGGCCAGTGATGAAGCTGCTGGGTCAGCTGAACATGTCCCTCACCATGGTGAATGATGCCAGCGCGCAAACTGCCGACTCCGCAACCGGCCTACTGGTGGTCAGCAACCAGGCCGTTAACCAGGAAGACATCACGTTGCATGTCAATGCAGCACACCCAGAAGCACCCAAAAAGAAGGGGCTATTCGGCTTTTTCCACTAAAAAGGAGCAAAATAAAGACGCGGATCAGGCACCCATATGGTATGGGTGCCTGATCCGCATCTTTGCTTGATTACCCTTTACTGGGCCGCCGCCTGCAGGACTTGCTACTCAAGTCAACGCCCGTCCCAATAGTTGGTCGCAGCCAGCTGACCAAATTCGGTGCGGGGTCGACAGCGACCACCTGCGCCAGTTCTGGTTGGTCGTCAGTATACGGCATGAAGCCGTTGATTACCGCTAAATCCACGCTGCAGTACCGGAGCCCGACCGCTTGGGCCGCGCGGATGGCCACCGCGTCATAACTGCTATCCAAGCTATCGCGGTCGTCCCAATACTCACCGGCAGCAAATGCTGCTGGGTTACGTCCCAGATACACCTGGCTACCCCGTGCCACAACGGTTTCCGGGGTGACGTTTTGGCGGGCCAAAGCAGCCTGCACATCCGCATCTAGTTCAACGTTGCCTGTCCCGCGGCCGTACGGCGTGCACGTTTAACCGCTAATAATGTTTGCACATCATGCCGACCATCCCCCACAACGTACGCATAATCATGGGCCTGAACGGCCAGCACTTGCCCATCCAGCACGAGGCACCGCTCGATGGTTCCCGGTGCGAGGAGTTGCACCATGATTTCGTGACCGAGCGAGCGCACGACCTCGGCAAACCGCTCCGGGGTCGGTGGTACGGGCATCGCGGTTCCCCGGCCCGTCTGAGTACTGCCCACGAAGATGCTCTTGTGCCCAAAGCTGCGAGCAAAGTCGGACTCAGCCGCCGCCGCACTACGGTAAGTGTTGCCCCGCGGTACTACCAGTCCGTGCACACCCAGGTAGTGTAACAACGCATCGCGGTTACTGGTCAACGTTACGGCCGCATCCGGGTTCAACCCCAACTGATTCCCAGTCAAAAGTACGTGGTGTGGTTCGCGGCCCAACGACCATAAACCATCACCTAACGGCTCAATACTCATCCCCGCCACGAAAGCGGCGCGCAGGAAAAGTTGTTGCTGCGGTGCAGCACCACTGAACCCCCGCAGGATAGTTTTGCTTGCTGGTGGGGCAACGCGTCCAAGACCCTGCAACCGCGCCAGCACGGCTGGCTGCGCGTCTTCACCAGTGAAGAAAGTCGTCGCGGAGGCATTCAAATCGGCATCAGCACCATCTGGCAACCCTAACGTCAACCAACCGAGGTCCCGTAGCGCTGCCAGGTGCGCAGCGTCAGGTAAGCAACTGGCTGGTAGATCCACATCCACCGTCAGGATGCCCCGCTGCGCCAACTGCACCCCCGCCAAGGTCACCGTACCCGCCGTCGCACCAATTGCAGGCTCTGGAGCGGTCCGCTGGTACCGTTTGAGGCTAGCAAAATCGACCTGCCCGGCCGTCACGGGCGGCGCCGCGGGTGACAATAACTGAATCATGGCGGGCAACCGCTGTTGTAACCGTTGCGCCCACCGCAAATACCAACCGTTCCGGTAAGCCACGTACCCGGCCGCCTGCACAGCTTTGCCAGCAGCCGCAAACGCATCGCTCAGTAATGTCTCCGGCAACGCCAACTGAACCCGGACACCGTCATTAACCGCCGTCAACCCATCAACATGCGCAATGGCAGGGGCCGTCGCCGCGACGGCCTGCCAAGTGGACCATGCTTGATCCGTATCCGCCGTTTGGGTACCCATAACGATCGCCGTGGTCGCGCTCACTGGGTAAAGGTACGGACTAGCGTGCCGATCCAGTTGCACCCGACGCTGCCACCGTCCCAGCTGCAAAATACGTACCGGCATTGCAGTGCGCAACAGGGCCATCCCCTGCTGGAGCACCCGCTGCATATCTTCAGTTACTTGCATCACTCGCAACCTCCCATTCCAGTAACTACAATACCACGGCTGCCCGCCACGAGGCGAGTGCTGGAGCCAGCCTAACGGAGTAACCACGTTATTAGTGGCCGTTGGCTTGAAACTACCAGCATTGCTGTAACCGTTGTCAATGCCAACATGACGCGCTTTAAACAAATTTTACCTTGCTGAAACTGTTGTATCTAGTACGTGTTAATGCTATATTATTGATGAAGCCACTAAGGTGTTCGCTCTTCCCTCTAATCAGTTGACCGAACATTCTCATTACATTGGGAATATGGGACTAGCACGACAATTGGGCTATATCACTTAGCCCACAAGAGCGCGCTGCATATATTCCCACCTGCTTTATCGCGGGTTCACAAGAATTGGGAAGCCACAACGGCACCACTAGTCCTTCAAATCAAAAGACAACTTTTGGCTGGCCTCGCGCCAGTTTTTTTTGTGGCCAGAACTATTCTGGCTCGGCCCAGACCCCCACCACATCCCGAAGGAGCGTATCGTGTTACTAATATTGATGTTACTTTATGCCGTTATTCTCGTCCTCATTGCGTGGTACTTATTGAGCCACCGCCACAAGCCCTTCTTGGTATTCACCGAACCCAGTACGCAGTTGGCTCAAACAATGGGGCTGGCGGGCTACGGTCTCCTAGTTGCCGCCGTTTTGTCCCTGGTCGCTGCCTTTGTGAATATTGTGAACCTCGCCCTCGTAGCACTCGTATTAGGCGCTGCCGTCATGGGACTGTTTGGTCTGTCCTGCACCCGCTTCTTGTAATTGTAATCGCATTCTCATTGGGATTGAAAAAGCTTTCACAACATTGTATGCTAAAGGTAACCTAATGAAGGAGGTGGGCTTATGTTACAACAATACAAACACATTTTGGTTGCCGTCGACGGGTCATACGAGGCGGAGATTGCGTTCAAAAAGGCCATCGCCGTCGCCCAGCGGAACGATGCCGAACTGTTATTGGTACACATTGTTGACACACGGGCGTTCCAGAACGTTTCTAGCTTTGACTCCGCGATGGTGGAGCAGGTCACCGCGGCTGCTAAGAAGACCATGGCCGACTACGTACAGACCGCCGAAGATGCTGGTCTGAAGAACGTGAGCTACACCATTGAGTACGGCGCACCCAAGACGGTGATTGCCCGCGATATCCCGAAGGAGCGTAACATCGACCTGATCATGATCGGTGCTACCGGTCTGAATGCGGTTGAGCGCCTGCTGATTGGGTCAGTGACCGCGTACGTCACCCGTGAAGCTCCATGCGACGTGCTCGTCGTCCGGACTGATTTGGAAAACAAGCCGGTTCTGGCTACCACCAAGAAACCGTCACCAGATAATGAGCAATAGTGAACAAGCATTGCAAACATGATTGTTAATTAGCTTATCGCTAACAAAAAAAATAACACCAACCAGGAAACAATTATTGTTGTCTCCGGTTGGTGCTTTTTTTTATTCAGTAGCATTTTGTGAAAAATAACATAGCAACTTTTGCTTTAGCTGGCCATTTCTGCTTGCAGGGTCGCGGCCAGAGCATGATTCTGATTGACCCCCGCCAGGGAAATAGCAACCGTAAACGCCTCATTAGTACCCTCAGCCCGGAGTTGGACTAAACACCGCGCCCGCAACGCGTAAAACTCGTCCAGCAGGAACAAACGTTCATTGTGGACGGCTAGTTCGATGGCCGCATCCGCCCGGTGCAATACTTCCTGGTAGTCCCCCAACCGGTACAGGGCGCTGCAAATGTACCAGCGAATCAACAGGTCGCTATCCAGAAAGGCTTCCCCCTGCCGGTGCACATCCTGCAGTAAGGTCAACGCCTCATTGACGTAGAGTCGCGTACGGCCCAAGTTGTCCATGTCGGCGTACGCGAGGGCGAGCCCCAAAATGGCCATCACGGCATACACGTCGGCATCCTCACCCGTGAATAGCTGCAGTACCCGGTTAAAGTAGTACACCGCCTCTTCCGGTTTACGTTCCCCCGTCAATTGGATCATCCCCTGCACGTAGTAAAAGCGCTTCTGATCATCCACGGTGTGTAAATCGTGCTCTTCGTCCAGGGTGGCTAGCGCGGCAGCAGCCGTGTCCGGTTGCCGGTGGCGCATGGCTGCCACCGCCTGATCCAGCGTAATCTGAATCTGGTCCTGGGGCTCCACCACCACGTCCGTCATTTGGACGCCCAGACGGCGCACGATTTGCACCAAAATTTTCATGCTGGGGACTTTATTGCGTTTTTCGACTAGGCTGATCGTAGCCTGGGTACAAATACCGTCGGCGAGCTTGCTTTGCGACAGCCCCCGTAGCTTCCGAAAATAACGCACGCGGTCCCCTAAAATCCGTACTTCATGATCGTTCTTCACCATATACTTACACCCCTTTGGTGGCGATAACAGCCCACCAGTTAATTCGGTACAAATACTGCCATACCAAGCAACAAACAACTGTAGGTTAATTATATCCAGAAAAGGAAAGCCCCTGCACTAAAAGTTTTTTTAGTGCGGGGGCTAATAGTAGCATTAAATTACACGTTTAATAAGTGGTGACCTTGCTCAACCATTACACAAAGTAACGGTTAATCTGATTTACCGTCGCCAACACCAGCTAGCTTAGTGGTGAGTCTTGCGGGCCAGCAAGTCGCCGATGAACTGCACGATGAACACCAGAATCAGGATGAAGATTAGGCTGACCCAAATGACGTCGTTTTCGTAACGTAGGTACCCAGTGTTGATGGCCAAGTTACCCAAGCCACCACCACCAATGGCACCAGCCATGGCGGTCAGACCAATGATACTGATAATGGTCAGGACCGATACGCGAATAAGCTCCGACAGCCCCTCGCGCAAGTACACGCGGAAGATAATGCCTAGAGGGGAAATGCCCATGGCCTGGGCCGCTTCTACCACCCCCGCATCGACGGTCAGCAGCGCATTTTGTACCTGTCGCGCATAGAACGGTGCTGAACCAACAATTAATGGCACGAGCGCTGCCGTGGAGCCGATTCCAGTGCCAACGATCAAACGGGTCACGCCGTTCAAGATTGCCAGCAGGATCACGAACGGAATGGACCGGAACACGTTGACTACTTTGTCCAGTACCGAATAAAACGGCCGGTTTTCCAAAATGCCGTGCTCATCAGTCACTAGTAGCAAAATGCCCAGCAACAACCCGATGATCCCAGCCACCAAACTGGTCCAAAACGTCATGTACAGGGTCTGATTAATGGCGTCGAGCACCCCGTCATCGCCGTGCCACAACGGCACTACGTTCGGAAAAAAACTTTTCAAAAAAACTGCATCATTAGTCAGCACCCCCTACTTGACTCAAATCAACATCGGTGACGGTGACGTCGTTCTGTTTGAGGTAAGTCAACGCGGCATCTACCTGGTCCGGTGCGCCGGTGAGGACCACGATCAGGTTACCAAACGGCGTGTTCTGCAAACTTTGAATATCGCCAAAGAGGATGTTGGCACTCACCCCGTACTCCGCATAGAGTGTCGCCACCAACGGCTGGTCGGTCGTGTCACCCACGTAGGTTAACCGCACCAACCGGTTACCTGGACCCAGATCCTGAACCGCTGGCTGCAGCTTGAGGGCCTCCAGTGTAGCGTCCAGCTGGATAGTCGTATTGATAAAGTCCTTGGTCAGTTGTTGTTGCGGGTGGGCAAAGATGTCCACCAGGGACCCCCGCTCGATAATTTTTCCAGCATCCATGACGGCCACCCGCGTACATACTTGCTTCACGGCCTCCATTTGATGGGTTATCAGAACGATGGTCAAGCCCAGCTTTTGGTTCAAGCTCTTCAGCAGGGACAAAATAGAGGACGTCGTCTTGGGGTCCAACGCACTCGTGGCTTCGTCAGAAATCAAAATTTCTGGATCCGAGGCCAGCGCCCGGGCAATCCCCACGCGCTGCTTTTGCCCCCCGGACAACTCAGCCGGATACGCGCTCGACCGTTCGGCCAAACCAACCAGCTTGAGCAATTGGTCCACCTTGGCCTTGATCTGACTTTTCGGCATCGTCCCCCGTAGCGGGAACGCCACGTTGTCGGCAATGGTGCGACTGGCCATCAGGTTAAAGTGCTGGAAGATCATGCCGATTTTGTGCCGCTTCGCCCGCAATTCCTTAGCAGACAGTTGCGCCATATCATCGCCCAACACGGTGACGGTTCCACTGGTAGGCCGCTGCAGGCGGTTGATCAACCGCACCAGCGTGGACTTACCGGCACCGGAATAACCCACGATACCGTAAATATCGCCGCGGTTAACTTTCAGGTCGACGTGGTCCACCGCATGGACCTCCTGCTTCTTTTCTTTAAATAACACGTCGACATCCTGCAACGTGATGACTGGTGCTTCACTCATCTGTGTTCCTCCTAGCATCCTGCTGAACAAAGATGGTCCTAACACGGCGGCTAGGACCATCCCCAATCGTTACGACTGCTGGTTACTTAAAGGACAAGTCCCATGCAGCCTCGGTAGAACCATTGTACACCTTCTTGATGACCTTCTTGGTTGCCTGAGTCTGGTAGGCCTTCACAACCTTCTTGTATACCTTGTTGTTGCGATTCTTCTTCGTGGACGCAACCACATTCACGAACGGCTTGCTGGCTTAGTAATCTTTTCCACGTAGATGGCGCTGCTTGGCTTGAGCTTAGCGTTCAAAGCAATATCGTTGTTGACCACGGCGGCATCCACGGAAGTCAGTGAACGGGCGGTCTGGGCAGCATCCACTGGCGTAATCTTGAGGCCTAACTTGTTGCTGGTGATGTCACGCACCGTGGGGAAGGTGACGTTACCCTTGAGCTTGATCAAACCCGCCTGCTGCAAGAGTTCCAGCGCACGCGCCTCGTTGGTTTGGTCGTTGGCAATCGCAACCTTAGCCCCCTTCTTCAGCTGACTAAGCTTCTTCACCTTCTGCGAGTACAGGCGTACCGGGCCGATGTAGGTCTTCCCCACGCTGACGATGTTAGTCTTGTGGGCCTTGTTCCAGTTGTTCAGGAACTGGACCGTCTGGAAGGCGTTCAAATCAATGTCGCCATCTTGCAGTGCCTGGTTAGGCTTGTTGTAGTCGGTGAACTCAACCAGCTTGAGGTTGATGTGCTGCTTCTTCAAACGCTTAGCAACGGGCTTCCACACGTCAGCATCTGAACCAATGACCCCCAACTTGACGGTCGTGGTCTTTGTGCTTGAGCTACTGCTCCCACAGGCAGCCAGAAATACGGGCAACGCAGCAACTAATGCGGTTAACGCAACAAATTTCTTCTTCATGAATGTTTCCTCCAAAAATTCAATAATGGCATATTTATAAATGCTTGAATAATGGTGCGGACCACCAAACGTAAAAAAAACCGCCCCTAACTTACGTTAGAAGCGGAATTCCGCGGTGCCATTCTAATTCGCCCACGCTGCAGTCGTGAACCTCACTAACGGGTCAAACAACCCGTGTGCAAGATAATGGATGCCGGCCATTGCCACCTAACTCCCCGGGGAAGCTCGGCGCACCGATCAGTGAGCCATTCTCAGGGCACCGTACCTCCCCGCTCGCACCATCCGGGGTCTCTGTTAGGTCGTATGCACCATCTCTCTCACGTCACTCGTTTACGTTTGATGATTTAAACCTAGGGTACCCGGTCAGCTTGCCGATGTCAACCCCAAAAATGAGTTCATTGTGAATTTTTGGTGTGAAGGCATTACAGGCCTCATGACACAAACGCGCCACGCTAACTCGGCGTGGCGCGGAAGTGCTTATTCATTACGTTTAGGCGTCAACTGCACCTGGCTAAAGTCTTCACGGTCCCGGCTAAACATATAGCTTTGGTAGTGATACCGCATTGACAGCACCATCCCGACGGACAACATGTTGGCCAGCAAGAACGAGCCCCCGGAACTAATGAACGGTAGCGGAATCCCTGTCAGTGGCAGTAGCCCAATGTTCATCCCAATATTTTCAAAGACGTGGAAAATGATCATCATAATCACGCCAGTCGAAATGTAGGCATAAAATTCATTCTTCGTGTCAAAGGTAACGCGAATCATTTGGTAAACGAGCAGGAAGTATAGCAGAATGAGTACACCGGAACCAATAAAGCCAGTAGTCTCCCCAATCACCGAGAAAATCATGTCAGACGTCTGCACTGGCACCGTTACCTGCAGGTTGCCCAGGCCACTACCGGACAGTTGCCCTGAACCAATGGCTTTCATTGCCTGCCACAACTGGTAACTATTCCCTGAGGTCGCACCAGACGGATCTAACCAAGAATCGATTCGAGCAAACTGGTAGGCTTCAAAACCCACTTTTTCAAGAATGGCCCGGCCCCAGGACTGGGTAACCAGTAAAATGGTACCGCCGCCGACAACCACCGCCACGATGGCGACCGGCAGAATGATCTTCCAACTAATGCCCGAGATCAGCACCACCCCGCGAAAATGGCCAGGAAGACTAAGGTACTCCCAAAGTCGTGTTGCAAAATCATCAAGGCGACGACGGGCAGGGTCCAAATCAACATCTGCCCCAGCAGCCGAAAGTCATTACGTATGGTGTGGCTCATTTCCGCGTTGTGTAGCGTCACTACGCGGGCCAACATCAGAATATAGGCGGGCTTCATCACCTCGCTGGGCTGAAAGGTAATGGGACCAAACTTGAACCATGACTTGGCCCCGTTAGCCAACGCAGTCTGACGGTCATACAGAAACAGTACCGCAATCAGTAAAAATATCCCGATCCAGTACAGTACCGGAGCGATACGCCACAATTGCTCGGTATCGAACCGCATAACGATGGCCACCCCGGCTGAACCGATGCCGTACCAGACTACCTGCATAACTACCGCCTTAATGGCGGCACTAGTACTGCTGGCATTGGCGGTCGCCATGAAGATGGCTACGCACCCAATCAATGCTAGTAGCATAATTGTGAGGATGATACCGTAGTCAATGCGATCACCCTGCTGTTGTTGCTCTTTGTCGTTATCAGTGGCCACGCACTGACCCCCTTTAACTAAATACTAGTGTTGGTGGAGGTGAAACGTTGCAATCAAAAAGTTAACAGCGTCATCTTCATTCCGAAAACGGTCGGTCTCCGCCCCTGCACTCACTACCGCAACGAAGCGGTCACCATCAGGACGGACGTACCCCAATTCCTGTTGGCCCATACTCAGGACCGACACGGACTGACCATCACGTTGCTCATCAGTCATGGTCAGTTTCACCTTTGTTTCTTTACTCATTACTTAACCCCACTTGCCTGATTGTCCATCGTCGCCCGGTTACGCCGCAAGCTAAAGTGCGCTGGGACATAATCAATCCCCCCCGGCACCAGCGGGTTACAGCGCAAGATTCGCGCTGCAGCCATTAACGAACCCCGTAGCGCCCCAAAGCGGCCGATTGCGGTGATGGCATAGTGGCTACAGGTCGGGTAATACCGGCACGACGCCGGCAACAGGGGCGAAATAAACCGCTGGTAGCCCCGAATTAACTTGGTTAGTAACCACCGCAAAACCAACACCTCACTCCAAAAACTTACCAATATGCGTCCAGGTGCTCGGCACAAACACGGCGAACGGGTTACCGCCGCCAATTGCGTAACCAATCATGGATCCTACTATCAGCAAAATAATGCAAATACCGGCCCCAATGAGCAACCGGGCACCGAACCGCTTAATAGCATCTGTTTTCAACAAAGTTTATCACCTAGTTTAATACTGCTTGTGGTGCTGAATGTTGTCTAACAGCACCCCCGTGCCCAAGGCCACCGCATCCAAAGGGTCCTCGGCAGTCAAAACGGGCACGTGTAATTCGGACGCGAACAGTTGCGAAATACCGTTCAGGAGCGCTCCACCACCGGTCAACATCACACCACGGTCAATAATGTCCGCGGACAGCTCTGGGGGCGTCATTTCGAGAACTTCCTTAGCGGCGGCAATGATCGAAGCCATCACGTCACTGAGGGCTTCTTGGAGCTCCACAGACGTCACTTCGACCTCACGGGGTAACCCGGTGGCGATATCACGCCCACGCACCTGCATCGTCTGCTTCTCGTCCGCCTGGTATACGGCACCGATGTTGATCTTCAACTGTTCGGCAGTGTGTTCACCAATCAACAACTTGTGCTTATTCTTCACGTAGCTGACGATGGAAGCATCCATCTTGTCCCCCGCCAAGCGTAGAGACCGGCTGGTGACAATTTCGCCCATGGAGAGAACGGCGACATCTGAGGTCCCACCACCGATATCAATAATCATGTTGCCTTGAGGCTGGAAAATATCCAGGCCAGCACCCACGGCCGCAACTTTGGGTTCAAATTCCAGGTACACCTTACCGCCGCCGGACTTTTCAGCCGCTTCGATAATGGCCTTCTGCTCGATGGACGTGATGTTGGTTGGTGCACAAATCAAAATATTCGGCTTGCTCATAAAGCCCTTGACGTTCAGTTTGTTGATGAAGTACTCCAGCATTGCCTCAGTAATATCAAAGTCGGCAATGACACCGTCCTTCAACGGCCGAATGGACCGAATGTTACCGGGTGTCCGGCCGACCATTTTATAGGCTTCCGTTCCCACCGCAACTACCTTCCCTGATTGCGTGTCGACGGCAACCACGGACGGTTCATTCAGGACGATGCCCTTTCCTTTGACGTTGATCAGGACGTTCGCCGTCCCTAAATCAATCCCAATGTCTCTAGCCATGAAAAATGTTCTCCCCTCAGATGTTTACTCGTCACATTATAACATACGTTGCGTGGCGACTTTTATAGTAAGTAAAACAGGTTACGCGCTGCCTGGACCAGTGACAAAAAGCATGATGACACGAGGTAACCCAAGGCAACAGCGATAAAAAAACAACAATAACCGCGACTCATTTACACGGTTGGGTTTGAGGATTTTATCAAAACGCAACACGATCAGCAGTCGCCAAGACATAATGATAAATACCAAGTGTGACATAAAGGTGAAAGCGGCGTTGAGACCTAAAGAAGTATCCATTATAAAATCCTCCGCGTACCATAATACCAAAAACGCACCCAACACTAAAGCGCTGGCGGGCGCGTTTGCATAAATATTCCCTTAAGTTAGGTGCCGGTGGCAGCAAAACTCCCCGTAGCACAAAATAAACCCGGATCAGTGGTCAAAGATGACTACTGGTCCGGGTCGATTAGTGCTTATACTGTCAATACGGTCCGGGACCACACCATGCAGGCGCAGCCTCAGCTAACCGTCGTTGACGTTGTGCTAGTGCTGAGCATCACGCTTAACGTTGATCCGGTTGATTGCCCGCCGCAAAGCCACTTGAGCCCGCGCCAGGTCATCCGTATTGTGCGCCTGCTTGGCGGTTTCAATCTTGTGCTCCGCACGTTCACGGGCAGCCTCAGCACGACTGAGGTCAATGTCCCGCGCACGTTCCGCGGAGTCAGCGACGATGGACGCAACGTTATCAGCTACTTCCATGAAACCACCGTTAACGGCGATTCGGTTTTCATGATTAGGTTCATCGACCCGCTGCACGCGGACCTCCCCAATCTGTAGTGGCGCCACGATTGGTTCGTGGTTCGCCATGATCCCTAAATCACCATCAACAGCACGCACAACCACCAGTTTGGCCCGGTGATCATACACAACGCCATCTGGGGTCACGATGTTAACGGTCAACACATCCTGTTGCTCGTCAGCCATACGAATCCCCCCTAATCCTTGCTATCTGGGTCGTAGCCCATTTCCTTGGCCTTCGCCTTCATGTCGTCAATGTTACCCACCAGACGGAATGCATCTTCTGGGTAATCGTCGTAACGGCCTTCAAGGATTTCCTTGAAGCCCTCGACGGTTTCCTTAACCGGCACGTACTTCCCTGGCAAGCCAGTGAAACGTTCGGCCACGGAGAAGCTTTGGCTCAAGAAGAACTGGATCCGACGTGCACGGGCAACGATCGTCTTTTCTTCGTCGGACAGTTCGTCCATACCCAGAATTGAGATGATGTCCTGCAATTCGTTGTACCGTTGCAGTACCTGCTGTACCTGCATGGCCACATCGTAGTGCTCCTGACCGACAATTTCAGGGGTCAAGGCACTAGAAGTGGAAGCCAGTGGGTCCACGGCTGGGTAGATACCCATTTGCGTCAGGCGCCGTTCCAGGTTGGTGGTAGCGTCCAAGTGAGCAAAAATCGTGGCAGGTGCAGGGTCGGTGTAGTCATCGGCAGGCACGTAAACGGCCTGGATGGAGGTAACGGAGCCCTTCTTAGTGGATGTAATCCGTTCCTGCAACTGACCCATTTCGGTAGCCAGCGTTGGCTGATAACCAACGGCACTAGGCAACCGCCCGAGCAGCGCAGAAACTTCGGACCCGGCTTGGGTAAAGCGGAAGATGTTGTCGATAAATAGCAACACGTCCTGGCCCTTCACGTCACGGAAGTATTCGGCGATGGTCAAACCCGTTAAAGCCACACGCATACGTGCACCAGGGGACTCGTTCATCTGCCCGAAGACCATGGCGGTGTTCTTCAAGACACCAGATTCCTTCATTTCAAAGTAAAGGTCGTTACCTTCACGCGTCCGTTCACCGACACCAGTGAACACGGACAAACCACCGTGCTCTTCGGCAATGTTGTGAATCAGTTCCTGAATCAGAACGGTCTTCCCAACACCGGCACCACCGAACAGACCAACTTTACCACCCCGCAAGTATGGTTCGAGCAGGTCAATAACTTTGATCCCCGTTTCCAGAATTTCAGAACTCGTACTCAAGTCCTCAAAGGCTGGCGCATCCCGGTGGATACTGTTGCGTTCGTGGTCAGGGCCGAACTTCGGTCCATCATCAATTGGTTCGCCGAGCACGTTGAACACGCGGCCCAAAGTATCATCACCAACGGGTACGGAAATCGATGCCCCGGTGTCGCGAACCTCCATGCCTCGCTGCAAACCGTCCGTGCTGGCCATCGCAATGGCCCGCATCACGCCGTCACCTAACTCAACGGCAACTTCGACGACGACCGTCTGCCCCTGGTTGTTAGTGACTTCGAGTGCGTTGTTGATCTTTGGCAAGTCGCCATCGATGGGAAAGGCCACGTCGACGACAGGTCCGATCACTTGCACGATTTTACCTGTAGTATTACTCAATTATGCTGTCCTCCCCGCAATTATTTGTGGTTGTTACTCAATCGCGGCAGTTGCACCGGTAATTTCGGTCAACTCCGTGGTGATGGCTGCTTGTCGTGCACGGTTATACTGCAGCGACAAACCATCAATCAAATCTTTAGCATTATCTGAAGCACTCTTCATCGCCGTCGTCGACGCAGCATGTTCCGCCGTCTTGGCGTCAATAATGGCACCAAAAATTAAGCTTTCCGCATACTGTGGCAACACGACATCAAGGACGGCGTCCACACTCGGCTCAGCGTCATACTGAATCGGGCTGTCCGCCACTTCAGACGGATCAAGATCGCTGATTGGTAACATTTTTTTCCACCCGGAAGGCCGAAGTCAAAGAGTTCACATGGTGGTTGTAGCAAACGTACAACTCATCAAAGACCTCGTTATCAAACATTGTTACCGCAGTCTTGACGATTTCGCGCACCTCATTGAAGGTGGGAATATCAGAAACGCCCCGATATTCGTAGGCGACATTCATGCCACGTGCCTTAAAGAAGTCGGCGCCCACACCACCAATCGCCATAATGGCGTAGTGGTCCTTGTCCTTGTGGTCCTGTTCGATCACCTGCATCATGGCCTTGAGGGCGTTACTGTTGTAGCCACCCACCAGGCCACGGTCACTGGTGATAACCAAGTAACCAGTCTTCTTCACTTCACGCCGTTGTAACAGGTCAGCGACGCGCACTTTTTGCCCGTCACCCTTGCCCGCGTCCTGATTGGCCTCCATGCTCAGTAATTGAGCTTGCGCCAAATGGGTCACGGTTGCGCGAATCTTGTTCGCGTAGACCTGGTAAGCAACCGCCTTTTTCTCAATTTTGGATAACTTGGCCCCACTGACCATTTGCATGGCCACGGTGATTTGCCGAGTTTTCTTCGTTGAGGAAATGCGCCGCTTAATATCAATTAAAGATTCAGCCATCTGCTCACCCCCTAGTTAGTGGAAGTTGCAGTTTCAGCCTGCGATGCGGTAAAGCCGGCAGCAAAAGCCTTCATCACCGCATCCATCTTGTCAGTATCCGGTAACTTGCCGGTTTCCTTGATGGACTGTTCCAAATCGGCCGCATTCGTGTCGAAGTAATCGAACAGTTCACTCTGGAACCGACTAATATCATCGACCGGTACGTCGTCCATGAAGCCGTGAGTCAAGGCATACAGTACCAAGACCTGCTTTTCTACGGACAATGGCGCGTGAACAGGCTGCTTCAAGACTTCAACCGTCCGGCGACCACGATTCAACTTGGCCTGCGTCGCCGCATCCAGGTCAGACCCGAACTGACTAAAGGCTTCCAGTTCACGGAAACTAGCCAAGTCCAGACGTAACGTACCGGAAACCTTCTTCATCGCTTTCAACTGGGCGTCACCACCAACACGGGAAACTGAAGTCCCGGCATCAATGGCTGGACGCGTACCAGCGTAGAACAAATCACTCTGTAAGAAGATTTGTCCGTCGGTGATACTGATAACGTTAGTAGGAATGTACGCCGAAACGTCACCAGCCTGGGTTTCGATAATTGGCAAAGCAGTCATTGAACCACCACCCAATTCGTCACTCAGCTTGGCACTACGCTCCAACAGACGGGAGTGCGTGTAGAAAATGTCACCAGGGTAGGCTTCACGTGCTGGTGGCCGACGGAGCAGCAAGGAAATTTCACGGTAGGCGGCGGCCTGCTTAGTCAGGTCATCGTACACGATCAATACTTGCTTCCCGTTGTACATGAACTCTTCACCCATAGCAGTACCGGCATATGGTGCCAAGTACAGCATCGGTGCAGGTTCAGAAGGACCAGCTGTTAGCACGATGGTGTAATCCATCGCACCGTACTTGCGCAGCGTTTCAACCTGGGCACGGACGGTGGAGTCCTTTTGCCCGATCGCAACGTAGATACAAATCATATCCTGGCCCTTTTGGTTGATGATGGTATCGATGGCGATACTGGTTTTACCAGTTTTACGGTCACCGATAATCAATTCACGTTGGCCACGACCAATTGGGACCAAGGCGTCAACGGCCTTGAGCCAGTTTGCAGTGGTTCCGTAACGGACTGCCGCTGCATAACCCCGGGAGCTTTGACTTCCACCGGCCGGGTCTTGTCGGTCTTGATGTCGCCTTGGCCATCGACTGGCTGACCCAGAGTGTTCACGACACGCCCAATGAGTTGTTCACCCACGGATACTTCCATGATGCGACCAGTCCGCTTGACCGTGTCGCCTTCACGAATACCGTCAAAATCACCCAGGATGATAATCCCGACATCATTTGTTTCAAGGTTCTGCGCCATACCATATGAACCATTCTCAAATTCCAACAGTTCACTGGCCATGGCGTTATCGAGCCCGTGTGCACGGGCGATACCATCACCAACGTAGGTGACAGTCCCGACCTCAGCAACATCGAGGTCGTCTTTGTAGTTTGCTAGCTGCTGTTTGATCAGCGTGCTAATTTCTTCTGCTTTGATAGCCATGACTTCACCTCTTCACTATTTCTAATGGGTGAGCAACGTTGCGCGAATCTGATCGATCCGGTGTTGTACCGTTCCGTCAATCACGTAGTTTGCTGCCTGCACCCGGACACCACCAATTACGTTAGCGTCCACAACATTGTTCAATTCGGCGTGCGCAACCCCTAAACGGTGAGCCACCGCGGCGGCCAAGCGTTCAGTTTGTGCAGCTGACAACGGCACAGCCGTAGTCGCCGTCCCCGTAATCTGACCGGCGTCCGCACTAATGCGTTCGTCAAAGTCAGCCACGATGGCCGGCAATGCGGCAATGCGACCATAGTTAAAGGCCATTTGTACGAGGCGCGCAACCACCGGTAATGCACCAGTGGTGAGTTCCCCCACGATGTCCTGCTTGACGTTCAACTTCAACTCGGGCCCAATCAGGGCATCCATCAGGCCGGGGTTCTCGTTAAAGACCTGGTCTAAGGCGTGCAGCTCAGTCTGCACCTCCTGAGTCGTGCCGTCAGCAGCCGTCAGTTCAAACAATGCTGCCCCATAACGGGGTGCCACAATCGCATTTGTCAGTGCCATCTAATCACCCAGCCCTTTGATGTAATCGTCAATAAGCGTCTGCTGATCTTCAGCCTTCAGCTCCTTGCCGATAATCTTGCTGGCGATAGTGATGGAGAGGTCCGCCACCTGATCACGGGCACCGTTAAGGGCGTCCTGCTTGGACTGCGCAATCTCTGCAGCAGCCTTCGTCTTCAGGTCGGCAGCGTCCTTGTGTGCTGCTTCGACAATGGCCTTGCTTTGCTTCTGACCATTGGCCTTAGCGGTGTTCACGATGCTAACGGCTTCTGCCTGCGTGTTTTGCAGTTCAGATTGACGTTGAGCGAGCAGTTTATCTGCATCACTCTTCGCCTTATCCGCGTAATCCAAATCGCCGGTAATCTTGTCCTGACGCTTAGCCATCATCTTAGTGACGGGCCCCAGGCAAACTTACCCACGAGAATCATCAGCACAATGAACGTGGCCAGGTCGAACAGCATGTCGCCCACTTCAAGTCCAGCGGCGGCAAAAATCATTCCATGCAACATCTGTGCCACTTCCTTTCGTCTGCGTGCTTAAAAATCCTATTGGAACAGCAGCAGGAAAGAAATAGCGATAGCGATGATCGGCACGGCTTCGATCAGACCAACACCGATAAACATCGTACTACGGAACTGACCGGACAATTCAGGCTGACGTGCCATACTTTCAATAGTCTTGCTAATAACGTGGCCGTTACCATAAGATGCGGCCAAAGCGGCGAGGCCGGCGGCGATTGATGCAGCGATGTAGTTCATGTGAAAATTCCTCCTAAAATCCTATTCTTCAGACAAAACCTTGTTGGAAATGTATACGGATCCGAGCGTAACAAAAATATATGCTTGGATACTACCAATGAATACTGAGAACCCTTGCCAAGCCATTTCGGCCAAGAAGCCAAGTGGGAATGACAAGATTGCAAACTTACCAGATAGCGCCATGTTCCGAATCAGCATGATCAGCACTTCGCCGGCAAAGATATTCCCATACAGACGTAAGGCCAGAGTCATGAAGTTCGTGAACTCTTCTAGTAAGTTGATGGGAGCAAGCATCGGCATCGGGCTAACATAGCCCTTCAGGTAACCCTTAAAGCCGTGGCGAGCAACCCCAAAGTAGTGGGCCAGTACCAACACCATCATGGCCAGCGTCATGGTGATCAGTGGACTGGCAGTTGGGGAATGGAACCAGGTCACGTCATGGACGTTCACATCAATGAAGAGTCCCAACTGGTTAGCCATGAATACAAATAAGAACATGACAAAGATAAACAATTGGAACGTTGAACCCTCTTCACCAGGCATCGCGCTACGCACAATCCCGTTCGTGAAGTCGATGAGCCATTCCAGCACGTTCTGCCGACCCTTTGGACGCAGAGTCGGTTTACGCGACAGGTAGAACACCAACGCAAAAACCACAATGGCAGCAATGAGCACCGGAATGTCGTTCGCGAGGTTGAAGCGCAAACCGCCAATCGATAGGTACGGATACTTATCGTTCACAGAATTCACCTCCTCCTTCTTTATTTAATTAACTGGCACACGTTGTCACAGGGGTACAGCGTATGTATCTACATTGTATTTGACAGCGCACAAGCACTCAAAATACAATGCTTACTCTATCACCTTCAGATGGAAAAGACAAAAGGAATTCCTTATCATGTCGGCTTTCACTCCAATTTGGAATGAAAGCGTCACCGGCCGCATAATGACGGCTTTCATAAAGTTTGCAGACCGTGAAAATCAACAATTGCGGGGCAAGTGGGTATTAAAAAGTTGTTTACGCAACGTTACGTCACCCTCATATGCGGGGGCTTTACGTTCCCTGGCGATGCCCACCTAAAGGCAAAAAGCAAGGTGAGCTCACTGTAGGTCAGCTCACCTTGCTCTGCATGTAAATTATTTGGTACCAAACAACCGGTCACCAGCGTCGCCCAAACCAGGGAAGATGTAGCCAGTATCAGTTAGGTGGTCATCCAACGCAGCTGCGTAGATCTCAACGTCAGGATGCTTTTCCTGAACGGCTTTGACCCCTTCAGGTGCGGCCACCAGTACGACCAACTTCATTGCCTTCGCGCCGCGTTTCTTCAACGCATCAATGGCCATGATGGCCGAACCACCAGTAGCGAGCATTGGGTCCACGATCAAGAGCTCTCGCTGATCAATGTCGGTCGGCATCTTCACGAAGTATTCGTGTGGCTTCAGGGTCTGTTCGTCACGGTACATCCCGATGTGACCGACTTTGGCCGCCGGAATCAGTTCCAGCACCCCGTCGACCATCCCCAGGCCGGCCCGTAAAATCGGCACCACAGCCAACTTCTTGCCGGCCAATTGCTTCTGGGTCGTCTTGCCCATCGGGGTCTCGACCTCAACGTCCTCAAGCGGGAGGTCCCGCGTGATTTCGTAAACCATCAACTCGGCAATCTCGTTAGCAACCTCACGAAATTCCTTGGTGCCAACGTGCTTGTCGCGAATCAACGTTAATTTGTGTTGAATTAGTGGATGATTTAAAACCGTAAACTTGGCCATGGTTATGTTTTCTCCTTTGCTTGTCGTGGCCCCACTCAGGCCATTATTCCGCTCACCAGTATAGCATACAAACCGCTTCTCCCGAAAAAGTTATGGTGCGGTAACCGGGAAGTGTTCCCCACCGGCGGACTTGTTGATGCGGTTCATGTACGCCGCACCCAGACCCTCAGGATCAAAACCCTGCGCCAGAACCAGCGAGATGTCTGGGTGTAAATCAAAGTAACGCAGGCCGGCAAACAGGTCGCGGGTAGCGCTGGCCAGGTCGGTGCCCAACGAATAGGTTTCCACCCCCGCGGGCACCGTCGCCAACACCTGGTCTGTCGCCAGCACCCCAAATGCGCGGGGATCGGCTTGCGCCCACTTAATGGCTGCCGGGAAGTCCACCTGGTGATCCACAATCACCACTTGGGCATCCGGGGCGTAATGCTTGTACTTCATCCCCGGTGCCTTGGGTGTTTCGTTGGCGCCCACGTGGTGCTGGTCGGTGTTGACCGTCTGCAGGTCCGCCGCCAACATGCTCTCATCAACGTAGCCCGGCCGTAAAATGGCCGGCGTGTCACCACTCAGATCCAGGATGGTCGATTCCACCCCGACCCGCGCTGGACCGTCATCCAGAATTCCGGCAATCCGTCCATCCATATCGTGCAGGACATGCTGAGCAGTCGTCGGACTTGGCTTACCGGATAGGTTGGCAGACGGCCCTACGATCGGGTTGCCAGACAACTTGATCAGTTCCCGCGTCGCCGCATTATCCGGACAACGAAATGCCGCGGTCGGCAAGCCACCCGTTACGGCAGCATCCAGTGCCCCCGGGATAATATTCAAAATGATGGTCAGTGGTCCCGGCCAGTACTTACGCATGAGTCGCTCGGCCACCGGCGTGACGTCAGCAAAGCGGCGCACCGTATCAATATCCGCCACGGTCACGATCAACGGGTTGTCACTGGGGCGACCCTTAGCGGCGTAAACCTTCTTGACGGCCGTCACGTTCGTCGCGTCCGCGCCTAGTCCGTAAACCGTCTCGGTCGGAAACGCCACTAACTCACCGTTACGTAATAACTGGGCGGCATCAGCCACCGTTGCGCGCGTAAACATCGTCGTCTTCATTGCCAATTACCTCCATAAAGTACAGCTTTAAAACTGCAATTTAAGCATGCGCGGCAAACCCGCCATGTCGTGCCGAAATTCGGCCGTCGCACTGGGTAGCATCACACTGACCATGCGGCTAGTGCGGGCTGCTGGTGGTACCCGAATTCTAGGTAAGCCGCCCCACCCCGCCGTACATGGTCGGTGATGGCGCCAAAAAAAAGTGCTGAAACAGCGCCAACCCGTGGTTGTCCGCAAATAATGCTAGGTGCGGTTCATACGCCAGCGTGCTGGCGTCCATCACCTTTTCCTCATCGTGACTGATATACGGCAAGTTGGCCACCACAAAGTCGAACCGTGCCGGAATATCCGTAAACATATCGCTTTGCACCAGCTGCACATCTGCTCCCAGCGTCCGGGCATTTTCCCGGGAAACTGCTAAAGCATCCACCGACACGTCACTGAGGGTCATCCGCACCCGCGGCAACCGCTTCGCTAACGTGATACCGATGGCCCCACTGCCCGTACCCAGATCCAACCCACTTTGCGCATCCCGCTGGTCACTGAGGACCCACGAGACCAGTTCCTCGGTTTCAAAGCGCGGAATCAACACCGCCGGGGTGACGTGAAACCAGTGATCAAAGAACGGGGCCCGACCCACAACGTACTGTGGCGGCACATTATCTAGCAACTGCGCCAGGTCGCGTTGTAACTGGTCATCCACTGCTTGTGGGATCACGTCGCGTGCATGTAAAATCAACCGACTCCGCGTCCAGTTAAGTCGCGTTGTCAAGACGTACGTTGCACCGTCTGGTTCCACTTGATGACTCGATAAAAGGCGCTCCGCTGCGCGCAACGCCTCTCCGTAACTTCTAGACATCCAACTGCTCCAACTTCTTAGCCTGATCTTGAACGACCAACGCCGCAATGATTTCGTCGAGATCACCGTTCATGATCTTATCCAACTTATTCAGCGTTAAACCGATACGGTGGTCCGTCACCCGGTTTTGCGGGTAATTATACGTCCGAATCCGTTCCGACCGGTCCCCAGAACCAATGGCCGTCCGCCGCTTCGCCGCGTACTCCTCTTCGTTCTGGCTTTCGTAATAATCGTACACCCGACTCGTCAAAATCTGCATGGCTTTGACGCGGTTTTGCTGCTGCGAACGCTGGTCTTGCATGGCCACCACGATCCCGGTAGGAATGTGGGTCATCCGCACCGCAGAACTGGTTTTGTTAATGTGCTGCCCACCAGCACCACTAGAACGGTAAACATCCGTCCGGATATCCTTGGGATCAAGTTTGAAATCGACCTCTTCGTACTCCGGCATTACCGCCACCGTAGCCGTACTGGTGTGCACACGCCCGGCACTTTCAGTGACTGGCACCCGCTGAACACGGTGCGCTCCGTTTTCGTACTTCAACTTGGAGTACACGTTGTTCCCGGTGATCATAATGACCACTTCTTTGTACCCGCCCACTTCAGTTGGGGTAGAATCGATTACTTCGGTATTCCACCCCTGGTTTTCGGCGTAACGCGTGTACATATTTAACAGGTCACCAGCAAAGAGGCTGGCCTCATCCCCACCAGCAGCGCCACGGATTTCCATAATGATGTTCTTATCATCGTTAGGGTCCTTCGGCAACATCATGACCTTGATCTGGTCTTCCAGCTTGGCCTTCTGCTCGCGGTCAGCTGCCAGTTCTTCCTTGGCCATATCCGCTAGCTCCGGATCATCACTGTCACGCATGATCTCATCGTTTTCGTCGATGTCCTTGAGTACCTTTTTGTACTTCTTGTAGGCGGCGACCACGTCACGCATGGAACCCTCCTCCTTGGAGATTTCCATAAAGCGCTTGGTGTCAGCGATGACTTCTGGATCGGCCATCATCTCTTCAATTTCTTCGTAACGGGCTAACACCCCGTCAAGTTGTTCAAAAATCTTATCCATAACTATTCCTCTCCCCGCGCGCTCAACGGCGGGTGAAAATAATGCTTCCGGCAAACAGGGTAGTACGATTCGTTACCACCCATCATGATCTGCTCCCCCTCATATACGGGGTGCCCATCGTTGACCCGCAAGTTCATCGTGGCCTTCTTGGCACAGAACCAGCAAATGGTCTTCATTTCTTCAATTTTATCCGCATAGATCAGCAAGGCTTCACTACCCTCAAACAGGTGGTTTTGAAAGTCGTTCTTCAACCCAAAAGCCATTACGGGAATGTGCAACTCATCCACCACGCGCGCACAGTCATACACCTGCTGTTTGGTCATAAATTGCGCTTCGTCAATCAGCACGCAACTGGCGTCCGCGTCGATGTCCTTGACCATTTGAAACACGTCGCTATCCGGGTAAACCGCGTGGGCGTCACGCTCCAGCCCAATACGACTGGCAATATGGCCAACCCCTGAACGTGTATCAATACTGCTATTCATAAGGATGACCCGCTTACCCTGTTCCTCGTAGTTGTGGGCCACCTTCAAAATCTCAATACTTTTACCGCTGTTCATGGAGCCATAGCGGAAGAAAAGCTGTGCCATCTTGTGGCCTCCCATCAAATTTCACTCCGTCTAGTATACAAAACTATCGGCTACATTTAAATAGGGGGCGTCGTTGCAGGTCGCCGGTGTCTGTGACAACTATGGCTCTGGAGACGGCGGCTTCAATCCCCAACCATCATGCAGCTGTTGCAGAACTATGCCGAGAATGAACAGCAGCAAAACTGGTTGCCTTGCTGGATCAGTTAGTAAGATCAACACCGGTTTGTGAAAATTCCCCAAATTTAACCGCTATGTTGATCGCTACCAGTAATAATTATCACACCAGTACTTCCAGAATGAAGCAACATAAAAAGGACGACATCACATTGATGCCGCCCCATTGCGTATACATTATGCTGGCTGTTCAACCCGGAATGTCCGCTCCGCTAACCGAATGGTGACATCACACCGCGCTGCTACCTCCACTTCGTGCGTGACGATAATGACGCATTTATGCTGTTCGTGAGCGATCTGTTGCAAGAGGTCAATCACCTCAACCGTATTTCGTTCGTCCAAGTTACCGGTTGGTTCATCCGCCACTACCAACGGGGCATCACAACACATGGTTCGCGCTATCGCCACACGCTGTTGCTGCCCCCCGGATAGCTTTTGCACGTTCTTCACCATCTGCTCGTCTGTCAGTCCTAACTTTGCCAACACCTGCCGCGCAAATTCCTTATCACCCTTGTGCTGGGCCCCCGTGATGGCCATCGCTACCATCAGGTTTTCCAATGCGGACATGTAGTTAAATAAGTTGTATGACTGGAAGACAATTGCAACGTCATGCCGCCGGTATTTTGTTAGCCCCACTGTGCTAATGTCCTGGCCATTGAATTCAACCACGCCAGCCTTGGGTATATCCAATCCAGAAATCAGCGCCAGGAACGTCGTCTTCCCCGAACCCGACTGGCCAACAATCGCATATGACATGCCAGCATCAAAGCTGAGGGTGACATTCTTAAAGAGTGCGTCGTCCTCATGACCATACCAATAACCTAACTTCTTGGTTTCTAGCATTCCATCACCTTCCTACTCAATCAAAACCTTCTTCGGCTGTAGTCGTAAGATACCACCGGCCGCTAGCAGAATGGCCACCAGGATAATCATCAACCCCATACCGAAAAGCTGTAACAAGCTCCAAACGGAAACCTGCGTCGAAATTTTGGCCTGTTGCCGCTTGGCTGTTGACATCATGTTGCCTGAACGCCCCGGCATCTGCCCGCCGCTGTGACTCGGGCCACCGCTACCCATTTGGCCGCCTTGACCACCAGACTGGGCAGTGATTGCCATGGTGCTCGTACTTTGCGACTCCTGGCTAATCAGTTGCTGGCCAAGTTTATCACCGACAAATTTACCACCAACGGCAGCAAGCCCGACCGCCACAATCAGCACGGCGACCATTTCAGTGAAGAACTGAGCAATAACCTTCCAGCGGCGTTCACCGAGTGATAGCAGCACACCAATTTCGTACCGCCGCTCCCGAATCATCAAGATCACAATCAACGCGAGGATGAGGGTACCGGCGATGGCAACCAACCAGACAATCTTGTTGGCAAAGCTGGTGACGCTACTCATTGACGCCTTCACCTGCTGGTAACTACTGTCATCGATGCTCAAGCTAAACTTGCTGGTATTAATCAGCTTCTTGCCCGCCGACTTCACCGCACTCACTTTGGCCGGTTTGCCGACCGTGAAGACTACAGAATCAGCGGTACCTGCATACTTAGTCCCCTTAATCTTGTTGGCAAGCTGGTAGCTCGTAAAGATGGTATTCGCCGGATCAGATTGTCCAGGACTAGCGCTGGCTGTCGAACTGCTCTTGGCCCTGTAAATACCGACGACCTTCAGTGTGTATGTCTGCTTGGCACCAGTTGTCGCCTTCACCTTGATTGTCGAACCAACTTTGAGGTTATTCTCACTAGCCAGCTCGCTTTCAATCACGACGTTGTTTGAACCCACGTCTTTGCTCGTCAGGCCACGGCCAGACTTAATCTTATACGTGCCGTCGCTAAAGCTACTGTTACTGCTGGTACTCGAAACCCCACTCACGGTGACGCTATTCTGACTGTTGGAGCTATTCATCCCCGGACCACCGGAACCGCTAGCGGTCTGGATGGTATCAAATCCAGAAGCCTTCGCGGTTGTGGACACGCTAACAGCATAGCTCTCGACGTTGTTCAGCCGAGCAATTTTTTTTGGCCACCTTTAGTGACACTGGCGTCGTTGTAATGGTCGGTCTGCCTGAAGGCTTGCCACTGTTACTACTCATACTCCGCCGCATCTTTTTAAAGGCCGCCGACCGGTTAGCGGTCAGTGTCACCGTCGCCCCGACGCTATCCTTGGCGTTCTCTGTGGCGGCGTTGGCGGCGTTGCGAATCAGTAACCCCGCCATGACGAACAACATAATGGCTGTAGTCACGAGAATTAATAATAATGTTCGGCCCTTCCTCGCAATGAGGTTGAGCCACGCTCGTTTAACGAAGTTCATTATTGCATCTCCTTGCTCTACATTTGGACAACGGCTGCACGCCCTTGTGCCATAGCTAAGAAGATACTGAACAAAGTTGACCAAAATATGAACGATGTCAGACTAAACACTGCAGTTTTTACGCCCGTTTAGCGTTGGCCACATACAAAGATGGTTCACAACCCTTCAGGCCCGACACATTTTCCTTTGGAGGATCAGGCTACTCGGGTCACAATTACCAATCCCGGGTGTCCTCAGAATTATATTGGCCGTACCTGCCACTAACAGCGGTAACGTTACTGCCCAAACTTCGTGCTATGCCATTAGTCGACGCTATTCATCATCAAAAATGGGCAACGTTCACTGAAATGCTGTATCACGAACACCACCACTAAACCTTATGTTCCTAACCGCATGACACGCACGCATTTACGGCCTAGCTGGTACCCAACGGCCAAGCATAACGTGTTAGAATGTGGTCAATGACGCCTTTGTTAGCGCCATCAACCAAAGGAGGAACCCAACATGTGTACTAGTATGACTTACCCAACCAGTGACGGACAATACTGGCTGGCACGCACCATGGACTTTGGCTTTGAACTGGGTGGTAACCCCGTCGTCGTTCCCCGGGATTACCCCTTCCACAGCGTGACCGGTGCCACCTTTACCACGCGGCTTGGTTTTGTCGGTGCGGGCGCCAAAATGAACGACTACATTCTCGTTGACGGGGTCAATGAAGCTGGCCTGAGCGCCGCCACCCTCTATTTTAGTGATGAAGCGCACTACGCCGATACACCAAGTGACGACCGCCTCAATTTGGCCTCCTTTGAGTTGGTAAACTGGATTTTGGGCACAAACCGGACCACTGCAGAAGTGCAGGCGCACCTGGATCAGGTGCAGATCGTCAACTTTGCCCTGCCCCAAATGGACGGTAACATTCCACTGCACTGGATCATCGCGGACCGGGACGGCCACTGCAAAGTCCTCGAAATCCAGGCGGACGGCGTGCACTGGTACGACGACCAAGTGGGGGTGATGACTAACAGCCCTGACTTTGCCTGGCACCGCCAAAACCTGGGCAACTACGTACAACTTAGCAATGGTAGTGCCCCCGACCGGCAGTTCAGCGACTACACCGCCCGCGAAATTGGCCCCGGTTCCGGTGCCCTCGGCCTCCCCGGTGACTACACCTCCACGTCGCGTTTTGTCCGTGCCGCCTTCATGCGTGCAAACGCACCCCGGGTGCCCGACGCCGACGCGGCCAACACCGTTAACCACTTGCTCGAGCCCTTCGATATTCCGCGCAACATCAAGGGCCAGGCCAACGGTGAGTTTGACTACACGCAATACCGTGGTTACATGCAGATGAGCAACGGTACGTACTACTTCCAGCCGTACCAAAATAGCAACCTGAGTGCGGTACGCTTGACCGAGGCGTTGCTTAACAAAGACGCCGTTACTACGTTCCCGGTCGCACGGAAGCAAGACGTAACGGTATTGAATTAGGACAAGCACTCAACGAAAAAGCCGACACACTTGAAAATTGTGCGTCGACTTTTTGATATCATCTCTTAAAATAGGATTCTATAAATGAAAAGTACCGTTCATTCGAACCAATCGAAAGCGTCTAGAAAAAGCTAAAATTATTGCTAGTAACACCCAACTTGCTATTGAAACAAGCAATGTGCAGTAGTCTAAAATCCCGTTTCGACGTCGCACTATAATTGATCTGACCGACTTGGTGGCTCGCGTCTGAACTGTTCCCCTGTCACTCTTCGTAATCTTGAAACCATCAGAAATTTTAAAACCATCTCCGTAATTTAAAAATGGTAGGTCAATAACGTCACCCTTGCGTAGTGCAACTTTATACCGAATCCCATCGGTAATGGATCTCGGCTCCATTCTTTGTTTATGACCATTAATTTTTCCAATATGGTCAACAATGTCATTGCTAAACTTCATGCTTTGCTTTGGCCAATAGTCATATTCACCAGCCATTGCAAACTTTTCGTTAAAAATATATTTTGCCGCATGCGCATCAAACTTATTCCACGAAGTAGCTAGTACGTTCTGAGATGGGGTCCTTAACTGATTCTTTGTGTTTAGATAATTAGCAAGTTCGGTCGACGATGATGTTACCATCATCAACACAACAAAACCAAATCCTACAATGATAATTGCACGGTGGATACCACCAACCTTAACTAAATAAGAATTAATATAGTCCGCAGCCACAAAGGCAAAACCAACCATTGCTAAGCTTAATAGACGAACTGGATACTGAATCACTCCACCCAAGTATTTTTGAACGTGTATCCAAGGAAAGAGGCTACTAGACAAAAAGGCGCAAATCAAGGCACCATAGAGAACATAATTATCTAATTTTGCCAGTCCCCCTTTGCTAGCCAATAGGCATAAACCAACAATGAGTATAATCAAACCAACATTACTAGTAATGGAGGTATTATTGAGCGAATCTATGACCACATTGCTTGGCTTTAAGGCATAAAGAGAAGAATCCAGTTTGACCACACCATTGATATTATTACTGAAATAAACTTGCACGAACTTAACCCAAAAGAAAGCCGTGCACCCCATACCTAAAATGCCACTAATTAATAATTTACGAAAATGGGGCCAAAAAGTCCTTTGAAACATACTAATGATTAGTACAGCAAACACAAACGACAACATAACAAGCAAAAAGCTGATTATGTGACTCAACAGCAAGGCAACTATTCCGAGGGTAAAATCTACTCCTGAGGAATGATCGTAATAAAAAAAATCTGGATAAACCCAGAATAGACGAGTGGAATTAGTATAAATGCCCACAGCCATCCCATATCAAACCAAACGAAGCAAACTTGCATAAACATTGTCGAGCCAATGTACAGGCTCCCAAACAATAACGCATTTAAATTGCTCCGATGAAGCCGTCTAATTGAATAGTGGCTGATCAACAAGCCTAAAAACACAGTTAATGCTGTCGCCAGATATGTACTTACGACTAAATGACCATTAAACAACTGAAAAAAATGCCAAAACGGCGACGCTTAGACTAGGATAAAACACACCAATTGCTTGACCAACTTTGTTAAATCCGTTAATGGCGTATCCATACGTCAAGTGTCCCTACTTCAACGCGGACGCAAGCTCATGGGCTCTGGACAAATGGAAAACTTGGTCATAGCCATCAAATAGCAATCCCGTCCTGTACAACGGATAAACAATTGCCACGGCGAGTGCAAGATAATAAATCAAGATGATTGGTAATTTAAACCTTCTCTTCATCCAACAAGTACCCTCCCCAAAAATAGTCAACGCGTACTGCTACGCGGACAATTGTATAATACCGTAATTCAAACTAACACATGCAAAATAACTGTCACTGAAAAGAAAAAAAATTATTCACAATTTACTGTCATCATCAACATAACAGCAATCACGTAAAAAAATAAAAAAAGGAGCCGACGACGTTGCCAGCTCCTAACACGCTATGGAGGTGAGGAGAATCGAACTCCTGTCCATCAACCCCGCCAACACATGGCTCTACACTCATAGTCGACCTATTTAAATCTCGCGCACGTGGCGCGCCGGCCAACCTGGCTAACCCACGAACGCATGCTCACTATCTCTTGCGACAAGCTCGAGTCGCACCGGTCGCCGTAACCCAATGATTTTGAGACCCGTATCTAGCCCTTGGGTGAGACTGGGCGGATCACGCTTAAGCTACTTTAGGCAGCGAGAGCGTAAGAATTTTCGTTTTTAGCAGTTATATTAACTGTGCCGTTGATGACGGAGCCGAGCCCTCCGGAGTGCACCACATGCGCGAATGCCAATGTCGAGACCATTACACCCCCGTTAATGCCCTATTATTCTAGCATCTCCGGGGGTCAAAATCAAAGTCACGTCCACTGGCCCGCAAACGTATTCAGCCCCACTACACACAACTGCGCGTCTGACTACGGTTCCTTAACAAGTGTATACTATGAGATAGTTATGCCATTACAATCGTAAAATGATGTTTGTGCCTAATTGAGAAAGGTTTACCGCTCATGAAAATTTTGATGATTGAAGATAACCAGTCAGTGTCCGAAATGATGGACATGTTTTTCCAGAAGGAGGGCTGGGAGTACGTTAACGCTTACGATGGTGAGGACGGCCTCGACCAGTTTAAGAACGCTCCTGACGACTTTGACCTCATTACTCTGGACCTCAACCTACCCAAACTGGACGGCATGGCTGTGGCCAAAGAGATTCGCAAAATCAGTACCACTGTACCGTTAATTATGCTCACCGCCCGTGACACCGAAAGCGACCAGGTCTTGGGCTTAGACATTGGCGCTGACGACTACGTTACCAAACCATTTTCCCCCATCACGTTGATTGCCCGCATTAAGGCCCTGCACCGGCGTGCCGAAATGGGCGGCGAGACCGATACCAATAACGATAATGGTGATTTCGACGTCACCACCAATCACTTTAAGCTCAGCACCAAAACCCGTGAAGCCTACCTGGACAACGTTGCCATCGAGGGCCTCACACCCAAAGAGTTTGACCTCCTGCGCACCCTGGCCAGCAACCCTAAACAGGTCTTCTCCCGTGACCAGTTGCTACAGCTCGTGTGGGAGTACGAATACTTTGGGGACGAACGGACCGTCGACGCCCACATCAAGAAGTTACGGCAAAAAAAATTGAAAAGGTCGGCCCCCAGGTCATCCAAACTGTTTGGGGAGTGGGCTATAAGTTTGATGACTCGGGTCTGGATAATCAATGAAATTAATCTACCAACAAATGATTGGCATGTTGACGACCATCATCGTTTCCTTACTGGTAGTGGCCGCCCTGTTTATCCACGCGACCACGGCGGCCGCCTGGGAAAACAACTTTCGTCAGTTGTCGAACTATACCAGTAACCTGGAGCAAAACGCGCTGCTCAATAAATCCACCATCAACGGCGATTTTATCCAAACCAGTGAGCGCGTGCTGAGCGGACAACACGTCAACTTTGTCATTTATAACGCTAACAACCAGATGCGTTACCCCGCAGTTGCCGGCGGCCGCATTCAAAGTAAATACTGGCGCCAACTTAAGCGCGGTGACAGCGTGGCCGTCAAAGCCGCCACCACCAACCCCCGGAACGGACGCACCCAAAGCATCACCATCTTTTACCGTCCGGTTTTCTACTCCGGCAAATTACTGTACGTCATTGCGGCGTACGAGCCGGTGGAAGCCATTCAGTCGACCATCAGTAAAACCAAACGTAGTGTCCTCATTGGCTTTATCATTTCCGCCGCCGTCGCCCTCATCCTTAGTTACATCATTGCGCGCTACACCAACCGCCGCATTGACCGGCTACGGACTGCGACCCACGAAGTCGCCCAGGGGAACTACGACGTCAAACTAGAAACGACGGGACGCGATGAAATCAGCGAACTGGCCAGCGACTTTAGTAACATGACCGACTCACTCAAGGCCAGTGAAAAGGAGATCCAGCGTCAGGAAGATCGGCGCCGTCAGTTCATGGCTGACGCCGCGCACGAGATGCGGACGCCGCTGACCACCATCAACGGGCTGCTCGAAGGCTTGGCGTACGACGCCATTCCGGAAGAATCCAAAGCCAAGAGTATCGAGTTAATGCAGAACGAGACCAAACGCCTCATTCGCATCGTCAACGAGAACCTCGACTACGAGAAGATCCGCACTAACCAGATCATCCTGCAACGGCAAACGTTCAATGCTAAGCACGATATTGATAACGTTGCCCTGCAACTTCACCAAAAGGCGGTGGACGCTGGCGATGAAATCAGCGTCGACGTACCCGATGACCTCATGGTCTACGCGGACCACGACCGGTTTGTCCAGATTATCTTTAACATCATGCAAAACGCCATTCAGTTTACCCAGAACGGACACATCCGGGTAACGGGACAACATGGTTACCAACAAGCTGAATTTAGCATCAGCGACGATGGTATCGGTATGAGTCCTGACCAGGTACAAAATATCTGGGAACGTTATTACAAGGCCGATCCATCCCGGAAAAACACTAAATATGGCGAATCCGGCCTGGGTCTAGCCATTGTCCATCAGCTCGTGGCCCAGCACGGTGGTACCATCGACGTGCAGTCAGAGTTGGGAGCCGGGACTACCTTCCACATTACCTTCCCGGATGAACAGACACCCGATGACGACCAGTCTCACGACCAGACCGCGTAACCCAGTGATTCATCATTAAGAATACAATAACGCGTTGCCCAAGTTTGCGGGCAACCGGCCGTTTTAATTTGCACTGATTTTACGCTTATTGTAGTAGCTTCTGGTACTGAGCCCGGGACCCGTTGTAGACGATGGCCACGTACTTGGTCGCGCTACCCCCGGGCAAAGGTGCACCAGTGGTGTACTCCCAGAATGCCCGGCTACCCACATCACGATGTCGGGTGCTGATCACCATCCGCGGCGCGGTCGGCGTCACCTTGGCCAACTCCCGCAACACGGTCGGCGTCCCTATCAAGACTACCTGCCGCCCCGCGTAATGCGTTGTCAATAACGTCACAAAGCGTTGCACGTGGCGAACCAACGTAGCACGTGCGGGTAGTTGGGTGTAGGCCGTTACGTAGACACCAATGGGCAACGTCCCGGTATTACTACCAACATGCTTAATAAAGGCCGCCGCTTGGGCGTCGGGGGTGCTGTCAAAGCTAAAGTAGTGGTACACACCTACGTCAACACTCGACGCACTTGCCGCATCATAGTTGGTGTTGAAGTCATCATCAAAGTAACTGCTCCCCTGCGTGGCCTTCAGGTAGGCAAAGGTCACCCCCAACTGATGCAGGTGCCCAAAATTTTGCACGCCATCACTCTGGGTCAGTTGCACGCCTAGCACGGGATAACGCCGCGTACTCGGCCGCGGGTTACGTAGAGCAAAATAGCTGAATATCGCCACTACAGCAATGACAACCGCCACGATGGTACCTGTGACCGCCCAACGCCGCCGTTTAGCAAACGTATCCGCATAAATTGGTCGTCGTCGCATACCCTCACCTCGTCATGATTGAATCAGCGGATCATAAAATGCATGGTACTCCCGCGCCCCAATGTCCGCACCACTCAGCATCACCACGAATGGTACGCCGTACGCACGGTACTCAATGTCTGTCAGCCGGTAACCATTACGCTGGTAAAAATTGCGCCGGCGTAACCGTTGGGCGTAGTTTGCAGCAGCTAGATCCAACACTTCGATTTCGAGTGCCAACCGCTGCTGGGGTAAGCGTTGCCGCATAAGTTGAAGCGCCACACTGCCAAAACCATGGCCCCGCAATGCGGCCACCATGGCAAAGTAACCAATCAGGGTAATATCCCCCGCGTAATAGTCGTCATAAAACCGCAAAATTGGCCGTTGTGCGTAAACGCCCACAGGCCATCAGTGTACCCCGGTAGTGGGTGCTGCAGTAAACGTGGAAACGGCACCCGCTCTGCCGGTGGAAACGCCGCGTGGTAGAGTGCCGCGATTTTCTCGACAACCGGATCACCCGGAGTAACCCCGGCTACTTGGACTATTGCCGTCATGGCGAACCTCCCCCGTTATTCGGCCACCGTCGGGTAATCAAACGCGCCCGCAGTGGGTTCATACGCCGGCATGCCCGTGACCGCACGGTACAGTGCCCGCTCAATACTAAAGGGCGCGTCGCTACTGGACACGGCGTACGGAACCTTTTGGCTCTTGGCGATCTTCACGCTGGTATTAGTGGTAACGTGGTGCACCTCGTCGGTAATCAGCACCATCACGTCACTGTGGGTCACTTTGGTCTTCAACTGGCTTCCCTTCGTGGCGTCGGTCGCCGTCACTTGACCACCATTATGGGCCGCCACGACCAGCGCCATTTCGTTACTGTGCGCGGCGTTGCCCACGAACAGGACCCGCTTACCGGCCAAATCAAAGGGAATCTTAACCGTGTAGCCCTTGGGCGTCGAGTCATCACCAGCACCGGATTGCTTGGCTCCGCGTTTTTGCGCCACCTCCGCCAGCTTCTGGTCATCATCACCGTGCACCCAAGACACGACGGCCCGCTGGGGGCCTTCGCTGTTGTACCAGGCCAAGTCGACAATGTCACCAGGCCGTAATTGGAGCCGCTCCACATCAGCGGGCCGAATCAAAAACTTGAACGGTACGTCATCGTCCGTCGTCAACAACGGGTGCTGGCTGACGTTGTTGGTGGCACTAAGCGTGTAGTCAGCGGGTAAACTCTTGTCCCGAACCAAGACTGCGTACTGCACGCCATTGATCTGCGGGGTCGCCGTGGACTTATTTTTAGCGACCAAGCGAATAGTTGGCGCCTGTCCTGGTACGGCATCAGCGCGTACTAACTGCACGGTATCACCATCTTCGAGACCAAGTTCCCGAATCTGCTTCTCGGACACGTACTGGTCACCCACTTCGGCACCAATCAAGCGGCGCTCGACCCGGAAAATATCGGTAGGTGCGGCGGGCACTTCTTCATCATCTTTGTCATTAACAAAGTCGTAGCTGGTCCCCGTGGTACTAGGCGCCACGGCCCGCGTCACGCCTGAGGGCACATCCTGGGCCGGGGCCGCCTGTGCTGGCTGCGCAGACGTGCGCATCCCGGCATACTTACTAACCAACTCAATGGCCTTCATCACGACCGGCTGGTTATCCGGCGTCATCAGGCCAATAAAGCCTGGACATCCTGTTGATACTCTTGTGTTAACGTCATTATTAACTTCCTTATCTACATCAAATGATGGCGACACGTAGCCGCCCAATACTATTCATACCAAAGTTGCCACTAAATATTCCGCTGCAGGTATAAGGGCAACTTTGACCGTTAGCTTAACCCACTACTGGCAGCATATTAGTCTGCATACCGCAAACCTTGGCGGCCAAGCGGTTACCCAGACTCACCGCGTCACGTACGGACAACCCCTGGGCCAAGCCAGCCAGCATGCCGCCGCAATGGCTGTCACCAGCACCGACCGTGTTGACCACGTTCACGTGTTCGCCGGGCACCACGCCCTTATCCGTGTCGCTGACGTAGTAATACGTGCCCCGGGCACCCAACGTCACGATTACGGGCTGCTGCGTCAACGCGTGCAGGTATGCAACTTGTTCATCAAACGTATCGCCAACTGCTACTTGCGGCAGTTCCACCTCGTTACAGTGGACGATGACCCCACCGGAACGTAGCAGGTTCATCAGCAAGTCGTGATCCACACTTTGAATGCGCGCCGCCACATCAAAGAGCACCGTTGCGTCTGAACGCCG
Source organism: Lacticaseibacillus thailandensis DSM 22698 = JCM 13996 (assembly GCF_001312865.1). Taxonomy (GTDB): domain Bacteria; phylum Bacillota; class Bacilli; order Lactobacillales; family Lactobacillaceae; genus Lacticaseibacillus; species Lacticaseibacillus thailandensis. The sequence continues at coordinate 149,896 of NZ_BBER01000001.1, read as the reverse complement.
CTGACTGTACACAGCCGCTACATCCTGGGCAACCTGCGGGTTAGTCAGCTGAAAGCCGCTCAGGTACAAATAGTCGTACCGCGGCATATCTAGTTGTTTAAGCCAGTCAACCCGCATCAGTTGCTCCATACCCGGTAAGACGATAAAGGTCCGCTCCCCGTTGGGTTCGATCATAGCGACCGTCCAGCCGTTATCACCGGTACCAGGAATTACGCGGGGCGCCTCCCCAATTTGGCGAATGTGGGCACTAATATGGTCGGCATTGGGGCCGTGGCCAACCGGGACGAACAGGTCGGCTTGCGCACCCGCGTACCGCAATGCACAGAAAGCGTTGATGGCACAGCCACCCACTTGGTACTCGGTAAAATTACCCAACACGTTGCCCCCGCTAACGGGTACCCGTGGAATATCCATGAGTGCGTCTACCAACGCGGTGCCAAAAATCAAAGTCGAAGTCATATGGGATCATTATCCTTCCGTTTGTGTGTCCGCCACTAGTCCGCCGAGGTCGCGGGGGCTGGCCAACTTATTCCTTGATAATTCTAACATACGCCGGCACGGTACGTGTGTGTCGACGGTGCGCGGGGCTGGTGTGGCACCACCAAGCAAAAGGCCCTCCCACGATTGGAAGGACCTAATACATATTCGTTGTCACCACGGTTAGAAAAAGTGTAACCCTGCCTGCATCGGCATGAACACTAACCCCAGTACCAGAAGCACGAGGGCGCCGACGACATACCGCCACTCATTGACCAGCACCAGCGGAATCTGGTCAGTGCCGTCATGCCGGCGAACACGCCGCGCGTACCACAAACTAATTTCGTTGTAGACGATCAACACCATGGGAATCAATAGCAGCATCCACTTGGACCCCGTCGCATCGACGTTGCCCAAACCATTCCAATGCGTGACCACTGGACCGGTGGCAATAATCATCAATATCACTGCCACCACAACTAGCAAAGCATCAATGCCCCGCAAAATCCACGCTAACCGCTTCATCATGGCACCCCCAGAACGTAACCACTACAACGCTTTCAACACCGTCATAATACCGCGGGCTTGTGCAAAAGACAACATACTAGTTGCGCGTCAGCACCGTCACGCTTTCCACATGCGTCGTCTGCGGGAACATGTCCACCGGCTGCGTTTCCTCAGCGTGGTAGCCAAAGTCCTGAAGGCGAGCAATGTCACGCGCCAACGTTGCTGGGTTACAGGACACGTACACGACCTTCGCCGGCAACATTACCCCCACGGCGTCAATGAATTCGCTGGCTAGGCCTTTGCGCGGTGGATCGACCATCAATACGTCGGCGTCCAGGCCGTGCTCACGCCAGGTCTGCATCACGTCTTCGGCTTTGCCTAGCTCAAAGGTGACGTTATCAATACCGTTAATTTGCGCGTTGACACGGGCATCCGCAACCGCGGCCGGAACCACTTCGACACCGTACACGTGCTTGGCGTGACGCGCCATCGTCAAACTGATCGTCCCGATTCCGGAATATGCGTCAATAACGGTTTCTTTGCCCGTCAGGCCGGCTGCATCGACCGCCAACCGGTACAGGTTTTCCGTCTGCCGCGGGTTGACCTGGTAAAAACTCGTCGCGGAAATCCGGAACGTACTTCCCAGCAACTCATCTTCCAGATAATCGTTGCCGTACAGTGTCCGGGAGCGCCGCCCCAAAATCACGTTGGTCGCGTCCGGGTTGACGTTCAGCACGATGCTGGACACTTCGGGCAATGCCGCACGAATACCCGCCACAATCTCATCAGCGTGGGGCAAGTCCCGCGTCCGCGTAATCAAAACGACCATTGTCTGGTGGGTGTAGTAACCCCGCCGAACCATGACGTGGCGGATCACACCGGTATTATGCGCTTCATCGTAGGCCGGCACGTGATACTGCCGCAACAAGTCCCGCACCACCAACACCGTATGATCGATGGCGGGATCTTGAATATAATAATCTTCGATGGGAATCAACGTGTGACTGCGCCGCCGATAAAAACCGGTTTCTAGCTGACCATTGATTTCACGCACAGGAATCTGGGCCTTATTGCGGTAGCCGGTCTGTAACGGTGCGGCCAAAGTGGGCAACACCTTGATGTCTAAGTGCGACTTTTTGAATAATTGCTCAATTTGGTTGTGCTTAAACTTCAACTGCGCCGGGTAGGCCAGGTGCTGTAGCGGAGCGATGCCCGTCTGCGCATACACGCGGTTGGACACCGCCACACGGTCAGGCGATTCCTGGAAAAACTGCTTCACAAAGGCAAAGCCATAGTTCTTATTGGCCTTGGTAACGTGGATGAGGACTTCCTCCCCCGGTAACGCGTTGTCCACGAACAATGGGTAGCCGTCAACTTTGGCGACCCCCATGCTTCATAAGACAAATCACTCACGGTGACCCGGACTTCTTGATTCTTCTTAACGGGCGTTTGCATTCTTTTACCTCTTTCTACGGGTACTTACGTCTACTCCCCACTTGGGAGCAAACCACAATGACTAAAGGGCCGCGACACAACGTCACGACCCTTTAGTTGGTAGCAACTTGCCACCAGTTTACGCTGATTGCCAGTACAAGTCTAACTGACTGGCCGCCAAAACGCTAATCTGCATCTTTGTGATCATGATCACCGATCTGACCGTCACCATTCAGGTCCTGTTCGGAAATCCTTTCAACTTCGTTCATCAAGTCTTCCTGAGACAGCTGGTTCTGCGGAGCAATGTTGGCATCCGGGATATCATCCACGTTGGCGAACATTTCAATGTGCGACTCAGATTGACAAACGTCATCGGTGTATCACCACCGTACTCACCGTCCAGGTTGATCTTGAGCGGCTCCCCATCCGTACGCGTGGCCTCAATCCGGGAAGTCTTCGCGTAAATGATGTTGTCATCATCAACGTGCTTACCCCCGTTAAAGACCATGGCAATCAGCTTGAGGATTTCGCCCAGGTTGGCCGTCTTCACCACGATCATGGTGAACAAGCCATCACCCAGTTCAGCGTCCGGCACGATCTGCTCAAACCCGCCAATGGAGTTGGTCAGACCAATTAAAAACATGGAAGCCTGCCCATCATACTCACCATCGTCGTACTTAATGTGCATGGGCACGTTCTTCATCGCCGGCAACATCTTGGCCCCCTTGATGAGGTACGCGAGGTAGCCAAAGATGGACTTGAACTCACTCGGCACGCCGTAGGTCAGCTCGGTCAGCGAACCCCCACCAGCGATGTTCATGAAGTACTTATCGTTGGCCTTACCAATATCCATGCGCAGTGTCTGACCGGCGGCAATGACTTTGGCCGCCGCGACCGGGTCTTCACGCGGGATGTGCAGTGCACGGGCATAGTCGTTGGTGGTGCCGGCGGGAATGATGCCCATCCGCGGGCGGTGCTTGCATGGGGCGATCCCGTTAACCACTTCGTTAATGGTGCCATCGCCACCAGCCGCGACAATGAGGTCAAAGTGTGCCTTGCTGACACGTGCGGCTTCATCACGGGCTGACATTGGTGCGGGCGTGGTGCGAAACGCGGACGCTTCGTACCCCGCGCCTTCCAGTACGTTCAAAATATCGGCAACGTACTTGCCCATGCCCTCACTGCCACTGGTGGGGTTATAAATTAATCGTGCACGCGGCTGCATGACCACTCCTCCTCAACAAACACTCTTAGTACTGCACCACATTAATGACGCGCACCATACATTAACGTTGCTTAATTTCTTGCATCAAAATCTGGTTGACCACTTTCGGGTTGGCCTTACCACGAGTCTGCTTCATGATCTGACCGATCAGGTAGCCAATGGCCCGGTCCTTCCCGTTCTTGAAGTCCTCAATACTCTGTTCATTAGCGTCCAGAATATCCGTAATGATTGGCGTGAGGACTGCGGGGTCGGATTCTTGCACCATACCTTTGGCCTTGACCCAGGCCTCGGGATCAGTGTCGTTCTTGATGATCTCCGCAATGACCTTCTTGGCAATCTTGCTCGAGATGGTCCCATCGCTGATCAACTTGATCATGGCCGCAAGGTGTTCTGGTGTCAATGCAATGTCCTGCAGTTCCACCTGCTGGTCATTCAGGTAAGCCGACACATCGCCCATCAGGTAGTTGGACGCCTGCTTCGGGTCAGCACCCAAAGCCACGACCTGGTCAAAGTAGTCGGACATTTCCTTTGTGTTAGTCAGGACGCCCGCATCGTACTCAGGCAAGCCCAGTTCATGCACGTACCGTTGCCGGCGTGCAGTAGGTGCTTCGGGTAATTTAGCAGCCACTTCGTCGACCCATTCCTGTGACACAACGACTGGTGGTAGGTCGGGTTCAGGGAAGTAGCGGTAATCATCCGCTCCTTCTTTGACCCGCATCAGGATGGTCGACTTGGTTGGTTCATCCCAGCGGCGGGTTTCCGGCCGAATCGTTTTACCAGCCATCAGCAGGCCAATCTGCCGCTTTTGCTCAAAGGCCAGGGCACTGCGTACGTAATTGAAACTGTTAACGTTCTTAATTTCGGTCTTGGTCCCGTATTCCTTTTGTCCAATCGGCCGTACGGACAAGTTGGAGTCCGCCCGCATAGACCCTTCTTCCATTTTCACGTCCGAAGCCCCGGTAAACTGCACAATTTGGCGTAACGTTTCCAGGTACTGGTAGGCCTCTTCCGGCGACTTGATGTCTGGCTTGGACACAATTTCAATCAGTGGTGTCCCCTGCCGGTTCAAATCGACGTAGGAATAACCGTCGCCGGCGTGGGTGTTTTTCCCCGCGTCTTCTTCGACGTGCAACTCTTCAATCCCAATTTTCTTGGTGTGACCATCGACTTCAATCTCAACGTAACCGTTGGTCGCCAGTGGTGTTTCGGATTGAGTGATTTGGTATGCTTTGGGGTTATCGGCGTAGAAGTAGTTCTTCCGGTCAAAGTGGGTAAAGCGGGTAATGTCAGCATGGAGCGCTAACGCCACCATGATGCCCAGTGAGTATGCCCCGCGGTTCGCGGATGGCAAGACCCCGGGGTAGCCCCAGTCGATCACGTTAGTGGCCGTGTTTGGTTCGGCACCGTACGTTACCGGTGCTGGTGAGTACATCTTGCTCTTAGTCTTCAGTTCAATGTGGACCTCGAGCCCAATGGTGGTTTCAAAGTTCATTAGTTCTGCCCCCCTGGTGTCTGGTCCTTGTAATCATTCGCGTCTTCAAAGGCAGCGGCAGCCTGGTAAATCGTCGCTTCATCAAAGGCCTTACCAATCAACTGCAAGCCCACCGGCATACCGTCAACAAAGCCGGCGTTGACGGACGCAGCTGGTAGCCCCGCCAAGTTAACGGGAATGGTCAGAATGTCGTTCATGTACATCGTCAACGGATCCGTGACCTTGGCCCCAATACCAAAGGCAGTCGTCGGCGTCGTTGGACCCATGACCAGATCGTATTCCTTAAAGACATTTTCAAAGTCGCGACTGATCAGCGTCCGTACCTGCGCGGCCTTCTTGAAGTATGCGTCATAGAATCCGGCACTCAAACTGAAGGTACCCAGCATGATCCGCCGCTTAACTTCGTCGCCAAACCCTTCAGAGCGTGAACGTACGTACACGGAGTCGAGGGACTGTACGTCTTTGGCCCGGAAACCGTAGCGGATGCCATCAAAGCGCTGCAAGTTGGAACTAGCTTCAGAACTAGCGATGATGTAGTACGTCGGTACGGCGTACTGCGTGTGCGGCAGGCTGACCGTCTCCACGGTCGCACCCATCGCGCGGAACTGGTCGGCAGCGGCCTCAATTTGCGCGCGCACACCAGCATCGACCCCTTTGCCCAAGTATTCCTTTGGCAAAGCAATCTTCATGCCCTGAACGGACTGGCCGATCTTGGCACCCAAGTCCTCTTGCGGCCGTGGGACCGTCGTCGTGTCGTGCTCGTCAGCGCCGATAATGGCGTTCATCACGTGCGCAGAATCGCGGACGTTACGGGTCAACGTCCCAATGGCATCCAAACTGGACCCAAAGGCAATCAAACCCCAACGCGAAACACGACCATATGTCGGCTTAAACCCCACGACCCCATTAAAGGCCGCTGGCTGCCGAATCGAGCCACCGGTATCGGAACCCAAAGCCACCAGCACTTCGCCGGCCGCGACAGCCGCCGCGGAACCACCAGATGAACCACCTGGCACCTTGGTGTGATCCCAGGCGTTCTTAGTGATCTTCATGGCCGAGTTTTCGGTGGAAGAACCCATGGCAAATTCGTCCATGTTGGTCTTACCCACCACGATCATGCCAGCTTGCTGGAGCCGCTCAATCACAGTTGCGTCATAAATTGGCACAAAGTTAGCCAGCATTTTTGACGCCGCGGTAGTGGTGAGATCCTTAGTTACAATGTTGTCCTTAATGGCTACCGGAATTCCTGCCAGCGTAGCGTCGGCGTCGATCCCCTGGTCATCCTGGTTAGCGGCACTAGCCGTCGCTGCCTCTTGGTTCAACGCCAAGAAGGCCTGTACCTCACCATCTTTGGCCGCAATGGCCTTGAAGGTGTCGGCGGTCAGGTCAGCACTAGTGATTTTGCCGGCGACCAAGTCAGCGTGTAACTGGTCGATATTGGTTTTGTAGTAATCCACGGACTAGTCCTCCTCCTTGTCGATGATGGCGGGCACTTGAATTAGTCCGTCCTTCTCCGTTGGTACGTTGCGCATTAATTCATCGCGTGGGGTCACCATCGTAGCTTCATCGGCCCGCAACACGTTTTCCAGTACCACGTTTTGCGTCGTGACCGGCACACCCTCAGTATCAACTTCGCTGAGCTGGTCAACCATGTTCAAAATTTCGTCCAGTTGGCCGGTAAAGTGTTGCAGTTCCTCATCCGTGAACTGTAATTTGGCCAGCTCGGCTACGTGGGCTACAGATTCCTTAGTAATCATGCACCTATTACCTACTTCCCAATTAATATCGTTACTTACTTCATATTACTAACTAGCTAATTCTACCACAGCGCACGGGTTGCTGCCGACCGCTCAGCTTTGTGTGCCGAGTGACGTCATCCACGGTGCGTGGGCTTGGTGTGGCTCCGGTAACTGGGGCGTGGCCCATGGTCGAAACTACGAGCCTCACGCTCCAGCCCGTACCGGGCTGCCTGCGCAGTCAACTACACCCGGAACGATAACCGCTACCCGGGCGAAGGTCCACCCGGGCAACGGTCATCGTGGCGCGGTTTACAAAGTGGTGGTGATTCAGCACATTGACCACCAACTAGAGGCTACATTTGCACACTTAGTAGCTGCTGAAGACGTGGGTATAGAAGGATTTGGAACCCGACTTGCGTTCCGCGAAGGCTTCCATCTGCTGAACCGACTTGATGTTGATTTGAATTTCCGCATCGGACGGCAGGTACTTGCTGGCCGCCGTAACCACGTACTGGGTGAAGCTGTTGATTTCTGTCTGCCCATAGAACTGGGTCGTTACGTCAATGTTCAGTCCTTGCAACTGCCCATTTTCGTAATGTGCTTGAGCCGTGACCCCCGCGAGCTTCGGAAGAATGACTTGATCTTGCTTTCAAAGGTATTGAAGTCGCTCGATACCGTCGAGTTAATTGGCGTCTTGTTGTTGACCACCGGTAACGTCTCGTTCTTCTCGTTGACCGAATTCCAACTGGCAATGGAGTTACCCGACTTGCTGACCGCGTAGGCCACAAAGGTGCCGCCGACCAACGCATCCTGGGTGTTGCCCTTATAAATGGCAATCAGGATGGGGGTATCATTACCCACTTTACTCTTCGCACGCAACCGGGCCACTACCTTAGAAGCCATCGCTTTACCCTTAGCCGTCAAAGTTGGTGTCGAAATAGTCGTCGAATACTGTGAACCATAACTTTCCTTGGTGTAGTAATCCACCGAGTTCATCCCCAAAGCAATTGAGACCCCGCCCAGCTTCAGCTTACTGCCACTTTGCAACATGTAATCCTGTTCCAGAATGGTTTGCAGATACATCGGATTCCGGTCATTCTCACCCGTCTTACCATTATCAACCGGGTTCAAACCCAGCTTATTCTTTTTACTGTAACGACCCAGCCAGTTTTCCAACGTACTAGTACTGAGCAACTGACCCTCTTCAAAGAGGTACTTGGTCGTGGAAAACTGCTTTTTGGACAGGTCCACCAACCCGTTTTCCATGCTCCGTACATTGTAGGTGTTGTCATTCTGCGTGTTTTCGGTCAACTGTAAGCCGCGGGACTTGGATACCTTGTATTTTCCGCCCTCAATGACACTCTGGTACGTGTCATCGCTAGCAGTACCCGTAGTGGTGTAACTCGCCGTCTTGGTGGAACCCGTCGAACTACTACCGCTGCTATCAAAGTTCAAGTTACCACAAGCCGCGAGCATTAACGCTGCCACCGCGGCACCGACTACCGTTACTAACTTTTTCATCGTTACCTCAATTCTCATTTCAGTTTTCATCTAGGGACTGCATTAGTTCTGCTTCATCCATCACCCGTACGCCCAGGTTCTGGGCCTTGGTGAGCTTACTACCGGCATCAGTACCCGCGACCAGCAGGTCCGTTTTGCCGGATACCGAACCAGTCACCTTGGCACCTAGCCCCTGGAGTCGCTTAGTCAGCTCCGGACGCGAAAACGCCGCAAACTTCCCGGTGATTACCACCGTCTGGCCGCTCACAAAGCTATCCGCCGCCGGTTCTGGTGCCGCCGTCGTGTACTGCAAGTTAACACCCGCAGCTGCTAGCTTAGCGAATAACGCCGCCGATTCCGGCCGCGCACAGTACTGCACCACCGCATCCGCAATGATGGGACCGACCCCCGGCACGGCGGCAATGGTCTCAGCATCAGCGGCCATGATGCATCAACGTCGCCAAACGCCGCCGCAATCAAACTCGCCGCTTTGCCGCCCACATGCCGAATACCCAAGCCGGTCAGTAAGCGCTCAACTGAATTATGCCGGCTATTATCAATGGCCTGCAAGAGGTTCGCAATTGATTTTTCCTTAAACTTATCCAGTTGGCCCAAGTCATCAGCCGTCAGCGTGTACAAGTCCGCCACGTCGTGAACCAACCCACGCTCGAGTAACTGCGCGATGATCTTGGGCCCCAACCCGTCGATATTCATCGCACCCCGGCTGGCAAAGTGAGTCAAGCGGGCCTGCATCTGGGCCGGGCACGCTGGGTTGATACACCGCAACGCGACCTCATCCTCAATGTGCACCAGTTCAGCTCCGCAAGAGGGGCACTGGGTGGGTACCACGTACGGGTGACTGTCAGCTGGCCGCCGCTGTAGATCCACGCGCGACACCTCGGGAATGATGTCACCGGCTTTATGCAGGTACACCGTGTCGCCCACGCGAATATCCTTGGCCGCAATAAAATCAGGGTTGTGCAACGTGGCGCGTCCCACCTGGGTACCGCCAGCGGCACGGTGTCCATCACCGCCGTCGGGGTCACCACTCCGGTACGGCCCACGGTCCACTCAATATCCCGCACAATGGTGGCTGCTTCTTCAGGCGGAAACTTATACGCAATTTCCCAACGCGGCACCTTCACGGTGTTCCCCAACTCTTGTTGCAGTGCCAGGTCGTTAACTTTGAGCACAATTCCATCGATGCCATAACTAAGGCTATCGCGTTGTGCCGTGTACCGATCAATGTAATCGGCCAGGGTGCTAACGTCGTGATGCACTTCCGAACTAGGGTTGGTCGCAAAGCCGAGGTCCGCCATAAACTGAATGGCCTCGTTCTGCCGCGCGACTCCGAACTGGTCGGCGTCCATCAACGTGTACATAAACGTCGCGAGTTGCCGCCGCTGAGTAACTCGCGGATCCAGCTGCCGCAACGAACCAGCCGCAGCGTTCCGGGGATTAGCAAAGCCGTCCAGGCCCTGCGCCTCCCGGTCCGCATTGAGTTGAGCAAACGCTGCTTTGGGCATGTAGCACTCCCCACGCACCTCAAGGCTCAGTGGCCGCGGCAACTCCTGCGGAATATCCGCGATTTGCCGGGCGTTGGCAGTCACGTCCTCGCCAATGCGCCCATTTCCGCGCGTCGATGCCTGGGTGAGGTGCCCATCAGTATACACCAGTGAGAGCGACAGACCGTCGATCTTCAATTCCACGTTGTAATCAAAATCAGTGGTTGTGGTTTTACGCAACCGCGCGTCAAAGTCGGCCAACTCGTCTAGCGAAAAGACGTCGCCCATTGACAACATGGGAACTGGGTGTGGCACCTTGGTAAAATCTGGTGACACCACATCCCCCACCTGCTGGGTCGGCGAATCCGGCACCACCAACGCAGGGAAACGCCCCTCGATGGCCAACAGACGCTGGTACTGCTGGTCGTATTCGGCGTCGGTTACACTAGGCGCGTCCTCCGTGTAGTATTCTCGCCGCCACTGGTTGAGTTGGGTGCGTAATGCCGCCGCCTCCGTCGTTGCTGCAGCTAACGTTAACGAACTGACCTCAGGTTTCGTTGCCATATCGGGGTCCTCCTTACGTACTATGTAGTGATGGCCCTACGACCACCAGTTAATTGTTACTTCACAACCTTTTTAATGGGAGCAAAGGCGGCTAGGAGTCGCTTCACACCCTGATCAGGAAAGGCGATGTCGAGCTCCTGATCTTCACCCGTGCCTTCAACCTTCACCACGGTGCCCTCACCCCACTTACGGTGGGTCACCTTATCGCCGGCGGCCCAGCTGACGGTGCCAGCACCGGTAGTAGGCGCCCCCGCGACCACTTTGGCGTGATCACTGTGCTGGTGAGAACCATAGGCGGTACTTTGAGCCCGCGCGTTACGTTCCCGTGCCCAGGGTTGGTTGCTACTAGTGCTACCGGTACGACCATAATCCCGCCGATCGATAAACGGAATGTCGCTGGTCGGTGCCGCCGCATTGGCCACGTCCAACAAATCACCATCGATCTCGTCAATGAACCGACTGGCTGGATTGTTTTGGTGCTGGCCGTGGAACATCCGCGAATAGGCGTTGGTCAAAAACAGCTTCTTCTTGGCGCGGGTAATCCCCACGTACGCCAGACGACGCTCTTCTTCAAGCTCACTTTCGTCAGCTGCAGCCCGGGATAACGGGAATAACCCCTCTTCCATACCGATGAGGAAGACCACGGGGAATTCCAACCCCTTTGCGGCGTGCAGGGTCATCAGCGTGACCTCTTGCGCCTCTTCCTCAACGTCGTCCTGATCTGACACCAAGGCTAATTCGGCTAGGAAGTCGACAAAGATATCACTGTCCTCATCCTCGGGCTCATAATGGGCATCAAAATTCTGGGTCACAGTCAACAGTTCCTGCAAGTTGTCGATCCGTGCATCCGCCTCGATGCTGTGCTCATTACGCAAGGCATCCAGGTAGCCAGAGTCTTCCAGAACGGCTTCCATTAAATCACTAATGGTGCCATCCGCCCGCTTTTTGCTGAGCTTACTAATCATGTCGGCAAACTCAGCAAACTGCTTCCGCGGCCGTGTCGGAATGGGCGATAACTCGACGTTTTGTGCAGCTTCCAGCAACGACCACCCGTGTTCATTGGCAAAGGCTGTCAATTTAGCAATGCTACCCGGACCAATACCCCGCTTCGGGGAGTTTACGACCCGTTCAAAGCTGAGGTTGTCGTCACCATTAACCACCAAACTAAAGTAGCCGAGCGCATCCCGAATTTCCTTACGGTCATAGAACTTGTGCCCGCCAACAATTTTGTACGGAATGGAGCTTTTAAGGAAAGCCTCTTCGACGGAACGCGACTGAGCGTTAGTCCGATACAAAATGGCAAAGTCGCCATACTTGTAGTGACCATCACGCACCAACTTTTCAATCTGGCGGATGATGAAGTACGCCTCATCCCGTTCACTTTGAGCCCGGTAATAGGTGATTTTGTCGCCGGTCCCGTTTTCAGTCCACAGGTGCTTGACTTGCCGGTTCGCGTTGTTGGCAATCACCGAGTTGGCTGCGTCCAGGATGTTTTGCGTGCTCCGGTAATTTTGTTCCAATAGAATCACTTGGGCGGTCGGGTAATCCTTCTTGAAGTCCAAAATGTTCTGCATGTTGGCCCCACGCCAGCCATAGATACTTTGGTCAGCATCACCAACCACGCACAGGTTGTGATAACCGTCCGCCAGTAGCCGCACTAATTGGTACTGGGCTTCGTTAGTATCTTGATATTCGTCCACGTGCACGTAGTGAAACTTGCGTTGGTAGAAGGCCAGCGTGTCGGCGTCCTGCCGGAAGAGGAGAATGGTCTGCATGATCAAGTCATCAAAGTCGAGGGCGGAATCACCCCGTAACCGGTGTTGGTACTCCTTGTACACGTCGGCCGTGATCTTCTCAAACGGGCTGGCTGCCTGATCGGCATAATCCTTCGGCGTCAACAGTTCGTTCTTCGCACTGCTGATCGCACCAAGAACCGCTTTGGGATCAAACTGCTTGGTATCGATGTTCTGGTCACGCATCACGTGCTTGATCAGTGTCAACTGTTCGGATGAATCGGCAATTGTAAAGGCGCGGTTGTAGCCCAACTTTTCAATGTCACGCCGTAAAATCCGCACGCACAGGGCGTGAAAGGTGGAGACCCACACATCGCGGGCCAACTCCGGATCCAGCAACTTACCGACCGTTCGCGCATTTCCCGCGCGGCTTTGTTGGTAAAGGTAATGGCGAGAATGTTCCACGGGTTAACGTTTTGTTCCTCAATGAGGTAGGCAATGCGGTGCGTCAATACCCGCGTCTTACCGGAACCGGCGCCGGCCATGATGAGCACGGGGCCCTCAGTGGTCAGTACGGCCTCACTTTGTTTATCGTTCATACCTTTGAGAATCGTCTGTGTTGCCATTAATGAAGTGCCCCCGTGTTCTATTTGCGTCTACAATCAGTTACTAATTCTACCAAAAAAACCGGTGCCGACAAAAGGCGGGCTGGACGCTGTCAGTGATGGTAGCAACTTGGTGCGATTCGACCCGATTTACATTCGCGATGCGGCTTCAGAAGATGACGACCCTCCAGCTGTTCGGCGGGAAACAAACAGCACCAGCGATGCTCGTAACGGAGCATCGCTGGTGCTGATAATGAGCTGTTTATTGCAAACCTAACCGCTCAAAGATCGTGTCGACGTACTTGAGGTGATAGTGGTAATCAAAGGCATCCGCAATCTGCGCTGGGGTCAACGTTTTACTGATGACGGGGTCGGCTTCCACCAAACTGCGGAAATCACGCCCCTCGTCCCACGCCTGGGCGGTCAGTGGCTGCACGCGGTCGTACGCTGCTTCACGACTCAAGCCACCCACATCAATTAGTTGTAGCAACAACCGCTGACTGTATATCAGCCCGTGGGTCGCGTTCATGTTCTTGAGCATCCGGTCTGGGAACACGTCCAGTTGGTCAATAATACCCGTAAAGCGGTGCAGGATGTAGTCCAACAGCCCCGTGGCGTCCGGCAACATGATGCGTTCCGCCGAACTGTGACTGATATCCCGCTCATGCCACAAGTTGACGTCTTCCAGTGCCGGCGTGGCATATCCACGAATAATGCGCGCCAATCCCGACACGTTTTCGGAACCAATCGGGTTGCGTTTGTGCGGCATCGCCGAACTACCTTTTTGGCCGGGCCGGAAGTGTTCTTCCACTTCGTGCACCTCGCTACGCTGCAAGTGCCGCACCTCGGTCGCAAACCGCTCGATCGACGTCGCAATCAACCCCAACGTCTGAATGTAGTGGGCGTGTAAGTCACGCGGCAACACCTGCGTCGCGATATCCTGCGCCCGAATGCCCAGGTGGTCCGTAACGTACTTTTCCACGGACGGCGGCGTGTTGGCAAAGGTACCGACGGCCCCGCTAATCTTACCCGCCTCCACGTCTTGGGCCGCATCCTCAAAGCGTTGCTGGTCACGTCGCAACTCCGCGTACCAGTTAGCGAGCACCAAGCCAAACGTTGTCGGCTCTGCGTGGACACCGTGCGTCCGGCCCATCATGACCGTGTCCTTGAACTCTAGGGCCCGACGCTTGACCACTGCCACCAGGTCCGCAAGATCTTGGCGCAAAATAGCATCAGCCTGCTTGAATAAGTAGCCCTGCGCCGTGTCGACGACATCCGTACTCGTCAAGCCGTAATGCACCCACTTTTTCTCGTCACCGAGTGTCTCGGACACCGCCCGCGTGAACGCCACCACGTCGTGCCGCGTTTCAACCTCCAGACGCGCGACCTCATCCGCGTCCACACTGGCATGAGCGCGCACCGCGGCTGCATCAGCTGTGGGAACCACCCCAATCTGCGCGTGGGCTTCTACCGCCAGAATTTCGACCTCCAGCCAGGCAGCGTACTTGTTCTGCTCGGACCAAACCTGTGCCATGGCGTTGCGACTGTAGCGATCAATCATACGTTCCGTACCTCCTCGTATTAACCCCAAAGTAAACGACCGAACTACTAATGCTTGGTGCCAATCATCAAATTGATATTTGGACTAACCCTGACCGCCATAGTGCAGATAAAGCAGCCGCCACGGCCACCGTTAATCCGCGTTCAAGTCCAGTGCCAGATCCCCGGTCGCGTTGAGTTGCTCAATGACTTTGGTGGGTGCGCCCAACACGGTCAGTTCACCAAATACGGGACTGCCCTCCGGAAAGAAGCGCCAGTGCCAGTCCGGCTTGATTTGAATCTGGACGCTCACTGCGCCCAATTGCTCCGGCCGCAACGGCTTCATCACCGCACCGTCCATCACCCGCACTTCCGCTACGGGCCAACCACAAACAGCACGCATGTGGAGCGTGTACTGCGACGACGTGGTCGCGGAGGTGTATACATCTGCACTTTGATGGGGCCGGGACAGACGTTTAACGTACAGCGTACCTTCACTGGTCAAGAAAAATTCGACCGTGAACAACCCGACCTGTGTAATTTGCTCCCCGACTTTGCGCGTAATGCGCTCCATCTCCTCGGCCACAGCACTGTCTACCTGGGCCGGCAAAATGGTGTACTGCAGCTCATGGTGGGCCACCTTGTTTTCAACCGCGGGGAGTACCTGCATACCATCGGCGGTGCGAATTGCGGTAATGGCAAATTCACGCGGATGGTCTAGCCAAGCTTCCACAATGTACGGACGCTTTTCCAGCAGACCCTTAGCACGCCAAATGTCGGCATCGTTAGTCAGGGCGAGCTGCTGGTCCTGCCCGATGCCTTTTTGAATCGGCTTCAGGATGCTCGGGAACCCGACCGCGTTGACGGCCTTGTCGATGTCATCCGCCGTAACCACCTGTGCGTACGGCAGCACGTTCATGTTCAAGTCCTCCAGAAAGACTTTTTCCAGATAACGATCCTGCGCCATGGCCAGAAAGTCGGTACCGCCGGGAATTTTCTCAGCGGGTACCAAGTCATCGAGCGTGGTCGCATCCGCCACGGACTCGTCAATGTATGTAATCACCGCCGACAGGTCACGTAACTGTTCCAACGCGTCGACGTCCGTGCTACGCCCTACCAGTGGGAATTCGGCCTCCGTTAACGCCACGTCACCATTCGTGCGCGCCAGGACCGCTGCATGCATACCCAAATCGTGGGCTGCCCGTACCAACTGCAAAGCCGCTGCACCACCGCCGATGATACCAACGGTTGCGCCCGGTTCGATAAAATTACTCATGACCAACACTCCTATCCGTCTACAACCGGCTACCAACGCACACTGGCGTCAACTAACCGCCGATTACCCTTGTTATTGTAGCAGACTAGGCGTGGCGATGACCCAGACCGAACAGCCAATTTAGTAAAACTGCAGAAACGCTGGCCATCAAAATCCCGGATGACGCAAACATCTGCACCGTCTTGGGCAGCCACTGCACAATACCTGGCTGCACGGTCACGCCCAGCCCCAGGCCAATGGATATAGCGGCCACGAGTAAGTTGTGATCATCATGGAAGTCGACTGTACCGAGCATCCGGATGCCCTGTACGGCCACCATACCAAACATCACAACCATGGCCCCGCCTAAAACGGCTGACGGAATGATTGTAGCCAGCGCCCCCACTTTTGGCAGTAAGCCAAGCAGCACGAGGAAAAAGGCCGAATAAATCACCGGTTTGCGACTCTTAATACCTGATAATTGCACCAACCCCACGTTTTGGCTAAACGTGGTGTACGGGAACGTGTTAAACACACCCCCGAGCATGACTGCCAACCCCTCGGCGCGGTAGCCGCGCTTTAAGTCATCACTTTTGATCTCACGTCCCACAATGTCCCCCAGGGCAAAGAAAACACCGGTACTTTCCACCATTGATACCATCGAAATCAGGATCATGGTCACGATGGACGACCACTCAAAGTGGGGCACGCCAAAGTAAAACGGTGTGGGCACGTGAAACCAGCTGGCCGCAGCTACTGGTGCCAGGCTGACCATCCCCAAGGCGCCGGCCAACAGGGTGCCGGCTACTAAACCAATCAGAATGGCGATCGAGCGGATAAAACCTTTGCCCCACGCGTTGATCACGAGGATTACCACCAGGGTGAAACCTCCAACCAGTAGATTTTGCAAGTCACCATAACTCTTGCCGTAGTCGTCCCACCACCCAAGTTTTGAAAGGCCACGGGGATCAGCGACAACCCGATTACCGTGATTACGGTACCCGTGACTAACGGTGGAAACAGGCGCCTGATTTTGGCGAAGAAGCCCGCAATCAGGAACACAAACAACCCGGCAACAATGATGGCCCCGTACATCGTCTGAAAATCAAACTTTTGACCAATCAAAATTAACGGCGCCACCGCCTGCACGGCACACCCGAGGATGACGGGTAGCCCAATCCCAAAGAACCGGTTGGCAAAAATTTGGAGTGCTGTCGCCACCCCACACATAAAAATGTCAATCGAAACTAGATAAGTCATCTGTGCGGAGGAAAAGTGCAGCGACGCGCCAATCAAAATAGGCACTAGAATCGAGCCGGAATACATTGCCAAGAGGTGCTGGATGCCCAGCACAGCAGCTTCGGGTTCCGTCAAATGTTGCGTAGAGCTTTGTGCCATGATAACCTCCTCGATTTACTCGTGACTATTCAGCGTCCTGCTCGTCCGCAAAGACAACTTGACCGTCCGCAAACGCCGCAATCCGCGCAAGCGAAACCACGCGTACCCCTTGCTCATCAAGCATCTGCCGTCCCTTTTGGAATGTCTTTTCGATAACAATGCCGGCACCCACCAACGTGGCTCCGGCATCCGCAATAATCTCAGTCAGGCCCTTGACCGCCTGCCCGTTGGCGAGAAAGTCATCAATGATCAACACCCGGTCGTCGGCACTGAGAAACTTGTGGGCAATGGCGATGGTATTACTAGTCTGCTTGGTGAACGAAAAAAAACGTTCGCGGTATACAGATCATCCTTCAACGTCAACGACTTGTGCTTACGGGCAAAGACCATCGGTACGTGAAATTCCATCGCGGTCGCCAGGGCTGGCGCAATCCCCGAACTTTCCACCGTCAAAATTTTAGTAATATTGGCATCGTGAAATTGACGATAAAACTCCGCACCCATCGCTTGCATTAAATCGGGATCCACCTGGTGGTTCAAAAAGTTATCCACCTTCAACACGTCGGTCCCAATCACCGTCCCATCGCGACGGATACGATCCTCAAGTAATTTCACCGTTTAATTCCTCCCATTAATGACAAAGTGCTTCAAGATGATGATAACTTTAACACAAAAGCAGTTCCTACACAACCGAATAAAATAATGCTACATGAATAAATCATTCGGGTTTAGCTCGTTTAGCTCGAGGCCACAGCACTAGCATCAGCATGATACAACAAAGCGGCCGCCCTGACCGGGCCGCCGCTTACCGACTGCTGCTAGACGTATTTTGCTGATCGTAACGGTAGAGCCGGTACTGTTGAATTATCTTGATTAATTTACGGGCATAGGTGGGATCCGTCACGTAACCACTGCTCTGCAATGCCCGGGCAGCGTCTTGGTACGTAGCCGCGTGAATCACGCCCTGATACTGCTGGGCATTCCAGCTCGTGCCGTTTTGCAGTAGCTCAGCGTGCTCCCGCATCGACGCGTAGTCGCTACTGTAGGTGCGAAACTTCGCGGTCACCGTGACCCACTGCCCGTGACGATATTCCTGCGTCGACAATTCCTTGCCAACTTGTTGCGCGTCAGCTTTGACCCCGAAAAGATTGTGGTACTGGCTGGCGAGCTTACTCGTCCCCCAGTCACTTTCCAACACCGCCTGCCCTAACGTAATACTGGCCCGGACACCATAGTTGATTTGTAGCGTTTGGGCGTAACCTGCAAGGTGATTGATAAACTGCTGGTGCTGGCGGTTGGTTGTAGCTACCCGCGCGGCATTATTACCCGCTTGTTGAAATGCCCGTACTCCAATCACCGTCACTCCCACTACGATAATTGCCAACGTGGAGATCAGCCCTGTCGGGAGTGGGTGGCGCCGCCACCAGCGCGACCAGCGGCGCCGCAGTTTGGATTTACGTTTTCTCGCCATGCAGACACCCCCAGTAAGTCAGTGTAGTGTAATTAATAGGCTGAATTGAAATTTATATAGTCAAATGCTCATAACCAACGAATACTAAACCACCAAGGTAAAAATCTGCAGCAGAGTATAAATTTTCCAGCGTCAACATAGTTGGTATTTGCAACTCTATCCCACCCAACTTCACATTAACCAACAAACACCTACTATTTTTTTTCTTCTGTCTGCCCTTATAGCCAAATGCTTCAATAGCAAAAGCCACCAATCCTAAAAGTGTGACTAGCATACCTGTTCTTAATCCCGGAGTATCGTAATAAAGGATGATCTTGCCTTCCTTATTAGGGATACCAATAAAGCCATAATTTACTCGAGGCAATATCTTATCACTACCCTTTAAATGCCAACCAGTGCTATATGGAATAGTACTAGACAAAACGGCCGTTTTTTTTGACACTGTCTGGGGAAGTAAACGAAATTTTATCTGGGGAAATCTTCATACTCTTTGCGGCATCATCCTGAGAAATTGCCAAATCAGTCTGTTTAATCGAGGGTGTTACCCACACAGTTAACTTAAAACTGATATAGCCAGTAGGAGGCAGTGTTAAAGTCAGGGTTGAATTATTCCGTTGTACTTCACCAAGATTAATTGTTGTTGCAGATTCCGGGTTAAAGAACGATAAATCGTACCTCCCTGACTGGTTAAAGTAGTTTTTGTAACCACCATAATTGAAATTGATGCTATAAAGTCCTCCGTTACTATTACTTAATAAATTATTTTTAAGCCAATTCATCTTGAATAGTCGCGTATTTCTACGATTACCCATGGCACCATTGGCGTTATATTGGTTTACAGCATTTGAATAACGTTGCCTGAAGGAATATGGAACATACACTATGTTTTGTAATGAAACATGTAGCTCTCTGCCCTGCATTGACTTTTCCAAACATAAATTGATACTTTTCGCACCATTGTTCAAATTTTGTGCTCGATGAACCGTGATGCTTTGATGCACAACGCTTCCTCTCTTGATTGGCACGATTTGGCTTGCAAAATCAGCACTGGCTTCTTGCCTAACTTTTATCGCACCATTTACCACTTGAGTGCCAATAATGGCTCCTTCCTTACTAGATGGGCTCAGCCTAGAAAATTTTCTTGCTGAACACCGTTCTTTCTGGGCAAATACCAGTGGAAGCACATTGCTGGTTGAATAATCAATTTGTCCATTAACTAATCGTCCAGTTGCTTTATACCCCAGTGGGGCACCTGATCCAGGACGAACATAAACATGCTTGACGCCAAGATATTTTAGTAGAATTGATCGGTTATCCAAATTGGAAATTGCAATATTAGGATTAGCCGCTTTATTTTGTAAAGCCTTGCTGAATTTAAACAAGTCATTATTTTGAAGCGACCAATAACTTTCAATATTATGTTTTCCACCAATAGAGGGTAAATTCCCATACCTAGCAACGCCTTTGAATGCCCCCAATTCATCGTTTCCAACCAAGATACGCCCATGCGTATAATAATTATTCTGCTCACTCACAATTTTCCGCAGAGCGCTATAACTAATAAGTTCTGATTTTTCACTATCCCATTGATTAGTATGTGTTCCTCGCATAATGACTGCTGCATTAATAAGGGTCATGAAAATCATAAACAGTGGCACAATCAGCGTATTACCATAACTTCCCATTTTTTTTTAAAGGTACACTCAAAAATACCAATTCAGCAAAAAAAAGTAAACACAACAAACGCAGCACTAAAACCAACATTAAATCCTGAGATTGCAAACAGACTAAAAGCCGATAAAATACCAACCACAAACATGATCAGAATATCTTTATTGGAAAGGGAAACACAATTTGTAACCATCCTCGCAGCAGATAAGGCAATGGGAAAAAGGAGCATGAACACCCAACGATTGCTGGGTGAGCTACCGCCATTAATAAATGCCGCTACTACCGGAAACATCACAGCTAAAACTGCAAGTAAAAATATTACATTGGTGGTTTTAAACTGCTTCCACCGTCTTAGCGACCATACACATCCCATAACACCAAAACCAATAACTCCACCAACGACCCAGAATTCCATATTAAAGTTGCTAATGAGTGTTCCCGGCAAGCTAACATAATAGCTTAAAGGATACACACTTAGCCCGTTGGCTAATTGATGGCCAGTTCTAGCGGAACCCATCACTTGTATTAGCGATGGCAGCAGTATTACTGCGCTGATCATGCTCCAGTAATCACTGACAATATTACGGATAATATTGATTTTACGCGAACTAATTCGCGGTGTGTAGCCAATAGGGAAATCCAAAAAAACAAAAGTTCCTATACCGAGAAGCTCACCAAAATAAAAGTTATTCACTAACGCCCACGCCACAACTAACGTTAAACCAATTCTATTACGTTTATTAGCAGACGTACTGACTTTATAAACGTTTAAAACTAGTAGTGGCAATATAATTAGCGCCGTACTGAAAAAGGGATGAGTATACAAAACCCTGGAGGTATATCCAGAAAATGTGTACACTAAAGCCCCAATTAATAATCCTATTTGAGAAAGCTTTGAAATACGTTTGGCTGCAAAAATAAACGATATACCTATTAGATAAACACGAAATATCGCGGCTACGGTGTAATAATAGCCCAGTAATGAGGCTGGAAAAATCAACGATGGATAAAAGAAAATATCACCAATTACGTAATAAGACAAAACACCGATTGTGTCCTGACCCAGGCCAAAATGCCAATCAAATTTCGGAATGTAAGAATGATGCAATAATAAATTTATAACTTCATTGTGCCAATAAATTAGCGCTGGAAAATGTTGACCTATTCCATCATTGTTTTCAACAAGGCTAACACCACCCACAAACAGAAATCCCATGGTAACCAGCGTGACGATGAGAAACATCACGCTATACCAAAAATATGTACTCTTAAAAGTCCTCTTCAAGAATATTCCCTCCACGCAACATTTACCATTTGCATACGATTCACCGATACAAAGGACAAGTATATATTCTGGGCGGGTAACTGTTCAAGTGAAGCCACAGTATGCACGCCTGAAATGCTATTACACAATAGTTCATAATATATACGTGAAAAATCAGCTGTATCGATTATTTGGCAAACACAACTACTAATTAGTATCCTAGTGAAAAACTAGTTTGACTAATTCGGCGAATTTGGGGCACAAAAAAAAGCCGCCCGGCGAACCGGACGACTTTTTTAACAATGAACTAGTCCTTGTTGACGTTAACCGCCTGAGGACCACGATCGCTGTTTTCAACTTCGAAAGTTACGGCTTGGCCTTCTTCAAGGGTTTTGTAGCCGTCGCCCTGGATAGCGGAAAAGTGAACGAATACGTCACTGCCGTCCTGACGAGTAATAAAACCGTAACCTTTTTCAGCGTTGAACCACTTTACAGTACCATTTTCCATTAGAAAAATCCTCCTTGCACCTAACTAGTGCGTTTTAAAATAATGTGTGCATTTCTTGTTTGGTGCAAAAGGAGATATTCTAACGAACAATCGAACCCTTGACCATTCAAAAAGTACATTGTTATAGTAACACGGCCTCGACCCACTTGCAAGCTTTTGAAATCCTTTTCTTGGTTTATTTCTGGGCGTTGACGACCAATGCGAACTGCCGCTTTGTATTCAGTAATTCACCCAAGCTCCGGGTAAACAACAGCGTCTCGTTGCGAATCAGCAACGCATTTTTATCTTTGGTCAACGAATTCTGTAACAAATTACGCTTAATCTTTTTAACCGCAGTCATTAATGTGGCTGACGGTGACTCTTCACCAAGCAACTTGGCTGCAGCTGCCACGACTCCACGTAACGCGTCCCGTTCCTCCAGCTGGCCGCCACCCTCATCCAAACATTTCTGCATGGTGCGAAGCTGTTCGTATTGATGATTGCGCATCTCAAAGTAGGCCCGGTAGTAGTCGTTCTCTGCCAAGATCTGGTTGTCGTAATGTTGAAACGTCCAGCGGCGTCCGTGATCAATGGCTTCTTTAACCTGCGCCAACTGCAACCACACCCGGTCAGCCGCTGCTTGGTTATCAGCCTGGTTATTACCGGTCAGCTCCTCAGCCATGCTTTGCAACGTCGTCGTCATCATGCTGGTGACCGCCGTTTGGTGCGTCTGAATTTTGTCATCGACGTTGGGCATGAATAAATTGAGAAAGATGCCCACCGCCGAACTGATCACCACAATAACGAACAGGCCCAATAGCTGATTGCGGTTCACCACCCCGTTGGTCAACATGACGGTGACGATAATGGCGCCCTCAACGATACCCTCAGTCATGCGTAAACCCACCATGACGGGAAAGAAACACAGTAAGGTTAGTCCGTATGCCCACGCGTTAAAGCCCACTAGTAAAAAGAAAACGGCACCCAGCGCGCCGGCAATCACCGCGGCGATACCACGGTGCAACGCCAACCGTACGCTTGCCCGTGTCGTCCCGCGAACGGCTAACACCGTCAATAAACCGGCTACCCACCAGTTGGCAATGCCCAGCATTTCCACAATCATCATCGCTACCACGGCACCAACAGCTGTTTTCACGGTGCGTAACCCAATGCGCATGAATGATCGTACTCCTTTCCCAGTAAATTCATACCACCATGTTCAGACGGATACTGCACGCCGTTAACGCCGGCGAAACCGTATTAACGCCTGACCCAGGATGGGCGTGATCACTCCAGCCATGATCACCTCAGCAATTGCGTTCACTCCCAGTAGGGCCAACATCACCCAGCCAAAGTTACTGGTATTAGCCCCATGTCCAATAAGCGCGGCGGCCTTGCTGGCGTAAAATACCCACGTCAACGCCACCACCAATAGCGTGTTGGTTAATGCCGCGCCAATACCGGCTATGGCCATCTTAATACTGCCACCAACACCCGTGCGTACACGGGGCAGTAACTGGTTAAACAGTACCCCCGCCACCAAACCGGCCAAAATCCGCGGCAAGAAGGCAATGATGGGATTCCGGAACAGCAAAATCGTGAGCACATCGGACGGCCGCACAAAGGCCATGATCCAACTAGACAGGCCCCACACGGCCCCAAGTGCGGTCCCGTAACTGGTACCCAGCACAACGGCCCCAACGATAACGGTTAGGTGCAGTGTGGTGATGGAAATACCCCCCAGGGAAATGTAGCCCACCATGGGTAATGCTGACTGCAGAATAATTAGTGCTACTAATAGGGACATAATACTGATACGGTAAGCCGAACTACGACGTCGACGCATGGTTACGTCCTCCTTAGAAATTGATACGCCTATTTTACACTAAACTAGCACTGAAAACTTTGCCGACAGCGTAATATGCTACTGACAATGGTGCTAACGTTACTAGTGTCCCCAAGGTCGTGACGTACCCAGTGCCGTGATAGTAGCCGACCCGGAAACGCTACTTCGCTGTGGGGCAAACTGGTCCACTTGATGATACAAAAAAAAGAGCACCGACAACGCGATACTCTTCATGAGTGCGGGCGAGAAGACTCGAACTTCCATGGCCCAAGGGCCACAAGATCCTTAATCTTGCGCGTCTACCAATTCCGCCACGCCCGCATATCTGCTATGCTGTGCTCATAAGCACAAGAACTATTATGCCGTGAACCGTAGTTGATGTCAACGCCAATTTAGAATTACGCTGGCGGTTTTGCATGATTACGGACCACATTAACAGCAAAGGAGAACCGATTTATGGCCATTCGTACCGCTCAACTAACCGACGCGCCGACCATCGCGCGTCTGCACCAACAACTAATCAGTGAGCTTGCCCAGCTGAATCCCACCATGTTCAAACCACTCGGTGAGCCTGACTTACAAGCCGTCGCCAAATACATCGTAGGCGATAGTGCCACCGCTTTTGTCCATGACGTGCAGCCCGTAGACGCCTTTGCCACCGTCACCACCGCCACGACTGGTGCAGGCCCCGGCATCATCCCCCACCGCTTTGCGTACCTAGTTGACATCTACGTGGCCCCGACCGCTCGCCGTCACGGCGTTGCCAGCGCGTTATTAGCGGCCGTGCAAACTTGGGCAACCGCAGCGCACCTCGACTTTGTCCAGCT
The DNA here is from genome assembly GCF_001312865.1 of Lacticaseibacillus thailandensis DSM 22698 = JCM 13996. GTDB lineage: Bacteria > Bacillota > Bacilli > Lactobacillales > Lactobacillaceae > Lacticaseibacillus > Lacticaseibacillus thailandensis. The sequence continues at coordinate 125,357 of NZ_BBER01000001.1, read as the reverse complement.
TAACGTTGCGGCCACTAACGAGGCCGCCCGCGCCCTGTACCAGCATTTGGGGTACACGCCACAATATACTACGCTCCAACTGCCACTCAACCACTAACCAGGTTTGTTGACCAAGACCAGGCGACCATGGCACCGACTGCAAACGTACCGCTTGGTGTTAATGTGTCGCCGCCGCGGATACTCCGCGCCGCAGCGGGTACAACGATACAATAATGTCGATTGTGGGCGGCCGCTGGTCAGTGCGGGAGCGTAGCGTAAACCATCCACCTGCTGTAATAACCGTCGAAAATCCCGGTCACGGTGCTTGTAGCCGCGATGGGCTCGGTATAAGTGGTAGTGGGTCAGCTCATGACGAATAATGCCCACCTGGGTGGCGTGATCTACTACCGCAAACATGCGGGTATTGAACTCCAGGTGCATATCCCCCGGGAAGAAGCGCCCACCCGTGGTGCGCAACCGACCATTGAACACTGCCTGGTCAGTGAATGGGCGACCAAAGTCTTGGGCGCTGACACGTTCAACTAAGTCCTGTAACTCCTTCGCGTTCATACCGACACCTCCCCGAGTTAGATTGGCACCTATTGTACTACAAAAAGGCGGCGTACACTCCCAACTGGGCCTGTACGCCGCCGATTTTAGCTCTACGCAAAGTACTGCAGTAAGTCTGCCCGGGAAAGCTGCTGCTTCTCGTCACCACTGTAATCCGCCACGATGTGACCCGCATCAACCACAATGAGTCGGTTACCGTAGTTGAGGGCGTCGTCCATCTGGTGGGTCACCATCAAGCACGTTAAGTGATTCTCGGCGACGATCCGCTGAGTCAATTCCATGACGGCTTGGCTCGTATGCGGATCCAGGGCGGCGGTGTGTTCGTCCAGCATCAACAATTCTGGATTGCGCATAGTGGCCATTAGCAGTGACAAGGCCTGCCGTTGGCCCCCAGATAATTCTTCGGTTGGCTTATTCAGCGCCTCGTCCAAGCCGTTGGGCGCTAACGCCGTAATTGCCTTAAACCGCGCCATCTGTGCCCGCAGTGCGCGCGATTTCAGACCAAGCCGCTCGCCGCGGTGCGAGGCCAGCGCGAGGTTTTCGGCCACCGTCATCCGTGGTGCGGTCCCCATCTTGGGATCCTGGAAGACGCGCGCAATCAGACGCGCGCGTTTTTCCGGTGACTCGCGGTCTACCCGCTGGCCAGCAATATGAATCGTACCGTGGGTGATTTCGAGATCCCCAGCAATGGCGTTAAACATGGTCGACTTGCCCGCGCCGTTGGTACCAATGACCGTGGCAAAGTCGCCCTGGTCAAGCTTGAGGTTAATGTTGGACAGTAACGTTTTGACCTCATGACCAGCCACCACGTTGACCGCAACGTCTTTGAGTTCTAGCTGTGTGTTAGTCATCGCTACTTACCCCTTTCCGTAGCGTGCGCTTCAAACGGAACCGGTCGTTCAATTGCGGCAAAATGATGGACAACGCCAGGACCACGGCCGAGACCAACTTGAGGTCGTCCGCAGAGAAGCCCAAGTCCAGCACGATTACAATGACAAACCGGTACACGATGCTGCCTAAGACTACGGCAATCAACCGCTGGCTCAGGGTCAATTCACCAAAGAGCACTTCGCCAATGATAATGGCGGCGAGGCCAATGACGATGACCCCCACCCCCATCGAGACGTCGGCATAACCATCACTTTGGGCAACCAGCCCGCCAGATAAACCGATCAGGCCGTTACCCACTACCAAGCCCAGCACCTGCATGTGGTCAGGATTAATCCCTAGAGAGCGCGCCATGTTGCGGTTATCACCGGCAGCAATGAAGCCTTGGCCCAAACGCGTGTTGAGAAACACCATCAGTAGTGCCACCACGATGGTGACCACAATGAAACCAAAGATGACGCTACCGATATAGGGCGGCATGCTATTCATCCACTTACCGGTAAAGAGGTTTTTCATCCCCAGTAACGACAAGTTTGACTGCCCCATAATCCGCAGGTTCACCGAGTACAGCGCCGTCATCACCAGAATGCCGGCTAGTAGTAGCGGCATGTGGCCCTTGGTGGCCAATAAACCCGTGATCAATCCGGCCACCATGCCCGCCAACGCAGCGAGAATCGTCGCAATGATGGGGCTGACCCCATGTGCAATGGCCGTGACGGCTACCGCCGCGCCAAACGGGAACGTCCCTTCAACGGTCATATCGGGAAAATCGAGGATCCGGAAAGTCAGGAACAAACCAATGCCCATGATACCGAACAGTAAACCTTGACTAATTGCTGAAATCCATACACCCATTTATTTCACAACCTTTCCGGAAGCTTTTGCCTCCCGCATTAACTGCGCGGGAATCTTGATACCTAGCTGATTGGCAACTTTTTGGTTGATTACCAAATCACCCTTGGTCATAAACTCAACGGGGGTGGTGGCAGGATCTTGACCCTTGAGGATGCGTGCCACCATCTTGCCGGTCTTTACGCCCAAGTCGTACTGGTTCAACCCCACCGTGGCCAAGCCACCGTCTTCAACCATCGTGTCAACAGTTGGGAAAATTGCCTTTTTGGCGCCATTCGCCACACTCGCCAACGTTGGCATGGCACTAGCAATGGTGTTATCAGTTGGAACAAAAATCGCGTCAACCTGCGTCACCATCTGTTGGGCTACCTGCTGGAGATCATTGGTCGAGTTGATAGAAAATGTCTTGATGGTAAAGCCGTACTTAGGTGCCTTTTGTTCGACCAACTTCACTTGTGCTTGCGACGAATCGTCTGAACTGGTGTAGATTACGCCTAACGTTTTAGCGTGTGGTAAAATCTTGCGAATCAATTGGAGTTGTGCGTCTATGGGCGCCTGGTCGGACACACCAGTCACGTTGCCGCCGGGCTTCTTCACACTGTCAACCAGCTTGGCTGACACGGGTCGGTAATGGCTCCCATGACCACCGGAATCTTGCTGGTCGCGTTCGCCAGCGCCTGCGCCGATGGGGTCGCAATGCCCACCGTGGCGTCCTCCTTTTCGTTTACGAACCGCGTCGCCATCGACTTCAGGTTGCTCTGGTCATTTTGCGCGTTCTGAAAATCGATTTTGAGGTTCTTCCCCGCGGTATAACCTTCATCTTTGAGTCCGGCCACAATTCCTTTGTGAATTGCGTTCAGCGCCGGATGTGACATCAACTGTAAGATCCCGACCTTCTTCACTACTTGATGTTGACGCGGCTTGCTGGTACTGGCGGTATGCTGCGGCATCACGTCAGCAATGTAGCAACCGGCAACGAAGAGCACCAAGGCGGTAATAAATGCAATCATTCGTTTCATAGCGTTTCTCCTTCTCCCTCGTGACAACTACAAACGCAGGCAAAGAAAAAGACTCCCACAAAGTTAATTGCGGAAGTCTATTGTGTGCTCCCGCATAGGACTGATCCTTCATGGATGCCTATGCGGTCACGGTGAAACAAACCAACATAGACACAACCTGCGTCTTGGCAGATTGCGTCTACGCAACCCACCCCATGTTAGCTTTGCCACCAACCATTGAGTTTAGTACTGGGGTTAAACATGTTGGTTTCCTTCTTTCCCGATTGATTAATATATGATGAGTGTACCGTGTGGCGGCGGGTGGTGTCAATGGCAAATTACACCAATAGCGAAATCTTCTGAATGTACTTCGTAATCTTGTCGGTTTCCGCGTCTTGCGCCTGTTCAGCGGCATTAAACTTCGCTACGTCGATGGTCCCCCCATCCTGCAGACTGTCGGTCATATCCTGGCATCCCTGCACAAAGCGGTTGAAGGCACCGACCAGTAGCTTGTGGTTACCCAGCAACCGTGCCGGCGCGGCTGCGGCATCCAGCTTGGCTGCCAGTTCACGATACTCAGCGGTACCGTCGGCAAAGCTGCTTTGAATGTCCGTAAACTCTTGACCATCCACTGCAGCTAGCCGATCATCATCGATTGCCGTGCGTAACGTCTGAAACTGCGGGCTCATCCGGTCCTGCAATTTTTCTACGTCCGCCATGACGTCGTTAATTAAACGGCCGTACTGGTACATCTTCTGTTGGTTCTTATTCATGGATAGTTCCTCCGCGTTAAATTAACATAGCAAAACGGCGCCCACATGAGCGCCGTTTGTTGTCTCACAGATTATATTTTAACCTTTAACACCCGCCGTTGGAAGAACTTCACGATTTCCACAACCAAAATCATCAAAATACCAGCACCAGCGACCATGCCCCACTGTAGAGCGTTCAACGTCGTCACGTGGAACAAGCTGTTAAAACCAGGCACCACAACCGTTACCGCCAAGGCCAAAGCAGCCACGCCAATTGCCCAGTTAAACGCCCGGTTGTTCCACACGTGCATAGTAAACAAGGAACCGTGGAGCGATTTCACGTTAAAGGCGTGAAACAATTGGATTAACCCCAACGTCACGTATGCCATGGTCAACGCATCCGCATGCATTGCTGCGTAACCAGTATGCACCGGGAAGGTGATGGCTAACCAGTACACTCCTAGGGTCAATGCACCTTCAAGAAGTCCCTGCCAAATGATGGCTGAACCCACCCCACCGGACAAGAAACTAGAATTGCGGCCTCGTGGTTGCTGCTGCATAATGCCAGGTTCGGTGTGTTCTACGCCCAACGCAATGGCTGGTAACGTGTCGGTTACCAGATTGATCCACAAAATATGCACCGGCGCCAGAATATCCCAACCAATCATGGTCATCATGAACAACGTCAGGACTTCCCCTAAATTGGCGGACAGAAGGTACTGGATAGATTTAGTAATGTTGGCAAATACTTTGCGACCAGCCCGGACTGCATCCACGATGGTGCTAAAGTTGTCGTCTGCCAAAATCATATCAGATGCGCCCTTAGCAACTTCCGTCCCGGTTACCCCCATCGCGATCCCAATATCCGCCGCTTTGAGGGCCGGTGCGTCGTTCACACCATCACCGGTCATCGCCACCACTTTGCCTTGTCCTTGCCATGCATTCACGATACGAACCTTATGCTCTGGGGCTACCCGGGCGTAAACCGAGTAGTCCTGCACGGTGTGAGCAAAGTCTTCATCACTAATCTGGTCGAGCTCTCGGCCAGTAATAACGGCGTGATCATCGCCCGGGGTAATGATACCCAGTCGCTCCGAAATAGCTTGCGCGGTGTCGCGATGGTCACCCGTAATCATCAGTGGCCGGATACCCGCGCGCTTGGCTTCCGCCACGGACTGGCGCACCTCTGGCCGCTCGGGGTCGATCATCGCTACTAGCCCGGCAAAGATGAGTTGATGCTCAATCAATGTAGCGTTCACGTCGTCAGGAATTCGGTCCATAATTCGGTACGCCATCCCCAGCACCCGCAAGGCCTGCGTCGCTAATTGGTGGTTGATACCCAGAATGTCGTCGCGGTCACTCGCTGTTAGGTCGCGTACCCGCCCGTCACGGTCAATCGCAGACGACACCCGCAACAGTTCGTCCGGTGCGCCCTTGGTGGCCACCAAGTACTGGCCGTTACCTAAATCATGGATTGTCGACATCAATTTCCGTTCGGAATCAAACGGCACTTCGGCAACACGTGGCGTCTTGCTTAACTCATCTTGGTAATCAAAGTCGTGCTGCTGAGCAAAAGCCACCAACGCGGTTTCTGTAGGGTCACCCAACAACGTACCGTCATCCTGCCGGTTAGTATCATTAGCAAAGCTCATTACTCGCAGTAACTGACTGTCGGAGTCTACTCCGGCTTTAGCCGGGTGTAATTCACCATCATAATAGGTCTGTTCGACGGTCATTTTATTTTGGGTCAACGTGCCCGTCTTGTCGGAGGCAATGATTTCCGTGCTACCCAAAGTCTCAACTGCAGGTAGCCGGCGCACCAAGGCGTTCTGCTTGGCCATTTTTTTTGCGTACCTAACGCCAGAATGATTGTCACAATGGCTGGCAGCCCTTCCGGAATTGCGGCCACCGCGAGCGAAATCGCCGTGAGAAACATGTTGGCCGGAGATTCAGAGCCTTTCGCCAGACCGACCACGAAGACAATGGCAGCAATCACCAAAATCAGGACCGTCAACGCGCGGCCCAGCTTGGCTAAATTAGCTTGTAGCGGCGTCTGCATTTCCTTCTGGTTGTCCAGCATGGACGCAATGTGCCCCACTTCAGTGGCCATACCGGTCCCAGTAACCACACCGACACCGCGCCCATAAGTCACGTTGGTACTCATGAACGCCATATTGGTTTGGTCACCCACACCGACTTTATCCGTGATCAGTGCAGTTTGCTTGTTGACGGGTACACTTTCACCCGTCAGTGCGGATTCCTCAATTTGAAGGTTAGCGGACTCAATCAGGCGCAAATCGGCGGGGACGACATCCCCCGCTTCCAGCAGGACAATATCGCCAGGTACCACCTCTGCACTGCGCACAACGACCACTTTGCCATCACGCCGCACGTTGGCGTTGGGACTCGTCATCGCCTGCAACGACTCAATGGCCTGCTCGGCTTTACTTTCCTGAAATACCCCAAAGACGGCATTCAGCAAAACCACCGCCAGGATGATACCGGCGTCTGCCCACTCATGCACGACGACCCCGGCCACCAGTGCCGCCACTAATAGCACGATGATCATAAAATCCTTAAACTGATTCAAAAAGCGTCCAGCCAATGTTTGCTTCTTTTTTTGCCGCTAGTGCATTGGGGCCAATTTGCTCTAACCGGCGTTGCGCCTCCTGGGCGGATAAACCATCGGGGGTAGTATGCTGGTCCATTAACACATCTGCGGTATCGCGTTGATAACTGGGTTTGTTTGCCATGTTGCTGCCTCCTCAAATTTTGACCTAGGAATAAAAAAAGGCTTATGCACTTCAAGCCAAAATTGGCTCAAGTCCATAAGTCTCACCGGTTTAAGGTAGCACCAGGATTTATCCTTGGTGGCACTACCGCCGACAAGTGGTCGGCTGGTTACTCCCTTATCTTTACTGTTAGTATACACGAATAACTGAATGCGGAGCAAGCACTATTTTCGCCATGTTAGACAACACCACGTGCATCTATCCACCAGCGCGAACCATCGACAAACTGCACGTAAACCCACTTTGTACGAATGGTATCAGCCGTCTTCAAGACGGTCGCAGTTTGCTCGTCATACTGTTTGGCTGTCTTCACGGCCGGAATTTTAGTTGCAACGCTGGTAAAGTACGGTGCCGTTTGGTATAAACCATCGTTACGGTCGTGTTGCTGAACAGTCACCTGATAACTTTGCGGTTGTTCATTAGTAACAGTATCAAATGCCAGAACACCGCATTTATCCATCCACCAAGTTGTCCCATTATTGAGCTTGATTTGCACCCAGGTAGCACGCTTAGTGACTGCCTCGGCAATCACTTGAACTTGCTGGCCATTATATTGCTTAGCAGTCTTAGCTGCGGTCAGGTAGGTGGACTCACTGGTCATATACGGACCTGTTTGGTATAAACCATCGTTGCGACTGTCTTGTACAATTTGTGCGGTATAACTAACTGATTTTAGTGACAATATTGGGTCGTATGGATAAGACACCGCACCCCGCTGATCCATCCACCAAGTTGAGCCATCATTCATCCGTACGTGAATCCAGGTAGCTCGCTTAGTGACCGCTTCACCCAGCAACCGTGCACCTTGACCGTTATACAAACGGGCAGTTTTCCAAGCCGTCGTATAGGTAGCCGTACTCGTCATATAAGGACCCGTGGCGTATAATCCGTCATTTCGCACATCCTGGACAATTTTGACAAAACCACTATCTGATTTTTGAGAAATGATAGAATCAAGAAAACCAACTCCGCGGGAATCCATCCACCAAGTAGCACCATCATTAAAGCGTACCTTCACCCAAGTACCTAAAACGGTTGTTGCCTCCGCAATGGCAGTCGCTCCCTGATCATTATACTGTTTGGCCGTTTTAGTCGCCGGAATGATAGTTTGGGCACTCGTGTGGTAGGGGCCGGTAGCATAAAGCCCATCATTACGATGATTTTGGTCAACAAACACATTTGCATTGAGAACATGTCCATTGGTAATTTGGTCATACGTAGCGATAGCCCGTTTATCAACCCACCATGTCGCGCCCGACGCCAAACGTATCTGTACCCAGTTGGCCTTACTAGTGGTTGCTTCCGCAATGACTGTCACAGCCTGGTTATTAATACTATCAGCGTGCTTAGTTGCGTACAAGAAAGTTGAAGTACTAGTCGTGTACGGACCACTAGCGTACAAACCATCATACCTACCACCTTCGTGAATATAAGCACCGTAATTGACCGACTGTTTATTTGTCACGGCATCAAACATTTTGGTATCTGAAACCTGCTGAACGGCTCTTCGATCAACCCACCAGGTCTCACCCGAGTTAAGCTGAATTTCCACCCACCAAGCGCGTGCTGTTTGGGCCCGACGCAAGACACGTACATATTTCCCGTTCAACGTACGCGCTGAAACCGTAGCGGTAGCTTGGGTTGAGGAACTGGTATAGTAGGGACCGGATTTGTACAGGCCATCATTGCGACTACCCTCCACAATTTGGCCGCCATAGTTAACCGCCACGTTAGACTTGACCGCATCGTAGTGAATGTTTGAAGCCACCGCGTGACCACTAATTGTGTCACCACCGAAAGCAATGTTGTCCAAAATGGTCAAGTGATATTCATCAATTAACTGTATCAGCTTACCAGCATAGGTCGGATCCGTAGCATAGCCGTCGCTATGCAAATCATTGGCCACGGAGCGGTAATCCTTGTTACCAATAATGTTAGCATACCGAGAGTTACCGCTGATAAACGCACCGTGGTCTTCAAAGCTAGCAGTGATTGAGGAATATGCTCGAAATTTGGCGTTCACGGTAACCGTGCGCCCGTTAATCACTTCATTCGTGGCAATGGCGTACGTTGCCCCATGCCAACTAGAGTCGGCCTTAATACCGAACATGTTATGGGCGCGCTCAGAAAGCGTTGATCCACCCCAACCACTTTCCAGAATTGACTGGGCAACAGTAATGGAAGGCAGCACTTTGTGTTCATACCATCCTGCTAATGCCCCTTCTTCCACACTCACAATGTAGTTTTGTTGTTTGGCAGACGAACTAAACGTTGGTTGTGGAATCGTACTTGATACCGCCACAATCTTTTGTGGGGTCTTTGTTGCAATATATTCTTGCATCGCCGCGCTTTGAGCAGCGGAGACACTACTTGCATCCCCATTCACCGTAACAACATGGATGGCAGCCGAAGAGGCTGGGAAATGTTACTACCAACGCCTGCAGAAGAAGCCGTACTGCTTGCTGGTGCAACAGTTGCAGTGGTAGCAGCAGAACTGACTGCGTTTAATTTTTGGGTGCTTGCGGCATTACCAGCACTACTTGCTTCCTGGGTATTAGCATCAACACTCCTTCGTTGTGCGTCACTACTGGTCGCACTACTTGTTGCTGTAGTCTGAGCATTACTAGCCGCACTGGTTGAGCTTGCTCCAGTTGCGGAGGTCGTATTCTGGCTGGCAGCACTACCCGTCTGACTTTGTTCAGTGGTTGAGACTGTGCTGGCATGAGTTGTACTAATGTTGCCACCAGCAATCACACCCAAAACAACCGCAGAAACAAGCACCACAACAGATTGCGAATAGTGCGAATGTTTATAAAACCTGATTAATTGTTTATTGCTTTTATCCATACCAAAGTTCCTTTACTGATTTCAGTGTTTGCCACATCTATATGTACAGTAAAAGCAAGGTAAGCATATGGCCACCTTGCCTTACTAAAGTAACTATTACTGTTGCGGTGTAACACCACGTTTATCCATCCACCAACTAGACCCATTGGCAAACTTGACAAGTACCAAGTTGCGCGAGGCGTAGTGGCTTCAACAGTGACAGTAGCTTCTTGACCGTTGAACTGTTTAGCAGTCTTAACCGCCGCCAGCTTAGTTGCCAAACTGGTATAGTATGGTCCCGTGGCGTACAGGCCATCAGTCCGACTCGACTGATTAATCAGCACCTTGTAATTTACGTTCACGCGGTTAGAGATAGGATCAAACGCCAAAATACCGCGTTTGTCCATCCACCAAGTGGAACCATTTTGCAATTTAACCTGAACCCATGTGGCCTTAACCGTAGTCTCTTCCTTAAGGACAGTGGCGGCCTGGCCATTGTATGGCTTAGCGGTCTTGGACGCCGTTGCGTAGGTGGTTTCACCAGTCATGTACGGTCCGTCGTGGTACAAACCGTCATTGCGCGAGTTCTGAATAATCTGTGCATTGTAGCTTACATTACTGGTGGATAATACTTTGTCGAAGCTAAATGGTGCAACGCCACGTTTATCCATCCACCAAGTGGAGCCGTCGGCAAACTTAATGTGGACCCACGTAGCACGCTTCGTGGTTTCCTCACCTAAAACCGTTGCACGCTGTCCGTTGTATTTCTTGGCAGTCTTCCAGGCAGGCACAAAGGTAGAATTATTTGTCATGTAAGGCCCACTAGCATACAGCCCATCATTGCGATTATCTTGACGAACAATAACAGTTGACGTGTTATCGTTTTTAGACAAAATTGAATCAAAAAAAGGTAATACCGCGCTCATCAAACCACCAAGTTGAACCATCTTCTAACTTAATCTGAACCCATGTAGCTAATGGTGTCTTTTCTTCCCTAATGGCTGTTGCAGTTTGCCCGTTGTACTTCTTTAAAGTCTTAGCAGCTGGCAAGATTGTTTGTGCACTAGTGTGATAAGGCCACTAGCATATAAGCCATCATTTCTTTTATCTTGCGTAACGCGCACTGTGACATTACCCAGGGACTTCTCGCCACTAATTGAATCATAAGTTTTAATACCAGCCTTATCCATCCACCAGGTATCACCATTGCTCAAACGGATTTTAACCCATGTTCCGCGACTAGTAGTCTCTTCAGCAAGCACACTAACAGGCTGTTTATCATATTGAGAGGCATGCTTGGCTGCAAATTCAAATGTTGAAGGTCCAGTCATGTATGGTCCATCTTTGTAGAGCCCATCATTGCGATAAGATTGATCCAGATAAGCAGAGTAACTAACAGTTCTGCTGGACAATACCTTGTCGTAATCGACGGTGATACCGCGCTTATCCATCCACCAGACAGCACCTGAAGAAGTTTGAATTTGCACCCAGGTAGCTCGCTTAGTCACTGCCTGGCGCAAAACCTTAACGCTTTGTCCATTCAACGTTTTGGCGCTAACAGTGGCGGGCACACGTGTTTGATCGCTTGTGTAGTATGGACCTGTAGCATACAAACCATCATTACGGTTATTCTCAGAAATAGTTGCATTGTATGTCTTAGCAACATTTGAGGTGATAGTGTCGTAAAAACCACCGTAATCAAAGTACGCTTTAGCCAAATCCAGAAATTGAGAAGTGTTGTACCCCCAACTGTTCAAATAAGCAATTGGGTCTGTGTGGTCAGTACCACCCAAGTAATGAGTAACATCATAATGGGTCCATAACGTCCCAGACCCATTATGTTGCGAGGCCAAAGTTAGGTTCCAACCGTACTCGTGAGCTAAATACGCCACGTACCAAGCCGCGTTACTAATTGAATGTGCAAAATCATTACGGCTCCGCGCAGTGACTAGTTCAAACTGCACGAACCGCTTGTTCCCCTGTGGACCTGATCCCCAACACCCATAGTTGGTATCGTGAATGTTAAGAATAGTTCCAGCATCAATAAATGTGTGTACAAACGCATTCTTCCATCCGCCATTAATTTCATAATTAGCCTCATTACGGGCGCTATAATTAGACGCATTATCCGTATAATGAAAAACCACACCAACCGGCTTATTACCACTAGTGTTGTACTTAAACATCTGAAAGGTATGCAATTCTTTCGTGATGCCCACGGGCTGAATTTTATTGTTCGCAATATAACTATTGATAGATGAGCCTGTATGTAACTCGCTCTGCGTGATCACCGCCGCATTAACTTTTGGGGAACCCACACCCGTATAACCTGCCAACACCGCCGCGGAGATTAATCCCACCACACTGGCGGTAGCCACTTTAACAATTTTATTCATATCAATTCTCCCGTAGTAACCCACTAACTTCACTTTGCTATTATACAAGAAAATCTTAAGAATTATATTACACTTTTATTGCGAATTCGGCTGTTAGCACTTGCCTTTTGAAGCCGATTTATCCATCATAAGTGGTGTCATGATGGATTGGAAAAGAATGGAGTAGATAAAATGACAACAAAGGGTTTATTCGTTACTGTTACCACACTAGCTACTTTAGCAATTTTGGGAGCCGCATGTAGTACTGATAATAGCAAAACGGCCAAAGGCGCCATTACTTCTGGCAATGAAAGCATGAAAAGCAGCAACTACTCGGCCGCTGAAGCTTACTACAAAGTAGCCCAGCAAAATGACACAGAGAATAAAAAAAGCTGCTAGTTATGCTAAGGCAGCAAAAAGTCTTGCGTCAGCGGACAAGCAAATGAACAACTATCACCTAGCTACCGCGCTAAAGCAGGCTAAGTCAACCCACAATGGCACTTCAGCCATCAATGCTGCCAAGAAACGGCTCGTCAAAAAAAATCACTGTGCGCCAGCAAACCATTAAGGCATTCAACCACGAAATTGCGTTAGCGAAAACGGCCGCGAGCAATGGTAATTCCGCGTCAGATCTGGGCACCATTAATGACTTGTTAGGCGACCACGATATCCAAGCGAAACAATACTATCAGATTCAGATTAAAGCACTCAAACTCAAGGTCAGCCTGCTCAAGGGCGCAACCGCCAATACCGATGCTAATGAAAGTACCACCGGCAGTGCTACGACGAATAGTAACAATTCATCATCAGACAATAACCCCTCTTCGAGCATTTCCTCGTCAACATCATCATCTGACCATGACGGGAGTGACGCAGTTTCTAGCGTCACTAGCGCCGAAATTGAACAAGCACGTAAAGATTTACAGTCCGAGGGTGTGGATCCATCAGCTTGGAGCGACGCCGACATTGCTCAAGCCATTCTTAACGCCAAGAAAGATGGCCGAACCAAAGTAAAAGAATCTGACATGGAAAACTATCAGAATTAAGTGATCATTCATTTCATCCAACGCAACAATGGCATTAAAACGAATAAGGCTCCGTCAAGCAAGTTTAGACCCACTAAATACTTACTTGACGGAGCTTTGTTTACTTATTTGAATTTTGTATTTTCGCTTAATGTCAGAAAATGATTTATCTTCCCAGCGGCTCTCAAGCAGCCTGTTCTTTAAACCACTTAATAATTAAAGCTAATCCTTGCACGGACAAGACTATAATAAAAGGTAAAAACTGGATTACGTATCTACTCCTCCCTCCCTCAAAAATGAGCAAAAATAAACAAAACCCAACCACCGTATATTTCATCAACTGACTGATAATCGTGCTGAAAATGCGCTGATTAAAGCAAGCAAGATTATTAAAACCCATAGTATTTGTGCGACAAACCCATAACCGTTCTGCTGTCGAACAGCAACACCGTCGCGCATATATAATTTACGTATCGAATTTTCATTAGCATTTCCCTTCTCAAAGGCATCAATAAATGTACCATCTCCGCCCCATGCAAAGGTCCCGTCATTAGTGTTATTCATTTGTTTCTGCACTAAAAACTTTTCATAATTAGTTTTCGAACCAAACGCACTTAATCGCTGTTTCCACAGCTTCCAGTCACTCGCAGAACGCTGCCGGGGGCTTTTAATTCGGTAATCCTTGAAAACATCAGCACGGTTATAACCGCCAGATCCGTGAATTCCCATCGCAGCAAAATGCATCATGGGCAAAGCTTTATTATTGTCGATTTTAACCACCTCGTTGTGATTGCGATAAGCAACAATTGCAGTAGCAGTGACTCCACCACCAACTAACGATATTACTAAGGCCAAAATCATTAAACCACTTACAAAAACCCGTCGTGAAAAAAAGGGCAACCAAACTTACAATAACAATAGCAATATAAAAGATTACAAGCGATGGCTTCATAAAATAGCTCACAGCAACAATAACGCCAAGCACTAATGCAAGTGCTATAGTAAAAGTTTTTCTTTTTGAATTCAGTAATTTAACAAAAGTCAATAAACCAATAGAGCTAAGAAAAAAAAGCCCAATTGTCGGAATATGGCAGGGATACCCATGGCGTGATACCGAAAACCAGCGTACCCATAATTAAGGAAATCCAAAAGCCCCAGGTACTCCAAAGCAAGTTTTTAACAGCCAGGGCAAGAAAAACAATTCCACCGTCGATAAGCACAATATTGACATAATTAAGCATTACAACAAATGTATGCATGTTTGGCTGTCCAAAAATCAGCCAAAACCAGTGTTCAACCGCTAGTAACATGAAAGTATTAGGGTTACAAGAAAAGTAGTCCGTTACCCAACTCTTCCGCCCCATTGCAGTCCGAACGATAATGCCTGGATCCCAGATACTGTCACCAGATAAAAGATTGACCAGATAACATTGCCAACTTATCAATGCAATTGTAAAGATAGCAAAAATAAGCCAGCGATACTTTACAACTGCGGGTTTAATAGTGTTTATGACGGCGCTAACCCTTTTTCGAAAAACAACTAACAGGGCGGCCATTATGTACGTCAAATCTAACGTCCGCATCCCCGATGAAGACATTCCCTGAATATTAGGTAGAATCAGTCCGACACCACTAGCAAGCGTTATTAGCAATAATGGCACGTAAAAAAAGGTTGACAATAGTTTGACTTAAACGTCGCAATTAAGTACACCATCCCACATCAAGAAAAAGTAAATTCTATTTGTATCAGCGTGAAAAAGGGACCGGTCTCCCGTTCCCTAATAGCACCATCTTACCGCCAATACTTATCAAACAACGTTGCCGGCAAATGCCGCTTGTGTTCCGTCTTACGGTACCAAGCTTCAATCTTCTCGGCCACATCATCGGGCACGTCCTTGCCCTCAAGGTAATCATCAATGTTGCGGTAGGTCACACCCAGTGCCGTTTCGTCGGCCAAAGCCGGACGGTTATCTTCCAAGTCCGCGGTTGGAGCCTTCTCGTATAGATGTGCTGGTGCGCCCATAGCTTTGAGCATCGATGCCCCCTGGCTCTTGTTCAGTCCAGTTAGCGGGGTCAGATCAGCACCACCATCACCAAACTTGGTATAAAAGCCAGTCACCGCTTCTGCGGCATGATCAGTGCCAATTACCACCCCATGCGTTTGCCCCGCGATGGCGTACTGCGCAATCATCCGCGCACGGGCCTTAATATTGCCCTTGTTAAAGTCGGAAACCTGTAAGCCATTGGCCTCAACCGCCTGCTCCATCGCGTCTACGCTCGCCTTGATGTTGACGCGCATGGTCTCATCACCTTGCATAAACGCAATTGACTGCATGGCGTCAGCTTCATCAGCCTGCTCACCATAAGGTAAGCGTACAGCGATGAACTTGTAACTGTCATCCCCCGTTTCTTTCCGCATTTCAGACACGGCGCGTTCAGCAAGGGCACCAGCCAAACTAGAGTCCTGACCGCCGGAAATACCCAAAACGTAGGTCTTCAAAAAGGGATTAGCCTTCAAGTAGTCCTTCAAAAAAATCGACCCGTTTCCGAATTTCCCTTTCTGGATCAATGCTGGGTACTGCGTGTAACGTTTCAATAATCTGCTTTTGTAATGCTCGCATGTTCAATCTCCCACTAATTTAACTCATTAATCGACTTAGCTACAGCAGCACGAACCTGCTTAATGTAATCCATTTTGTGGTCATATAACTTTTGTGACAGATCCACCGGGTATTCCTGTGGGTTTAAATCACGTTTATATTCATCCCAAAGGGAATCCATGTTGCTTGCTGCATAGGCCCGGATATCGTGTAGATTAGGCAAATCGTAAACCAACTCACCATGATCAAAAATCTCCTGCAGCACCGGACGCGCCGTAAAGTTGTGCAACGTCTTGTTAATGTACGTGTAATTAGGATGGAACATGTACAGCTCGGACTGAGCCGCCGGATCCTCATCACTGACCGCGATGTAATCCCCTTCTGACTTACCATCCTTCGTATCGGTAATACGCCAAACCTGTTTCTTACCGGGCGTTGAAACCTTCTCGGCGTTGCTCGATAGCTTGATGGTGTCGACCATCTGGCCATCGCCGTTTTCAATTGAGACCAGCTTGTAGACTGCCCCTAATGCTGGTTGGTCGTACGCAGTAATTACGCGCGTGCCTACACCCCAAACATCAATTTTGGCTCCCTGCATTTTTAGGTTCTGGATGGTTTTTTTCATCCAGGTCGTTGGACGCATAAATTTTCGCTTGATCAAAGCCAGCCTCGTCGAGCTGCTGACGCACCCGTTTACTGATGTAGGCCATATCACCGCTATCAATCCGAACACCCTGAAAGTTAATCTTGTCACCCATTTCTGTGGCCACACGAATTGCGCTTGGCACCCCACTGCGTAACGTGTCATACGTGTCGACTAGGAACACACAGTCGTGGTGCGTTTTGGCATAAGCCATCATGCCCTTGTAATCACTACGATAGGTTTGAATAAGTGAGTGTGCATGGGTACCACTGGCCGGAATATCAAAGATTTTGGCTGCCCGCACATTGCTAGTAGCATCAAACCCGCCGATGTAGGCCGCCCGGGTGCCCCACAGTGCCGCATCCATCTCTTGCGCTCGCCGGGAACCAAATTCCAACAGCGGATCGTTCCCCGCCGCGGACCGAATTCGCGCCGCCTTGGTTGCAATCAAAATCTGATAGTTAATGATGTTCAGAATGGCGGTTTCCACCAACTGGCCTTGCGCCAACGGACCTTCAATCTGCATAACGGGTTCATTGTTGAAGACTAAGTCACCCTCCAGAGCTGAACGGATACTTAAGCCCAAACGCATGTCCTTAAGGTATTGAAGAAAGTCCTCTTCATAATCCTGGGTCTCACGTAGGTACGCAATATCCGTGTCACTAAAACGCAGACCTTGCAGATATTGCACCACCCGTTCGAGCCCGGCAAAAACGGCATACCCATTGCCATAGGGAATCGTGCGGAAATACGATTCAAACACTGCGTTGCGTTCCGCGATGCCCTCACGCCAGTAGGTATACATCATGTTAATTTCATACAAATCCGTATGCAGCGCTAGGCTGTCATCGGGAAATGTGGTTGTCATTATATTTCTCCTTCACGGTTATGCGGTGGTCAAACCCCATCGCCTTATTTACAGAAAAAAAGCCGTCACGGGTATTTTACCCCGTTGACGGCTTCAACACCAGTTGTTCAGCCCATATACTGGCAAAACAATCAGCATAAACAGCTACTTCATGTTCAAATCTTGTTTAATTTTCGAGGTGGAAATTTCTGGGGTCCGTGGCAAGTATATCACCTGCGCACCAGTATCCTTTTCAACAAAATCAAACTTACCAGCCCAATCATCGCCCATCACGAAGGTATCAATGTGATATTCCGCAATATCTGAATCCTTCTGATCCCAGGACTTTTCGGGAATCACTAAATCAACATAGCGAATTGCTTCGAGCAGGGCCTTCCGCTTCTCGTAGGGAAAATAGGCCTTCTTGCGCTTACTGTCCCAATTAAACTCATCAGTGGACAGGCCAACAACGAGGTAGTCACCCAACGCCTTTGCTCGCCGTAGTAATTCAATGTGTCCATAATGCAATAGATCAAACGTACCATACGTGATAACGCGTTTCATAAAGGGTCCTCTCAGTAAATAATTTTCTTATAATTAGTACGCACCAGAGTCTTTAGGATCAAACATCTGCAGGAACGTCTTAAAAATAATCCGAATGTCGAACCAAATTGACCGGTGATTGATGTACGTTAAGTCCAAATCCACCATTTGTGCAAACGTCAATTTGCTCCGGCCACTAACCTGCCACAAACCAGTTAAGCCTGGAATCACTTGCAGACGTTCCATATCCCGTTCATCATACTCAGCCACCTCGCGCGGCAACGCTGGACGTGGCCCTACGAGGCTCATATCACCTTTGAGAATGTTCACGAACTGCGGCACTTCATCTAGTGAATGATGCCGGATGAATTTACCGACTTTGGTGATACGCGGATCATCCTTAATCTTAAACATTGGCCCATCTTCAATTTCGTTTTGATCGGCCAACTGTCCCTTAATCTTATCAGCACCTTGCACCATGGAACGGAACTTCCACAGCTCAAACTCCTGACCGTTCTTGCCTACACGCGTTTGCTTGTACAAAACAGGGCCGTGATCTTCTAGTTTAATAGCAATTACAATATACAAAATAACGGGTGAAAAGATGACCAATGCAACACAGCTACCAACAATGTCCATCAGGCGCTTGGTCACTTTGTATACAACTGTGCTGGCACGCATAAGTTCAACTCCAGTAGTACTAGTACTTGCTTTCATGATTTATTCTCTCCTAAAATATCGTCCCCAGAACAAAAATTTCACCAGTAATGCTTGTCCCGGTTCGAACATTTGGCGTAAATCCGTTATCGCTGAATTTACCACAAACCCTAACTTACGTCCATATTACCACGCTGAACTCCGTGTTCAGTGCAGTTCATAGACGTAAAGAGCAATTATTAAGTAATCCTTATACAAATAAGTGCACAGTCCCCCGACTTGCAACACACGAGTAGAATCATACCATGAAAGCACGTACAGTATGCTACACTGTGCGTATACTGTAACAAGAATTTCACAATTGAACTTGGAGGAAATAGTATGACAGTACTTGTTTTGGGGGGAGCCGGTTATATTGGTTCACACATGGTTGACCGTTTGGTTGATCAGGGCAGCGACGTCGCGGTCGTTGACAACTTAGTTAAAGGACATCGGGCTGCAGTGCGGCCAGAGGCACGTTTTTACAAGGGTGACGTCCGCGATAAGGACTTTATGCGTTCCGTATTCCGTCAAGAGGACATTGAGGCAGTTGTCCACTTTGCTGCCTTTTCCATTGTTCCAGAAAGCATGCAGCAACCGCTGGACTACTTTGATAACAACACTGCGGGACTTATCAGTGTTCTGGAAGTAATGAACGAGTTCAACGTGAAGCGCATCGTCTTTAGTTCCACCGCCGCAACTTATGGCACTCCCGAGCGTGTGCCCATCAAAGAAACTGACAAGCAGGAGCCCATCAACCCTTATGGCGAAAGTAAGTTGATGATGGAGAAAATCATGCATTGGTCCGACTTGGCTTATGGCATCAAGTTTGTCGCCCTACGTTACTTCAACGTTGCTGGTGCCAAGGCGGACGGCTCCATCGGTGAAGACCACGGCCCCGAAACTCACCTAGTACCAATTGTTCTGCAAGTGGCCAACGGTCAACGTGACAAACTCAAGATTTTCGGTAGTGATTATGACACTCCGGATGGCACCAACGTGCGGGATTATGTCCATGTGGTTGATTTAGCTGATGCACATATTCTAGCCCTCAAGTACCTGGCTGCAGGCAACGACAGTAACGCCTTCAATCTCGGTTCCGCCACTGGTTTCTCCAACCGTCAAATTCTGGAAGCGGCTCGTAAAGCAACCGGCAAGGAAATTCCTGCTGAAGATGCGCCACGGCGTCCCGGTGATCCTGATACCTTGATTGCTGATTCTTCCAAGGCCCGTAAGGTTCTCGGCTGGAAGCCGCAGTACGATGATATTGAAAAGATCATTGCTACTGCTTGGAAATGGCATTCAACTCACCCTAACGGTTACAACGACAAGTAAAATGACATTCACTAAACATTAAAAAAAGCGTCAGTTGTGTTTACTGTGCGGACCCGGAACATTCCGAGTTAGAGCAACAACACAATTGATGCTTTTTAACTACTTAATTTTTTTTGGCAATGTAGATTGGACGTTTCTTCACTTCAAGAAAAATCCGGCCGATGTACCGCCCAACGATGCCAATGGCTAGTAATTGTAGCCCACCAATCATTAACATAATTGAAACCATCGACGGCCACCCCGCCGTCGGATCGCCATAAATAGCTGCGCGTACGACGATAAAAATTAACGCAAGTGCAGCCCCAACAAAACTAATCAAACCCAGACCTGAGACCAGCGTTAACGGGGCATCGGAATAATCGACTAGCCCATCAATCGAATAATTGAGCAAGCTCATAAAATTCCAACTAGTCTCACCATGTTTACGCTCAACATTTTTATACGGCAAATACTTGGTTTTGAACCCAACCCAACTAAACAACCCTTTGCTAAAGCGCTGGCTTTCGGATAACGATAGGACTGCTTCGACAACCTGTCTAGTCATAACACGAAAGTCACGAGCACCCGGAATAATTGGCGTTGAACTAACCGCGTTAATGATTTTATAGAACAAGTTCGCAAAAAAATGATCGTACTGGTGGTTCCCCCGCTCTATTAGTCCGCGCAGCACCAACAACGTCGTAACCATTACTTATGCCATCAAGCATATCTGGAATCATTGATGGCGGGTCTTGCAAATCAGCATCCAAAATACAATAAAAATCCGCTTTAGCATTAGACAAGCCAGCATACATCCCCGCTTCCTTGCCGAATGCTCGAGACATATCAATGTAATGCACATCAGGATTACTAGACTGAAGCATTTGGATAGCCATTAGCGTTTTATCAGTCGAACCATCATTAACGAACCAAGTAATCAGATGATAGTCTGATAACTGGCTAAATGTTTTTTTCTAATTCAGCGTAAATCAAGGGAACATTTTCTTCTTCATTATGGCATGGGATAATTGCCGCAAATGTTTGCATCCTTAATCCTCCCGTAAACTATTTTCAACTCGAACATGTGATAGCCATGAACTGGTACAAATAAAAACCGTCAAAATCAGTATGCCAGTGAGTGATAAAATTAATCCAAGCCTTAACCCAGGGACCTCATATTTAAGTACAACCTTGTGCCTGCCACTTGGGACATCAATACCCATAAACTCCCCAGCGACTCTACGTAATTTTTCTTGTCGTCCATCTACAAAGCCTTTCCACCCAGAATCGAAGGGAATTGTAGTGACAACAGTTCCATGCGAAAATTCTGACCCAGTTAAAAATTTAAGGCAGGCACCCTTCAAAGAAATCCCATCTATCGATTGATCAACCAATTTCTGGCGTGCCAATTTGAATGACTGCTCATTTTCCACCGCAATAAAAGGAGCTTGGTAAGTAACAAGAGATTCCTTGACCATTTTGTCAAGTGTAACTGTTATTTTCTGATTGCGTTCAAACTTGCCAAGATAAACTATGCCGTTCTCAGCATCACTCTGATTTAAATCTGATACTATTTTACCATTAACCTTAACTTTGACTGCAGCTGGTGTTTCCTTTTCAGCGGTAGGAAAAAAAAGCATACACGTTGCCTGAATGGTTAAGAACACTTTCAAAACTATTAATTTTCTTTGTCATTCTAGTGGTTGATTAATCATCATGTTCTGCGACCCAGCCAATCGCTTCCAAACCTCGTTTTGCACCAAAAACGGATTATGCGTTGGACTATATTCAACTTGTAGAGCTTTGTTGACAGTATCACCATTTGCCCTAAATACCAATGGGAACGCATTTACATCTCTCGTACCAAACCAATGACCTTTGGTGATTTTACTTACCCCAGATGCGACCGGCATCGTTAGAAAAGTATTATCACCGCTCATGCCATTGGCATTGGCATCCTCTACAATTTTTGAAAAATTTTTCGAGTTATTACCATATGTGTACTTAATTCCCAACAGCCTATCAAATGAAAGCGTAGAACCATTATTGAAATTTGACCATCTGGTCCAAGGCTGGTGCTTTTGATAATACCCCACAGCCGAGAGGAAATCAGTCAATTGTGTCGATTGTTGAGAAACATAATTGGAAACGCCGTTGTAACCTAATGTAATAGGATCATTGTCATTAGCTTGGTACCTATTGCCGATTCTGTAATTAGATTTATCGTTTCTAGTTACAAAACTTATCTCATCCCAACTTTGCAAAATAAATTTTTTTATATGCCCCTACTTTCATGCTTTCATTAGCAGAAAGCCTTTCAACTTTAAAGTCAACGTAAAACAACGATACTAAAGCAAGCACAAATGAAATTGCAAAATACCTAAGACGTCGATACGCAACAAACAAGTACAAAAATACGCAAATAGCTAAAGTTACAATCAGGACGACTAACATATATTCGAGTGACATATGCACCGTGCCAATAAATGCTAGTGTTAAAATTAGGGTGAAGGACGCAAATAATTGCTTAGCAAACTTACTTGAACTGTCATCAAATGCCCGAAGCAAAGCCACATAACCAAGGACGCAAAAGATGAAGGGAATCACGAAAGATTCACGTTGAGGGTAACCATTTGGCCAGGCCATTGCATGCCATATCAAGTAAAAAAAATCAATCCACGTTGTGAAAACAACGAAAATCAGCATTGCCCCTGCCAAAGCCCTATCGATAAACCTGACGCCTGATTGCATGAAAAAAAATAAAAAAATACAACTAAAACAAGTAATCCCACATAGATAATCGGGACATGTAAATTTGTATTAAAAACCTGGCTTTCGCTGAAAAGCTGACTAATTAAATTTGGAAAACTATACACTGGCCAAAAGTGGAAGATTGCGCTCTTTCGAACCTGAGATGAGCCAAGAAACCCTGGCAAAGTTACAACAGCTGAAATCAGGAGGACAAGTACACTGGAAAAAGCAAAACAAATTACCGTAATCGCAATGCTCTTCATCTTGCAAAGCAAAGCACGAATAATCCAAAAAAACAAAAACAATACCAGAAAATAAAAGAACTATGTAACCAAAGTAAAAATTTGTAATTATTGCGCCAGATGCCGAAACAATGAAAAGTAGCGGACGTCGGCCATAAATTATCCTGTCCATCCCTAACAATACAAGAGGCAATAATACGAGTGCATCAAGCCACATTATGCATTCCTTGTACGCAAATACAAAACTACACAATGGGAAGAAGCTCGAAAACATCAACGAAGTATAGTTCTTGAACCTTAGTTGGGAACCACACAATAATTCCTCATTAACAAACTTCGACTTCTGTAAAAACAAAAAAAAGTTGTGAAACCAATTAATGAGATTTTCACCACTGTAATTAACGTTCCAAAGTAAGGCAACTCAGTAACATGGAAGAAGAGCAATATCACGTTTAGCGGACTTAACAGGTAATATGTAATGACGCCGAAAACATTTCCACCCAAGCCAAACTCACTCGAGTAGGCCCAAGATGCATTGCCCGCTAGAGCTCTCTTCAAATAAGCGAACAACGCCATATATTGATTGCTAAAATCTACGCTCGCCACCGTGTTATGACCGAACGGTGCTACATGCGTGATAAAAAAAACTAATATCGTAAAAATACTAGGAACCAATAAAGAACTCACGTAAAAAGCCAGATTAGCAGGCCTAATTGTTTTTCTCATAAGAGACTCCCCCATTTCAAAAAAATGCACACTAAATTAATTATCCCACCCCTATCATTTACCCGCAGTTGACTGTAGGCTTAACTGCAAGAATTTTTCTAGAACAGTCCTTTTTGAGGGTGACAACTCACTTATCAAGCCAACATGATACCAATTCTGCCCAACGGACATGACAACTTAAAAAGGTTATTCAAGCGAATACAATGGTGATCAGACTCGTCTACTATTAGTTTGACTCACACATCCTTACTTTTCCGAAACACAAACAACTTGCTCAAAACATAATTGGCAATCACAACAATCACGTTGTCCAGAATCTTAACAACCAACGCGTCCCAGTGCAGTAATGAGATTCCAATCCATGTAATCAGCATATCCATCGCCAACGTGACTAAGCGCGCCCCAAAAAAATGACACCAGCTCCCGTAACGTATCGCTGAAACTACCATAGTGGCTATTAAACACCCATACTTTATTACTGAAAAAAAGCTACCAGGACCGATAGAAACCACGCCAGTACAGTACCGACCTGGTAATTACCGCCCAGTTGAAACCAAATCATGAATACGCCGATGTTAACGATGGTAGTGATTACGCCCCAAAAAAAGGTAGGCAATGATACTTTTATACTTGACAAACAGTTCCCTAACCATAATGCATGTCCCTCATCGCTTAATTTTTGAACGGATGATGCCAAAATAATGTACAGGGGCGGGCCGTGTCAGTAGAATCATTACCGTATACACAACCATACCCACAACAATTTGCAGAACAAATTCTTTAAAGCCGGCATTCATTTTTGCATTCATCGTATAAACCACAGCATACATAATCAGCCCAGACAATAAATACTTCCACAAGCCAGAAAAAAAAGTCGGCGATAATCAACCCGGTTACGTACAAATAACACCTGAATCAACGTAACGACCACTTCGGATAAAACCGTCGAAATAATAGCCCCATAAACGCCTAGCCAAAGAATTAAGGGCACATTCAAAATCAAGTTCGCAATCGCTCCGCCTGTAACTGATATGGTGTATTCCTTGTTCTTACCGATAGGCAGCAAATACTGGGTGCCGATTGCGTTGCTCCAAGCAATCATCACAATGATGATCGATTCAATGGGAATTAATTTACCAGTGACCGTAAATTGTGATCCCATAAACCACGGTGCAAACTTTGGCGATACGGCTGCCGTCCCAAACGCCATGGCAACCGACAACAACGTCACAAAGTCAAATGAACGATACAAGTACTCATTCAACTTCTTGAAATCCTTTTTAGCAAAAGTATTGGCCATTCGTGGCAACATGACCGTGCCAGTAGCAGTAACCACTGCAAGCACTAATTTCACAATACGATCAGAATACTCGTAGTACCCAGAACTGTTAACGCCATCCATAGCACCCAGCATGGTTTTGTTGAGTACCAGATAAATTTGGGTCGCAATCTGCGGTACAAATAATGCCAGCGACGGCCGCAAGTGCTGCCATATATGCAGATTGTGCCAATCAGGCTTGCGCACGTACTTGCGCATATACGGCCACAACGTCAAATTACCAAACAACGTTGATAACGTCAGAATCAGGATATAAAGGTTAACATCGCTTGAATTCTTGATGAAGGTAAAAATCATGATAACCGAAATAATTTTTACCGCAAAATTACGTAAGACGGTCTTCCCAAAATCCTCTAATCCCATAAAGAACCAGGATATATCCAGTGCCGCCGCCAAAATCTGCCATGACTGCGCAAAGTAAAATTCATGATATCTGTCCGTTATCATAAAGAAAATACCGAACGCCACATATGCACCAATAATGGTGATAAAGCGCATAAACGTGATTTCCCAAAATGATTGGCTGCGCTTTTTAAAATCATCACGTTGATACGCAATCGTCCGGTTACCATAAAGAGTGACCCCAATGCTACCAAAGAGCACAAAGTAGGTCACCACGGAATTAGTATAAGCATTGACCCCAACACCGTAACTGCCCAACACACGACTAATATAAGGCGTGGTCAGCAGCGGCACTATCAAAATAAAGACTTGATAGCCCACGTTGTAGAGGTAATTTTTGACAATCTTCATTTAACTCAACTCTTTTTTTCGCCGCGTACAGTGCCGCCCCAATGACTTGATCCATGTTGAAGTATTTGTACATACCCAAGCGACCACCAAACAGCACGCGATCCTTATCTTGGCGGGCTAATTCGTAGTACTTACGGTACAAGGCACTGTTCTTATCATCATTGACCGGGTAATATGGTTCATCACCCTTGTGCCAGGTCTTCGGGTATTCGTGGGTAATGATGGTCTTGTCAGTATCCGTACCCTCAAAGTGCTTGTGTTCAATGATACGGGTGAAGGCGTGATCCTTATCCGTGTAATTAACTACCGCGTTACCCTGGTAGTTGGGTGTATCCAATTCTTCAGTTTCAAAGCGTAACGAACGGTACTCAAGCTCGCCATACTTATAACCGTAGAATTGGTCAATCATGCCCGTATACACAATTTTGTCAGCCATTGCATCGTACTTGTCACGGTCGGCGAAGTAGTCGGCGTTCAACTCAACTTCGATGTTAGGATGGTCAAGCAACTTTTCAACAATCTGCGTATAACCACCAACAGGAATACCTTGATACTTATCGTTGAAGTAGTTGTTATCGTAAGTAAAGCGTACCGGCAAACGCTTAATGATAAACGCTGGAAGTTCAGTGGTTGGCCGGCCCCACTGCTTCTCGGTATACTCCTTGACCAGCTTATTGTAGATATCGGTACCAACCAGGGAAATAGCCTGCTCTTCCAGATTTTCGGGTTCCTTTCCCCCGAGCACCTGACGTTGCTCTTCAATCTTAGCCTTGGCCTCAGCAGGAGTGACCACACCCCACAGCTTGTTAAAGGTGTTCATGTTGAAAGGCATGTTGTAGATTTCGCATGGTAGTTAGCAATTGGCTGGTTCGTGTACCGATTAAACGTCGCCAGCTGGTTCACATAGTTCCAAATACGGTCTTCGGAAGTGTGGAAAATGTGCGCACCATACATATGTACCTGAATACCATCAATTTCTTTAGTGTAAATATTTCCCGCCACGTGATCACGCTTCTCAATCACCTTAACGGTCTTCCCGGCTTTCGCCGCTTCATTGGCAAATACGGCTCCATACAAACCAGAACCGACAACTAAATAATCCATAACAATGTTTCCTCCTGAATTAACTCTCAAACACCAACGGCGCTAAATGCTTCCTTAACAGCAGCTTCAGTAAATTGCCCCTTAACAAGTTTATTTCTAAAATCCATGACGTTGCGTTCCATCTGTGCAAACTCTTCTAACTTTAGTTCAGCAATTTGTTGTTCTGCATCAGCCAAAGAATCAACTAAGATACCGATATTGGACTTTTGCACAATTTCAGCCAAAGCTGATTCGCGCCAAACAATCAGAGGAATTCCTGCAGCCAAGTAAGATGACGCTTTATAAGGATTGTTATAGCGCAAGTATTCCCCCCAGCCGCCCTTAACGGTATTAGCACTAACACCGTCCCAGACTAGACCAAAACCATTCTTTAAAAACTTAGGCAACTGGTCGGGAGCCTTAGCACCCCGGTAACAGATTGCATCTGGCAATTTGTAACCCTTAGGTTCTTGCCCAAAAACTACAAAGTTCACACCGACACCACTGGAACGGTAGTGTTGCAAGAATGTTGACTTATCCAAATTACCTGCAAAAAAATAAGCGCCTAAAATTAGTTCCTGCAGATAAATTACCACTTCGATCACTGGAATCATCCTGATTAACCAGATAGTCGTAAAATTTTAAGGTATTGGCCGGTACACGGACCCCACGCCGCTCCATTGCTTTCTGCATTGAAGCATTTGGATAAATAATATGACTAAAAAGGTTTAAGCATTTTACCGCGTAAGACATTCTGGTGCTGGGGCGTAAAATGGTATCCTTCAAGGTTCGCTCAGTGAAACGCAGTGGATTGATATCATGAATGAAGGCAATAGTTTTGACTCCCTGTTTACGTAGATAGCTCATGATTTGCGCCGCAGCTGGATAATTAACATAAAGTGGGTATTGTACCACTAGGCAATCACCGGCCTGTAAATTACCAAAGGCGTGTGTCAAGTTACTTTTCGAGACCAGGCGGCCCCCAAAACGATCCGGGACCGACGCAATTGAGCCCATGTCATGAACTCCTAATGGCGCCATGATTTTAATCACATCTGCAATTGGCTTACTAACAGCAGAGTACTGATTGCCCGTACTACCAAGATAAGCGCCAACATTATAAATGCTCATTCTAATCTCCTAATTTGTTTGCCTCATGCACCTAAATGCCGATTTGAAAATAGCACTACCGGTTTTAAAATTCCCAGTTGCCAAAGCAACTTTTTTAACCGCATCTTCTTATTGCGTGGCCGATAAGGCTTCATCGTCTTAATGTGATGATTTACCTTAGCCAATAAGGCGCTATTATCATCACCATCATACCCAACAACACACATTGTGTACGCCTTAAAGTAACGCTTAATTAAATATTCCTGGCTAGTAGACGCAATCTTCCCTCCATGCTGCCGAGCAAATACTTCAACTTCGTTCAACATTACTAACAAGTCCTTAATGCTTCTCTGTGAGTAGACATGTACGTACGAATCTCGCCGTTGAAAGTAATAGTAATTTTTAAGGTCACAGATTTTTACAGACTCAGCAACAAATAACAGCCTGTAATACAACGAATTATCTTCAAAAATACGCCCAGCCGGAAACTTCAAATCATTTCCAAGATAAATCTGTCGACGAACGCAAAAAGCCCAGGAGAAGTTTGGAACTAAATTGAGAAAAAGGAACTGCGTGGCTACCAAACCGGTAAGTTCAGCGTTTCTCAGTCTGAAGTAACTGTCCTTAGCATCTGCAACGTTGCCTGAGAAAGTCCGGTAATCAGAAATTAAGACGTCCACTCCTCGTTGCACACGCACATTAATATCTGCCAAGAAATTACTGCTAACCACATCATCAGCGTCAACAAACTGAATATATTCGCCCCTTGCATGATTAATACCATTGTTACGTGCAGTGGCAACACCTTGATTTGATTGCAGTATTATCTTCACACGATTATCATTATTGGCCAAGCTTTTAGCCACAGTAACTGTGTTATCGGTCGACCCATCATCCACCACGAGTAATTCAAAATCAGTAAATGTTTGTGACAGTACCGATTTGACCGCACGCTGAAGATAATTCTCGACGTTATACGCTGTAATAATCACAGAGAATTTAACCATGAAGAAACCTCATTTCAAAAGAAAGTACGCTCATTGAAAATTAAGTACTTTCTTCATTATGACCCGCGACGCGTAACCTAAATCTGTGATGGGATTAAACCGCTGGACAAAGGCCTCCACCTTTGCGCTCTCACTGGTAAGGTCCACATTCTGAAGCAAGTCAACCAACTCTTGAACACTCATTGCAAAACTTAAACCTAGTTCACGTGGATCAATATACAATCCCCGCTTGGCGGAATATTCATCCAAATCCTCTATTAAAAGCATCACTGGCTTGTGCAATAGGGAAAAATCAAACATGATGCTAGAGTAGTCCGTGACCAGAAGATCGCTGATTTCCATCAACTGATTCAGATTACTGAATTTAGACACATCAACAAACGGGTTATTTTGCGTCTGTCCGACAAAATAATGACCACGGTAAAGAACATTAAATTTATTCAACAATCGTTCGGCTTGTTGGTGTGAAAAATCTAGTGTTAATTTGGTTTCGCCAGTACTATCATCCTGCTGATATTCTCGAAAAGTTGGTGCCAATAAGAGAGTGGGTTTGCCGTAATCCAAACCCAAGGAATGACGCAATTTTACTAGTTTACCGCTGTTTACATCTTTACCGAGTCCTTCATTTCTGGGTAAACCCGTAATTTGCGTTGACCGAGAACTCGGAAAAATGTGCTTAAATATTTTTTTGATCATATTTTCCTGACGCAGTGAGTAAGTCAAATTTTGCATGTTTATACCAGTAACGCGTCAAAAAGTTCAGTTCTGGCTCGTCAGGGCCCAAGTGTTTGAGAGGAATACCGTGCCAGGTTTGCAGGTACAGGTGCTGACGCCCCGACACATGAATTAAACGCTCAACGCTGGTGTTACCAATCCACACGCCAGACTGGGCCAGTATCCGATAGTACCCTAATGAATTGATATTGACACAAACAGTCCGTTTATTGGGTGGCACCATATGGTCGTTGCGCACCCCCCAGACAAAATGATAATCCCCAAACCGAGAATCAGTGAGCATCTTTTCATACACTGCACGTGGGCTATCACTGTACTGACGACCCGAAAAACTCACGAAAAGTATTTGTTTCTTGTCCGTCTTAGTAAAAAAAATCAATTAACTTAAAATACGTGCTAAAAAAAAGATATGTACAGCCAGCCCAAAAAAAACTTGAGCCTTTAATTTTGCTAGCAATCTGCTGAAGTTTAACCATTTAAACTACCCTTAACTCACTCAATATGAGCATCCTTTTTACTGCCGCCTAACAATTTACGCATCCCAAAATACCAGATTTTCTTGGCCCAGTGCTGATTTTCCATAAACATGACTGGTACCTCAGTAAACAGCGGCTGCTGCACATCCAACCAAACATCTAACAGAAGTTCACTAATATACCCAAACACGCGAGCTTCTTGCACACTATATTGGGCAATATCGATATGATTGCGTAAATCGAAAAGAATACCAAACAACCAAGTTGAATAGGCATCAAAATAATCGGTCCGCATAACAAACATGTTAAACATATGGGCACTTTTACGCTGCATAACTTTGTCAAAACTGGTTAAATAATCAGGTAAGTTGCGCTGAATGATACCACGAGTTACATCAAGCGGTTCAATATCGTGCGAATGTTGGTAGTGCGAGTAAAGTGTTTCCACATAATAATGCCGCTTAGTCGGCAGTACTACCGGGTATTTAGCCAACAGCTGATGCCACTGCTGAGCAGTCATCACTTGAGAAAATTTACCTACACTGAACGGATTAAGTGGCTTGTTAATAGTAAAATACCGGCGATAATGAACTAACCCCTTGTAATCTGCCGCACAATTTTTCCACAACCAGTACGTAGCTGTTAATTCGCTGAAGTTAGGGTTAAGTGCTGAGATGTTGTCGCCATCATCGTCGCGTTGATATCCGGATAAAGTTGGTTTATCTAAAGCCCCAACCTGGATGGGATGATAAACGCTATCTGAGGGCATTTGGTACTGCTTATGTGCCGCAACCCCAATAAACAAACTGTCCATGTTTCTATTGGCCTCCGAGTGTGTTAACTAACAAATTGCCTGCAATAAACCGTTAGGCTGAAGCTGATCTAAATCGTCGTATTCTGGGCGCTCATGGAAGGCCGTATCAAACCCATAGTTAAGGTTAGCAAACGCTAAAAACAAAATGCAGTCATACCCCGGGTTAAACAAAAACTGAGCTACAAAAGCGTGCAATAGTACCAAGCCTAAGCCAATCTGTAACGCGAGATAATGCTTTCTGCCGGTCCTGAAAATTATTACATAAACTATGATTGATGTAATAATTGCCATCACTATTCCATACATAATGACTAACTGCGCCATGGAACTATCAATCATAAAATACCCATATATCGTCCGATCCATGTTTTTACCGGCGACTCCGCCATAACCAGACATTGAAACGTACTGTCCAAACCAATTAATGGTATACCGTGTTAATGCCTCAGCCACTAGTGATATCCTACTCGACAACAAATGATTAATTTTGTCTGCAAACTGTGAACCATTTTGCCAGGCAATAGACAAATAAAACGTGCCTATTAAAAGAATTGGATACCCGATACTTAAAGCCACTGTCGCTAAATTAGAAACATTTTTCCGAAGCCATTTGGAATGAAAAGTAAAAGCATTAAGCATAAACAACACAACTGACAGTGCAATAACAATGCTATCTAGCCGGGCATTACATACGTAGTAGGCAAACACCGCCATGCACATAATTGCAAGACCATCACGCACACGGTAGTGATCATTTTTATAAACGCCAAAGAGAATGGCCAAAAATGTCAGGTGAGCCGCAAAGTCCGTTGGGTAAATAAAGCCCAGGGATTGGCGTACCAGGCCCTCACGACGATAGCGCAAGTTATCAATATCGCCCATCGCACAGATCATAACTGTAATTAAAACAAGTAAGATCGTTTCCAAAAGCGCTGTACCCACAATTTTGCGTCCACGCACACCATAAGCGCAAAATACTAAGGCGAGAAAGTAGAACATATTATAACTAGAAAAATACCGGATCACATAAGCAAAGTAAAATGCCATCGCCATCATGGCTAATATTGGCAGTGAAACCCGTTTAGTGAAAAAAAACCGAGATTAAAACTATGCCCAACCCGGCAACACGGCCCCACTTGATAATCCAGCCAATCAACGGTGTCCACTGTAATATCAACGTGGACTTAAGAAAAAAAAGCCAAAAAGATCAAGCAAAGCCTACCAAGTAAACCGTTTCACGTGCCGTCAGTGGGGCATTTTCCAAGCTAGTACGCCTTAAATAGTTACCTATTTGCATCGACAATTAACCTCACTAATACAAGCAAACCAACCAATTGCATTGGTTGGCCTTCAGTGCCTCAATGTTA
Organism: Lacticaseibacillus thailandensis DSM 22698 = JCM 13996; assembly: GCF_001312865.1. Classification (GTDB taxonomy): domain Bacteria; phylum Bacillota; class Bacilli; order Lactobacillales; family Lactobacillaceae; genus Lacticaseibacillus; species Lacticaseibacillus thailandensis. The sequence continues at coordinate 93,254 of NZ_BBER01000001.1, read as the reverse complement.
ACGAACTCGTTCTCGTACAAATTCCCAGGCAAAACCTACAAACGCACCAAAAACAACTCCCGTAACAACCATTACGCTCGTGTGCTTCGAAACTGGCTTAGATTTCGTAACTGCCTTAGCCGCGATGGTCAAATCATTATTGTGCATTAGGTGCCGTACCCGCGCAATAAAGGCTTGTGCAACTGCGTTGGCATAGTCCCGCGACTGCTTTGAAGACTTAGTGTTTGCACTGATGTAAATCATCTGGGAATTAGTCAGACTGCTAACCGAAATTTTTTTTACCTAGCTTTTCATAGTTCAACTTTTTCCTTGAATATTTCTTAGCAAAATCATGATTGTGATTGCTTGTTAGATTCCTTACCGCTGCTTTAGCCACTGGGTTACTTCTAGCTATTTCCTTGTAGGTAGTAATCACTTGAATATCGGCCTGCTGCTCGCGAAAGCGACCAGTGCCACTCTTCTTGCCATTGTTATTGTTAACCAAAATTGCTGCTTGCGAAGAATATGTCGAGCTCTTCATAAAGTGTGTGTAGACAAAAGCTAATCCACCAAAAATTATCGCTAACGCCACCATCTTTAATAGGCTCTTTTTGAGGATGATAAACAGTTCTTTGACTTCAATTTCGTTTTTCATGAATCTACATAACCCCGTTTTATTATCTTGGCTACAACTTACTCGTCAACTTCACGTCCGGATACTTATCGTGGAACCAGCGCTCCGCAAAGGCGTTCTCAAACAAAAGCAGCGGGTCGCCGTGTACATCCTTCACCAGCAGGTTCCGTGACGAACTCATCTTCTCGTCCAACTGGTCCGGATCGATCCAACGGGCCGTCCGGTTACCCATCGGTGTCATTTCCACTTCCGAATTGTATTCGTTTTGCATCCGGAACTTGAACACCTCAAACTGCAGCTGGCCGACAGCACCAAGAATGTACTCGTTGGTTGAATACGTCCGGTACAGCTGCACGGCACCTTCTTGCACCAGCTGTTGCATCCCCTTGTGGAAGCTCTTCTGTTTCATCACGTTTTTCGGCGTGACCTTCATGAAGATTTCCGGGGTGAACTGCGGCAGTGGCTCAAATGCCACCCCGTGCTTCCCGGCATAAATGGTGTCACCAATTTGGAAATTACCGGTATCGTACAGCCCCACGATGTCGCCCGCGACCGCCTCAGTGACAGTTTCGCGTTCAGCTGCCATAAACTCGGTTGAGTTATTCAGCCGGATCGTTTTGCCAGTCCGTTGCAAGGTCACGTCCATGCCCTTGGTGAACTCACCGGAGACAATCCGCACAAAGGCGATGCGATCCCGGTGGTTGGGATTCATGTTGGCCTGGATCTTGAAAACGAAGCCGCTGAACTGGTTGTTGGTTGGCTCCACCTCCGTGCCATCCACGGTCTTCTTGGCCGTTGGCGCCGGGGCGTATTGCACAAAGCTGTTCAGGAACGTCTCTACGCCAAAGTTGGTTAGGGCACTGCCGAAGAATACGGGTGTCTGGTCACCGCGTGCAATCTTGTCAACATCAAACTGGTTGCCCGCATCATCCAGTAGCTCAATCTCATCCAGCGTGGACCGGTACGTTGCTTCTTGCGCGATTGGATCATCCGCGGGCAACCGTCCCGCGTCATCTAGCGCCACAAAGCGCTCCGCCGGTGAGGCCGGACGGTAGCGCTCGACGCGGTGATTAACGCGGTCGTATAGGCCTAACAGGGTCTTGCCGGACCCCATCGGCCAGTTCATCGCGTAACCCTCGATGCCCAGCAAATCTTCCAACTCAGCAATGAGGTCCAGCGGTTCCCGGCCATCCCGGTCCAACTTGTTCATAAAGGTAAAAATGGGGATACCCCGATCCTTCACCACTTTGAATAGCTTCTTGGTCTGGGCTTCGATCCCCTTGGCGCTATCGATAACCATGACGCAGCGTCCACCGCCATCAGGGTACGGTATGTATCTTCGGAGAAATCTTCATGCCCGGGGGTGTCCAAAATATTAATGCGCTTGCCTTGATAGTCAAACTGCATCACGGAACTCGTCACGGAGATCCCCCGCTGCTTTTCAATCGCCATCCAGTCCGACTTAGCAAAGTGGCTCGACTTCCGTCCCTTCACCGTGCCGGCTTCACGAATCACCCCACCAAAAAGGAGGAGTTGCTCCGTAATCGTCGTCTTCCCAGCATCGGGTGGGAGATAATGGCAAAGGTCCGGCGCTTAGCCACCGCCTGTTCCAGTTCTGATTGTTTCATTACTTATTTATGTTCCTTTTCTTCTTTGCTTACACTCAAACTGTCCGCTTCGGGAGTGCCCTGCACGATGCGTTCCCGCCGGCGCAACTGCAACAGCTGCCACAGGTAAACCACCACGTTCTTGGCCACCGCGTACAATGGGATTGACAGGATGGTGCCCAATAACCCGTAAAGGTGGCTGGCCAGCAACAACACAATGATGATAGTCACGGGATGAATATCCAGCGACCGGCCAATGATGTTGGGATAGATAAAATTACCATCGATCACGTGCACTACGATGACGACCAACACGATAGCCAATATATGGCCCCAACCCATGTTCACGGCCACGAGCAGTGCGGGAATGATGCCAATGTATGGGCCCAAGTACGGTACCATCGTCACCACTCCAGCCACGATGGCCAACAGCAAGGTGTACGGCTGACCAATCAGCCAGTAACCTAAACCCGTCATCACGCCCACAAAGATGCACTCGAGCGCCTGACCAGCAATGTAATGCGACAGCGTACTGTTTAACCGCTTGAAAACTTCCCCCACCTCGTCACTGACCTGTTAGGGAAAAGCCGCTGCACTGCTGGTACGAACTTATGACCATCCTTCAACATGTAGAAGAAGATGATCGGTACAGTGATGACCGAAAAAAAATGGTTCCCACGGCTGAACCCAGAAAATCAGGCAGGCCCGCCGTGGTGGCCTTCAAAATGCCGGTGGTGATCTTAGTGGCATTGATGTGACCCATGGCATCGTCTAGGTGCAGGTCCTGATACCAAGTAAAGTGCGACGCCTTAGCCAGTAACTGCTGTAAGTCCTGAACCATCGTTGGTAGTGCCAATACTAAGCGGGCCAACTGCCGCAACATCGCTGGCACCGCCCAAACTACGATCAAGTACAGCAGTCCAGCAAGCACCACCATGAGGATGGTGAGGGCCACGCCGTGTGGAACCTTCATCCGTTCCATCATTTTAACAAACGGATGGAACATGTAGTACAAAAACAGCGCGGAGACCAGCGGAATTAACCAAATGGACAAAAAGGTCGCAACCGGTTGAAAGATAAACGAAACCGAGCTGAGCCCCACCACAATCAGCACAATGATCAATGCCTCAACGGACCAGAACATCAACTTCGACCGCCGTAAACGTTCAAACACGGGCGTTTCCTCCCCTCCAGCTGGCTAACTGCAAAGCAGTTTCCAGAAATACCAAGGTTAATCATACCAGAAAGCGGCGTGAGCACCAATAGGACGCGCTTTACGAACAGATTACGACGACACAACCAAGCGTTCCCCCAGTTTTGCCGCTATAGGCTCAATAAAGCCCCACCTTGCGGCTCTTCCCCACTCACTGGCGACTAAAATGCCCGCGGCGACAACTAATTAAGTTTAAGGAAATTTAGCTTTTTACCCGACCTTGACCAACTTTGGTCACACTAAGGTATAATGTCAATTGATTAACAATGGATACATATTATATTGAGGGTAGAGGTTACTATTTAGTATGAAGAAAATCATTCTCTGGATTTGCGGCATTATTGTTGCCGCCGCGGTGTGTGTAGGTGGTTACGGTTACTACAAAATTCACCATACAACGAGTTCGGTGTACTCATACAACCGGAAGACTAGCGTCACGTCAGACAACAAGACGCGGGCATCCAAATCGGTTGCGTACTTGATGCTAGGCACCGATACCGGGGCACTGGGCCGTTCTTATAAAGGGCGGACCGATACCATTATGGTAATGGTGGTGAACCCGAAGACCGAAAAAAACCACGATGGTCTCCATTGCCCGCGACACCAAAATTCAGTTTGAAGGGGCCACCATTAAGTTGAACGCCGCGTATGCCTATGGTAGTTCTGACACCGCCATTGCGGCCGTGGAAAAATTACTAAACATCAAGCTGGACGGTTACCTATTGGTCAATATGGGTGGCCTGAAGAAACTGGTCAACGCGGTTGGTGGTGTGACCGTTACCTCACCAATCAGTTTCTCTGAAGGTGGTTATACGTACACCAAAGGTCAGACCTACAATATGGACGGTGCCCGGGCGCTCGAATTCTCCCGGATGCGGCACGAAGATCCTCGCGGTGACTACGGGCGGCAATTACGCCAGCAACTGATCGTCAAAGCCATTCTGCAGAAGGCCAAGAATAAGCCAACGAGCCTGTTGAATACCAGCTTCCTTGACGCCGTTTCGGACAACGTCCGTACCAACATCTCCCTGTCCTCACTAAAAAACCTGGCCACCAAGTACAAGGGTGCCATTGGTAACATTAGTTCCGACCAGATGCAGGGCAGCAGCGCGATGATCAATGGTCAATCCTTTGAAGTCATGAGTAACAGCGAAATCAACCGCGTTCACAACGAGATTGAAGACGCCTTGAATGCTAAGTAAATATTGCCTCCACGTTGAGGACCCGCCAAATTTGGTGGGCCCTCTTTTTGTACGACCACAAGTCTAGCAAACGGTATGCTTAACTAAATCCGGGCGAAGGTATTGGCCCACCAGTATTCCTCAACCATGGTCTGGCACCTACCTCTGAATACCGGCACCAACCCAACCGTCGGCTTATGCTCTGCCTACAACCGGACCCGGCCGGCATGCGTCCCACGTAGACAAACAAAAGCGCCCGGCACTTTGCCGGACGCTATCATTATCCCTTTGCCTAAATGCCGCCACTCCAGTTACCAGTGTACTGGGTATCGTCGCTGGACGAACTACTGCTGTCGCTAGCACCAGAGGTATTGCCCCCTTCATCGTGGCCACTACCGTTATCACTGCTACCACCGTTGCTACTGGTGGAGCCGCCCTGTTCACTTTCGCTACCGGTAGCACCGCCGCTTGCACCGCCATTACTACCACTGTTACCAGAGCCATAGTAGTAACCATAACCGGAACCGTACCCTGAGTTATAACCCGAACTATAGCCGGAATTGCTGCTACCGCCACTGGTATTGGTATCGGACGAGCTGTTCGCATTGGTATTACCGTTATCATCAGTATCCGCGCTGCTACTTTCAGCATCCGGCGTGCTCGAAGCACTGGCACTACTACTGTCAGCTGCTGCGCTACTGCTCGACGCCGCTTGCGCATCAAGCACAGCCTGTGCTGCGTCGACGTACTTCATATAATGCGTGCGGAAGGCAGACACCTGCACTGCCGCCACGGCTTTTTTTTGGCTGCCGTGACAGCCGCTGCCGTCACGTTGGTCTTCACGGAGTAGTTTTTCATCTCCGTACCGTTCTTATTGGTCACGTCCCCGACGGTACCGTCATACAGTTTCTGCACGAGTTTGACCGCCGCCACCTCTTGTTTAACTAATTTGACTTGTTCACCGTACTTAGCCACAAAGACGCTGTAGGTGGACACATCATTCCAAGCTGCTAGCAAGTCCGTCTCGTTATAATCGGGGACGATGACCTTGCTAGCACCAAGCGCCTCGTGCAGCCCACTTGTAACCGCGTAAAATTGCTTAGCCTTGCTAATGTTCCGGTCGGCTTTATTCACCAAGCGCACGTCCGTGTTGGTCAGCTTGCCGCCACGCGCCACGGCCTGGTTGTACAACTTACGCGCGGCCTTGATCTGCTGGCCGCTTAACTTTGCTGCCGGTAGATTATGTTGATCGTTGCTAAAGAGTCCATCAACCGCCCGATCCAACCTGAGCACCGTCGCGTCGACCCGTTTAGCTGTCGGCTGTGTTGACCGCGAGTGACCACAGCCACCCAGAACCGTGGCCACCGCCAACGCGGCGATACCCCCCATGATGTATTGCACCCATTTGCGCATGAACCTTTACCCCCGCTCGCACGAACGTCACTAAAACCAACCCGTGATACACTCGCACACTTTATAATTGAATTTTACACCCTGTTATTCCCGAGGTATACCACCTTAACAGAAAATTCCGGCTCAATCAGGGGTTAAAAGAAAACGGTTCCAGGCTTTGTCCTTGTTGCCAATAACGCAACGCGGGCCAGTGGCTACCCTGAAACGGGGTGGCACCACTGGCCCACACTAGTTGCTGCATTGATATTGATGGCTTAGCACCCTTAATCAACGGCAAAACTGCTGGTAGTCACTAACTAGTACGCCGCAAAAAACCGCTTTTTCTTAATTGGCGTTTCCGCCACCCGGTGCACCGGATCACCATTAACGATGGCTTTGGCATTATCATCGAACTGCTTGGCAGCGTCATTACCATAGGTGGCAATTAACTTCTTGAAGGCCGCACTCATCTCGTAATCGCGATTCTTAATGTGGTGCGCGTCCGACGCCAACATGTGCGCTAAGCCGTGATCAATAATGTCCTCAGCAAATCGCTGTACTTTTTTTGCCAAAGGTACCTACGTAGGAACTGGCCGTCACCTGCGCGTAGGCCCCCTTTTGGATCAGGGCAAATAATTTGTCGGGGTGCGCCATCATGTCCTCATTCCGTTCAGGGTGAACAAAGACGGGCGTCACGCCGCGCTGCTCCAGCTGAAAGACCACGTCGTCGGTAAAAGCCGGTACCGCGTCGTGCGGGAATTCCAGCAGCATGTAGTGCCCACCCTCATCGGTAGTCATGAGGTCGTGATTATCCCAAGCGGCCAACAAATCGCCGTTAATCCGCACCTCCTGGCAAGGAAAGACCGTCAGCGGGATGCCGTGCTGATCCAACTCCGCCTGAAACTCGTCGGTCAAGCGAATCACGTCAGCCGGATGGTTAGTAAAACGGCCGTTCATGTGGTGGGGTGTCATCAGCGCATGGGTAATGCCGTCACGGACGGCGTCCTGCGCCAGCGACAGCGAAACTGCCATGCTCTCGGAGCCATCATCAATTCCTGGTAGCAAGTGACTATGTACATCGATCATTGTGCAACCTCACATTCTCATTAATCCATTTACATCAAGCATCAACCTTGCTTTTACCGGCATTGGTTGCTAGAGTATCCGTAACACCGTTTTTGCAGGAGGTATCACCATGACTAACATTAAGTATACCGCGGACTTGAACAGTAACATACACCGCGACTCGGTTAAAATTCGTCAGGAAGTTTTCGTGCAGGAACAGCACGTACCGTCCGACCTGGAAGTCGACGCCGATGAGGGCCGGTGCCTCTACATCGTGGCTTATGATGATCAGGACCAGCCCGTTGCAACCCTGCGCCTCTTACCCGCCGACTACGGACTCCACGTGCAGCGGGTGGCTGTGCGCAAAGCCGCGCGGGGCACGGGCCTCGGCCGCGTGATTATGAACGCCGCCCGGGATTACGCGCAGGCCAACGGCATCAAACAACTGCGCCTTGACGCGCAAGTCCACGCGACCGGTTTCTACAGCGCCCTAGGTTACAGTTTCGCCGACCGGCCGGAATTTCTGGACGCCGGAATTCGCCACCGCGAAATGTACCTCGACCTGTAAGCTGCTGGCAAATAACCCCAACCAGTAGTGTGCACACCTACTCATCATGGACCAGCAACCATCCCCATACGGAGTGGTTGCTGGTCCATGTTTGTATATTCGGCACTGCTAGTTGCACGTCACTTAGTGCTGGCCATACGCCGCTTCCACTGCGGCTTTGCCCGCCTGCCACCAGGAGGTATGCGTTCGGTACCAGTCAATTGTCGCTGCTAACCCCTGATCAAAGTTGCGGTGCTGGGGCTGCATCCGAGGTCGCGTACCAGGCGGAGTTGTCCAGCGCGTAACGCCGGTCGTGACCCGGCCGGTCCTTCACCGTCACAAAGTCATCCGCCGGCCGCCCCATGGCGCGCAAAATTGCTGCTAACACGGAACGGTTCGAACGTTCACAATGAGCCCCCACGAGGTAAGTTTGGCCCACCTCGCCCCGTTGCAGGATCAGCCATAACGCCGCGACGTGGTCGGCAACGTGGATCCAGTCGCGAACGTTGCGGCCATCACCATACAAGACGGGCCGTCGCCCGGTCAAAATATTCGTGATGGCACGGGGAATAAACTTCTCCACGTGCTGGTACGGCCCGTAATTATTGGAACAATTGGAGATGGTAGCACGAATACCAAAGGAGTGCACCCACGCCCGCACCAGAAGGTCCGCTGCGGCTTTGCTAGCGGAATAGGGGCTCGACGGCTGGTACCGCGATTGCGCCGTAAACACCGCATCGTGTGCAGACTGGTCCGTGTCCGTGCGCAACGGTAAATCGCCGTACACCTCATCGGTCGATACCTGGTGAAAACGTACGTCGTACCGGCGCACTGCTTCCAGAAGGGTGTAAGTGCCCACAATGTTGGTATCAATGAACGGCTGCGGGTCCACCAGTGAGCGGTCATTGTGGCTCTCCGCTGCCAGGTGCATCACGGCATCACTGGCCCGCACGAGGCGGTCAACCAACGCGGCGTCCGCCACATCGCCAACCACTAGGCGTACGCGGTCCGCCGGTAAACCCGCCAGGTTCGCCCGGTTACCGGCATACGTCAGCTTGTCCAGTACGGTGATCTGCACGTCCGGTGCGTGTTGCACCACGTAACGGACAAAGTTACTGCCAATAAAACCGGCGCCACCCGTGACTAATAACCGCATACGACCATCCCCTTTTGCACAAACCGTCAATCAATTTATAAACGCCTCAGCAACACCCCTGAGTGCACAAAAACCGGCGTCCTGCTTGGACCCACCGGTTTTTGTACACTTATCGTCGCTACCACTCATTACTCAATATCGTCAAACCCGCCAAGCTGGTCAGCCCGAGCGTACACCGTGTACTCAACTTGTTTGGCCACACCGTCTTGGTTCAGGTTGTAGCGTTCCATGTAATACGGCGTGTCGGTCTGCCCAATGTGTGCGGGTAGCTGGAATCCAGCCTGTTGCAACGCCGCCAATCCCTGATTGTAGGCAATGCCTAAAGGCAAGTCGGTCATCATGCTTCGTACCTGCTTGTCCACTACGGCACCAGTGGCCGCCGGCAAGTTCAACACTTGAAAACCGTTGGGTACGTTCACCGCCACGGGTAAGATGCTACCAAGCCAATACTGCAACGACCCGTACGGCGAAAAGACAATCACACTGGTACGGTTAGGCACGTCGGCTAGCGGGTCGAGGGCCTTAAAGTGCCCTGCCTCAGTAAATTCATCCCAGGCAGACGCAAAACTACCATTTTCATCGGCAGAGGACTCGGTAAACACCCGTCCTACCAGCCGTTGCGCTGGGATCGTTAAAAATTCTTTCATCAATGTGCCCCCACATACTCTTTACTTCGCACTGCTAGTGTAGCACACCATTGATGCCGGTGCGCACACGTAAGCGTGCGTCCCACCAGCACTAAACGCGATGTGATAGTTGCTGGTACCGCTCGTACCACAAATCGATGTATGCCTGGGAAAAGGGACCCTTACCGTGGTCAATCCAGTCCACCAACGTGTTCACGTTGGCCTTCAAGATCCGGTCGGTGGTCTGCGGATAGTGCCACTGTTTGCTGTGCGCCTCGTACTCGTCCACATCCAGCAGCCGCTTATCACCATCTGGGAACACCTTCACGTCTAGGTCATAATCAATGTACTTCAGGGCTTCCTGGTCGATCGTCATCGGTGACGCCAGGTTGCAGTAATAGCTCACCCCGTTATCGCGAATCATCGCAATCACGTTGAACCAAAAGTGCCGATGGAAAAACAACACGGCGGGTTCGCGCGTTACCCAGCGCCGGCCATCACTCTCCGTCACCAGAGTATGATCATTACACCCAATGATGGCATCATCACTGGTTTTCAGTACCATCGTGTCACGCCACGTCCGGTGTAAACTACCATCATGTTTGTAGCTCTTGATGGCTACGTAGTCACCCTCCTTGGGAATCTGCATTGGGTTAACCTACTTTCTATCTAATTAAGCCACTCTACCCGGGTGGCCTACGTGCAATTACGTCAAGGTAAATTGTACCAAATTTCGCGCGCTGTGGGTAATTAGCCGGGAACTACTCGTCGTCATCCGTCTCCAGGTCATCCAAGACGGCATCAATCGCGTCATACTGGAAGCCTTGCGTACCAACGCCTGCTTGACCTTCATCCGCCGCTCCCGACCCGCATAACGGTGCTTTTGCCGCCAGGCTTTCCGTGCCGCAACCACCAACAAATCAGTTTCCTGTTCTTCGTCGACCGCCGGTACCGCGGCGGCAACAATTTGGTCAATATCATCGCTGTCAAAGCCTTTTTGCATCAAAGTTGTTTTCAGGCTCCGCACGAGCGCCACGTGGGACTTCCGCGTTCCGTGCCGCACCACCCGCTGGGCTACACGGTACCCACGGCCAGTCGCTGCTCCGGTGTATAATCAGCCACCACGCGCTCAACCACCGCGGCACTAATGCCCTTTTGGCGTAGCCGGTGGGCTAGTTGACGGGGACCACGGTCACCCATCGTGACGTTATCGTCAGCAAAATACTGGGCATACTTAGCATCATCAATGTAGCCCCGGTCCTGCAGACGCGTCAGCACCGTCGCGATCGCATCTTCCGGGATATCCTCGTCGGCCAGGCGGTCGTGCACCTCGCGCGCAGTGCGGGCCTGATGGTTCAAATACGTAAATGCCACCGCCATAGCCCGGGACAACGCGTTCTCGGACTGCACGTGTGCCATTTGGTCGGCATCCAGCTCCGCGCCTTTGACTAACCGGAACCGCACCAGGGTGTCTTCACTGACACCCAACGCGAAGTGACCATCCACAAAAATGTTATAGTACCCGCGCCGCTTTTGCGGTGTAACCGCCGTAATAACTGCCATTTTTATCCACCAACCTTTTTACTGATAACAATGCCAATGTTACAATAACTGTGAATACTGATACAGGAGGGATGCCCCATGTTTAGAGATTATTTTTTTTAATAAACAGAGTGAGCAAAGCTTCCGCCTGTTCAAAATCATTAAGTCTTTTAATGCGGCTAACTTCACCGTCAACAAACTTAGTCGCATCGTTGGCATGGGTTATGCCCAGACGTACAAGGCCTTCCGTTCCGTCCTGAATGACCTCATGACGCTAACCGGGATGCACCCTGCAAGCGACAAGGAACCTGAATTTGCCATTATGGCGGCCGACGTGGACGTTGAACAGTACCAAGCATTCCTCCTGACCAAATCGACGAGTTTTCAGTACTTTAGCACTTTATTCATCCATGATGGGATTGATAGCACGGCATTCTGCGCGCAGCATGGGATCACTATTCGTACCCTGCGCCGACTGATCACGCCATTTCGGAAGTACTTACAGACTTACAACATCGATATCGACCCGGTTGATGGCACCATGGCGGGTGACGAATTGCGGATTCTATTTATGCTCCACGAGTTTTTTTAGTCAGGGGTACCGTGGCGGCACGTGGCCGTTCACCAATCCTTCTGCGGATGAGACCATGGCCATGTATACCGCCATCAATTCCGATACCCCTGGTGCTGGTTTACCGGCGCATACCGTGCCCACCCGTCGCGCCCTCATCGACATCGCGGTGGTGGCCTTGCGGATTCGCCAGGGCCACGTGAACCGCATCAATCCGCGGTTGATCAGCATCTTTAGCCGGCGGGAACCCCTGCCCACCATGAACATTACCACACAATTTTCCCGGGGCTGTCGGAAGATGAGGTGCGGCGGGCGCGGCTCACGGTCTACTTTTTCTGGATCAACCTACCGACGCTGTCCACAGACAACCGTGCCATCAACCATGAGTTCTGCCAATACCTAGACAGCTTTCCCAACCCCGTAGCCAGCATGGTCCACCGCCTACGTCAGTGTATTGCAGACCTGCTGAACGCGCGTGACCAGAACATCTTTTTGGCCAACCAGGTAGTCGCGACCAACATGTTCAAAGTCATGCTGAACTACTACGTGCTCGGTCGTACCTTCGTCAAGGCGGCAGACTTCGGTGACACCCAGGAACAGATGCAGCATTACCAGCCGCTGATGACGGCCATTCATCAATGCATCACGACCATCCCAAAAGATGCACCCGAGCACATCTTTACACGGCTGGTGGACGACATCGAGCTGGCGCTGTTTACGACGCTCACCCCCGTGCTACCACTGTTTAAGACCATCGAGCCGCTGAATATTCGGCTGGAGCTGGAGGGTGAATCCTTTCTCAACAAAGACATCGTTGGCTTCCTCAACAGCTTTGCCGTCATCAACGTCTTACCTCAGGATAGCTCGGTGGCACCCGACGTCATCCTCTGCTCAATTGACAACTATGACAAGGTCTACAACCTGCTCCATCTGGGCGCGGGTAAGTTGGACCCGGAACCCACGATTATCCACTGGAGCAACCAGTCTGAGGACACCACACTCCTCAACCTATTGGGCCGCATCAACGAATTAGCCAACGCCAAGGCCGCGCGCTTAGCGCACCGCACTGACGAATGAGAATAAAGAAGCCATCATCGCGCACGTCGCGCCGGTGATGGCATTTTTAATATCTGTAACTAATGCACCGGCCGCGCACGGAAGCCACGAAAGAACACAATGCCTTCATAAGCCACCACCATGACAATCAACCCGGCCAAGGCAACGAAGTAATTATCCAGCCAGTGTAGTATATACGCCAGCATGATCACCGCAAAGATGATGCCAAAGAAAATCATCTGGAACTTCCGGTCTGCCTCAATGACAAACTTAGCGTCCGTTGACTGAAAGTGGATCGGGGTCCGCCGGGTCATCCGACCAACGCGATACTCGACCTTATCCCCTCGCTGTACGTTTAGATCCAGACTATCGTTATCGTGTAGCGTGTGGGCCGTCCCGTTGTGCCAAACGGTGGCAATTACCCGTGGTGCCGACTGGTTTGTGTACGTGATTTTCATGACAATTCCCCTTCTGCGTCCGACGTCCGGGCCCCCGTCCGTCGCGAATCTGCTTTCATTATACCAACCACGGGCCTAAATACCCACCCCCGGACAGATTTTCCGGGCCGAATTTGCTATAATGACGGAGAATATCAACGGAGGAAATTATGGAACAAATACCTGCGGGGACGCGCTTTCCCCTCACGATTAAGCGCCTCGACATCAACGGTGCCGGAATTGGTTACTACAAACGTAAAATCACCTTTGTGCCCGGGGCGCTACCAGGCGAAGTGGTTGTGGCGGAAGTTACCCAGGATCACGACCGTTACATCGACGCCCGGGTTCACCGCATCCGCAAACAGTCTCCCGACCGCATCACGCCGGTTGACCCGCTATACGGTCGCGTGGGTGGTATCGAACTGGGCGCGCTAGCCTACCCCGCACAACTACGGTTTAAGACCGACGTGATTCACCAGGCCCTGGAGCGCTACCGCCCGAGGAGGTACGAACACTACGATGTGCGGCCCACGATTGCTGCGCCACAGCCGCTCCATTACCGTAACAAGGCCCAGTTTCAGGTACGGGTCATCGACGGTCACGTGCGTGCCGGACTGTACGCCCCTGGCAGCCACGACCTGGTGCCCCTGAGCGACTTTGCGACCCAGATGCCCATAGTGTCGGCAACTATCAACCAACTGTGCCAAATTATGGAAGACCTGGGTACGCCAATCTACGATGAAGAGCACAACAGTGGCATCGTTAAAACGCTGGCTGTCCGGGCCTCCGTGGCAACCGGTGAGGTACAGGTCACGTTCATTACTAACTCGCACAAGCTTCCCGGCAAGAACCAGATTCTGGCGCGCATCGCCCAGGATCTACCCGCCGTCGTGAGCGTCAACCAGAACTTCAATCCCGGTCGCACCACGCTGGTGTGGGGACCAGAGACCACCCTTTTAGCGGGTGAGCCCTACATTACCGAGCAGCTCAACGGAATGGACTTCCTCCTGTCGCCACAAGCCTTCTTGCAGTTGAACCCCGCCCAGACCACGCGGCTCTACCAGGAAGCCTTAACGGCCCTCAACTTGGCGCCACACGAAACGTTGGTCGACGCCTACTGTGGGGCTGGTACACTTGGCCTTGGCATGGCCCAAACGGCCGCTAGTGTGCGCGGCATGGATACGATTCCGGCCGCCATTGACGACGCCCGGACCAACGCCGACCGCAACGGTATCACCAACGTCGATTATGAAGTCGGCAAAGCGGAGGACTTATTTCCCAAGTGGTTAGCGGACGGGTTCCGGCCGGACGCCGTCATTGTGGACCCACCGCGTACCGGTTTGGAAGGCAACTTTATTCCGGCGCTTCTAAAGGCACGACCGCGCAAGTTTGTGTACATCAGCTGTAACCCGTCGACGTTGGCACGAGACCTGACCAAGCTCACACGCACTTATGAGGTGGAATACATCCAGTCCATCGATATGTTCCCGCAGACAGCCCGGTGTGAGGCGATTACGGGGTTTAAGTTAAAACAACGCGGAACAACCCGGTAAGAAAGTAGAATTTAAGGGACTTGGGCCGCAAGAACCATCACCATCAAGGAGGATTGCCATGAAGATTTACTTTGCCAATGGTCTGTTTAGCCAGGCTGATTTTGATTTCAACGCGAAGATTGTCGCCCGCCTACGTGCTGACGTCCCGGGCGTGGACGTGTACCTGCCCCAGGAAAACGACAGCATTAACGACAAGGAGGCTTACGCCAACTCCAAGATGATTGCGCACGCTGATACCGACGAGCTAGTCGCCAGCGACCTGATGATTGCCGTCCTTGACGGCATCACCATTGACGCTGGCGTGGCGTCTGAAATTGGTGTGGCCTACGCCAAGGGCATCCCCATCATTGGCCTCTACACGGACAGCCGCCGCCTCGGCGCCACCAACCAGCAAAAGTTGGACGCCCTGCAGGAAGTCGCCGAAAACCAGTTCCACTACATGAACCTCTACACCACGGGTCTCATCAAGCTCAACGGTGAAATTGTCACGTCGGTGGACGCCCTCGTGGAAGCTGTCGCCGCCCGTAATTAGCTGTATAGGATAACGAAAAATCAGTGCCGGCTCGTACAGCCAGGCACTGATTTTTTTTATGGTTTCGTTCAACTGATTGCCACCAAATCACCCCGCTGACTTGGCTTTGCGTAAACTCGGTTCCGTAAACCACAGCATGACAAAGTTGATCAGCAACAGCAACGCGGTCGAAATGAAGACGGCGTTATAGCCAAAGTAGCCGGCCACCGCGCCACCCCAGAGCGCACCGAACATGCTCCCGAGGGCCTGGAAGGATTGGTTCCAGGCGAACACATCAGAAAGGGCTTCGTGCGGGGAGTTCTTGGTCAGCAACGTCTGAATCGTTGGAAACAGTGCGGCGTCGGAAATGCCGACCAGAAAACGCAGGATGCCCAGAATCCACAAGCTGGCGAAGAAGCCTTGCGGTAGGTACACCAGCACCGCGAACAGGTACCCCATAATGAGCAACCGGCCGGAAC
Source organism: Lacticaseibacillus thailandensis DSM 22698 = JCM 13996 (assembly GCF_001312865.1). GTDB lineage: Bacteria > Bacillota > Bacilli > Lactobacillales > Lactobacillaceae > Lacticaseibacillus > Lacticaseibacillus thailandensis. The sequence goes on along the minus strand of NZ_BBER01000001.1, from coordinate 77,705 downwards.
CGTGGCGGTCACCATACTGACCTAACCGCGGCGCCGCCATGATGTTGGAGATCCCGGGCAACGCCGAGATGACGCCGGCGATAATGGTGATGGCTCCGTGCCCGTGCATCAATTGCTTCACGTACAGACTGATAATAGGAAAGATGGACGAGTTGCCTAACTGGACGATCAACGTTGACACTAGCAACACCATGATCAGCCGCGGGTTCTGGAACTGCTTCAAAAAGCCACCCCGACCCGGGTTACCCGCCGCTCTAGTTTTATCTGGATGCACTGATTCACGTACAAGGGTAACGGACAGTACCGCTACCAGCAGCAACAGCCCACCCGTAATAAAGAAGGTCTGGCGACTAGAAAAAAATGTGGGCCAGCAAACCACCCAGCACTGGTCCCACCAGGACACCAGAGGTTGAACCCGTCATCAACGTGCCGAGAATGCGACCGCTACTTTCACGCGGCACTTGCGCCGCCACGAGGGCTTGGGCGTTCGGAATGTAACCGGAAAACGCCCCAATCCCCGCCCGGGCGAAAAATAGCAACCAGACACTGTGGACAAAGCCGGTGAGGATGTACACGACGGCCATCCCCCCAGCGGTAAAGAACAGGATGATGCGGTGCCCGCGCCGGCCGGCCAGTTTACCCCACGCTGGGGCCATAAACGCAGTGACCAAAAATGAGACGGCATAAATGATCCCGCTATAAAAATTTAGTTGCTGATGGCTAAATTCACCCAATTGACTAATAAAAAGCGATAAAAATGGTCCCACTTCACTAAAGGCGATGCCAGCTACAAACGTGCAGCCCCACAAAACGAATAGGTTACGCCGCCAAACTGCCTGATGCTCTTCCACGGTGCATCCCTCCCACCAACAATTTTCCACTCCCCAGGATAACGCGACCCTGTATGTATATACCATTCCCATACCAACAAAAAGAGCAGATACGTTTATATTAACGACAATGGGGCGCAACATCAAATTCAAATGTTGCGCCCCATTAACTGAATTATTTGTTTTCTTGGTACTGCCGTTCTTGTGCCTGCACTCCGGTCAGGATGAAGCGCCCGCTGAAGTACCGCGGGTCACTTTGATAATCATCAGCGGCGTACGGCACCTTGTTGTTAAACACCTGCTCGTACTCGGCGACCGATAACCGCTGGCGGTCATCCAGGTACTGACGGTGGGTATTAGCCTGTAGGAACCGCTCAAAGCCTTCCTGCAACACGCCACTGAAGAATTCACCCACGGCGCCAGAGCCATACGAGAACATCCCCAACCGGTCGCCCGCCTGTACGTCCGCGTCATTTTCCAGCAAGCTCAATAAGCCTAAGTACAGGGAGCCAGTGTAGATATTGCCGATACGCCGGCTGTAAATGGTCGACTGCTGGTAAGCAGCCAACAGTGCCTGCTGTTTCGCTGCACTGACCTCGGGTAGCGCCGTCCGCAATGCCTTGAGTCCCATCTTGGTGTACGGTAGGTGGAAGTTGACGGCCTTAAAGTCGTCAAGTGTGGCCCCAGTCTGCTCACGGTACCGTGCCCAAACATCCGCAAAGAACTGGATATACTGTTCGGTTGAATACTTGCCTTTGGCCAACGCCAAGTCGGTGTACACTGGCCGCCAGAAGTCCATGATGTCACGACTCATCACCACGGAGTCATCGTTGATGGTCATGATGGCCGGGTCCGTGCTGATCAGCATGGCCACAGCGCCCGCACCCTGGGTCACTTCACCACCACTATTGAGCCCGTAGCGCGCAATGTCAGCAGCAATGACCAAAGCGGTCCTATCAGGGTGTGCCGCCACGTAGTCACGTGCCATCATCAATCCAGCCGTGCCCCCGTAGCACGCCTGCTTAATTTCGTAGGTCCGCAGCCAAGCTGGCAGACCCAAGAGCCGCTGAATAATCACGGCTCCAGACTTGCTGGCATCAATACCGGTCTCAGTCCCCAACACCACCAAACCGATTTTGCTGATATCGACATCGTCAATGAACTCGCTCGCCGCATTAGCACCCATCGTCACCACATCTTCACTGCTAGGCGCCACGGCCTGTTCGCTTTGACCAATCCCGATGATGAACTTGTTCGGGTCCACCCCGCGGCTTCCGCCAGTTCCTTGAGGTCAACGTAGTAGTGCGGGCTGTACAAGCCCAAACGGTCAATTCCAATCTTCATGGTATGCACTCCTCTTCTTTGCTTCTTACTACCCTACTTTAGTGCCGCTCCTGTCGCATCAGCGCCAACAAGTGTTGGGCCCGCGCCAGCGTCTTGTCACCCGCCTGTAATTGCTGCGTCAAGCGCGCTACCTCGTCCCCGGTGGCGCCCGCCGCTACGGCCAGGCACCAGCCTGCAAGTGCATGTGGCCAGCCTGAATACCCGGACCCACCAGTGCACGAACGGCAGCGAGATTTTGTACCAACCCTAAAGCAGCAAGCAATGCCTGGGCGTCGGCGACCGTCTTGATTCCCGCCAAGCGCTGAGCCAAACCGGCCCGGTGTAACGCGCCGACGGCACCGCCAACCACGCCTAACTGTAACGGCACCGCGATTTTGCCGTGCAGCGTATCATCTGCAACCCGCCACTGCGTCAACGGCAGGTAGCGGCCTGAACGTGCGGCGTAGGCGTGCGCACCGGCTTCAACCGCGCGATAATCGTTACCCAGCGCAATGGTCGCCGCCGCAATACCGTTCATAACACCCTTATTATTGGTGGTCGCCCGGTCGATATCGATCATGGCAAAGTCGCTGGTGCGGGCAATCAGCCGCGCGACCGTAGCGCCGTCAGCGTGCCGCGTCGCCACCGCGTTGACCGGAATGGCCACCGTGGCAATCACAGCATCATCGCTGTAGTTGCTCAAAATACTGATCAGCGGGGGCTGGTGTAACCAACTGCCGAGTAACCTACCGACCCGCTCTGCAATCGTATTAACAATGTTAGCGCCCATGGCTTGCTGAGGATCGACTACCAACGTTACCTTGACGAACTGTTGGCGCTGCTGTACGTGCACAGCCTGCAAGCCACCACCCCGCCGGACAATGGACGGATGGGCCGCAGCCGCTGCAGCCTTGATATCTGCGACCTGCGCCTCAATGAGCCGCACCGCCGCTTCAGGCTCGGCCAGATCCGCAAAGACCACCTCAGCCGCCACGCGGTGCGGTGGTACCTGCACCGTCACACCACCACCAGCCCGGGCCATGCGGGCCCCGTTGTTCGCGGCCGCCACAACGCTCGGCTCCTCGCCGACGAGGGCAACGTCGTGCGTCAACCCGTTGACGCGTAGCCCGCGCACTAACCCCATGGGCAGAGGAAACTGCCCAATCTGGTTTTCAGTCAGGTGTTCAGCCGTTGCCTGGGGTAACGGCGCATCCGCCAATAATAAGTGTGCGTCTGCGGTACTCAATAGTCCCGCGTCAACCAATGCCTGGACCCGTTCTGCACGGGTCAACTGATAGAACTTCCGCATTAGTCAACCTCACGGTGCAGGCGCAAGCCCAGGCCGAGGCCGCCGCCAATACAGAGCGCCGCAATACCCGTAGTCTTAGTAGCCTGCTGCAACGCGTAAATAAGGGTTGTGACGATGCGGCTCCTGAGTCGCCCAGCGGGTGGCCGAGCGCCACCGCGCCACCATTCACGTTGACCCGATCAGCATCCACGCCCAAATCGCGCACCACAGCCACGCTCTGGGCCGCAAAGGCTTCGTTAATTTCGTAGCGGTCAATGTCGTTCACCGCCACACCTGCACGCTGCACCAGCTGTTCCACCACGTACTTTGGCGCGTAACCCATTAGTTGTGGGTCCACACCGACTTCGGCAAAGTCATCAATAATCGCCTGATAAGCAACACCTAGGCGTTGCGCCGTCGCTTTGCTCATCAACAACATGGCCGAGGCCCCGTCATTCAAGCCACTAGCATTACCCGCTGTTACGGTACCGCCCTGCTTGAATGCTGGACGCAGGTGGGCTAACTTCGCTAGACTGGTGTCAGGCCGTGGTGCCTGGTCCTGGGCCACCACCACGTCACCCTGCTTCTGGTGCACGGTCACGGGAATAATCTCAGCATCAAAGCGACCCGCGGCTTGTGCGGCCACCGCCTTTTGATGTGATTTGAGGGCGAACTCGTCCTGTTGCTCACGACTGACGTGGTACTGAGCGGCGACGTTCTCCGCGGTGATGCCCATATGCTGACCGGAAAAGGCGTCCAACAGGCCGTCTTTGAGTAACCCGTCCGTCAGTTGGCCATCACCCAACACATGACCCCAGCGCATTTGCGGCAGGTAAAACGGGACGTTACTCATGCTTTCGGTGCCACCAACTAATACAACGTCCGCCTCGCCCATCTGGATCGCCGCAAAGCCGAGATGAATTGCCTGCAGACCCGACCCACACACTTCGTTAACGGTCATGGCAGTACTCCGCTCGGGCAGCCCGCTGTTTAATGCAATCTGGCGAGCCACGTTTTGACCACCATTGGCCTGGTACACGTTACCGAAAATGGCCCGCTGGACCTGTTCCGGTTGCACGCCGGCCCGTTGCATCGCTGCCTGGGCCGCAATCACGCCTAACTCAACGGCGCTCTTGCTGGCCAGGGCCCCACCAATTTTACCAATGGGCGTACGCACCGCGCCCGCAATTACAACTTCTGTCATTGTCTCCCACCATTCACTCTTATTCGTTTTTACTTATAATATTGACGTGCATACCATTTTAGCAAACAATGAACCCTACAGGCTGCACCTTAGCAAAGCCTTAAGGTTCTACTCAGGAGGAAACCACCATGCGAGTCATCGACTTATTAGCCCTCATGGCCGACGTCGACAAAAATAGCCCCGTTTGGTTACGCACTGACGATCAGCCCTGCGCGTGACCGGCGTCGCCCCAATTGACCCCGACCAACCGGACCGCATCGTCTTAACGACCGCGCCTGCACCTGCTCACGCACTCAAACGCTGGGAACTCATTATGTTAACCCACGACCCCGCAATGCGGCGCCGGATGGTGTACGCACAACAAGGGGACCAGACCGTACCAGTATTCGGCTTTGCCTTTGCCGACCACGCCATCGTCTTACACTAGCTGGGCAGGCGTTTCATCATTTTACGTAAACCTTCACGATCAATTAGGGTCACACCGAGCTGGGTCGCCAAGTCGTTGGCCGCGTCAGAGAACGTGCTGTTCGTTAGGACCACTGCCTGGTCCAACTGGTAGTACTCCTTGCCGCTCCAAACCTCCTGTACGGCGTGATTACCAACAAAGCCGTTGTACCGTTTGCACTGCACCCCAAACTTGATGCCCTTCTTGGTAGCAATGACGTCCACCCCCTGGTCACCACTGCTCTTGGTTTGCTGAATGCGACTGTAGCCGTTACGCTTCAATAGGTACGCACAAAAATTTTCGAATTCCAGGCCGTCCATGGCGTCAACCCGCGCATGGTGATGTCCCGGAAGCGAAAATGGTGCCAGAAGATCCAGACCCCAACGCTGACCGTAAATAAACAGATCACCACAAACGCGACCGGGTCGCAAAATCCGTGCCAGGCTTTCGGCACCACGTCCCGAGCCCACAGGCTATACACCAGCGCCACAACCATGAGCACCCATAACAATTGGACTAAACGGCGGTAGAGCCGTTTGAAAAATCCTACCATCGTCCTTACCTCGTTTCCTGTATAAGGTTAGCAGAATGCGGGCCGCACGACCATGGACACACGTGAATTTAACGGTTTCACTAACCAAATCGGGGCCGCTGAGCACAGTTGCTGAGCCCTAACCGCAGGATGCCACCTTTCTTCGTCGCGCTGTACGCAACAAAAGTATCGCTGTCACCAATTGCTCTTACGCAGCCAAGCACAGCCTGCACTGCTGATATCCGTTACCCACCAATTTCTGAACGCCTGGGCATACAAAAAGCCGCACCGCCTTTCACCCAAAAGAGTGCAGGACGTTGCGGCTTTTAACTTATCATCAAACTTACTTCTTAGTACCCTTGTTGCCCTGGTCTTCAGCTACCAGCCGCTTGCCCAGCGCTTCCAGGTAAGGACGCAGTTTGTCCTTCACTTCGGGGTGGGTCAAACCGTACTCAATGGTCGTCTGGACGAAACCAAACTTGTTACCCACATCGTACCGGTCACCGGTAAATTCGTGGGCAAAGACCCGCTGTGTCTCGTTCAGCTTGTCGATGGCATCAGTCAGCTGAATTTCGCCACCCTTACCAGGCTTGAGGTTGTCCAGGATGCCAAAAATTTCTGGTGTCAGTAGGTAACGACCAATAATGGCCAAGTCACTCGGTGCATCCTCAACGGCCGGCTTCTCCACGAACCGGCTGACATTGAACAGCCCCGGCTTGACTTCATCACTCGGGTCGATCACACCATAGGCAGAAACCTCTTCGTGCGGCACCCGCTTAACGGCCAGAATGGAACTGTGGGTGGTTTCGTACTCGTTGATCAACTGCTTGGTCAACGGCACCTTGTCGTCCATCAGGTCATCACCGAGCATAACGACAAAGGGTTCATCCGCAACAAAGGACTTGGCCAAACGCACAGCGTCACCCAAGCCGTTCGGGTAAGGCTGACGGACAAAGAACAAGTTAACCCCAATGTCCGTGGTGGACTTCACCATCTCCAGCAGACGATCCTTGTGCTTAGCAGCCAAGTTCTGTTCCAGTTCTGGAGCGGAGTCGAAGTGGTCTTCAATGGACCGCTTCTGCTTGCCTTCAACAATCAGAATATCCTCAATACCAGAAGCCTTAGCCTCTTCGACGATAAACTGAATGGTTGGCTTGTCCACAATGGGCAGCATTTCCTTGGCTAATGCCTTGGTTGCCGGCAGAAACCGTGTGCCCAGACCCGCTGCCGGAATAATTGCTTTACGAACTTTTTGCATGTCTACTCTCCTTATGTACGCCATGATGAAAACGATTTGATAATTTAATCATACTCGATTGACCCAGATGAAAACAAGGTCCTTCAACAAATCATCACCACCACGACCTAGGTTTCATGCTTTCATCCCACATGTAGGCCCCGCCATACAGCCAGCAACGCATAGATGGTGCGCCATCACGTCCATCGCCCCTCGCCTTGATTGACGTAGGAATTTATGGTGGATTCAGAAAAAAAAGTCGCGCTCCTGATGAGCACGACTAACCAAATATCACCTTAACGCACACTGTGTTGCGCAACTTGGTGCGGATCTGATTCGTGGACCGACAACGGCAAGGGTTCAATGCCCACAGCCGTCCAGGCCGCTAACAGCGGCTTTACGTCCGCAGCGCGGTCAATTAACGCAATTCCGCAATCACCACCACCAGCACCGGAGGACTTTGCTGCCCCCCCGTACTGCTCAGCAATTTTGCGCAGCTGTAGTAACGCCGGCGTCTCAATTTCGACCCCAGAGAACTGGGTCAGGTAGTTCAACGCATCCTGATTATCACGGATACCCTGCTGAATTGCTTCCAAATCACCAGCACGAAAACCCGCAATAATCCGTTCCAGAATGGCATCACTTTGATGCAAGAAATTTTGGTAATCCGTTTCCTTATTGGTCGTGGTCTGCGAGTCCGCGATGCGGTCAACCAGGTGGGCCGTCGAGGCGGGCGAACCCGTCCAGCCAATCAACAGCTCCATGTTCGCTGGCGCCGTCAACAACTCAATATCCAGCTGCGGCCAATCCCGATTCAACAACTCCGTGATTGTGTGCTGCCTACGCGCGGCAGCCAGCCACTGCTTATCGAAAGAACGGTACGCAACCCAGCCACCATACACGGAGGCAGCGATGTCGCCTAGTGACCCGTTACCCTGCACATCCAGGTGCGCAATGGCTGAGAGCTTGTATAACTGATCTGCCGTCATATGCAAGCCGTAAAACTCGTTCAACGCCTTCACGGTTGCCACGGTCACGGCCGCAGAGCTACCCAAACCATACTTTTTGCCGTCCTCAGAATCAAGGTCCGAATCAACTTTCAGGTCGTACAGCGCCAACGGGTGCCCCATCTCGCGGGCGTATTTTTCCGTCAACCGAATGGCCGACAGGATGTAATGGAACGGGTTATCACGGTCATCGAAGACGATTTCGTCGCCAACCCGCTGCCAATAAATTGAATTTTCTTGGTACTGTTTCGATACGATACTCCCGTAACCCGTAGTCGCGCTAACTGACACGGTTACAAACTGGTTAATGGCTACGACGATGGCCGGATGACCCGTTTCCACCACTGCGTATTCCCCCGCAATGTACAGCTTACCCGGCGCCTTTGCTTCAATCACTACCAGTTACCCCCACAAATATCAGATATGTACTCACGGTCGCCAGTATAGACCACTCGTGGCACTTTGGAATTCACACTGCCTTGATTTATCAATTCCTTAAAGACAGACATACTGCACTATTCTAACATGGAGTACTTTTTTTTGCAACGCGCACACTTCCGGCGGCCTCGACATTTATAGTGGCGTAAGGAGCTGGCCAGCGCTTACAAAAAAAATCACGGGATTAGCAACCACCCCGAAATGGCAGTGGTTAGCCCCCGTTACTAACAACAAAGGAGTACCAAACATGCCACAAACTTTTAGTAATGCGAGCGTGACTTTCACGTTCACCAACCCCCAGGACGCTGAAGCCAAACCCATTAGCCATCGTATCGACTACCTGGCCGAGAACGCCGACACGGCTGCACTCAGCACGCTAGGCACCGCCTTTGCCACGCTGTACCCCGACCTGGATTTAACCGATATCAGCACCACCGTCGAATCCGCCATTACCGCGGACGCCCCTGCCACCCAAGGCGATGACCAAACCACCGACCAGCCCACCCAATAACAGGAGGAATAATGCATGCGTAGTCTATCGTTAACCTTTAAAACCGCGGCCAACAAGACCAAGACGTTGCGGTTGTCCGCTTACTCCGGTGACCTCACCCCGGACGTTGCCCAGAAGTTCATGACCGCCCTGATTGACGCCGATCAGTTTTACCGGGACGGGGTCAAGCAGTATGCCACCCCCGTCTCCGCCCGCATGATTGACACCACCAGTCAGGATATCTGGACTGCTGACGCTACTGCCTAACCGGTCACGCACCAAATAGAACAGGAACGCCCTGACCAACTGGTCAGGGCGTTTTTGGCGTTTGCTGTATTACTTACGGTCCAAAACGAACTCAAACCGACTGCCAACATACTGGGTCCGCACGTATTCAAACGGGCGCCCATCCGCCAGAAATGATACCTGGCGTAAACGCAGGATAGCATCCCCACGCTTAACGTCTAGATACTTAGCAATGCGCTCGCTAGCGACAACCGCGGACACTTTCTGTTGGGCCCCGCCCAACTTGTAGCCGCCTTTGGCTTCTAAGACGTGGTATAAAGACCGCGTAATTTCCGATTTGTTGAAGTTCTGCACCAGGTCGACCGGCACGGCCGCGACCTCAAAACAAATGGGGACCTCGTCGCCGTACCGTACCCGTTCCATACGGAGAACTTGCTGCCCATCCTGTAGGTGTAACTGTTCAACTTCCGACAGTGACGGGTTAGTGATGTGATAACTGACCGTCCGGCTGGAGGGACGCTTGCCTGGGCCAACATAATGTCAGTAAATCCGGTGACACCGCTCATCCGCTCCTGCACCTTCTGACTGGCAACAAACGTGCCCGCCCCCACACGCCGCTCGAGGATACCCTCGTCGACTAGGGTCTGCACGGCCTGTCGCAAAGTCATCCGGGAAACCGAAAACGTGACGGCTAATTCCCGCTCGGCGGGAATCCGGTCGCCAACCTGCCAACGACCATTTTCAATGTCTTTTTTTTGATCCGGTTATGAATCTGAATATAAACTGGTGACTGCATTACCTAAACTCCTATTCGCCTTTGTCCATCGCAATCGTTGCATCCAAACCCGCCACAACGGCGTTCTGGAAGCCCGCTGCCTGCATGGCCAGCATGCCGCGAATAGTGGTGCCGCCAGGGCTGGCTACCGCGTCCGCCAAATCTGCTGGTGATGCATCACGATTCAAGACCAGCTGGGCACTACCAGCAACCGCCTGTGCGGCGATTTGGACCGCCACTTTTTTTTACTCAGGCCGTACTTTACGCCCACACTGGCCATCGCGTCAATAAACTGGTACACAAAGGCTGGTGATGATCCCGCCAGGCCCACGAAGGTCGCAAAATCGGCCTCTGGCAAAGCGACGGTGCCGCCAATCTGTGCGAGTAGCCCAATCACCGCCTTAGTCTGGTCATCCACGCTGGCAGCCGCATTAGGTGCGTACGCCGTCATGCCCGCAGCGATCGCTACGTTCAGGTTCGGCATGATCCGCAAAATTGGTTGACTAGCCGTGAGGTGCGCCCCTAGCGCGGCTAGGTCAAACCCTGAAACCATAGAAACTAAGTATGCCGGCCTGCTGGCAAACGTGCCACTGATTTCCGTCAAAACGTCAGGCGTGATCTGCGGTTTAACTGCGAGAAAAACCACGTCGCTGTCGGCCACTACGGTCGCGTTATCAGGCGCGATATGCGCGCCAATCTTGTCTGCGTACGCCTGATAATGTTCAAGGTGTCCGCTATGTACGTGTAGGTCGGTGCCTGCCACCGCCTTGGTAGCTAACAAACCATCAATAATTGCGCGGGCCATGTTACCCACGCCTATAAACCCAATCTGCATATTGCAATTCCTCCCACCCAGGCAACCATGCCTAGACCAATTATTCTTAGATTAGCGAAAACCCACCCCGCTGTCAACGCTCGGTGCACCGATTGCAATGATTCACACCACCACACTGATACGCATATGCCGACCATACCAAAAAGGGTACACTTTCGCGAAGAAAGCGTACCCTTTGCGTACGTAACGTACAGAAATTACATGTTAACGTGAACACCAAAGCTTGGCTGGAAGTAACTGCTGATCGTCTGAATCTTAACGACATCACCAGTTTGCGGCGCAGCAATGTACTGGTTGTTGCCAATGTAAATGGCATCATGGTAAGTAGCACCAGCGGCACCCCAGAAGACGATGTCCCCTGGCTGTAACTGACTAAGTGATACCCGCGTACCGGCACCTTCCTGGGCAACAGTGTAACTGCCGACGTTGATACCAGCACCATGTTCAAAGGCGTAGTAAACCAGGCCAGAGCAGTCAAAGCCTGCTGGTGACTTGCCACCCCAAACGTATGGTACACCCAATTCCTGCTCGGCCACGTTGATCACAGCCTGAACCTTAGCAGCACGACTAGAAGAACTGGTCGTAGTTGCTGTTGTGGTAGCCGTGGTCGTTGCCGCAGTCTGCTTTGCAGCCGTGCTGGTCGGTGCGGCAGAAGAAGCAGCGGAACTAGTAGCTACCTGGGTAGTAGCGGCGCTGCTAGTGGCAGCAGAAGATGGCGTCGTCGCAGCAGCTGACTAGCTGCAGCTGATGAAGCGGCAGCGGAGCTGGCAGCAGCGACGGATGCGGCAGCAGAACCTGCCGCGGCGCTAGAAGCCGCTGCACTAGAAGCAGTGGCGGATGAAGCTACCACATCGTTAGTTGTAGCGCTACTTGGCGTGGCGCTGCTTGGTGCAGCACTACTGGTAACCGCAGAAGCCGCACTGCTTGGCGCAACACTAGTCGCACTAGAAGCAGCACTGCTGGTCGCGGAGCTAGCGGAACTAGCCGCCGTACTCGTAGCAGCCAGTTGCAATTGCTGACCCACCAAAATGAAGTTCGGATTGCTAATGTGGTTAGCTGCGACCAACTGCGCAACACTCACACCATTAGCCCGTGCAATGGCGGACAAAGTATCCCCGGCTTTAACCGTATATGTACCTTTAGCTGCCGTGTCCGTCACGGTTGTTGCGGCTGACGCCAACTGTAATGACTGTCCCGTAAGGATGAAGTTAGGGTTAGCAATCTTGTTCGCATCGGCCAACTTCTTCACCGTGGTGTGCTGACTAGCCGCAATTTGGCCCAGGGTGTCACCACTCTTGACCGTGTACGTTTTGTCAGTGGCAGCGGAAACGTGCTCGGTCTTACCAACGTTGGCGGCACCAAAGGCAGTGAGACCCAGTGCGCTAAGGGTGGCAACTGAGAGCAAGTTCTTCTTGACGCTGTGACTTTTTGTCATAAATTATGTCCTCCTAGATACTTGTACAACTTTTAAAAAAAACAATATTTACTCTTTAACGATTATGGCCATCATAACGCGGCCAGGTTACAGCAATGTTACAGACCCCCGGGCGAAAAATTACACTAACGTCACATGTTTCTAAACATTGTTGCAACTGTGATAGTTTCATGACGCCGTCACCTTCTTAACGACGCGGTCAAGCCGCGGCACAGGGGCCGAAAGCGCCGATACATGGTCGCGTACCGGCGCTCAACGTCGTCATGGGGGATCTAGATTCGAACCTAGGAACCCGAAGGAACGGTTTTACAGACCGTCGCGTTTAGCCACTTCGCTAATCCCCCAAACATCTATGCAACTAACAAATTAACAACTTAACAAGGAACAAAAACATTCTAACGAATTCCTTAAGGCAGTGTCAACGCCAATACGCATTTTTGTGGCCGCACCAGGCAATCTTAACCTTTAGCCCCTACAAATCAATCACTGTGAGCGTATTACGCCACTCGGTCATAAAATATGGCGATGTCCATTCAGCACGACGCTGCGTTCCGTAGCCTACTGGGCAGTGATAAAAGGTAGTTGTCCCCACCGTGCGGGGTTGATCCCGGCGGTGCCAGTGCCCATAAGCGGCCGCGTCCACATGAAACTCTTGCAACAAGTCGCCCATACGCTGGCTCCCTAACATCGCGGCCAACTTGGCCCCGCGGGGATCCTGTAACATGGCCGGTGGTAACAGCTGCACTTCGGGCACAAAGTGACTCACAAACAGAATCTTTTGGCCGGTGTGGGCATGAGCCCGTAGGAAAATACGCATGTATTCCAACTCCCGCTGCATGCGCTCCTGGTCACTGCCGGGTTGGTCAATGGTGCTGTCGACCAAAATGCCTTTTTCCAGTGCCAGTAGTAATCCGGGTTGTCCGTAGCGGTAGTCCCCACGAAGCTGTAGTCATACCAACCATTGTTCCCCACGATGACCGTTTCTGGAGACGCGGGCGGGACAAAGGACCGCTCGTGCAGGTAGAGTGGATCCTGCAGTCCCTGAATAGTGGCATAATTTGCCCCGCGCAGCATGTCATGGTTCCCCGCCAAAAAAACGCACGTCAGTGCTGGGGCCCAAGACCTCCTGTAAAGCATGAAAATATTTTCGCGTTTTCCGAAAATCGTTGTATGTATCACCCGTATTCACGTATAAAGCTACGCCAAGCTCACGTAAATACCGCGCCTGGGGACCCAAGATGTCTTCAGCGTTGACGTGATTAATATCAAGATGGTTGTCAGAACTAATCGCGATACGCACGCGCCTCACCCTACCCTAATCAATAATTGCTCACGGAAGTAATTATACGCTTTCACAAACCCAATATTAAACGTTTGGTCAAAGCCGTGCCACCCTTATCCAACGCCACAATCACGTGAGCACAGCAGACCAATAGCGAATGCCCTCAACGTTATCGAACACCGCCAGCCAGTAGCTGTGTCCAATCATCTCCTGATATCCGTCGGCCAAAAAAAATCGGGCATCCACGTGTGGATGCCCGACCAGACTAACTTTGCGTTAAGTTGACCAATTGATTACTAACCAGTTGTGCCTAGTTGACCCCGGCCATTAACCGCTCAACCCGCGGCGTGATGAACAACAAGAGAACCGCCAACACGATTGAGGCAATCCCGATACCGGCAAAGTACCAGAATTCGGTGTGCCCCGTGTACAGCTTTACGACTTGCGCGTTAATTGCCTGGGCGGCTGAATCGGCCAAGAACCACATACTCATCATCTGTGACTTGAAGGCTTTCGGCGCTAACTTAGTCGTCACGGACAAGCCAACCGGTGAAATCAGCATTTCGGCGATTTCGACGATGGCCCAAGACAGCACCAACCACAACGGTGATACCCGCACGTGGGTCCCGAACAAACCGACAGGCAGCATCATCGCAAAGTAGCTCAGGCCAGCAAAGACCAGCCCATACACGTACTTTTTCGGGCTGCTGGGCTGCTTTTTACCCATGTGCACCCACAACCAAGCAAAGAACGGCGTGTACAGCACGATGAACAGCGGGTTCAGGCTCTGGAACCAGCTAGCCGGAATATGAAAGCCACCCAGCGTCAGTTGGGTCTGGTTCTGGGCAAATAGTGCCAAGACCGTGGAACCCTGTTCCTCAATGGCCCAGAAGAAGACAGCCGCGATGAACAACGGAATGTACGAAACCACCCGGGAACGTTCAACCTTCGTCACCTTAGGGCTACGGATGATGGTGATAAAGTACCAAATAGGAATCAGGATGGCAATCAGCGTGATCAGGTTGACCACCCCGTTACCAGTCAGCGTCCCCGTCAGTCCCATGACGACAAGAATGACAACCAGCGCTACCACGATACCCACAATTTTCCACACTAGTGGCCGCATTTCTGCACGCGTGATCGGGTCGGGTGCTTGAAAGTCTTCTTTGTTAAGATACTTGTTACCATCAATAATGTAGATGATCAGGCCCAAGAACATCCCAAAGGCCGCAATGGAAAAGCCCAAGTGGTAATTAACTTCCTGTCCGAGCCAACCGACTATGATCGGTGAGAGGAAGCTCCCCAGGTTGATCCCCATGACCAGCAGGCTAAAACCACTATCACGGCGCATATCGTCCTTGCTATAGAGGCCACCGACCATTTCGGAAATGTTGGGTTTCAACATCCCCGTCCCGATCACGATCAGGATAATGGCGATGATCAGCGCCGGTACCCCCGCGGGCACCGCCAGGGCAATGTGCCCAAACATGATGAAAATACCACCAATGAACACGGTCCGATGGCCACCCCAAATGCGGTCAGCCACAAAGCCACCCAGTACACTACTCATGTACACCAGGGAGCCATAGATCGACACAATGGAAGCGGCCAGAACGGCGTTCATGGCTAAACCGCCGTGTTCCAAAGAAGCAATCATGTAGTACAGCAGGATGGCACGCATCCCGTAATAACTGAATCGTTCCCAGAATTCGGTAAATGTTAGCGTGGCCAAGCCACGCGGTTGACCAAAGAAAGCATGGTCAACATCTCGCTTGCTTTTGCTCAAGGTGTGATTCCTCCAATACTTAGTGCTCCGGCTGCAGCCGGCTTTAAATTCAGATAGCGAATGAAAACATTTTATACTCTTATAAAAATGCACACAAATAAATATTACATCTTACAGTGTTTTAGGAGAGCACCGTGAGTTAGTGATGAAATTGGGTTAAATTAACGTTAGCTAAGTGTTAATGGCTAGCGACATTTACATTGCGTAGTTATGTATATTCAATGTATAGAATAACTGGCACATGCCGGCACACGGGCGATACCTGGTCGTGCGTCTAGCATGGGCGAACAATTGCTAACGAGTGGTAAACACGTAATCCCAATGACAGTGGTCTCACTATATTAAGTACCCTCCGCTCCCTGCTCATAAACGCTCATTGGCTGCTCACCTGACGAGCTGTGCGGACCCGTCGTCACCATTTGCCCTGAAACTTGCTCCGGAGTTTGCTATTAACTATCCACTACCCGGCACTACGTCACGACCGATCAGTACCACTCGGAAAGGCACAATGAATCATGAACGCCGACTCAAACCGCACGCATCCAGTAAAGTTTCGCTCCACTTAGTCTTCATGCTTTTTTTGGTATCAATTTGGTATCAGTTGCTTTGAATTGGGGGTAATTGAGGGTAAAACAAAAAGGGCAAAACGCTGTTAAATCAGCCTTTTGCCCTTCAATGTAACTGAGGAAAACTCCCAAAATGCCATCTACTGGAATCGAACCAGCGACCTTCTCTTTACGAGGGAGATGCTCTACCGACTGAGCTAAGATGGCATCATGACCCGTACGGGATTTGAACCCATGTTACCGCCGTGAAAGGGCGGTGTCTTAACCACTTGACCAACGGGCCATCTAAGCAACAAAATAGATTATACGGGGTCGTTGCGCAGTTGTCCAGCCCCCTAACCCACATTTTGGTCAAAAAGTTTCTCGAAGGGAGATTCATTACTATGCGTATTGCTATTATTGGTGCCACCGGTCACGCTGGTACCGCACTAGTCCACGAGGCCGAACGTCGCGGCCACGAGGTCACTGGGTTCGTCCGTCACCCGGAACGGGCCACCGTCCTGGGTGACAACACTAACGCCCGGATTGTCAAAGCTGACGCCTTTACCCTCATGGCACCGGTACTTACCCGTTTTGACGTGATTATCGACGCCTTTAGCACCAGCCTGACCACGCCTATCTGCACGTCGACCTGGCTACACACTTAGTGGCGCAGCTACGGAACATCACCACCACGCGGGTCGCCTTTATTTTGGGTGCTGGTAGTCTGCAGCATCCTGACGGCGGGACCGTGCTCAACCGCATGGAACAAAATCCGGAGCTCGCGGGGATCATCAACACGCCACGCCAGCAAGCTGCCGAGTTGGACTTCTTGCGTCACGTCGACAATGTTGATTGGGTCGGAATTTCCCCCGCCATGACCTTTGAGCCAGGGCCGGCCACTAAGTACGTAGCGGGCAAGGATACTTTGCTCGTCGACACTCAGGGCCGGTCCCACCTGACTACTGGTAACTTAGCCCTAGCCCTCATGGATGAAATTGAACACCCGCAACACCAGCAGGCCCGGTTTACCGCCCGTGATGATGCTTAACCCAAAGATTTTATCAGGTGATGACTATGCTTTTACTACCGTTGTAGGTTATACTGATACGGAATAATCAGGAAATGAAGTGTAACCTATGGACTATCGAATTGGCGATATCGTCACGGGTAAGGTTACCGGTATTCAAGCGTACGGCGTATTTATTGCGCTCGACCCACACACACAGGGACTGATCCACATTTCCGAATGTCGCCACGGCTTCGTGAAGGGCCTGGATGACATGTTTCACATTGGTGAACAACTAGAAGTCATTATTCTAGACATCGATGAGTACAGCGGTAAGATCAGCCTGTCGCTGCGCGCATTACAAAATCCGGGCCCGCTCAGCGAGCACCGGCGCCGTAAACATTACTGGACTAGTCGGAAGGTGCACAACGGGTTTAAGCCCATTGACGACCGGCTGGATGGTTGGGTGCGTGAAGCGCTCCGCCACCTCGACCAGCAATAATTTCCGGGCACCAACCCGTACAAAAAGCCACCGCGTAATTGCGGTGGCTTTTCTCGTGTATGGCAACCATTAATCGGCCTAATGATGTCCACGCGGTCCAAAGTGACATCTTCCAGTGGTTTATCCGCGTTGTTAGTCTTGACGGCAGCAATGCTGTCAATCACACCCATGCCGGTCATCACCTGACCAAAGACGGTGTGGTGGTGATCCAACCACGGCGTCCCACCTTCCTGAAGGTAGCGCTGTGCAATATCTTCCGGATAGCCAGCCGCCCGCATCTGGCTGGCAAACTGCTGGTCCAGGTGCTGGTTCTGGACGATAAAGAATTGGCTGCCGTTGGTGTTGGGCCCGGCATTAGCCATTGACAACGCCCCACGAATGTTGAAGAGTTCATTACTAAACTCATCTGCAAACGGTGCACCGTACACACTTTCACCGCCCATACCGGTACCGGTTGGGTCACCACCCTGCACCATAAAATCAGGAATCACCCAGTGAAAAATCAATCCGTTGTAGTAGCCCTGGTCGGCCAACTGCGTGAAGTTCGCCACCGTTTTAGGTGCTTGCTCAGGAAAAAGTGCAATGCGCACCACCCCGAAGTTAGTGGTCATTTCTGCAATGGGTCCCTGATAATTGTCTAAGTTTAATTGTGGTAGAGTCATTTAAAAATATCCCCCTGCTTTCCCGGTTGGCTGTGTGCCGCACCGTTGCCCGTTAATCATACCCGAAAACTGTGTTTCACACTAGTCCACAGTACCATGGGTCGTAAGTTGGGGTGGCTGGTGGACAAGCGTCACGCGTACAGCGCCACAATCACTGCATTGGGATAAACCGAAAGTTGGCATGAGGCAATGAGAGTGTGTAAACTGGTCAGGTATATAGAAAGGAAAATGCTCATGTTACATCAATACGAGATCACCATTGTGGGTGGCGGCCCCGCCGGTATGTTTGCAGCCTTCTACGCCGGCATGCGCGGCGCGGACGTCCTGCTGGTGGAAAGTACCGCCGCCTTGGGTGGCCAACCCGCAACCCAATACCCGCAAAAAAATGATTTATGATATCGCTGGTATCGACGGGGTCAACGGCGTCGCCCTCACTCAGCGGCTGGCCCAACAAATGGACCACTTCCAGCCCGAGATTCGCCTGGATACCCGCGTCGACAGCATCAACCAGCCACCGGGACCGACCTTGTCGTCGACTGGCTCCAAGTGGATGCCAATACTCCCGCGGCCAAAGCCAATCCGCATGGATACATTCTCCAGACTAACCAGGGATCAATTGCTACCCAGACCGTCCTCATCGCGACTGGTGGGGGGGCGTTTGCTCCTCGACGGCTGGCCGTTGACTACCCCACCGAGTGGGACGGCCAGCGCGTTATCTACACCGTCCGTGATGTGGCGGCACTCACCGGCCAAACCCTTGCCATTGCTGGCGGCGGTGACTCGGCCATTGACTGGGCCTTGACCCTCGTGGACCGGGCACAGGATGTCCACCTCATCCACCGGCGGCAACAATTTCGCGGTCTGGAAAGCAGCGTGGCACAACTTAAACAAAGTCGCGTCCACATCCACACACCGTTTGTCATTGATGGCCTGAGCCTGACCGCTAATGACCAACTGGCCGTTGATCTGCGTCCAGTACACGGAGACGAGCATGAACACCTTGTCGTCGACCGCCTACTGGTTAACTACGGCTTTGCCAGTGACAACAAGCAGCTGCGGCGGTGGGAGCTGGCCTTAGACCACAACCTGGTAACGGTGGACCGCCTTTACCAAACTTCTCGGCCCGGTATCTTTGCCATCGGTGACGTGGTCACGTACCCAGGCAAAGTGAAGCTGATTGCCAACGCCTTTGGGGAAGCTCCTATTGCTGTGGATGCCGCACTACGGACCATCCACCCAGATTTGCGCCAACCGCCGCACTCTGCTGCTGTCATTGGCAAGTAAGTACCACTTAGGCGCCGTTTACGGCCACCTGCCGCGCTCTTACCAAAACTTAACCACTTAGTCCCCATATTTCGTGTACAATCAGACGGTAGTACCAATTCTGGGAGGAAAAAATGTCAACCTTAATCGATTTCGTGCTCCACATTGATGCCCACTTGGTGAACATCGTCAACCAATTCGGTGGTTGGACGTACGGTATCCTGTTCGTCATCATCTTTATCGAAACGGGCGCCATCATCCTACCATTTCTACCGGGGGACTCGTTGCTCTTCGCCGCAAGCGCACTCGCCGCCAATTCGGTCTACCACCTGAATATTTGGTTGTTCGTGTTCCTGTTCCTCGCCGCTTGCCTGCTGGGTGATTCCGTCAACTTCCACGTTGCCAAGCGTCTGGGCCGGGCAGCCGTACACAGCAAGTTCTTCGGGCGGTTCATCAATGAGGAGAAATTGCACGAAGCCGAGGGGCTCTTCGACCGCATGGGTGGTTTCACCATTACCATTGCGCGGTTCATGCCGATTATTCGGACCTTCATCCCCTTTGTTGCGGGGAGCTCCACCATGGCCTACCGGCGTTTCCTGCCGTACAACTTCCTCGGCGGCGCTGCTTGGGTGGCCTTGTGTTGTGCCGCCGGCTTTTGGTTTGGCAACTACCCTATTGTTAAGGAACATTTCAGCTTGGTGGTTATCGGCATCATCGTGGTGTCACTCATACCCATGGTCATCTCGGCCATCAAGGGCGCTCGGCGTAAAGCCACCAACTAATTTATGCCGCAATAATAATGACCCTGAGTAATCCGCATAGTTGCAGATTGCTCAGGGTCATTTTAATTAGTGATCATCATCGTTGAGGTTGTGCACTTCACGGCGTGGAGCCTTGTCGTAGTAATCATCACGCCAATTACCACCACCGCGCGGACCACCTCCATGGCGGTGCCCACCACTGATGCTCGTGATCAGCCATACGATCAGCACGATCACTAGTAACGGTAGCCCAATAAACTCGACCAGGAACCAGGCAACACTGGCAAACAGGCTGAGAATAGCCGCCACCACGACAAAGATAATAATTGCTGCAAGACAGCCGATAATTGGCATGAACCTTTTTCCTCCACTTTAATTATCAAACAATAATATATCGCCCGCACCGGTTGTTAAAGTCAACCGACCCGACTTTTCCCCCGACCGATTTAACTCTACCTGATGGGCCTGCTGGGCGTCCGGCACCCCGTGGGCCTGCACGACCACGTGTCCAAACTTAGTCTGTAGGTTACCACTCAAGGCCGCAGTTCGGGGCAAGCTTACGGATACGTTACCGTTGACCGAAGCACCCACGATAGTTTCGGCAGCCGCGTGCAAGTCGGCCCGGGCCACCCCGTTGACCGTCTGGAAATGCAACGCGTTCACCGTACCCATGACGGTCAGATCACCATTGACAGTGCTTAACACCGCATCCTGCGCCCGTAATCCACGCAGGCTGACGTCCCCGTTCACGTTCTCCACTTCAAACATGCTGGCACTGAGCGTATGGGCCCGCAGATTACCGTTTGCTAACTTCACGTAAAAGTCCTGCCCGTGCACATCGTCAAAACCAACGTCACCGTTGAGTACCTGGGTGTCAAAGTGGTCAAAACTGCGCCTAGGGAGCTGTACATCAAGATCGACCGTCAGCCGCTTATCCTCCACACTGAACGTCAGCTGATCGGCATCCGCCCGGATTACACTGTGGTCAAGTAAGGCCCGCACCGGCTCGCTATCACTGCGCCCGTACACCCGTACGTTGGCCGTGATACGAAAACCCGCTTTATTCCAGGTCCGGTAACGCACCGAGCCACTGGCAACGGTTACTGCCACCACACTAGCCGCGCAGTCAGCAAAGTCGAACGTTTTGGTGCCCCGCCGGCTTTGCCCGCCTGGCAACCGCCGCGTCACGTCATGCCAATCCACATTATCAATCACGTTACGGACCGAACGCCGAAATAAGTACCGTAGGGGGCGTTTGCCTACCGTATCGGTATCGGCATCCGTGGAAGTAGTGGCGATATGGTAAGTTTGTTCCGCACGCAGGACCGTTTGCGCATCATGCTGGTGCACTCGCGCCACCTTAGTTTCCGTAGTCAGGCCACGCCGTTGCCAATCAACCATGATGGCACGCCCATTGCGTTCCTTGGGCCCACCCTGGTTAGCAATGTCCTCAAGGAGCGTTAACCCTTCGGCACTCGAAATGACGCCGCGCTTAATCAGGTCAATAATCCGTTCACGCTCGTTCATACGCCTACCCCCAAACTGTACTTGATGTTGGGTTCATTATGCCATGGCATCATGTTGGGCGCATGGGTCCTAAGGCCGAGATTACCGGGTGAGGGAGTGGGACGAATTATCTCATTGGGTCACCACAAAATGGAACAAAATCAGTTTGATGCGTGACCGTTCTAGGTTCGACACCTGACGCACATCGCACCATAACCTCCTTGCTCAGTTGCCACAAAGCCCACATAACGTAAAAAAAGGGCGCAGCCGCAACTACGTCCTTCCCCAAACCATTGACCTTACTTAGCATACTCAACAGTTCGCTTTTCCCGAATAACCGTAACCTTAATGTGACCCGGATATTCAAGCTCATCTTCAATTTTCTTCCGTACATCACGCGCCAACACCACTGACTGTTCGTCATTGAGTTGGTCTGGTGACACGATGACCCGAATCTCACGGCCCGCTTGAATCGCGTAACTGTGGTCAACGCCCTTAAAGCCGTTGGCAATCTCCTCCAGTTTCTCCAACCGGTGAAGGTAGTGTTCAAGTGATTCGCTCCGGGCACCCGGACGGGCTGCCGAAATGGCATCCGCCGCGGCCACCAGCACCGCAATGATGCTAGTCGGCTCCGTGTCCCCGTGATGTGAAGCAATGGTGTTGATCACGACTTTCGGCTCATGGTACTTCTTAGCCACTTCGACGCCGATCTCAACGTGGGAACCGTCAACCTCGTGGTCTAACGCCTTCCCAATATCATGTAATAACCCCGCGCGTTTCGCTAAAGCTTCGTCCTGACCCAATTCAGCCGCCATGCTCCCGCCAACTTGGCTACTTGAATTGAGTGATCCAGCACGTTTTGACCATAACTAGTCCGATAATGCATCCGACCGAGAATCTTAATCAAATCTGGATGCATCTTGTGAATGCCCAGATCAAAGATAGTTTGTTCACCAAATTCACGAATCTGGTCATCAATTTCCTTACGGGCCTTATCCACCATCTCTTCAATACGAGCTGGATGAATCCGACCATCCTTGATTAATTTCTCCAGTGCCAACCGGGCAACTTCCCGGCGAACCGGGTCAAAGCCGGACAGCACCACCGTTTCTGGCGTGTCATCAATAATGATGTCAATTCCCGTCAACGTTTCCAGAGTCCGGATGTTACGACCTTCACGGCCAATGATCCGGCCCTTCATGTCATCATTAGGCAGGTTGACCACCGTCACGGTGGCATCAGAAACCACGTCGCAGCGCTCATCTGGATAGCATCAGCGATAATGGCATGGGCGGTCCGGTCAGCGGTCGCCTTGGCCTCGTCTTCACTGTCCTTAATCATGACTGCACGGTCGTGCGCCAATTCTTCCTTCGTGTGCGCAATAATTTCATCACGCGCTTCGTCGGCTGACAAACCAGCAATGCGTTCCAACTCCGCCCGCTGCTCCTCGTCACTATGATCGAGTTTAGCAGCACGAGCGTTCAGCTGTTGTTCGCGTTCCTTCAAATGGTTGTCACGGTCAGTTAAACTCTGTTCCTTCCGGTCCAAAGTATCGTCCCGTTTATCCAGGCTTTCTTCACGAGTTAATAGGCGGTTCTCGGATTTTTGGACCTCACTCCGCCGTTCCTTTAATTCGTCCTCAACCTGGGTCCGGTAACGGGTAGTTTCTTCCTTAGCCTCAAGCACTTTTTCCTTCTTGAGGGTAGCTGCTTCTTTCTTAGCAGCTGCGATAATCCCCGTCGCCGTACCGGTGGCTTGGTCTAATTTGGTTTCATACCAGTTCTTGCGTAATGCATAACCGGCAGCTAAACCGATAGCTAAAGCGATGATTGCGGCGAGGGCTATCGCGATCAGTGTTACTGAACTCACGTTTTCACCTCCGCATCATCATAATTGTGCAAATTTCAGATGCTAGTTTAAAATTTTTAAAGATTATTACAGCTATTAAGTTTAACCTTGTCTAATAATCGTGTCAACTTTCCAACCGCGCCACCACGGTAATTAAAGCGCTTTCGCCAAGCTGATTATCCGACTATTTGCGCATAACATCAGGCCCACACTTCACCCACCGACTAGCAAGAAAAAAAATATTCTGCTAGCACAATGGCGTGTTATGCCACTAAAAAAAGCGTTGCTCCACGAGCAACGCTTTTCATGTCTAAACAAATATTTTTCAAACTAGACCAGTGTTTCAGGATCAGCCGCCTTTTTCTTGGCCTTACTGGTACCGGCCAACTCTTCGGTCTCTTCCTCAACACTCTCACCGGTGCCGTCCATATCGTAGGCGGCACGTACCTTTTGGCGAATCTCATCCTTGACGTCAGGGTGCTCATCTAGGTAGTTTTTGGTCTTCTCCCGGCCCTGACCGATGCGGTCCTCGCCGTAACTATACCACGAACCACTCTTTTGCATGATGTCCTTATCGACCGCCATGTCGACAATTTCACCCGTCTGCGAGAAGCCGTGACCATACATGATGTCCACTTCAGCCACCCGGAATGGCGGCGCCACCTTGTTCTTCACGACCTTGATCTTGGTCCGGTTACCAATCACGACACCGTCTTCCTTGATCTGTTCAGCGCGCCGGACTTCCAAGCGCACCGTCGCGTAAAACTTCAGGGCCCGGCCACCTGGCGTGGTTTCCGGGTTACCAAACATCACGCCGACCTTCTCACGAATCTGGTTGATGAAGATGGCAATGGTCTTGGTCTTATTGATCTGTCCGGACAGCTTCCGCAACGCTTGCGACATCATCCGCGCTTGCAACCCAACATGGGCATCGCCCATTTCGCCGTCAATTTCGGCTTGTGGAACCAGGGCCGCCACGGAGTCAATGACCAGGATGTCAATGGCACCACTGGACACTAGGGCGTCCGCAATTTCTAGTCCCTGTTCACCGGTATCTGGCTGCGACAATAGCAGGTCATCGATGTTGACCCCCAAAGCCGTCGCGTACTTCGGATCCATTGCGTTTTCAGCGTCAATGTAAGCTGCCGTGCCCCCCTGCTTTTGCACTTCCGCAACGGCGTGCAGTGCCAGGGTCGTCTTACCAGAACTTTCTGGGCCATACACTTCAATAATCCGTCCACGAGGAAAGCCGCCCACACCCAGGGCGTTGTCGAGGGCTAGTGAGCCCGTGGATACGGTGGAAATCCGGGTATCAGACTTATCACCCATCCGCATAATCGAACCCTTACCAAAATTCTTTTCAATCTTTTTCAGCGCCGTCTGTAATGCTGCCTGACGGGCCGCCTGTTCCTTTGTTTCGCCTTTATCAGCCACAATACGGCCTCCTTCGTTTCGCTTTTATCACTACCACCATCATACCGGTCAGTTGCACCAATTACAAGCAAAAATCGAACGAATGTTCCCCTACCAACAAATTATTTTTGGAGCGCCTGCAGGACCATTAGCAGGGCCGTTTTCACGGCACGTCCACGCACATCGTTCCGGCTACCCTGAAAGTGAAATTCCGTTGCACTGACCTGTGTGCCCACGGCTAATCCGATCCACACAGTCCCAGCCGGATGACCTTCGAGTTGTTCGGGACCCGCGACGCCCGTAAGCCCGACACCCACATCAGCCCGAGTGCGTGTTGGGCGCCCGTCGCCATCGCCTTAGCGGTGGCTGCACTAACGACGCCATGTTGATCGATCACGCTACCAGGTACGTTCACGAGCTGTTCCTTCGCTCCTGGGGCGTAGGTGACAAAGCCGCCGTTCAACACCTTTGAAGCCCCAGGCACGTCACCCAGAGCCGCCTGAAAGGCACCAGCGGTCAAACTCTCGGCCGCCGTAATGGTCGCGTGGGCTGCGGCTAGCGCTGCCACCACGTGCGCCGCCAGCGACTCATCACCGCTGCCGTAATAGTATTGCCCAATACGGCGCAAAATGTTGCTACGCATCGGTTTAATTAACGCTTGGGCCTGGTCAGCGTCCACCGCGCGTGCGGTCAATCGGAGCTCAACTTCATAATTGCCAATGTATGGGGC
This sequence comes from Lacticaseibacillus thailandensis DSM 22698 = JCM 13996, assembly GCF_001312865.1. Classification (GTDB taxonomy): domain Bacteria; phylum Bacillota; class Bacilli; order Lactobacillales; family Lactobacillaceae; genus Lacticaseibacillus; species Lacticaseibacillus thailandensis. Next base: position 52,313 of record NZ_BBER01000001.1, on the reverse strand, counting down.
CACAGTGGGGTTGCCCTGTTCCGCAATAATGTCGCCAATTTCCGTCACCAGCGCGGATTCGCCCAGGCCAAAGAAGTGCATGGTCTCGCTGGCGAGGGTCTCGTGTTGCTGGCCAGCCAGTAATGGTACCAATTCCTTATCGACCATCATCTTGAACTCACGGGGTGGCCCAGGCAATAAGATGTAGTGGTGGTTGTTGGCTGCCATGAAGGCCCCGACCGCCAAACCGTTATGGTTCGTTAACGGCGTGGCCCCCGCCGGTAGCATGGCCTGCACCAAGTTGTTCGGGGTTAGCGGCTGCTGCTTACGCCGGGCCATTTCCACCAACTTCTCGTGGTGCGCCGCGTCGGTCACTAACTCCCGCCCTAAATGGGCTGCCAACGTTTGTTTGGTTAAGTCGTCAGGCGTCGGGCCCAGGCCACCCATCAAGATAATGGTGTCACTGCGCTGCTCAGCCACGCTGATGGCCCCGTCTAACCGTTCCTGGTTATCACCCACCACCTGCTGGTAGCGACTGCCAATGCCCAGGTGTGCCAACGTGCGGGCCAAGTATGCTGCGTTAGTATTCACAATTTGGCCTAATAACATTTCCGTACCAACAGCAATTAATTCTGCGTTCATGGTTACCTCCTCGGATAGTAATTCCGCAATTTTCTTTAGTTTAGCACACCGGACCGCAATTTTTGGTGCACCTACTCATGGGGACAAAGACGCCATCGTGACGGCACCAAGTAGCCGCCACGATGGCGTGGATTATGCATATTCAGTTATTAAAAGCTATCCGCAAAGACGCTCCGGTTCTTGTAGAAGTACTCGATACCAGAATACAGGGTGAAGAAGACCGCCACGTAGAAGAAGATTTGGGCCAACGGAATTCCTAGCGTCGCAAAGCCGACGTTGTTCAGCAACAACAGGATGATGGCGATCATCTGCGTGGTCGTCTTAATTTTGCCCGGCCAAGCAGCGGCTAAAACTTCACCCTCGTTGGACAGCAACAGACGCAGGCCGGTGACGGCCAATTCCCGCCACAAGATGATGGCTACAGCCCACGCCGGTACACTACCCTGGACGGCCAGGAAGATGAAGGCCGTGATGACCAGCAGCTTGTCAGCCAGCGGATCAGCGAACTTACCAAAGTTAGTCACGAGGTGATTGCGCCGCGCAATCTGCCCGTCCGCAAAGTCGGTCAACGACGCCACCACGAAGATGATCATGCTACAATGGCACTCACGGTAATCTTCGTGCCCAGCCAAGTCACCGTACCCACTGGCCAGCCTAATGCCAAGATCAAAGTGAAGATGGGAATCAGGATGATCCGCATCAAGGTTAATTTATTTGGTAAGTTCACAAGTATTCCTCCCAGAACAAAATTTAGCTTTTGCCGTAAAACAGAACGTCACGTACCGACTCACTGCCGGTACGTGACCATTCGTGGCGTGGCGTCACACGCCATCACTCACTATTCTGCGCTACTGTTTTTCGGTGCAAAGGTCAATGTCTGCACAACGCTCGTGCTGGACTTAATAGCAGCCTTCTTACCGTTGATCTTCACCGTCGTGGCCGGCGCGTTCCCGGTGCTGACCGTGAAGCTCGTCGTCCCGCTAGCTAAGCGAACCGTGTGCGATTTGCCAGAGTCCAACGTCCCCTGCCAAGTCGTGGTACCAGCAACGCTAACGCTGACCCACGCAGACCCAGACGAAGCCTTCAGGACAACCTTGTTACCACTCTTAGGAAAGTGGCTCAACGTGAAGTTCTGCGTGCTACCAGAGATGCTAGGCTTAGAGATTTTGAACTTGCTGCCACTACTGGTTGCCCGTTGCTTACTGGAACCCTTAGCAACGGTTTTGCTGGAGCTACTACTGGTGGTCTGCTTGCTGCTGCTCTGCGCACTACGCTTGCGACTAGCCTGTTTCCGGCTACTCTTCTTGCTCGAAGCAATGCTGTCCGAGTCGTCCTTAGTACTAGACTTTGAAACCGGAATATCACTCGTAGAATCGTTCGACCGTTGTGAAATAATGGTTGAGCCGTAAACAACCGCAATGATGACCACCGCCACCAGGGCGATAATAATCTGCGGCAGGAACCGGCGTAACCGGGCCCCGCGACTTTGCGGCTTATTGGCCGTCCGCGTCGGACTATCTTCGGGGTTCGGCACCACGTTTTCGGGCTTAACCTCCGGAATGTCCTGCTGGTACTGCTCCATCAGCGCTTCCGCGTCGAGGCCAACTACCTGCGCGTACTGCTTGATGAAAGCACGCACATAAAAGTCCCCTGGCAGGGCATCAAAGTGACCCTCTTCAATCGCGATTAGGTAGCGTTTCTGAATCTTGGTAATCTGCTGCAGATCGTCAAGTGTGTAGCCCTTTTCCAGACGCGCTTCACGCAGCTTTTGGCCGATCTCGTCCATAATTTATATCCTCACCCGTTTACAAAGTTTCATCACTTGTAAGTCTACCATACCGCAACATCATCTTGAATTAAGAAATGGTTATATCATACGGTTTTAACGCAACCAACCGCCCGTCACGTTTAAAGTCTGGCCGGTTAAATAACCTGCCTTTTCAGAAAGTAAGGTGGCTACAAAGTAGGCAATGTCGGCTGGCTGGGCCAGCCGCTGCGCCGGAATATCAGCCGTGACCGCTGCTAAAGCTGACTGACCGAACCCCGCGTTCATCTTCGTGTCCACCGCCCCCGGGGCCACCACGTTCACGGTGATCCCGAGGCTAGCCACTTCCTGGGCGTACGCGTGGGCAAAGGCTGACTGTGCACCCTTGACCGTACTGTAACCCACTTCCATGGGCGAACCAGCTTCGCCGTAAACGGACCCGATAAACACGATGCGCCCGTGTCCGCTACGCGCTAGTTTATCCTGAAGCTGCCGAATCAATGCCATTGGGGTCAACAGGTGCACCCGTAGCAGGTTGGTCAAGTGCGCCACGGTGGTGTCCGCGAAAAGCTCGTAGTACGTCATGCCCGCAGCGACCACGACCGCATCCACGGCAAACAACTGCTGCACAATCTGGTCGGCGGCTTGTACGTCGGTCAGATCCGCTTGCAGGGTGAAAAAGTCTTGGCGGGGGTACGCCGTCACCAGTTCCCGCACTAACGCATCGATTTGAGCCTGATTATGGTGAAAATGGAGGTACAGGCTCCAACCCTGTGCTGCTAAGGTCCGGGCGGTGGCGGTGCCAATATCCCCCGAGGCACCCAAAATTAACGCCGTATTCATTTGCTGGCCTCCGTTTCCGGTAACAGGTGCAAAATAGCCACCCCATCGTCACGTACCAGGGCCTGGCCCGCTGCCAGTACGTCGGCCAACGTCAGTTCGGCCAGCACGTCAGGATAATCAAACATGTTCGTGTCACCAAAGGCGCGGCTAGCCAGCTGGTTAGCAATATTTTCCAGTGAGTTCAACGAGGCAAAGTACTTGCCAGTGACGCCTTGATGATCCGCGCTAGGCGGTCAACGTTCACGTCAGGGTTAGCGCGATAGTTGCGCAACGCCGCCATAATGGCGTTGGTCATCCGGTTCGGGTCGGTAGCATCCCCACTAAAGACCGTAAAGTTGTAACCACGACCCACGTTGAATTCGTAGCCAAAGGTGTCATCAATCACACCCTGGTCGTACCAGTCGGTATAGGTGTGACCAGAGTCGCCAAAAATCAGCTCCAAGAATAGCCGCGTAGCTAATTCTTGACGTAACCCCGCACGGTCGGCCGTAATGGGCGCACTGCCCTTAATCCCGACGTAACCCTTAGGCCGCACGATGTCTAAGCGCTTGACGCTGTAAGGTTGCACCACACTCACATCGTAATCATCGTGCGTGATCCGTGCTTGCGGGGCCGGCGCAGTCACTTTGCCAGCCTGGTTGGCACTCACGACCCGAATCAGTTCGTCAGCGTCAAAATTACCGACTACGGTCAGCACCATGTTTTGCGGGTGGTAAAATGCCTGGTGCATCGTCCGTAAGATGGCTGGGGTGATGTGGCTAATGGAATCCACGGTACCAGCAATGTCCTGGCTCAACGGGTGGCCGGGGTACATGTCGGCCAACAGGCTCGTATACGCCTGCCAGTTCGGGTCATCATCATACATCTGAATTTCTTGGCCAATAATCCCCTGCTCTTTGGCCACGGTGGCATCCGTGAAGTACGGGTCCTGCACAAAGTCGAGTAGGATCTCGACGTTCTTCATCACGTTGCGGGTCGTCGAAAAGAGGTAATTGGTGTTCGTAGCACTTGTAAAAGCATTCGCGGATGCACCGCTGGCCCCAAACAAGTCAAACGCATCGTAATCCGCTTTGTCGAACAGTTTGTGTTCCAAAAAGTGGGCGGTCCCCGCGGGTACTACGACCGGTTGGGCATCCGCTTGCAACCGCACCTGGTCGTCGACCGCCCCAAAGTTCGTGGTAAACACCGCGTAGGTCTTGTGGTACTCCGGTTTGACCACAATTTGTAACCGCAGTCCGTTCGGTAAAGTGACGCGCCGCAAAGTTTCCCCCGCATCAGCGTATCGTTTGGTCGTATCGTCCATTACTGTTCCTCCCCATCAAGCAAGTACACGGCCTGCAGCTTAAACGTCGCCGCCGCAGCGGCCACATCCGCTTTGGTCACCGCCTGTACGCGCGCGGTAAACGTAGGTAAGTCCAACGCCGCCGCTGGTTGTAACGCGCTAGTCAGCGCCTGGTTCATCAAGAACCGCTGACTATCCAGCGCCGATTCGCGACCGTTCAAAATTTCGTCCTTCACGGTTTGGAGCAGATCGTCCGGGAAGTCACCCCGCACTACTTTGTCCAGTTGCTCGGCAATCAACGCCTCAGTTTGTGCACGGTTAGCTGCCTCAATCCCCGTTTGCACCATCATAAAGTGCCGCCGCTGGTTAAGACTAGAACTGGCAAAGTAAGCCAAGCTTGCCTGCTCGCGTACGTTCCGGAACAATAACGACAATGGCGATCCCCCAAAAAGCTGGTTGGCAACCATGGCCGCAAAGTACCGCGGGCCACAATCGTCACTTTCGACGTGGTAACCCAAGTTCAACTTGGCTTGCTGCACTGGGGCGTGCTCGTGGAACTGGCGCACGTCCGTGTGGACCGGCTGGTCGTAGCCCGGACTCAACGCCACCTGCCGTGGGGCAAAGCCCAACTGCTGGGCCAACGGTAACACGGTTTCCGTCGTGACTGGCCCGAGGACGATGATCTCGATGGCGTCGTGCGTCAGCGCGTCGTGGTACACATCAGTCAGCGTCTGGGCGTCGATGCCCTCAATGTCCGCGGATTCACCAAAACTCGGCGCCGCTTGCACGGGGTCATCGAAGTAGCCGTGTTGCAAGGCCAACGCGGCCTGGGTCCCCCGGTCCTCTTTAAGGGAAGCTAAATACAGCAACAGGTTGTCGCGTTCCCGTTGCACCGTGGCCGGATCGAGCACGCTGCCCTGCATTAACGGGCGCATCAATACCGAGCGTAAAAACGCAAAAGCTGCGGGCAATAACGGCGTGTCGGTGTATTGATCGTTCAGCACGCTAATGGCGGCGCCCATCCGGTGCACCGCCCCCTCGCGTGCGACGCCAAAGCCAAAGCTGGCGCCGTACATTTCCTCCAGGCGGGCCGCTAACTGGTCCTGCGTGGGGTACTCCGCACTGTTCGTTTCCAAAACGCTGGTCAACAACCCCCGCCGGCCACTTTGTTGTGCCCGTAATGGGGCCAAGAACTGGACGTTGATCCGCGTTGTTTTAAACTGGTTCGACGTAATGACATTCAGGTATACACCATCGGTAATCTTAGTTCGCAAGTTGTTCTCCTTCTCAACGACAATTATGCGCCCGACTGCTTGGGCCCGGACTGATCGTCGGCAGGCTTCGCAAAGACCTGCCGTGGCTTACTACCCTGGCTTGGACCGATATAACCCCGGTTTTCCAGGTCATCGATCAAGCGGGCTGCCCGGTTGTAACCGATGCGGAACCGGCGCTGTAACATGGACGTGCTGGCGGACTGTTTCTGCGCCACAAAGGCCAGCGCATCGTTAAACAATTCGTCCTCCTCAGCGCCGGGCTCGTCAGTTTGTTCATCCTCAGCGGTCGGAATCATGCTCTCGTCGTAGGCTGGCGCTACCTGGTTAGTGATGTACTGCACCACCGCCTCGACGTCCGCCGACGGAATGAAGGCACCCTGTACCCGCTGTGGTTTGTTCATATCAATTGGATCATAGAGCATATCACCACGGCCCAGCAGTTTCTCGGCTCCGTTCATGTCCAGAATGGTCCGGGAATCCACCCCGCTGGAAACGGCAAAGGCAATGCGGGACGGGATGTTGGCTTTGATCAACCCCGTAATGACGTCAACCGATGGCCGCTGCGTAGCAATAATCATGTGGATGCCAGCTGCTCGGGCCATCTGCCCGATGCGGATAATGGCGGTTTCCACCTCGGACCCCGCAACCATCATCAGGTCAGCCAATTCATCGATAATCACCACGATAAACGGCATTTTCTTCGCGTTACCCGTGGGGTCTTGTTGTACTTTCCGGTTGTACTCTTCCATGTTACGAACACCCGCCGCCGAAAAGGCTTCGTAACGCCGTTCCATTTCCTTGAGAATCTTATTTAGAGCGGCTGGGGCGCGCTTAGCTTCAGTAACAACTGGTGCGAGCAGGTGCGGGATACCATTATAGATCGATAGCTCAACCTTCTTTGGATCGATCAGCATCAGCCGCACTGCTGACGGCTTGGTGGTCATCAACAGACTGGTAATGATAACGTTGATCATCACGGACTTCCCGGATCCCGTCGCCCCCGCGATCAGCAGGTGCGGCATCTTGGCCAGGTCACTCGTCACGATGTCCCCCGTCACGGTTTTACCCAGTGGCACTACCAGGGGCTTGTTTGGGTGCTGCTTAACCGCGCCAAAGACTTCCTGAAAACCCACGGTGGCTACGTGTGCGTTCGGCACTTCGATCCCAATCAAACTCTTACCGGGGATCGGCGCCTCAATACGAATATCCTTCGCTGCCAGCGCCAACGCCAGGTCGTCAGTCAGGTTCACAATTTTCGACACCTTGACCCCGACGGCCGGTTCAATTTCATACTTAGTAATGGACGGCCCGAGGCTCGCCGACTTCACGGTCACGTCGACCCCAAAACTCTTGAAGGTCTGTTCCAATTTGGTCCGGTTCTTCTGAATCGCACTGAGCTCTTCGGACTGGTCAACCGGCTTTGGCTGGGATAACAAGTCCAATGACGGCAACTGGTAATCGTCCGTAGGCTCCCCCGTCTGGGCCAACGCGTCGTCATAAGACAGTTGCTCGGCGTGCTCCGGACTCGCCGAACTGCTGGATGCCGCAATATTCTGTGCCCCACTGGCCGCCGCACTGCTAGTCGGCGCCGCGGAAGACGGCACGTTAATGTGAAAATCATCTGCTGTCGTAGGTGTGTCCACTTGACCGACTAGTGGTTCGTCGTGATCATGCGGCGTCGGTAGATCCTTATCGTCCGCTTTGTGCGCCGTCTGCGCTGCCTTAGCCTCAGCCCGACGTTGTTTCCGGCTGGCAACCTGCGCGTCTTTTTGCGCGTCATCGGCCGCACGCTCGTCGTGCGCAGTACGCCAATTAGTGTAAGTGTCGCGGAGGCGCCGACCACCCTCAGCCAACCAAGCACCGAAACTCTGGAGTGCATCAAACAACTGGGCGGGTGTAACGCCCAAGAAGATCATGATCCCAGCCAGGATCGCCAAACCGGCAACAATGTATGAACCGAGTGACGAAACCAGCGCATAGGTCAACGTGTAAATGGCACTACTGATTTGCCCGCCACCAATTGGGTTGGCGGTAGTTAGTTGTTGAAAGTCAGCTTTGAGGATCGCCCACGAGGCGGACAGGAAGTGACTGTGAACGGCCAACTTGTTCATGGTCGTGGCTGTCATCCAGAGTAATACGCCCACGTAAAAGAGGGCGAAGCCCCACCATACACGGTGCTTAATGCGCGGCATCTTGCCGGTAAACAGCAACCATGCACCAAGTACGGCCAGTACCCACGCGGCGACGACAAAGCTATCCCCGACCACGATGCGCAACATGTTGGCAAAGGTCACACCAATGAGTCCCAATTGCGTGGCGGTCAAGACGCTCACGAGGAGTAGGATCGCGCCCACCCAGTTAAGTGTATAATCCCCGCTACTTCTGCGCCGGGCGGTTGTTTTACGTGCAGTTGTCGTTTTGCGGCGTCTCTTTGCCATTACGTAGTGCCCCCATTTCTCTTACCGATTATACAAGACTTCTGCCGTGGTGTCGCATGAGTATGACCCACCACGGTGCGTGGGACCGCCATAACGCCGTAGCTGGTGCGTAGCGAACCGCGCCTTGACGTGCACTGGGAAGCGGTTCACCCACCCCGAGCTGGTCAGCACGCTACCCCACATCTTTGGACCAAAAAAAGCGTGCCCGCCAGTGACTGGACTGGGCGGAAACGCTCGCGGTGGGTTACTTCAACTTATCGTGTGGATATTCGTGCACCCGTTCCAGGCCGGCGAAGTTTTGCTGCCGCAGCGCTTCATAAATGACCAGTGCCGCGCAGTTTGACAGGTTCAGGGCCCGAATACCGTCCGTCATCGGAATACGCAGGCAACGGTCCGCGTATTCGCGCAGGAATGGCTCCGGCAAACCGGTCGTTTCCTTGCCAAACATGAAGTACTGGTCGCCCGTGGTCGCCGATAGGTCGCGATCCGAATACGTTTCGCTGGCAAACTTAGTGATCAAGTGGAGCCGCCCGCGATCATGCACCGTCGCCATAAAATCGTCCAGACTGTCATGGAACACCAGTTGCAACTTGTCCCAATAATCGAGTCCCGCACGTTTGACCGTGTGGTCGTTAATTTTGAATTTCATCGGTTTGATAATATCCAAAATGGCACCCGTGCGACGCACGTCCGGGCGATGTTCCCCGTGTTTTGCGGAATTTCTGGCTGGTATAAAACAATGTGGTTGGTCAACGCACTTACTTCCTTTGCTTAATTAATTTGCTACTGCGGACTACTGCTACGTACTAAAAGTACCTGTGCCGCCAAAAGTCGACGCTGATGACAGCAGCAATGAGTACCGAAATCAAAATGGTGATGGCCCAACTGAGTGCCGAATGCGAGAACGGCAACGCGACGTTCATCCCGTAAAATGAGAACACCAGGGTGGGAATCGTCAAAATGATGGAATAACTGGTCAAAAACTTCATCACACCGTTCATGTTGTTACTAATGATCGACGAATATGTATCCGCAGTTTCCTTGATGATCGAATTACTAATTTGCGACATTTCGGTCGCTTGCTGCACTTCAATGCCGATATCTTCCAGCAGGTCCTGCTCGTCCTCGGCCAAGGTTAACTGGTGCTGCGCCGCAAGTTATCCAGCACGTTCCGGTCCGTCCGTAAACTCATCATGAAGTACACCAAACTACGCTGAATGCTCATCAGGCCGTACAGGTCATCGTTCCGCAAGGACTTTTGTAACTTGGCCTCGGTCCGCTCGCGCTCCTTGTTCATGTCCCGCAGGTATGCGAGGTAACTCACGCTCACCTGGTACATCATCTGTAGCGCGGCCAGCATGCGCCGTTCGGGGTCAAACCCCGCGACTTTGCCCTCTACAAACATGCCCAGCAACGGTACCGGCTCCTCGTGAAGGGTCACGATACAATCTGGGGTGATGATCATCGCCAGCGGAATGGTTTTGTAGCTATACCGCTGGTGCTCATGGGCCACCACCGTGGGCATGTCGTAAATAATCAGCCCACTATGGTTATCCTCGTCAAACTCAAAGCGGGCCCCTTCGTCAGGGTCCAACCCGTAGAGGAGGAAGTCCTCGGGCACGTGGCTTCCTGCAGCAGTCGCGCCCGCTCGTCCCTATCCGGTGCCACCACGTTGATCCAGGTGCCCGGAGCAATTGTTTTAACTGGGTAAAGTGATCCGGCCGCATTGCGTCGATAAACATCCAGCATGGTGCCGCCCTCCTCGTCCTGATTGAATAACCCCATTGTACGGCACTGGCTGGTAAAAGTCAGGTCACACTTGCCCCGTGTAATGCCTGAGTGGCGGGCGGTAGAACCGCGGTAGCATTGTCCCGGCCACAAAAAAAAGCGGACCACCTCGGTGCTAAGCACGGCGAGATGATACGCTAGTGGACCTTAGTCGCAAACTTTTATCAAACCGGCAACCACGCACCTGATAAAAGTCGGAGATTAATCGGCCTTGCAGAAACTATATCACCGACACGTTGTAAATGCAACCCTTAACCGCCCGCGGAAAATAGCCTCGTATCGCCGTCACCCTAGGGTTCAGCGCCATTCATGGTCATAATGATTTGTGACAAGGCGGTTACAAAGCCAGCTGTCCGATCACAATCGCCAACGTGTCCGCCAATTCACTTTCTTTTTGTTAGTAACCAGTGTATAATGAATATTGTTGTTAAGCGTATTGACCGACCAGTCAAGGGATGCTACACCGAGTCAACAATCGGTAGCACCTACCAGTATAAAATCATTTGCGCACCCCGTGTGCGAGAAAGGAGTTCACTATGGCCAAGAAATCAAAGATCATGAAGGCCCGGCGTCAAGCAGCGACCGTGGCTAAGTACGCCGCCAAGCGAGCGGAGTACAAGCAGCAACACAATTATGCTGCCCTAGCGACGTTGCCCCGCGACGCCTCGCCAGTGCGGCTGCACCATCGCGACCGTATCGACGGACGTCCACATGCCTACATGCGTAAGTTTGGCATGTCTCGCCTCAACTTTCGGCGGCTAGCGCACCAAGGACAAATTCCTGGTGTGCGCAAGGCTAGCTGGTAAGCATGACACTTTAATTGCATGAATCATTCAACACCAATTAGTTGCTAATTGGTGTTTTTTTTATGGCAGCAACTTAACGTCTCTTGTTGGGTAAGTGACCTAAACCACCCAGTTGTCCAGTAAATTCATCCGGATAGTTAAGGACATCCGGCGTCGAAGCCCGCAGCGCGGCCACCGTGTAATCGGCCGTCTCACCGTGTTCGCCCAAATCTAACCCGAGCCGCTCCTCCTGGGCCCCGACACGCATGGGCAAGCAGCGCCGCAACGTCACCGTAATCAGCGCCACCATGCCCGCAACGATGATGACCGTGACCAACGTACCCAGCAGTTGCACCAACAACAACCGCATACCACCACCATAGAGCACCCCCGCGTGTTTAATTTGTGGAGCCACGTCTTTGCTGGCGAACACACCCGTTAACAGGCTACCCACAATCCCGCTAACGCCATGGCAGCCAAAGGCATCCAGGTATCATCCACACCGAGGTGAGGCTTCACCAACTGGATAAAACTGTAACTGGCAATCGTCGCCACTAGCCCAATCACCGCGGCCCCCGCACAGGTGACGTAACCAGCCGCCGGGGTGATACCCACCAGCCCACAAAGTGCTCCCGTGCAGACACCAACCAGCGTCGGTTTTCCCGTGCGATAGACGTCCAGGACCATCCAGGCTACCAGGCGCTGGCGGCGGCAACACTGGTAGTGAGGGCTGCCGTGACCGCCGCCCGGTTGACACCCAATGCCGACCCAGCATTAAACCCATACCAACCGATCCACAAAATCGCCGTACCGAGTAATACCCACGGACGGTTATACGGTTGAAACCGGGACACCCGCCGCCGACCCAGGAACACCGAGAGGACGAGTGCCGTCACACCGGCATTGATGTGAATGACAGTGCCACCAGCAAAGTCGAGCATCCCCAAGCCTCCTAGGAGACCGCCTGGGCCCCACACCATGTGTACCAACGGGTAGTACACCAGGACGGACCAGCACACGATAAACCACGTCAGGTACTTAAAGTGCATGCGGCCAACCACCGCCCCAACGAACAGGGCCGGCGTAATAATGGCAAACATCATCTGGAACAGTACGTACGCCCCGACCGGTAGCCCCGTCCCCATCACGTGGTCAAGTGCACGCCAGACAAGAACAACCCGTGAATCCGACCGATAATACCGAGGACGTTCCCGTTAAAGGCCAATTCGTAGCCACCACCAACCCAGAGCAAGATTGCGATCCCCGTAATGTAGAACACCGACAGCATCGTATTCACGACGTTACCCTTGGAAACCATGCCACCGTAAAAGAAGGCTAGTCCCGGCGTCATAAACCACACCAAGACACTCGCGAGTATCACAAATGCCGTATCAACTGTATTCATTGGTTGTTCCTCCCTCGATTGCACTATACCGGCATGGTAGCACCGGTTAACGCTTCCCCCCGACAATATTTTCACCAATTGGTATAGGCCTTGGGCAGCACGCCCAACATAAAAAGCGCCGTGACGGTCATCCGCCACGGCGCAGTTTTGTTCAATTCGCGTAAGCTTTCCTCACAAGGGTACTTGACAGTTTTGCACTTACAAGCAAAAATGTCAGTTTATCTGTCATTAAAGTGGCCGGGTGTGGACCGGAACGGCGGGTACCAGCTCGCCGAGCAAGTGGGTCCCGTGTGCTTGGTTAACCCCCATCGCGCTGGTTACCTGCTCCTTATTACCGTCGTTAACGCCACCACCGGGCATAACCTCAATTTTGCCCTGTGCCCAAGCAGCAGTTTCCTTGAGAACCGGGATGTTGTCTACGACGTTCGTGTCCAGCAAGCCCCCATGGGTCAAAATCCGCCGGAAACCATGGTCCGCCAGCCAATCCAAAGCGGCATGCTGATCAGCCCGCGGAATCCAATCAAACGCCAGGTTGCAAACCAGGTCCATGCCACCCGCAGCGGCAATCAGGTTTTCCATGGCGTCTGCGTCCAGGTGGTTGTCCCGGGTCAGCACCCCAAAGATGACGGCGTCGACCCCGAGTGCCTGCATTTCAAACATATCGGCTTCCATCATCTTCAACTCAATGTCATTGAAGTAGTAATCCCCACCACGGGGGCGGTCCATAGCCACGACCGTCATGTCGTGTTCGTGGCAATACTTCAGCGTTTCCGCCATCACCCCTTTACTGGGGGTCAAACCACCAGACGCGAGGTTACCGGTCAATTCGATGCGCTGGGCGCCCGCACGCATGGCGGCCGGCACTAAGGTAAAGTTCTCAACGGCAATTTCATTCAGCATGTTTTGTTCTCCTCATATAACTGGTAACTGGTGAGTGGTTAACGACCACCCGCCAGGAATTTTTGACAACATTTGCCGTACGGGCTCGACACTGCAGACCCGCGCGCTACAATACCATGACTAACACGACCACAATTCCTAAAGCAATGCGGTACCACCCAAAGCCCTGGAAGTCGTGCCCCTGAACAAACCGCAACAACCACTTAATGGTGAGCCAGGCAACGATCCACGAAACGATGAACCCTACCGCTAAGACGGCAAATTGTTCGCCGGTAAAAGCGTTACCCTGAGCAAAGAACTTTCCTAACTTCAAGATGGATACCCCAAACATGGTGGGAATCGCCAAGAAGAACGAAAATTCAGTGGCGACGTAACGGGATGTTCCGAGAATAATAGCCCCCAAAATGGTGGCACCGCTACGACTAGTCCCCGGCACAATGGACAGTGCCTGGAACAACCCGATGCACAGCGCCAACTGGAACGAAACATCAGCCAAGGTGTTGATTACCGGGGTCCGCTTGGCGTTCCAACGTTCGATCACGATGAACAAAATCCCGTAGAGAATCAACGTCGTCGCGATGACCGGCGGCGTCTGCAGGTGTTCATCCATCCAGTCATTCAGTGGGAAACCAATGATAACACTGGGAAGGACGGCCACAATGACCTTTGCCCATAATAACCACGTGGACCGCTTCTCGGAGTGGGACTTGCTGGGTGCCAGCGGGTTCAACTTGTTGAAGTACAAGATCACCACGGCCATGATGGCCCCCAACTGGATCACGTAGTTAAACATGTCCTTGAATTGCTGCGACTGGCCCATATGGATCAGTGATTGCACCAGGTCGATGTGGCCCGTGGAACTAATCGGCAGGAATTCAGTCAACCCTTCAACAATCCCAATAATAATGGCTTTAATGATATCAATCATGGTATTTTTGCGTCCTCCTATGTATACACAATGCTTCAAGTATACCAGAGGTCAGCAAAATAGAATATTAAGCAAAGGTGACGTTTACGGCTTCTGGCGCCACGATGTCTTGCTGCACAATGGTCAGCAAGCCCGTCTCGGCATCACGCCGGTACAGCGTTGCGTTATCCGAATTCTGGTTGACGGCCAACACAAACTGGCCACTCGGATCCAGATTGATGTCGCGCGGAAATTCGCCGGCGGTGGTAATGTGCTGGACGGGAGTCACATCACCACCAGCATCAATGGCCCAAACGGTGATGCTGTTATGCCCGCGGTTGCTGGTGTACAGAAAACGTCCATCAGCACTGATTCGTACGGCCGCCGCCCCATTTTGCCCGTGCCAATCCGGTGGCAACGTGGACAGCCGCTCACGGGCAGCAAAGGTCCCAGCCGCTGCGTCATAGTCCAATACCTGTAACTCACTGGCCAGCTCCCCTAGTAGGTAAGCCACCGGTAGCGTTGGGTGAAAGGTAATGTGGCGGGGGCCAAAACCAGGCGCCGTAGCAAAGGTGGCCACCGGCCGAATTTGACCCGCCGCATCAACGTCATAGGTCGTCACGGCATCCGCCCCTAAATCACAGACCACTAGGCGTCCATCCGGCGTTAAATTCGTGTAGTGCACGTGGGATGCTTCTTGTTCTGGCCGCGGCCCGGAGCCCGTGCACTGATTGCTGCTGGCTAACGCAATACCACCATCATCGCGGATCACAAAAACGTCAATCCGCCCCATGTGGTAGTTAGCCGCATAAACCAGCCGGCGTTGGGCGTCAACCGCCACGTAGGCTGGAGACGTACCCGGTAATAACACCGAGTTAATGACGTGGGGCGTACCCGCAAGGTCAATTGCTACCACACCCCCGGTACCGTCCCCCGCGGCCACGGCGTACATCTTGTCGCCATTCACCGCCAGATACGTTGGCCCGGACACCGTCGTGATCAACGGTGTCGGTGTGCTCAGCTGTTGCTTGGTCGTATCAAGTACGGCCCGGTAGATACCCTTGCCATTGCTCCGGGTATAGCCACCGAGATACACTGTTTCTTGCATGGTAATTTCCCCCTTTGTCACCAGTATACCCGAAAAAGAAAGCGTATTCCCCAAATTGTGAAATTATCATCGCGATAATGGTATGATGGAATTAATTTCAGTAAGTGAGGATGGTACAACTATGGAAATCACGGCAACGGTTACGGCAATTGGGCCACACGCAATCAGCCAGACGGACCCACTGGTCATTTTGTTCGGTCAGGAAGCCACGCCAGAACTGGCCGACGTCTCGGTGATCCAAACTTTTGACCAACCAGCACAACAGAAACAGCTAGTACTGCACCACGGAGACCACATCTACATTAACGACATCAAGTTTCGCATCTCGGCGGTGGGTAGCTTAACCAACGCCAACCTGCAGCAAATCGGCCACGCCACGCTCATGTTTCAACCGGTGCCCAACGAGGACCGGCTGGGTAACGCCGTCTACTTGGTACCGACCGCACGCCCAACCTTTACGGTGGGCACAACCATTCGCTACGTGATGAACGACTAATTCACGACTGATCCTAATACAAACAAACAATCCTTCCTGTCAATGGCAGGAAGGATTGTTTGTGTAGTGGTTCTTGATAATTAGGCCCCTGTCAACAGGTGATGGGCCTGCGCAAATTGCCGCATGTCGTCCGGCATGGGGGCCGTTAGGCGTAACGTTGCTCCGGTGTAAGGATGCCGCAACGTGAGCGCGGCGCAATGAAGCGCTTGTCGGCCCACGCCGGGAGCGCCTCCGTACAAATCATCCCCCACCAGGGGACGATTAATTGCGGCAAAGTGTACCCGAATCTGATGCGTCCGGCCCGTGTGCAGTAGCACGCGGCTCAAGGCCCAGCGGCCATGTTGAGCTAACGTCCAGTACTCCGTAGCCGACTTTTTGCCGTCCAGGGTCACCGCCCGGCGCATGTAAAACTCGCTGGACAATCCCAATCGCATCACCATCCAGCCGTGGGCCGCCAGTGGTTCATTACCGCCACTAATTGCGTAATACTCCTTACGCATCTGCGGGCTGTGCAACTGCCGGTCCAACAAGGAATGCGCCATACTGTGCTTGGCAAAGATCATCAACCCGCTGGTATCCCGGTCCAATCGGGTGACCACGTGCACCGCCGTACTTTCCGCGTGGGTCACCTGCAAGTAATGCTTCACGAAGTTCGCCATCGAGTCTGGCTGGTGGTTGGCTGCAGGAATGGACGCAGTCCCCGCCGGCTTGTTGACGATCAGCAGGTCCCGGTCTTCAAAGACGATGTCGATGGGCCCCGGGGTGGCGACCACGCTGTCCGCTGGCTGCTCGGGTGGCAGACGCAAAAATACCGCGTCTCCGCGGCGAATTTTGTACGTAGTATTACGCTGGCGATGGTTCACAAAGACCATACCCCCGTGGTACTTCATTTTTGTCAGCAGGGTCAAACTAAACCCTTGGTGACGCAAAAACTTTTGTAGGGATTGGCGGGGGCCCTGATAATTCCACGTAAAATCCATTATTTTTTTCGCCCCAATAAATGCATCCTCGACGCGATCCCAGAAGTGCATGTGCCGGTACTTCGCAAAGTAAATACGCTCAGACGCGATGCGGTACGAAATAGCCTTTACTGGCCGGTCGGACATACTGAACTGGTCTACCGTCATCGTGTAGTTAATGCCTGGAACGGGTTTGAGCGTGACCCACTCATCCGGAGCAATGATAATTGGCGACGACAACGTCCGGTAGACCCGATTATTGATGGACGCAATCTCCGTCATTTGCAGTGCCTCCAGCCGTGGGTGTAATACAGCGCCCCCCGCCGATTTGGCGTAACCAGTAGAACCGGTTGGCGTCGAAATACATAAACCATCGCCACGGAAGCTTTCAAAGAAGTTGCCACTGATCATGACGTCCGTCTTCATGGTGCCCGTGACCCGCTTCAAGGTAGCCTCATTCAACGCAACGTAGTGTCCCGTTGAATCATCAGCGTACGTCACCTTCACATCGAGTAACGGGTACCCGATGCGCTGGCCATTATCGGCTTTAAGGGCCGTCACTAATTCATCCAGTTCGTAATCCCGCCAGTCCGTATAAAACCCGAGGTGCCCCGTGTGCACCCCCACAAACCGAATGGAATCCAGCGATGCATTATAACGGTGGAAGGCCGACAACAGCGTCCCGTCACCGCCCACGGTAATAACCACTTCCGGGCGGGCCGGGCTAACCTGAAACCCGGCGGCCTGGAGTTTTTTTGGACAAGGCGTGCGCCGCATCCATACTCTTGGTACCCGAATTATGAAAAACCCAAACGCGCACTGCTATGCCCCCTTTGACGGCGTAGTGCCATCAGTATTGCCGTCAGCGCTTGGCGGTAATTCTTGGCCCTTGCCGTACGAAAATAATTGCTGTGCTTCCTGAATTTCTTCACGAATTTCCGACATTTCTTTGTCCAGTAAGAAACTAGCTTCGGCGGCCCGCTTCAACCGGTCCTTGATATCGTCGGGAAATTCCCCGCCGTACTTGTAGTTGAGGGAGTGCTCGATTGTCGCCCAGAAGTTCATCGACATGGTCCGAATCTGCACTTCGGCCAAGATCTTCTTCTCCCCGTTCACCATCTGTACTGGGTACTCGATGATGATGTGGTACGATCGGTAGCCAGACGGTTTGACGTTCGTGACGTAATCCCGTTCCTCCACGATCGTCATGTCCGTACGCTGATGCAACAGGTCCACAACCGTGTAAATATCCTCCACGAACTGGCACATAATGCGGAAACCCGCGATGTCCTGCATGTCCGTTTCGAGCACGTCGTCCTTAATATGCCGTCGTGCTTGCTTTTCGATGATGGAATCAACCGTTTTAACCCGCGCCGTGACGAATTCGATCGGTGAGTGGGCGTTATTTTGTTGAAATTGTTTACGCATGCCGCGCAGCTTGATTTTGAGCTCCGCCACTGCCTGTTCATAGGGCATCAAAAACTTATCCCAATCACGTGCCATACCGGTTGCCTCCTTACGCAATGAATACACCACATTGTAACATAGCCCCATCAAAGTGCGGCAGTCGGTCGGGCTGGTGTCACGGGTTATACTTCAACGCTCGTGAATAGCCGCTAGTTTGCGGTCACCATCAGCAAACCACGTCGGCCACTGGCACCAACGCAACTGCTGACCGTCAACCGTGACGTAGTCGCCCGCCACCAAGGCGGCTAACCACGCGTCCGCAGCCAGGGCGGCGACCTGGCGCCCACCCATGAGCGGCACCCGGGCACCCACAACGTAATCCATCCACCAATGCGTCATCCCGGCGACAGTCCACGTGGGTACGGCCCAAAAATCGAGCAACCAACGTACTCTTAACAGCCACTCCTTGGTTTGTAATCCCGGCACCCCACTCAACTGCTGGTGCACCACCACTGGACAACCCGCCAAATGCACACCACGTTGGTAGCACAAAGCCTGCACGGCCATGGTGTCCCGGTCCCGGTAGGCCAACGCCTGCAGTATCTGTCGGGCCGTAGAGACACCGGACGTACTTTGCGCGTGCCAGCGCGCAGGACGGGCGTTGGGGGCCAGTTGCTCCACGTTCCAACCTGCGTTGGTGAGCCCCCACCACGCCCACATGTGCCGCGTATGCGGGTCCACAAACCGCAGTTCCCGCCCCCGCGTAGCACTCCACGTTTCAAACTTGGCCGTTGCGGGTCCGGGCTGCTGACCCACGTAGCGTGGCCCCAACAGCCACTGTACCGGCAAGCCCAACTGTGCATACCCCGCCGTCCGCTCGGCTAATCTTTGTACGCTCAACGGCGCACACTGAAATTCCAGTGCCTGCACCGCATCGCCCCGGTGCAGCAACACATCGGCACGCTGCTTGACGGCTGGTAAGTATACCTCAAAGTCGGCCTGCCAACCAGCTGCCCGTGCCCACGTCGCCAGTAGGTGTTTACCCACCATGTGGTCCCGACTCTCTGGTTCGCCCACGACGCAATCAGATCCGGCCCGGTGGGCAAAGTGGGCCGGTAACACCTGTCCGTTGCGAATTATCAGCTCAGCATGACAAACCGGACACCGACAGACCGTCCCCGTCACTTGCAACGCCGTGGCCTGGTCGTGGGCATCCAGTTGGATGCGCTGCCCCGCATCATCAATCGCTACAAACATCCCATCACCCCCGTACAGGGTGATTTCGCGGCGCTCCGCCAGCTGGCACAGTCCACCCACCAAAAAAGTCCGTCACCGAGAGATGCGGTGACAGACTTTTTGGTATAACGACCAGCTAATTTTTGAAGGAGTGGATCGGCGCCGGAATGTGGCCGCCCCGGTTCACGAACTGACTACTATCACCGTCGTTCACGGCCATAATTGGGGCGCGGCCAAAGATGCCGCCAAACTCCACCACGTCACCAACATCCTTGCCGGCAACAGGAATCACCCGCACCGCCGTGGTCTTGTTGTTGATCATCCCAATAGCAGCTTCATCCGCAATCATGCCGGCAATGGTCGTGGCCGGCGTCTTACCAGGAACGGCCACCATGTCGAGACCAACGGAACAAACCGCGGTCATAGCTTCCAGTTTTTCCAGACCAATGTGGCCCGCAGCCGCAGCGGCGATCATGTTAGCGTCCTCGCTGACCGGAATGAACGCCCCGGAAAGTCCCCCGACACGTTCTGCGGCCATGATGCCGCCCTTCTTGACCGCGTCATTCAACAGGGCGAGGGCCGCCGTGGTGCCGTAACTACCACGTGGCTCAGCCCCATCGTCTCCAAAATTTCGGCCACGGAATCACCCTGGGCCGGGGTTGGGGCCAACGACAGGTCGACAATGTTAAACGGCACGTGTAGTCGCTCAGCCGCAACTTTGCCCACAAACTGGCCCATCCGTGATACCTTGAAGGCCGTCTGTTTGACGGTCTCACACAGTTGTTCAAACGGCGCATCGGGAATCGCCGCAATGGCGCGTTGGACGACGCCGGGGCCTGATACCCCGGTGTTAATGGCCACGTCACCCTCACTAACACCCCAGAAGGCCCCCGCCATGAACGGGTTATCTTCAACAGCGTTACAGAACACGACCAGCTTCATGGCGTCCTGCGGCTTGGGTGTAGCTACTTGCTGAACGATTTCGCCCATTAGCTTGACCGCATCCATGTTCATCCCCGACTTGGTGCTCCCAATGTTGACCGACGAGCACACGCGTTCAGTCTGCTGTAACGCGGCCGGAATACTGTCGATCAACGCCTCATCGGCAGGGGTCATGCCGTTTTGGACCAGCGCCGAATAGCCCCCGATCAAATCAATATCGAGGTCCTTAGCCGCCCGGTCCATGGCCTGGGCAATCTTAACAAAGTCGTAGCTGGTATCGCCGCCGGCTAATAACGCCACGGGGGTGACCGCCACGCGCTTGTTCACGATGGGGAGGCCGTATTCCTCCTCAATCTGGTCCGCCACTGGCACGAGGTGCTGCGCTTTAGCCACAATTTTGTCGTACACAGCCTGCGCGGTAGTGTCAAAGTCGCCACGAATGCAGTCTAATAATGAAATGCCCATGGTGATAGTCCGGATGTCGAGGTTTTCCTCGCGAATCATCGCAATAGTTTCGGATATTTGCTTACTGTCCATGGTGTCCCCCTAAAGTTCGTGCATTGCGTCAAAAATTTCGTGGCGCTGCATCTGGATGGTCATCCCTAACTGTTCCCCGGTCGCCTGTACGGCCTGCTTGACCGTGGCAAAATCAGCGTCTGCCGGTAAAGTTGCCCCCATCATCATGGTAAAGCTACCATGCAGAATGGTCTGGGTCATGTCCACGATGTTCACGTTGTGGTCAGCCAACGTCTGCGCCACCGCGGCCACAATACCGACCCGGTCTTGCCCCATCACTGTCACTACTACGTCCATTACGCGTTCCTCCTGTATGTGTCTGCTGCATCAATTATCGCCATTGTACCATATGGCACCCTGCCGCCAACGCGCAGCAATACTGGAATTGACCGGTCCCCAATCACACCCGTAAAAAAATCCCGTAGCCACTTAGCTACGGGATCTACGGGATCAATCAAGCAAACTTTAGTAAGCTTTGCCCTGGTACACAACGTAATTAGGAAAGTTAAAGTTGTAATCCGTCAAATCGGCGACGTTAATCACCGCCGTGACACCAATTGCTGGCATTAGGTTGATTGGCATTTCGTTGCCATCTGGTAGCACGAGAATGACGGGCTTCCGGATTCCGTAGGCATACCCAATTTCCCATAGAACGCCCGGATCACTGTTCTCCAATTTGGGGTCATACAACGCAATCACCAAATCCGTGTTGTTGATGCCCTGAACATCACCATTAAAGGTCGCCATCTGCCACTCGGTGTCAGAGAGCAATTCTGGATGTTCCGTCGTGTCCAAACCCTTGTACTGGTGTGCCAACGGCAGGTAGCTGTTGTCCATATCAACAGTGGTGTTTTGCTTCAGTGCCGCAACACCCGCGTTCATCAGCGCAGTTTGTTCTGGATTGAACCAGCTTGATGCAATATATGCAGTTTTTGTCATTAGTAACCATCCTTCAAATAAGTTGATGTTAACAGCATATCATCATTTCACTGGTTACGGGGACACCCACCAACCGTAATGTTTCCCAACTAAACCGCTCCCATCAGGTCAATCAGCGGCGTACATTGTCGTGGAACAATTTACCACTGGGCCAGCAAGTGGCCATACACGGCTAAAGCCTGATTAAAGTCGGCTAATTCGACAAACTCATCAGTCTGATGTGAAGTGCCGTTGCCGGGACCGTAGATGGCTAAAGCCGTCCCCGGTAAACACATCAGCGCGGCATCAGTAATGCCGGTGTCCCCCGCAACGGGCGCCGGCGCCAACTGCTCAGCGGCCCGCGCCGCTTGCACAGCCTGGACCAACGGGTTATCGGCCGGAGTGCCAACCGGGTCCAACGTGGAATCAACGCTCAAGTCCAACGTCACACCCGGGACATTGACCGCCGCAACCGCTTGGTGCAAGGCCGCGACAAACTGCGCGTTGTTTGCTGTAGGAATGGTGCGAATGTTACCACGCAGATGGCCCGCTTCGGGGATGATGTTGACCTGAGCCCCGCCATTGATCAGGGTAATGGCGTGCGTTGGGTGCCCCAATAGCGGTGCGGTTTGGGCGAGTAGTGGTGCCACTGCCGTCTGCGCGGCCTGATGGAAGGCAACCAAACCGTCAATGGCGTTAGCCCCCAACTCCGGCTGCGAGGAGTGCGCCGCTTTGCCCCGTGCCGTCACCGTGTAATCGATAATGCCACGCTGGGCGGGCTTGATGACGCCCTCACTGGGCTCACCCACCAAGAGTGCCTCCAGGTGGTCGGCGTACCCCGCCGCGGCCAACTGGCGGGCCCCGTAGTTGTCCACTTCCTCACCCACGGTGGCGAACAACACCACTGGGTGCACCGGATGCGGGACCGCGGTCGCCTGCCGCTTCAGGGCAACTACCAACGCGGCCAGTCCGGCCTTCATGTCGGTAGCACCCCGACCGTAGATGCGGCCACCAACGACCGTAGCTGTGAAGGGCGCGTGTTGCCATTGCTGCTCGTCGCCAGCCGTGACCACGTCCATGTGGCCGTTCAACCCGAGCAGGTGGTCGGTGCCCTCACCATAACGGATTACCAGGTTGTCGCGACCTGGCGCAAAGTTGACGCGGGTACTCGCCAGCACCCCAGACGCAATCAATGGTTGCAGGTAATCCTCAATAATATCGGCCACCAAACTTTCGTCCTGACCCACCGTGGGTACGGCCATAATTTTTTTGCAATAACGTGAGTGCTTCAGCTGGATAATTTGACATGAGAGCCTCCTGAATGACTTAATATGCAAGAAAGTGAATTTTTATGTTGTCTCAAGTATAGTCATTTGGCGGGGTTGGGGCAAGGCGGGAGTTAGTGCAACGAAGATAGAACGGGGGGGGGCCGTGCGCGATCTGTCTGCCAATTGCTATCGGACCTCTGTCTCTCGGCTGGGCTGCGCGCAGCCTCCGAGTGGCGGCGAGTATGCGCTAAAGCGCTAACTCGCCGCGCAAAAAAAATCCTCCGCGAATGCACATAGCGCACATTCACGAAGGATGGTTGATAGACTGTAAATTATCATGTGATTGACGTTGAACCCCACAACTATTTGCCATCGCGGGTTACCGCTTCATGGCTGCTATAGCTTGTTCAACCGTTAGACCGCGCCCGACCTTGTGACTGTCGTGCTGATCAATCGCAATAAATTCTTGCGTCTTCATATCAAGTTGTAAACGATACTGCATAATATTACCTCCATTCATGTTTCGTGGTGCGAATGGTCTCGAGGTAGCGAATACTAGTATATTACACTCTTTCTTACTTTTTGTCAATGTCATGCTGGAACTGACTTTGGTATAGCTGGTAATAGAATCCATGTGCCGCTAATAATTCTGCGTGCGTCCCTTGTTCCACCACGCGCCCACCATTGATCACCACAATGGTCGTGGCCCGCTGAATCGTGGACAGACGGTGCGCAATCACAAAGCTGGTCTTACCCTGCATCAGGTCCGCCATCGCATGTTGCACATCCAACTCGGTATTACTGTCGATTGAACTCGTGGCTTCATCCAGCACCAGCACCGGCGCATTCGTCACAAAGGCGCGCGCAATACTCAATAACTGCCGCTGCCCTTGCGATAATCCCGCCGCGTCCTCCGTCAACACCGTCGCATACCCCTGCGGCAGCTGCCGAATAAACGTATCCGCGTGCGCACGTACCGCAGCGGCTTGAACCTCTTCATCCGTAGCGTCAAGACGTCCGTTGCGAATATTATCCGCTACGCTAGCCGTAAACATGTGCGATTCTTGTTGTACCACCGTCACCAACCGCCGTAGGTTTTGCCGTTTGATGGTGGTAACATCCCGACCGTCCAAGAAGACCGCCCCCGCTTGCAGGGGGTACAAGTTTGTCAGTAGGTTCATCATCGTCGTCTTTCCGGCCCCAGTTGGCCCCACGATGGCCACCGTATCCCCGGGGTGCGCCGTAATATTAATGTCGTGCAAAATTTCGTGTCCGGGCACGTAGGCAAAGCTGACGTGGTCAAAGCGCACCGCCCCCGTGGTGGTCGTGACTGCCACCGCGTCAGGTTGATCCTGCTCTGGCTGTTCATCGATGACCGCAAACACCCGCTCCGCGCTGGCCAATGATAGCTGCAGCGTGTTGATCAGGTTCAAGGTGTTGTTAATGGGCCCAGTAAAGTTGCGCAGGTAGATCAGGAAGGTAAAGATAACCCCCACCGTGATGCCACCGCGATCGCTCACAATGGAAATGGCCCCAGCCGCCGTAATCAGCAGGTAAGCGAGGTTGTTGGTCATGTTGTTAAACGGCCCCATGGCCCCACTAAACAGTTGTGCCCGGTAAGCAGCCGCGGTGTACTCCGCGTTGGTGCTAGCAAAGTGGCGTAACGTGGCCGCTTCGTGGTTAAACAACTGCACGGCCCGTTTACCCGAAACCGATTCCTCAATCTGACTGTTCAGGTCCCCCAGCGCTGCTTGTTGCACCGTAAAGGCTTTTTGGGTCACCCGTGCCGCCATGCGGGAAAATGAGTACGTCATGACCGTGCTCAATAGCACGATCACGGTCAGTAGCGGGCTGAGCACGATCATGGCCCCCAGCATGCCCACCACGCTAATGATCCCGGTAAACAGTTGCACAAACGTCTGCATCAACGCCGTGTTGATGTTATCCACATCGTTAGTGAGTGTACTCATCACGTCACCATTATCGTGGGTATCAAAGTAGCGCATGGGTAACCGTTGTAGGCGAGCAAAGATGTCGTGGCGAATCCGCGCACTCGTATCCTGAGCCACGTCGATCATGGTGGCATTCTGCCAATAGGTGAACGCACTGGAGACTACATACATCCCCGCCAACATCAGGCAAATGATGTACAGTCCCCGCAAGTTGTCTTTGGCAATGTACGTGTCCACAACGATGCCGTTGATCCGGTTGCCTACAATCGTCACGGCCGTAGTGACTACCGTCATCAAAAACACGCCGACTAGGCGCCACTTTTTGCTGACAAGGTACGACCAGATCCGGCGTACCGTCCCGCGCCAATCATTGATGGTTACTTCAACGTGCACTCCACGTGGTGTGCCGGGACGGCGCCCACCGCCCATGTTACCAACATTACGCATTTGCATTGGCTACCGTCTCCTCGCCAAATTGGGCTGCCACCAGCCGTCGGTAAAATGACGACGTCCGTATCAGTTCCGCGTGCGTGCCGCGACCGGTGATCCGACCACCCTCTAGCACAATAATCTGGTCACAATCCACCAGGTTACTAATCCGCTGGGAAATAATCATGGTAGTCCGACCGCGTCGACTAGTACGCAACCGCTGCTGAATCCGCGCGTTGGTTTCTTGATCCACCGCGCTGGTAATATCATCCAACACCAAAATGTCGGAATCAGCCGCCAGTGCCCGGGATAAGTTCAAGCGCTGCCGTTGACCACCAGAAAAATTCTTTCCGTGTTGCTCAACCGGTAGGTCCAACCCACCACCAGCCGCATCGATAAAGTCATCCGCTGCGGCATCGTGTATCGCCCGGGCTAAATTGGAGTCCGTGCCGTCGGGTTGCCCGTAACGCAGATCATCGCGCACACTCCCGGAAAACAGCACGCTGTCCTGCAGGGCCACCGCCACTTTGTGGTGCAATTCGGTGAGCGTCAGCGCCTGTACGTCCGTGCCACCGACCATGATGTGCCCCTGATAATCATCAAAGGCACGGGTCAGCAGGTTAACCAACGTGGTTTTACCACTCCCCGTTGTGCCAATTACCCCCAGCCAGGTACCATCGGCCACGTGGAAGTCAATATCGGCCAAAATGGGCCGCTTGCCGTAGCCAAAGCTGACGTGGTCAAAGTCGAACCCACTACCAGCTGGCAGTTGGGCGTGCCCCGGTTGCTGGTCCAGCGCGTCCGCCTGATTTTCCTCATCAAGCGCGGTCCGCACCCGAATAGCACTGGTACTGGCCCGTGAAAAGGCGGTGATGATGTTGACCGTCCCGATCATGGCGTTGGTAATTTGAATCATGTAATTGACAAAGGCAATAATTTGCCCGTCCAAAATGACGTGCTGCATGTCCAGCCGGCCACCGTAAGCCAAGGCAATCACCACCGCCAGGTTCAGGACCAGGAGGATGACCGGCGACAAGATGATTGTCGAGTGTTGTGCCACCTCACTATCACTTTGGAGCTGCTCGTTGGCCCCATTGAAGCGGTGGTATTGACTGTCTTCCAGTGCGTAAGACTTAATGGTCTTCATCCCGTTCAAGTTTTCCCGCATGATTTGGTTTACGTGGTCAATGCTTTGCTGCACACGCGTAAACAGCGGGACGCTCCGCCGCACTACTAGCACCATAAAAATCAGCAGTAACGGCATGACGATGAGCAACAACCAGGCCAATTGGGGACAAACGATGACGGACATAACGGCCCCGCCCATCATCAACAGCGGCGCACGCACCATCCCCCGTACCATGATCAGCACGAGGTTTTGCATTTGGATCACATCGTTAGTGATCCGCGTAATGATGGTAGCCGGCTGCAGTCCCCGGGGGTTACGACTAGTCAGTGCCACCTGTAGCATGTGTTGCCGCAAGGCTGCCCCCATTTGCAATGAGGCGTAACTCCCTAAAGCGTTACACGACACCCCCGCCACAAGGCCCACGACCGCAAAGAACGCCATTAACGCGGCGGTCCGCAATACGTAGTGCATGTCACCTTTGCCTAACCCGTTATCGAGAATGCGGGACATCAATGTTGGTTGCTGCAAGTCCGAAAAGACTTCCCCGAGCATCGTGAGGGGGGCTAAAATCAAGCAAACCAGTGCTTTCCCATGTGTATGTTTAAAAACGATGTTGAACAAATCCGTGCGGCCAGAACTATAGCCTGGTCACTACCCCCTTTTTATCGGCGTAAACCACCGTTATTTGGCTGGTGGTGCAATAACCTTTGCTGCCATAAAGCACAATCGGCGTGTAGCCCGTGCCCACAACTTTGCAGTTGTCAGTACGTGCTACACGCCGATTTATCGGTTCAGCACACCTATTGTTGAATCTTGCGGGCCACCCCTTCGAGGTATTGGTGACTCGCCAACATTTCCTGGCAGCGCCACTGGTCCGCTAAGTTAATTTCGTAAATCCGCGAGGCGGTCGGATTAAGTTCCGACAACACCCGCACCCAATCAATTTTACCAGTCCCTAACGTCAGACTGTCGTGCGTCTGCCCCATGGAGTCCACCAGGTGGTAGTGCCGCACTAGTGGGGCCAGGTGGTGTAAACTGGCAATCAACGCGTCATTATCACCATGTAGGACGATAAAGCGTGACTAACATCATAGGCCAATGGTAACCCCAAAGCCAGCAGCTGATCCTCAAAGGCGGGTACCCCGTACTGGAACGTGGGCAACATACTGTTTTCAAACACCACGTGCCCCTGAGCCCGGCTCCGCAACTCACTGAGTCGTCCCAACACCACGGCCTGGGCAGTACGCAGGTTCGGCCAGTCACCAACGAGGTCAGGTTCCCCCGGCTTCTGGTTGTAGCCCCCATGAATCAAGGCAATCGTGCCGGTTGCCCGGGCAAAGTCGACCAAGCGCCGCGAGCTGTCCATCACGAACTGGTACAAATCGGGGTGGACGTCCGCATTGACACATAATTCACACCGCCAACCGTGCCATTTCATGGGGTGATGCAGCACAACCCGGGGCACCGTGGCTTGTACGTGCGCGACCACCTGGGTGAGGTGCACCCACCAGTGTCGGTGAAGTCGTCCGCCGTCAGGTGAAACTCAAAGACATCCGGATGGTACTGGAGGCGGTCCGCAATTTGGTCTTCGTCAGTACTAGCCTTTAACCCTAATTGCATCCTGAGACCCCCTACTGTGCCCGTACCGCCCGCACGATCCGCTGGGCGGCTTCATCCACGATCTGCGGATCCGTTGCTAGGTTCAAGCGGATATACGTCGCCGTGATGGGTGCAAACCATTCACCGTAATCAACCGCCAGGTGGGCCTGCTGCTGCACAAAGTCGTGCAGGTGGGCCGCATCAACGTACGCGCCCAGGTCGACAAAGCTCAGGTAAGTGCCCTGCAAATCATCAACCCGCACGTCCGGCGCCCCCGCAGCGAGAACAGCCTGCAAGTGCGCGTAGTTAAAGCGAATGACCGCTAGCAGGTCATCAAACCAAGCCTCACCCTGACGGTACCCAGCCTCGGCCGCGACCTGGCCCAACATGGTGCCAGCGACGTTATCGACCCGCTGCGCGTACTGGTCATAGTCCGCCCGCAGTGTAGCGTCAGGAATCAACACGTGACCATTATTGAGTGCAGCCAAATTGAACGTCTTGGAAGCCGCGTTAAGGACAATCAAGTGTTGCAACTGGCTCGGTGTGGCTACCGCCAGCGCGGAGGTAAATTGCGGTCCAGTAACTTCAAAGTCCTGGTGGATCTCATCGGCAACCACGATGACGTGGTACTGCTCCGCCAGCGTTAAAACGCGGCGTAACTCGTCAGCCGTCCAGATCCGGCCCACCGGGTTGTGCGGGGAGCAGAGAATCAGTAACCGGGGATGCTGTTGCGCAAAGACCTGTTCTAGGCGGTCAAAGTCAATTTGCCATCCCGTAGCGGTCCGCTGCAGGTCGGCTGACACTACTTTGCGTCCCTGGTCCTCAATTGCGTGCATGAACGGGTAGTAGACCGGCTCCATCACCACGACCGGTGCCCCCGGTGCGGTTAACCAGTCCACCATCATGTAGAGTGCCTTAACGATGCCCGTCGTGAGGCGCACCCAGTCGCGCTGAATGGTCACACCGTGGCGTCGCTGCATCCAGTCAGCCAACGCAGCGTAATAACTGTCTGGCGTGAAGGAATAACCGTACACCCCGTTAGCAACCCGCGCCGTCAACGCGTCGCGCACGGCTTGGGGGGCTTTGAACTCCATGTCCGCAATCCATAATGGCAACAGGTCCGTGGCGCCAAATTCACCCTGCAAACCGTCCCACTTTTCTGAATTCGTACCGCGTCGATCCACCAAGTTGGCATCAACAAACGCTTTTACTGCTACTGGTAACTGCACTGCCATCACCGTACCCCACTTTCCACAATATCAATAGCTTTATGGTAGCAGAAACCCTACCAATGAACAAAAAAAACAGGCCTACCGCGCGCCGTTAGGACAGCCACGACTCGTCCGCGTCGGCCTGGCGCCGCATCAACTTGCCGTGCTCATCGATCACCGCGTGCCAGTCCTGCGCCAGTGCCGCCGACACCCCCGTCATCAACGGTGCGGTCGCGCGCTTCATCGCGGTATACGTGGTGTAGTTTCCGGCACCAAGCCGGGCAAACAACTTGCGCGCGTAATTATCGGCGACAAAGACTGGCCGGTTAAACATGTACAGCAGCATGTCGTCCGCCGTCTCTTCGCCGACACCGCGGATACCCAACAATGACTTACGTAAAGCGGGCGTGGGGACGGCCGCCAACGCCGACAATTTGCCACCATGATCCTGGTACCACTGGAGCAACGCCCGAATCGCCTTGGTTTTCTGGTGGTAAAAGCCCGACGGCCGGATCAACTGTTCCAGCTGATCGGTCGGCATCGCCGTTAACTGCGCCACCGTCATGAACGGCATCATCCGTGCAATCACCTTTTCGGTGTTCCGCCCCGTGGTCTGTTGCACTAAAATCATCGCGATCCAGTCGGCTAGGCGATTATAGTTTGACCACCAGTGCTGTGGGCCATAGTGGGCCATTAGCCGGTCCAAAATCTGTCGTTGTCGCGTCTGTAGATTCATACTGTCACTCGCTCCTTACCACATTATCGTTGACTGCTATCCGTACCGCCCCGCACTTGCGCTTACAATCGACGGTCCCGGCACGAACGGCACCATCAGCCTTGCAGCCGGTCGAAAGACAGTTACTTAAAATAAGTAATGCCCGCTTTCGATTATAGCACAAGGCCTCACGCTTGCCGGCACGCACGTGCTTGTTTTACCGTGCCTGGGTGTCATAATGATAGTGATAACGGATGGAGGTAATTTAATGATGACAACTAAACAACACCGCGTCGCCATCCTCGGCGACGTCCACGGAAATTATAGTGCGTTGCGCGCCGCACTGGCAGACGCCGACGAGCAAGGCGCCACCGACTACATCGTCCTGGGCGACATTACTAATCGGGGGCCGGAGCCAGAACGGTGCCTGCGCGCCTTGCGTCCACTCCACCCGCTCGCGTGGGTCCTGGGTAACCACGAAGAAGTATACACGAGTCTGTTAGCGCACCGGTTCGTCGACTTTGCGGATAATGCCAAAGCCGTGATGGCCATCGTGACGTCTGCCTATGACCGCCGCCATCTGACTGGTGACGAGTTCCGGTGGCTAGCGAGCCGACCACTCCACCAGGACGTGACGGTTGGTGGAGTGCACCTGAGCATTTTCCACGCGACGCCGGAAAAGTGTCGTGGCCATTATACTGAACCCATGGCCCCCCAAGACCACTTTGACCAGGTGCTCGCCGATAGTCACGCTGACCTAGCCTTCTACGGGCACACGCACCAGCCCGTAACCCGGCGAACGAGCGACGGGCGGTACGTAATCAATCCGGGGAGCGTTGGGCAGTCCACCACCAAATGGATTCGCGGCGAAGTTGGCCGCGCTTGCTACGGCCTCCTGGATGTAGCCGATGGTGGGGTTCTCGGTTGGACGCAACGCTACGTACCTTACGACGCGGCGGCCGAAGCCGCATTAGCGGGAACCAAGGACGTGCCGTACGCCCAGCTATACCAGCGTTTAGTGACCACTGGTGAGTTCACTTACACCACCGAGAACGTCGCTGCAATCAACACGCGTGATCAACTAGGTACCGTCGCCGACAGCGCCATTACTGCTGATGAATGGTAATACACAAAAAAAATGCGGTCTGCCCGAGCAATTTCGGGCAGACCGCCTTTTTACATGCTGACTAATAAGCTAATCGTCCCTTTCCCCAGCGCGTACGATCTTGACGGGTTCACGCCACACCAGGTGCCCAACCAAGCTCACCAGCAGAAAGACGGCCGCAACCACGCAAACGCCATTCCAGCCGAATCGTCCCCAGGCCCACGTGGCAAAGAACGTCCCCAGGGCACCGCCCATAAAGTAGCTGAACATGAAGACGGAATTGTTGCGGCTCCCAGATGTGCGACTCAGCGACTGGACGATGGCTTGGTTGGAGATTTGGCCAAACTGGGTACCCAAATCGAGTAGCACAATACCGATGACCAGTCCCAGTAGCCAATGGCCGAGTAGCCAAAAGGCGACGAACGCAAGGTGGAAAACATAATGCCCATGCCGATGGTGCGTCGCGGCGAGACCCGGTCAACCAGCCGCCCAATATAAGGCGCGAACAGGACCCCGGTGATTCCCAACAGACCCATTAAGCCAGCCACGGTGCTGCCAAGCTTAAACTGATCAGCCAGGTAGAAGGCTAACGTTGACCACAAAACGTTTGAGACTCCAAACAGGGTAAAACCATTGATGGCCGAGCCCTGCAGGTGCTTCTGTTGCCGCAGTAACCGGGGCAACGACCGTAAAACCTGAGCATAGTTCAACTGCTGGTGGCCGCGCGGATCTTGTGGTAAGTACCAATGGAGTACCACTAAGAGGATCACCACGGCGATGGCCGCGACCAGGTACACACTTTGCCACGGCCAGAAGCCGGCCAACAAGCCACTCACTGACCGAGAAAGTAAAATCCCGGTGAGCAGACCACTCATGACGCTGCCCAGCACCCGACCGCCGTGTAACCCGTCCGCGAGGTAGGCGGAGAACGGGATAATCATTTGGGGGGCAACAGAGGTCACCCCGACAAGGAGCGAGGCTGCACCAAACCAAATAATGTTTGGTGCAGCGTATGCCGCTAGTAACGACACCACGGCCAGTACAAGCATGAACTGAATGAGATGATTGCGGTCAAAAATATCTCCCAGTGGCACTAGTAGCAGCAGGCCAAAAGCGTAGCCCAGTTGCGTCAGCATGGCCACCACGCCGACGGTACCACGGGTCACATTGTAGCTTTGCGCAATCAACGCCTCTAGCGGCTGAATGTAGTTGAGGTTGGCCACCACGATCCCGGTAGCAATCGCAAGCAACAACACTTGCCCCCGCGTTAGTCCCCTTTTTTCTGTCAATGTCTTTACCAATCCTTCCTGACTGACCGACAACATTGGTGTACTTTCAGCACAAATTTTCAATTTATGCCACGTACTGATAGCTTAAAGCACCTATCCCTGTTTTGCCAGGCAGCTATTTCAACATACCTTTCATCCTACCACAACATGTTGATCATACAGTGGGACTGGCCCAACTCATGGCCTTAGGGGTGACTGCGGATGCTGGTCCCGCACCGAAATTAGCATACAAAAAGACCGAATGTCAGGTGACATCCGGTCGACGTGTGGTACCTTGCTGCCGTTTACTGGACTCGGACCAGCGACCTACGCTTTACTAGAGCGTTGCTCTACCAACTGAGCTAAAACGGCAAAAACTGTTTGGTGCCCTTAAGCACAAGAAATATATTACCATACGATTCACGCCGTGTGTACCTCTTTTTGCAATTTTCTCGCATAAAAAAACCTGTTTACACTAATCATTGAGAACATAATAGCACCCTAAACGGTTTCAATAACAGCACTAATTAATATTATTGTTGGTCGTAAATGACCTTCAATCCGGCCAAATCTGCTGGCGATAAATGGGTGAGCCCCTGATCGATTGGGTACATCACGGAATTGCGACTGGTACTATGGTCGAGGCCGAGGGCGTGCCCTAGCTCGTGAATCGCGACCGACAACTTAATCGCATCGGCATAATCAACGTTCAGCCGGGCCGTACTCCGGTTAACCACTGCCGTGACTTGACCTCTACTACTGATGCGCTGCACTATTTCTGGACCACCTTTGCCCAGCTCTAACGTTCCGCCCGCGTCTGCCCCCATGCGCTTATTGTAGACGCCCAAGGTGATGCGGTTTTGCAGGTTCGTCCCCTGACCGGCCCGTAGCGACACGATTCCAGTCGCGTTATAAACCGCCACCGCCTGCGTGAAGACCCGTTGAACGGCCGCTGGGGTATCCGCTTCAAAGTGGTAATAGTACGTATTGGCTAGCTGAACACCCTGCACAATACTTTCAATGGGGGTCTGTTCGGCGTTATCGCTATTACTGCTGGCTGTGGTCGTCGCATTTCTGGTCGTGGCGCTAGCGCTGCTGCTAGTAGTCTGCGACTGGGAGCTGGAACTACTACTATTTATGCTCACGTCACTAGTGGCATCCCGCCCGATACGGTTGGCCAAGTGTTCCAACGGCGGGAACTGCACCAACACGCTCCGCAGACCACCCAAATAGCCTTTGACCTTGGCGACCATCTCCGTCCGGGAAATGTTCACCCGCGGATCGAGCTTGATCCATACCCCCGTGGCCAAAACCGCGACCGGCACCAATACCAGGGCTAACCATGACTTGCTTTTCATGATGGACCTCCTTTCCCATCCCCGCATTGACCCTGACCAGCCACCTAGTTTAAGGTGGTGGGGACGATTGTATTACTTGTACAAAAGCTGCCCACAGGTTGTTGGGCAACACCGCACACCGTTTTAAGTAACCTAAATTGTACCATGCAGTGGGGCCTGACACCCCACGCGTAAGGCAAAAATAATTTTCAGAAAGGAAACCAACTATGCAACACCCATTAGCATACCGCATGCGTCCCCGCAACCTGGACGAGGTCGTGGGGCAACAACACCTCGTCGGCCCGCACCAGATCATCCGGCGTATGGTCCAGGCGCACCGATTAACCTCAATGATTTTGTACGGACCACCCGGCACCGGTAAGACCAGTATTGCCAGCGCCATTGCTGGGGCCACAAAGTATTTCCTCCGCATGCTCAACGCCGCTACGGACACCAAAAAGGACCTGCAGATTGTCGCCGAAGAAGCCAAAATCAGCGGCACCGTCATTCTCCTCCTGGACGAGATTCACCGGCTCGACAAGTCTAAGCAAGACTTTCTCCTCCCGCACCTCGAATCCGGCCGCATCATCCTGGTGGGCGCCACTACGGAGAATCCCTACATGAGCATTTTGCCCGCCATCCGCAGCCGGGCCCAGATTTTCCAGGTCTTCCCGCTCAGCCCCGACGACATTAGTACCGCCGTCGATCGGGCCCTACACGATGAGGAGCGGGGCCTGGGCAAATACCCCGTCAACTTAACGGCAAGCGGGCGGGACTACCTTATTGCGGCCACCAACGGCGATTTGCGTAGCGCGCTCAACGCCCTCGAACTCGCTACCTTGTCGACCCCAGAAAAAGACGGCCACATCACGCTCGATGAGCAGGTCATGCACCAATCGTTGCAACAGCACGCCCTCGACGGCGACGCCAACGGGGATGCCCATTACGATCTCATTTCAGCCTTCCAGAAATCAATCCGGGGTAGCGATGTGGACGCAGCCTTGCACTACCTCGCCCGTCTCATCGTCATTGGCGACCTACCCAGCATTTTGCGGCGACTACTGGTCATTGCGTATGAAGATGTTGGGCTGGCCAACCCGCAAACTGCTAGCCGCACGCTGACCGCCATCGAGGCCGCCGAGCGTCTGGGGTTACCGGAAGGCCGCATCCCCCCTCGCTAACGCCGTCATTGACCTCTGTTTGGCACCGAAAAGTAACACCGCCATCACCGCCATCACCGCCATCGACGCTGCCATTGCGGATGTGCGGGCGGGCAAAACCGGCGCGATTCCTGACGACCTCCGTGATGCGCATTACAAAGGCGCAAAGGCCCTCGGCCACGGTGTGCATTACCAGCTGCCGCATGATTTCCCAGGTGGTTGGGTCCGTCAACAGTACCTGCCCGATAACTTACGCGGTAAGCACTACTATGAGCCCAAACAAACGGGGAAGTATGAGCAAGCTTTGACCAACGCCTGGCTCAACTCCGCAGCCTCCAACAAGGTCGCCAGTAACGCAAAAGCCCCACTACCAAAGTTGGTAGTGAGGCTTTTAATTGTTACCATCTGCCGCGAACAGGAGTCGAACCTGCACTTGGTTACCCAAACAGCGACCTGAACACTGCGCGTCTGCCAATTCCGCCATCGCGGCAACAACAGAATTTAGTATAGCAGGTCGCAAGATTTTTGCCAAGCACTTCGCCGGAAAAACTACCAGCAACTAGTCAATATTGATTTCGTGACCAGTCTGTTCCTCTTCCTTGACCTTTGGCAACGTAATACTCAATACACCATCGTTGTAGCTAGCCTTGATCTGGTCGGCGTCAACATACGGCAGGCGGTAGCTACGGGACATGCTGCCGTAACTACGCTCCTGCATCAGCAGGTTGCCATCCTTATCACTGTGGTCAGCGTCCGTGTGCTTAGTGACCTGGATGCTGAGCACGTTGTCCTGGTAGTTCAGGTGGATGTCATCCTTGTTGATTCCTGGCACATCGACCCGCGCAACGTAGCTGTTGCCCCGGTCTTCAATGTCGGTCTTCAACCCCCGTACCTGACGTGGGGCAAAGAAGTCGTCAAAGAAGTGACGGCCCAAGTTGTCAAAGAATGGGTCCGCAAACATATCATTCCGCCGCATCATTTCGTTAGCCATAAAGCATACTTCCTTTCATTAATTCTCTACATCAATCAATTGGTCCAAGTGAAACTACTGAATGTCAATTTGGTGTTGGTCAACGTCCTGCGTGACTTTCGGCAAGGTAATGGTCAGCACACCGTCCCGGTACGCGGCCTTAATCTTAGCCGCATCGACGTGAGGCAATTCAAAGTCGCGCGTCATACTCTCGGCGGAACGCTCGTGCATCAGCGTCTGACCGTGATCATCGCGCTGACTTTGCTCCGCCTGGCGGTTCACGTTGACCGTGAGCACGTTGTCCCGGTAACTCAGGTGAATGTCATCCTTATTGACCCCCGGGACATCGACCGTCGCGACGTAACGGTCATCCTGTTCCTGTATGTCAGTCCGCAAGGCGCCAACCGGCGTGGCCGTGGCCCGGGCATCCGTAAACGGCGTGAAGAACCGACGACTCAATTCATCAAAGAACGGGTCATCCAACCAGTTATCCATCTGCATTAATTCATCACTCATAGACTACATCTGCCTTTCCTAAGGGATAACCCCTTTCCTTGTTTACATAATAATGATGCCATGTTTTAGCACTCTTGTCAAGAGAGTGCTAAAACTTTTTTTTGCAGTTGTTTTACAACCAGTTTTTTTTGCGCGCCTACGCGTGTCGACTACGCATAACGGTGCTACCTAGCTCCGCAAATAGCCGCCGTCAGCTCAATTACAAATTGATAGTCATCCCCTGTTATTTATGGTTTAATTAGGCCAAGAAGAGGAGGTAACATCATGGCCACAAAATCCAATCATTGCGAACAAGATTATGCCCACAATCGCTACTACGGGGCTACTGGTCTCACCGCCATCGCGGCGTTTTTTTTGCCAACTACGTCAACTTCAAGGGCCGGTCACGCCGGAGCGAATACTGGTACATGTCTTTATGGCTGTACTTGCTAAGCATCATCCTGGTACTCGGAATGGTACTCATACTGTCAGGCTACGCCACTGGCATCCAAGGAAATGCCGCTACCGCCCTGGGGCGAACACTGGGCGTCGGTGTGGGGGTAATACTCGTCGCAATCGTCATCTACGCATTCGCCATTTTTCTACCATCACTTACGCTGCTCGTACGCCGTTATCGTGACGCGGGTTGTCCGTGGTGGGTACTGATGATTCAGTACGGTGTGATGGGCGCGGGCGCCGTAATCTGGGGCTATCCAAGTGATGCGTTTAACGCGCTCTCCATTATTAGTGGCCTCGTCACGTTGGTCATCACGCTCCTGCCCAGCCGCATCCCGGCAGGTAACTAGGACCACTGTCGGCCCCTAGTTACGGTATAATATGAAGCAATACTAGCTATTAGGGAGCGTGATCTTGTGTGGGGAACAATTTTTAATACGGCCATGATCATCGGCGGTAGTACGCTGGGGGCGGTGCTGGGACACGGTCTGCAGGCACACTACCACGACATCATGATGACCGCGATGGGCCTAGCGTCATGGCGATCGGCTCAATACTGCCCTGACCCACATGGCCAAGAGTCACTACCCCGTCTTGTTTATTGTCAGCCTAGCGGTAGGCGGTATCTTGGGTGAGTGGCTCGACCTCGACGGCCACTTCAACCGGCTACTCCAACGCCACGCGGGCCAATCCAGCCTAGGTCAGGGACTTGCGACCGGAATTCTTCTATATTGTATCGGTACCCTGTCCATCGTCGGTCCCATCGAGGCTGCGCTTCGCGGCAACATCACCATGCTGCTCACTAACGGGATGCTCGATGGGGTCACCAGTACGGTGCTGGCTAGCACCTTTGGTATCGGCATGATTCTCGCTGCCCCCGTGCTGTTCTGTTGGCAGGGCAGTATCTACTTATTGGCCTCCCTCGCACAGGCGCCATCAGTACTGCCATGATCAACGAATTATCGACTGTGGGTGGCATCCTTATCTTGGCTAGTGGCATCAGCATTCTGGGGCTAAAGCACATCAAAACACTCAACCTGCTCCCCGCCCTCGTCGTCCCCATCGTGGCAGTGGCCATTTTGCAATTATTCTAGGTACCGCAAAAACGCTGGCCGTCAGTCCCCAATGGACTGACGGCCAGCGTTTTTAATTGCGAATTATTATTACAGTTGGACACCCGCATTGTCAAAGAAGTAACGGAGCGGGTGCAAGCTGGCGGCATCAAAGTAGGCAAAGAAGTCCGCCAGGGTCTGCACTTTAGGTGCGTCGTGCTTGCTGTTAAACGCCGGATTGAAGAACTCATCCACTTGACCGTCATGGACGTTGACGATGAGGGACTCCGTAGCAAACGTCCGGTTAGCGGTGATCTTAGCATCGATGAGGAACGGCTCCCCCGCCTTGCTGGCCGCAACCGCCCGGGCAAAGGCGGGTTGCAGGTCACCCGTCTTGCGCACCGTTGCGCCCTGAATGCCCATCGCCGCGGCAATTTGGGCAAAGTCCTGGTCAGCCAGGTCAATACCACTATATTCGGCCATGTTCACATCGTCCTGCTCACCCTTGATGAAGCCAAGCACGGTATTACTCGTGACCACGTTAATAATTGGCAAATGGTACTTCTTTTCGGTGATCAGGTCCTGCATGACCATGGAGAACGCTCCGTCACCCGAGATACTGAATACCTGCCGGTCCGGGAAATCGAGCTGTGCGGCAATGGCACCGGGCAACGCGGTGCCCATCGAGGCAAACAACGCCGACATCGTCCACTTGTTCGCTGGGCTGAGGTGCAGGTAACGAATGGCGTTTATGCTGTTGTCACCCACGTCCACGGCAAAGGCTGCGTCGGGCGCCGCGACGTCGTTAATCGCTTGGTAAAGCGACTCCGCCTCAAGCGGGTCAGTGTCCCGGTGAGCACGGTCGTGGAGGTAACCCCGCCATTCGTGGCTATCAGCAATGGCTGCCTGGTAGAAGGCACTTGGTGCAGCCGGTTCACTCCGCGCTAACAATTGTTCCACAAAGCTGGTCGCGTCGGACCAAACGCCGAGGTCAACGTGGTGCCGGCGACCAAACTTAGACCGGTCAGTATCAACTTGAATAAACTTGAACGGGCGTGACTCAAAGACGACCCGGGCGAACGGAAAGTCGGCCCCCAGCGAAATGGCCAGGTCTGCCGCGCCGAAGATTTCGTTGGCCGCTTTGGCACCAAGTCGGCCCAACGCCCCCAAGTTGCCCTCATAATCAGGATCAACTTTGCCCGTCGCTAAACTGGAAGTCACCAACGGGATCTGCAGTTTCCGCGACAGCGCGACCAACTGGGGACCACCATCACGAATACCTTGACCCACATTAATAACCGGCCGTTTGGCGACTTTGATCATCGCCAGGGCCTGATCCACCTCGGCTGTGGTCGGCTGCGGCAACGGTGCGGGCTTAGCCGCAACTTCCGCGTCTGCGCTGGCATACGGCCGGTCCGGAATTTCAACCATACCGAAATCGTTGGGGATGATCACCACCGCTACTCCGCGCTGCTGGTACGCGATGCGAATGGCCTTATCCACCACGTACGGCAGACTTTCCGGAGTCATGACGGTGCGGTCATACACCGCGACGTCCCGGAAAATGGGATCCTCGTCAAACTCCTGGAAGTAGTCATAGTTCATGTTGGTGTGCGGGACCTGGCCCACGAGCGCTAAAACGGGTGCGTGATCCTCCCGCGCGTCGTACAACCCGGTCAGCAGGTTGGTCGCCCCAGGACCAGCTGACCCGAACGCTACACCAATTTTGCCGGTT
This sequence comes from Lacticaseibacillus thailandensis DSM 22698 = JCM 13996, assembly GCF_001312865.1. Classification (GTDB taxonomy): domain Bacteria; phylum Bacillota; class Bacilli; order Lactobacillales; family Lactobacillaceae; genus Lacticaseibacillus; species Lacticaseibacillus thailandensis. The sequence goes on along the minus strand of NZ_BBER01000001.1, from coordinate 12,842 downwards.
AACTTAGCATCGGCTGCGGCGGCAAAGGCCCCGACCTGCTCGTGCCGAATCTGAATATAACGGATGCGCTCTTTTTCGTCGTCGAGCGCGGCATGGTGGAATTAAACGAACCACCGGGATACCCGTACACGTGGTCAACGCCCCACGCCTCTAGCACCCGTAGCATGGCAACACTCGCGCGCACAGTCTGTGTACTAGCCATAAAAAAACACGCTTCTTTCTGTATGCGATTGGGTTTGACAGCGATTACATGGATAATGTACCACGTTTATAGCTTACTTTCAATTAGTAAGTGTGCTTTTATGATCGTTAAAATCGGGTAGTTGCCCAGGTACACCAACGTTGCGGGGCTATTGTGCCCGGAGTCATACATGTTCTTTTTTTATTGCCGAGTAGCAAAAAAAGCACCCCACTACCATTACTAGTAGTGGGGTGCAAGTTGTTACCATCTGCCGCGAACAGGAGTCGAACCTGCACTTGGTTACCCAAACAGCGACCTGAACACTGCGCGTCTGCCAATTCCGCCATCGCGGCAACAACAAATATAAATATACCAACAGTTGCAACTTTTGCCAACCCTTTTGCAATTAAAAGACGCGTTTTTTTTGATCAGTAGCTACGTATCCACGCCATGAGGTCCGCCTGGCCCACCGCGGATATTTACCCACTGCGGGCGCCAAATAACATCACGTGCAGACCTTGTTGAAGTGCAGATGCGCGTTAGTGGTCCACCACCGCCAACACACTGACCCAGGGGGCGCCCATCATGTACAATAATATTTACATCCCCCGCTAGATAGCCTACACTGTCTGATAGCATCATTCACAAGGAGTTACCCATGACACAATTAAAAACTGAGCAACACCACGAGTTACACCACCGTTTAACCGCGGCGGGGCTACTCATTACCCTAGGGGTGGTTTACGGTGACATTGGGACCAGTCCCCTCTACGTAATGAAATCATTGGTTAACGAAAACGGCGGCATGAGCACGATGACCCACGATTTTCTGGTCGGTTCCGTGTCCTTGGTCTTCTGGACCCTGGCCATTGTGACGACCCTCAAGTACGTCATCATCGCCTTGCACGCGGATAACAAAGGTGAAGGTGGCATCTTTGCCCTTTTCACCCTAGTACGCCAGCGGGCCAAGTGGCTGCTCGTCCCGGCCGTGGTCGGGGGTGCAGCCTTACTCGCGGATGGCATGTTAACGCCCGCAGTGACGGTCACCACCGCCATTGAGGGGCTCAAGAATACTGCTATTAACCACCACGTCTTCATTACCCAACAAGATCAGGTAATCATCACCACCGTCATTATTATTTCGGTGCTCTTCTTCATTCAGCGCTTCGGGACCCAGTCCATTGGGCGGTTGTTTGGGCCCATCATGACGCTGTGGTTCCTGTTTCTGGGTGTAGTGGGATTGGTCAGCCTCACCAAGGATTGGTCAATGCTGGCCGCGCTCAACCCGTACTACGCCGTCAAGCTACTATTCAGTCCCGCTAATAAAGTCGGTATCCTGATTCTGGGATCGATTTTCCTGGCAACCACGGGGGCGGAGGCCCTGTACTCCGATATGGGGCACGTGGGCCGGCCCAATATTTATGGTAGTTGGCCGTTCGTCAATATCTGCCTCGTGCTCAACTACCTGGGCCAGGCCGTCTGGATCAACCAGAACCGTGCGGCCACGGCTTGGCAACACGCCACCGACCTCAACCCCTTCTTTGACATGCTCCCGGCCAGCATTCACCTCGTCGGCATTGTGCTCGCGACCCTGGCCGCCATTATTGCCAGCCAGGCACTGATCAGTGGCTCCTACACGCTGGTCGCAGAGGCTATCCGCCTGCGCTTCCTGCCGCGGTTACGCATCGTCTACCCAACCAACTTCAAGGGGCAGCTGTACATCCCCAGTGTCAACATCTTGATGTGGATCACGTGTACGGCCATTGTCTTTTACTTCCGGACCAGCGCACACATGGAGGCTGCATACGGCCTGGCCATTACCGTCACGATGTTGATGACCACCATCTTGCTCTACCAGTACTTGCGTCTGCGGCACACGCCCCGAATCTGGTCGTGGGTCATCTTCCTGTTCTTTGCCAGCATTGAAAGTATCTTCTTCATTGCCAGCGCGGCGAAGTTCCTCCATGGTGGTTACGTGACCGTAATCATCGCTCTAGCGATCCTGCTGGTCATGTTTGTGTGGCTCTACGGGGGAATCCTCCGCGATCGGAATTCCTTCACCAATCAACGGGTGTCCCTGCTAGCGTACAAAAAGATGCTTGACGCGCTCCACGCCGACACTCATTACGAGCGGTACGCGGACAACCTGGTCTACCTGACCAAAATTCACGACAACCACTTCGTCAAAAAGAACCTCATTTACTCCATCGTCGATAAACGGCCCAAACGGGCTGACGTTTACTGGTTCGTCACGGTCAACGTCACCGACGAGCCGTTCACGGCGGAGTACACGGCAGACACTTACGGCACCGACTTTATGGTCAACGTGCAGCTTTACCTCGGCTTCCGCATGCAGCAAACCGTCAACGTCTTCCTGCGGCAAATCGTGCAGGACCTGATGGCCAGCGGCGAGATCGACCGGCAGCCGCAACAATACACCACCATGCCGGGCCGCGATGTTGGTGACTGGTCCTTCGTCCTGGTACGCGAAGAATTGTCCTCGGAAACCCGGATCAACACCTTTGTCAAAACCATCATCCAGGCCCGCCTGCTATTGCAGCGGATCACCGTTAGTCCAGCCCGCTGGTTTGGCCTTGAATACGCGGACGTGGTGGAAGAGCACGTGCCGTTAGTACTAGGTAAGGTGCGGGCCGCCCGCCTTAAGCGGGTCCACACGCAACCAAGTGCCCAAGAAGAAAATCAATAAGCAACGCAAAAAGCCATCGTGGCGCATCCCCTAGAATAACTGGGCGGACGTGCCACGATGGCTTTTTTTATCGGTGATTGCGAATAACGGGACCACCAGTATGATGAAACAATAATTACTTCATGTGTAGCAACCGGCGAATTCCGGCCACGCGGCTACCCAAAACCATATCGGCTAAGTGCGTCTTCAGTACGAGGTACCCGTAGACACCGCCGCCCAGCATCAAGCTACCACTAGCTCCGCTACGGCACCAGGCTTGCTGACGGCGGGAATAAAGTGGTTTAGGAAGAACACGGCTAAACGCACAACCGCAAACATTATCGCCCCGAATAGCAACATTCCCGACACGCGCCGCGAAGTTTGGAACACTTTGAACCGGTAGTACTGCCACAACTTCCGTAACATCAGCACGGAGTTGACGCCCAACCCCGCCATGGAAGCGAGCATTGGCCCGTACGCACCGAACCACGCTGAAAATGGGTATTGTAACACCACTTTGACCACGATTCCCACTAACATCAGAACGATGGCCAACCAGTTACGAAACACCCCTTGCAGTAAAGCCGCCAGAACGGTGTACAGCCCCAGTGCCACCGCCAGAAGGGAGGACACCTCCAGCATGAGGATTCCCGTCACGTTGTAGCCGTAAAACACGACGTACAGCGGCTGGGCAATAGCCATCATCCCCAGGGAGGCGGGAATCATGACGATGCTGAACAGCTGAATGGCGTTGGTCATCTGGTGACTCACATCGCGCATCTCGTGGCGCGTAACCGCCGCCGACAACAGCGGAATTACGGTAATACCTAAGGCCGACGCCAACGACACCACGATCATGATCAACTTGTTGGCGTTACCCGCATACAGGGCGTATAAATCGTTCATGTGGTTGACAGACCAGTGAAACAGGTGGCCCCACATCGGCTTGTAGGTGTACTGGTCAATGATGTAATACCAGTTAATGGCCGAATCCATGATGATGAACGGCACCGCTTGGCGCGCGATGTCCATCAACAGCTGGTTGACCGAGACGTCAATCTGGTTGGCTGATTGCTCCATCTGCGCGTGAATTCGCGGCCACCGTCGAATAAAGATGGCTACCAGCATCAAGATTCCGGCCAGAGCCCCAACAAACGCGGCAAAGGTGGAGTGGGTCACCGCCAGCACGTAGTCCCCGTTCCCCATCTTCATGATGAAAAACACCGATGCCAACATGTAAATAACCCGGACAAACTGTTCGACCAGCTGGGAGATCGCACTGGGAGCATGTCGCTGACCCCCTGGAAGTAACCCCGCATGATACTCAACACGGGAATGACCAGGATGGCCCACGCCAGGGAGTGGAAGACCGGCACCATGCGACTGTCCCCTGCGGCTAACAGCGGGGCAGCCAACCAGAGCACCGCGGCTGAAATGACGCCAAGGATTCCGGTCGCAATCATGCCATGCCACCACAACCGAATTGAGGTGGCATACTCGTTCATGGCGTCGTAATGCGCAATTTGCTTGGCCACGGCACTGGGGATCCCCGCCGTCGAAATAATGATAAAGACCCCATAAATTTGGTAACCCTTAGTAAACAAACCGTTGGCGGTCAACGCTGCTGACCCCAGCCAGGCCCACCACGGGATGATGTAAATGGCCCCCAGCACCCGGGAAAAGATGCTACCAATCGTCATCCACGCGGAACCGCGGAGCATCTTGGCCTGACTCGAGGTCGTGGTCTGCGTTTCTTTTGCGTTCATTAAAAATCCTCTTTATTCGTAGTTAACATAGTAATTCTAGTTGAATCGCACCATGACTGCAATTTACGGCTGCATCTTTAACCAGATTATCAGGTTTTTAACGGGGCCACTAGCCCACCATGAACCCAGTAAGGCCCCCGCCACAATGGCAGGGGCCCTAACGTGACTGGCAAACTAACCAACCACAATGTTGACAATCTTATTTGGTACCACGATGACCTTACGAACGGTTTTGCCCGCGATGAACTTCTGGACGTTAGCCAGTGCCAACGCATCCTGTTGCAACTGGTCCTTGTCCGTGTCCTTAGCCGCATCCAGCTGGCCCCGCAGTTTACCGTTGACCTGGACGGCCACCGTGACCGTGTCGGCCACCAACGCACTTTCATCGTACGTTGCCAAGCCGCGTAGGTAATGGTGTCGTCGTTGCCCAGGATCTGCCAAATCTCTTCCATGAGGTGTGGCGCTACCGGTGCCAGCAACTTGACGAAGCCCTCCACGTATTCGTACGGCAGGTCATCCACCTTGTTAGCCTCGTTGATGAAGACCATCATCTGCGCAATGGCGGTGTTGAACTTGAGGTCCGCAAAGTCGTCGGTGACCTTCTTGACGGTCTGGTTGTAAACCTTGGTCAGGCGACCGTCGTTAATGGTCGTGATCCGGTCACGCATCTTGCCGTTCTCATCAACGAAGGTACGGTAAACCCGCTCCAGGAACTTGTGGGCACCAGCTAACCCCTTGGTGCTCCAAGCAATACCGGCATCCAGTGGGCCCATGAACATTTCGTACAAGCGCAAAGTGTCGGCCCCATACTGGTCCACAACGTCATCCGGGTTGACCACATTGCCCTTAGATTTACTCATCTTTTCGTGGTTGTCGCCCAGAATCATCCCCTGGTTGAACAGCTTCTGGAATGGTTCCTTGGTTGGAACCACCCCCAGATCATAGAGGAAGAGGTTCCAGAAACGGGCGTACAGTAGGTGCAGTACGGCGTGTTCGGCCCCGCCAATGTACAGGTCAACGTTCATCCAGTACTTCAGCTTGTCCGGGTCGGCTAGCAACCGGCCGTTGCGAGGATCAATGTACCGCAGGAAGTACCAGGATGAACCGGCCCACTGCGGCATGGTGTTCGTCTCGCGCTTGCCCTTGCGGCCATTCTTATCGACACGTTGACCCAATCAGTCAGGTTAGCTAGTGGTCCCTCCGTCGAACCAGTCGGCTCAATGTTGGCGTCTTCTGGCAGTACCAGGGGCAATTCTTCTTCGGGAACCAGCGTGGTCTCGCCATCCTCCCAATGAATAATTGGAATCGGTTCACCCCAGTAACGCTGACGGGAGAAGACCCAGTCACGGAGCTTGTAGTTGACCTTCTTGGCCCCCACCTTGTGTTCCGTGAGCCAATCGATCATGGCGTCAATCGCCGTGGCTTTGTCCATCCCGTTCAAGAAGTCACTGTTAATGTGCACGCCGTCTTCAGTGTAGGCAGCTTCATCAACGTTGCCACCCTCAATAACGGGCTTGATGGGGAGGTCAAACTTCTTGGCAAACTCCCAGTCACGCTCATCGTGGGCCGGAACAGCATGATGGCCCCCGTGCCGTAACTAGCAAGCACGTAATCCCCAATCCAGATCGGCAACTTAGCGCCGTTAACCGGGTTGATGGCGTAGGCACCGGTGAACACACCGGTCTTATCCTTGTTCAGGTCGGTCCGGTCGAGGTCAGACTTGCTGGCCGCTTCCTTAATGTAGGCGTTGACTGCATCACGTTGTTCTGGCGTGGTGATTTCCTGCACCAGATCCTTCTCGGGTGCCAGGACGGTGTAGGTCGCCCCAAAGAGGGTGTCCGGACGTGTCGTGAAGACTTCAAAGGTCTTATCGGCGCCGGCTACCTGGAAGTTAACGCTGGCCCCAACTGAACGGCCGATCCAATTACGCTGCATTTGCTTGATGGATTCCGGCCAGTCGAGGTCGTCCAAGCCGTCCAGCAACTTGTCGGCATACGCCGTGATTTTCAGCATCCACTGCCGCATAGGCTTGCGTTCAACCGGGAAGCCGCCGCGTTCAGTCTTACCGTCGATGACCTCTTCGTTGGCTACCACGGTCCCTAAATCAGGACTCCAGTTGACTGGTACTTCGGCTTCATAGGCTAACCCACGCCGGTACATCTGTTCGAAAATCCACTGCGTCCACTTGTAGTACGATGGGTCGGTCGTGTTGATTTCCCGGTCCCAGTCGTAGGAAAAACCAAGGCTTTGAATCTGCCGCTTAAAATTGGCAATGTTTGCCGCCGTAAACTCCTTAGGTGGGTTCCCCGTCTTCAAAGCGTACTGTTCTGCTGGCAACCCAAAGGCATCCCAGCCCATGGGGTGCAAAACGTTGAACCCTTGCATCCGCTTCATGCGGGCAATAATATCAGTGGCCGTGTATCCTTCGGGATGACCCACGTGCAAGCCCTGTCCGGATGGGTAAGGGAACATGTCCAAAACGTAATACTTCGGCTTCTTGGGATCCTTACCCGTCTTAAACGTGTCGTGTTCACGCCAATACTTTTGCCACTTTTTTTTCAATTGCTGCATGGTCAAATGCTGCCATTTCGTGTTGCCCCCTGTGTGTTTTATGCCCCTGAACGCAAAAAGTCGCCCTAAACAAGTTAGGACGACTTTGAGCCGCGGTACCACCTAAGTTCCGGAAATTCCCGGCGCTTGTCTGGATAACGGCAGCCCGGTCGGCCCTACTGACATTGTTCAGGCCGGCAACCAAGGAAGTCAGTTCACGGATGGGTCACGGACGACTTCCAACGACCGCCGCCTTTCTGGACGCAACCCATACGCTAATAATCTTCCCTACGTTTAGTATTATTGTGTTAAGAATAGCAAAATCCCCCCGACCAAGCAAGCATTTCGGCAGCACTATGCTAAACTAACGGTATTTATTTTGCGGAGGAAGGTCATCATGCGCATTCATCGCTGGCTAATAGCCACCATCTTAATGACCGCAATGCTCGCCATCGCGGTCGCCATCACCACGAACCAACCGTACCTCCACCAGTTTGACACCTGGGGGCTGCACCTCGCCGGGCAAACCACCACTACACGGACGAACTGGGCGCGCACCATCACCAACTGGGGGTCGCCAGTGGGATGGTGATCACGGCCATCGTTTTGGCCCTCTGGATGTTGTGGCGGCGCCGGCCAACGTGGGCGGCGACATTGGCAAGCGCGGTACTGGCAACGGCCATTTTGAACCGGCTGGTCAAAGCGTGGTGGTCCGGCCGCGCCCCTTTGTTGCTGACCCCCAACTGCACGCCCTCGCGCACGCCAGTGGTTGGAGTTTTCCCAGCGGCCACGCAAGTGCGAGTGCCGCCCTCGTGATTATCATGCTCATGTACATCTGGCGGTGGCACCGGCGCCCAGCAACCCGGACACTGGCGGCAATCATCGGGGTATTGTACCTGGCAACCATCGTTTGGACCCGCGTGTACCTGCACGTCCACTTTGCCAGCGACGTCCTCGCCGGGGTGTTGGAAGGCGTGGCGGTCGCCATCATTGCCCGGGAAATAATGCGTGGCTTACAGCAACGATACCGCCGCCACCTTATGCACGGCGGCGTTGGTGGCCCAGCAGGTTAGCGGCTAACGCCAGTACCACCACGACGGCACAGGTCAAGTACACCGTGTGCAGCGCGCTAAAGAGCACTCCGCGCAGTGGCGGAATCACCTCGGCCGACAATTCGTGCACCGTTTGTGAGTTGACCAGCTTGTTCATCATGTTGGTGTCCAAACCACGATGACCAGCTACCCCGGCGCTGATCCGCCCATTAAAGATGATGCCGTAAATTGAAATCATCAGCGTCTGTCCCAGCGTGCGGCTGAGCGTGTTGAAACTGGTCGCCATCCCGATTTGGTCAGGGCCAACCACGTTTTGGGACTCCACCGTCGTGCTGGTAATAATAATACCAAAGCCAAAGCCGAGCACAGCCGACACGCCCAGAAAGATTGGGTACACCGTATGAATGCTCAGGCAAAGTACCGCGGCAATACCGACCAACACGTCGACCAGCGCAATGCCGAGCACCCGGGTGACGCGCATCCGCGGCAACATCTTACCCGCTACAAATGAGCCACGACCCATAAAATACTGCTGGGAGTGACGGCAAAGCCACCAAAAGTGGCACTCATGCCCAAAATTCCCTGCATCCACATCGGAATGTAGACTTCGTGGCCCATTACCACGCCAGAAATTAGGGCCGCAATGATGTTTTGGGAGATAAACGTCCGGGAACGGAATAGTTGCAAACTAATTACCGGGTCGGCCGCCACGTGTTCTGCGGCGATAAACCGCCACACGCTCAGCCCAGCGCCGACAAGCAGCACTAGGGCGTACCACGTGCCGTGGCTGATTTGTAACAGCTCACAGGCACCCAATACACAGACCAACACGAGCGCTAACCACCAAATGCCGCGAATGTCCAAACTGGACGAACTCGTCCGCGGCTTTTCGTATAGGAACACCGCCGTGAGCCCCATCGTGATGAGCCCGATTGGCACGTTAATAATGAAAACCCAGTGCCAGGACAATTGGTCAACAATCAACCCACCTAGTAAGGGTGCAACAACGGCCGCAATGCCCCAGGCAGAACTGTTCAGGCCCAGCACTTGGGCCCGTTTCGCCAGCGAATACATATCGGCAATAATCGTGTAGGTGACCGGCATGATGGCACCAGCCCCCACACCCTGAATCGCCCGCGCAATAATCAGCATAATCATTGATTGGGATAACCCACTAAAAAGTGAGCCCACGACAAAGATGCCCAGTCCCACTAACAGCACCGGTTTGCGGCCGCGCATATCGGCCAGCTTACCGTAGACGGGCGTCGCAATGGCACTGGTAAGCAGGTACACCGCAATGACCCAATTCATCAACCGGACGCCGTGTAACGACCCGACGATTGTCGGCATGGCGGTACTGACAATGGTACCTTCGATTGCCGCCATGAATGTTGCTATAAATACCGTCACGGTCATAACCGGAACGTTAGTACGCTGTGAATGCATGTTTAATCCCTCAACTATCATTTAATCAAATTTGTTCGTGCTACTGGTGAAGCACTGGATTTAGGTTGGTTGGCGCGGCGCCTCTGAATAGCAGCGAGTACGCCTACTGGGCTATTACTTTGCTCGACCTGGCAGCCAAGTGGTATCGGGCCTCAGTCTCTCGGCTCTGCTGACGCGGAGCCTCCGAGTAGCAGCGAGTACGCCCACTGGGGCTATTACTTTGCTCGGCCTGGCGGCCAAGTGGTATCGGGCCTCAATCTCTCGGGCTAGCTCCGCGAGCCCTCCGAGTGGCAGGCCCTAAGCGCTGAAAGCGCTAAGGGCCTACGCAAAAACGGGGGCGACAAATAAATGTCCCCCCGCCAATCGATCACCTTACTGTAAGTACTTCTTCAACGCATCTACTTGTCCAAGTGTTCCCAAGGTAAATCGATGTCCGTGCGGCCAAAGTGACCATATGCCGCCGTCTGTTCGTATATTGGCCGCTTCAAATCCAACATCTGGATAATCCCGGCTGGACGCAGATCGAAATTGTTCCGAATTGCTTCCACAATTTTGCTTTCAGGAATCTTGTTTGTACCAAAGGTGTTGACCGAAATCGACACCGGCTTGGCCACCCCAATTGCATAAGCTAACTGCACTTCCAAAGTGCTGGCCAACCCCGCTGCAACCAAGTTTTTCGCGATGTACCGTGCCGCATAACTAGCGGACCGGTCCACCTTAGTGGCATCCTTACCGGAGAAGGCACCACCACCGTGGCGAGCAAAACTACCGTACGTATCGACAATAATTTTGCGCCCAGTCAGACCAGCGTCCGCCGCGGGGCCACCCAAAACAAAGCGGCCTGTCGGGTTCACGTAAATCTTGGTTTGATCATCAAGTAAGTTTGCCGGAATGACCGCGCGAATTACCTGCTCTTCGACGTCAGCCCGAATCTGGGCTAACGTGGCATCCGGATCGTGCTGCGTTGACACCACCACAGTGTCCACACGCAACGGTTTGCCGTCCTCACCGTATTCAACGGTCACCTGAGCCTTAGCATCCGGCCGCAAGTACTTGATGACACCTTCGTGACGCAACGCGGCAATTTTACGCATTAAACCGTGAGCCAAAACCGCTGGTAGCGGCATGTACTCAGGAGTTTCATCAATGGCGTAACCAAACATCATCCCCTGATCACCGGCACCAATTTGGTCCAGCGGGTCAGCATCGCCTTCACGTTCCTCCAGCGATTCGTTCACACCCTGCGCAATGTCAGGTGACTGTTCATCCAATGCTACCAATACGGCCACAGAGTCCGGATCAAAGCCGCTCTCGCGGGTGTAGCCAATACGACGGATCGTGTCCCGGACAACGCCCTGGATGTCAACGTATGCATTGGTTGAAACTTCCCCAAATACGAGCACCAAACCGGTGGTCACGCTGGTTTCTACCGCGGCTCGGGCGTCCGGGTCCTTGGTCAACAGCGCATCGAGAATGGCATCACTGATTTGGTCAGCAATTTTATCCGGGTGCCCCTCAGAAACGGACTCGGATGTAAATAAACGTTTTTCCGACATAAAAATTTTCCCCCTAAAAGTTTTCGGTTACAAGGCAAACCCACGCCTGTGGCCCTATCGGGAATTCTTTGCAACAATCTATCCTACCATATAACGGTGGCCCGCCACAAAGTTTTTGCCTACCACGTAGTTTTCAGGTAGCATAAAGAATGAATGAAAGAAGGTAGAACCATGCCATCAGCACGAGATCGAATTCTATCCACAATCACCCTGGCCGGACTGGCCATTACCTACCCCATCCTCGCCGGTGGCACGGGCGGCTTTGTCTGGTCGTTCCAGCTAGTCGCACTAGTGATCGTCGCCTGCCTACTGGCGGCTATCCAGCTCGACTGGCACGCTGGGTGGATGGCACTTATCGGCATTGTTCCCGCCGTGGTGGGTGCATTTGACCAGTGGCTCCTCTTGCCGTTAACGTTAGCCTTGCTGGCCGTAAGTTACATTATTAGCACCCAGGCAATGCTACATGAAATTCGGACCACGCTACTGCTCATTCTGGCCGGCTTTGCTCAAATTATGTTGACCATGGCCGATACACACGTACTGCAGTCTTCCTACTTGCTGGCATTGGTACTCATGCTCACCCCGTTTATTATCGGGGTGTGGTCGGAATACTTACCGATGTGGGCAATCAGCCTCGTCGTATTTGCACTTTGTATTGCCGGCTTTATCATGCAGCAACTGACCATTATCGTTGTGGTCGCAATCATGGTGCTGTCGCTCGCCCCACTGCGGCGTCGGCGTGACTGGTGGTCTGCCTACTGGTTAGGCGCAGCGTGGCTGACCAGTATTCTCATGACGGTCTCCTTTATCCACGGTTAAACCACAAGCACTAGTACTCCATCAAAATTAATTACGCGCCCCGCAGCTGGAGCGGCCGTGAGGTCAACAGTTGCGGGGCGCTTTTTGGCCATGTTATTGGTGTTGAAACTCAGTTAGCATGCACACAACGTTACAAATAATTGGCCATTGTCTAGCCCCACTTTGGCACTAATGGTAAGTAGTCATCCCCACATAGTGACACAGCGGATTCAATCGACCTTAGACGTTGGGGGAGGTGCGGTTGGACCCCGATTACCGGTATGTAGTACCTCAAACGCTTTATTGTCCATCTAGAACTTTTCAAAGAAACGCAACCAATATGTTGGATCCCACTTCCTCTGTAAATTGTCGGCGCGTATGGCCGCGGCCGTGGCTACGATAATACCAAAAAAAGCGTGAAACCCACGTCATACTGGCCGCACCAGAATAATCAGCTAGTTTAACTAATATATCTAGGGGGGGACGCTCGCAGCAAAGACAGATTTGGCACTAATCCTACCCCTCCCTGAAAATCATTTTTATTGCACTCTGGGCACAAAAAAAAGCACCGCCAGTAGCGATGCCTCAATGAACCTGTGAAACTCATGAATCACTACGGAGAGTAAGGGATTCGAACCCTTGATACAGGCAAAACCCGTATACATGCTTTCCAAGCATGCTCCTTCAGCCACTCGGACAACTCTCCAAGGCTAAAACAATAAAAAAACTCCGGTTGTCGGACTCGGACCGACGACACCCTGATTAACAGTCAGGCGCTCTACCAACTGAGCTAAACCGGAATAATAT